>DASUVG010000107.1:0-33684 GCA_036379135.1 Longimicrobium sp.
CGCCGTCGCCCGCGCCTACGCCGAGCTGGAGCGGCAGCAGGTGCTCGAAACCGTGGGCGGGGTGGGCATCGTAGTGCGTGCGTCGCCCGAGGCCATTCGCCGCGAAGAGCTGTTCGACGAGCTGTGCGCCCTGGAAGACACGTTCCTGCGCCAGGCGGCGGCGCTGGGATTCTCGATGGACGACGTGATCATTCACCTGGACAGCCGGCGCACGCCGTAACTCCCAAGGAGCTCATTCCATGGCAACCGACCTGGTTCCCTTCAAGACGTCGAGCACGGGCATCATCTCGCCCGAAGCCAAGGCGCCGCGGGGCAACGTGCTGGCTTCGCTGGCGCTGATCGGCCCCACCGCCGCGGGGGTCGCGACGGCCGCGGCCACGGGCAGCATCACGGCCGCCATCGCCGGCGCGGTGATCGGCGCGGTGGCCATGTTCTCGCCCAAGATCGCCAACCAGTGGGAGCGCGCCGTCGTCCTCAAGTTCGGGCGGTACGTGGGGATGCAGGGCCCCGGCGTGTTCTGGGTGGTTCCCGGCGTCCACACGGTGGCGGCCTGGATCGACCAGCGCACCGTCACCACGCCCTTCGCCGCCGAGCAGACGCTCACCAGCGACGCCGTGCCGGTGAACGTGGACGCGGTGCTTTTCTGGACCGTGTACGACCCCGAAAAGGCCGCGCTGGAGGTGCAGGACTACCGCCAGGCCGTCAGCTGGGCGGCGCAGACGGCGCTGCGCGACATCATCGGCCGCACCTCGCTCACCGAGCTGCTGCGCGGGCGGCTGCACATCGAGAAGGAGCTGCAGGCGCTGATCGACGAGCGCACCACGCCGTGGGGCGTAAGCGTGCACTCGGTGGAGATGCGCGACGTGGTGATCCCCGCGTCGCTGCAGGACGCCATGTCGCGCGAGGCGCAGGCCGCGCGGGAGAAGCAGGCGCGCATCATCCTGGGCGAGGCCGAGGTGGAGATCGCCAGGCTGTTCGAGAAGGCGGCGGAGCCCTACCAGTCCAACCCCGTCGCCCTGCAGCTTCGGCAGATGAACATCCTGTACGAAGGCCTCAAGCAGAAGGGCGGGATGATGGTGGTGCCCAGCACCATGGTGGAGTCCATGGGCCCCGCCGGCGTGATGGCCGCCACCGCGATGATGCAGCAGAACCAGCAGCAGGCACAGGCCGACCGCCTGGCCTCCGCCGCCAACGGCCAGCCGGACGAGGACACGCCCCTGCGCGTGGTCCCCGACCTCCCCCTCTTCGGCGGCGACGTCTGATTCAGGGTCAGTCAGTCGGGCAACGATACGGCGGAGGGGCCGGCACCCACACGGGTGCCGGCCCCTTCGGCATTCGCGACCCGTGAAGCGCGCCGTGATGTCTCATATCATCATACCGATTCTGCAAAAACGAATGGGCCTCACGCAGAGTTAGCAGAGTTAGCGGAGTTTTCTCGTGCCGCGCGATGTCCTCTGGATTGCACGCTCCAGATTCCGTCGTCGAGCGCAACTACAATGTCGGTCCGCTGTTGCGGCCGGGAGTGCTCCGGACTTCCCGAGAGGCTGCGGGAACGGTCGACGCAGGGCGGCGCGGCAGGGTGCCATGAGAATTTTTTGTGGTGGACGCGGACGCCAGCAGATCTGCATGGCGCACCGGAACAAGACGGCCGCACCACCTGATGCGCGGTCTTGGAAAACCATCCACCCACTCAATGATCGAGGTGAGCCGCGCGCTTTTCAGACGGTGGTCTTTTTCCGGATTTCATATCACGTCACCGGACCCATTCTTCGCAGGGGTGTTGTCACCCCAGGAACGACTGGACCCCGGGAATCGGGCTGTGCGCGTCCGACCATGATTCCAGAGGTCGGGACGGACGCGTGAGTGCGGATTCACGTCCGCCGGCAGGTACGGCCGATTGGGGCATCGCGGCCCCAGCAATGTGGCGGCGGGGCGACACCCCGAGAGGATGGCCTTGCCGGACGCGTCGGCAAACACTTCGTTTTTTGTCTCTCCCGGAGCGGCACGCCGGTTGCTGGGCAGCCGCATCGCACATCCAGTTTCATCGGCTCCATCCTTTCCCGCTCTCCCCGACCCGGACCCGTCGGCTCCTCCCGGAGCCGTGAAGTTCCTGCCACTTCCCATCATGCAGTGAGGTATCAATGCGGTTCGCGAAACTCATCATGTGCGTTGCCGGAGCACTGGCCCTGGCGTCCTGCAGTGACAAGAAGTCCCCCACGCAGCCTCCGCCTCCCCCGCCGGTCGAGCCCGCCAGAACGCTCACCATCGTGGCCGGGCAGGGCGTGCAGGTGGTCGCCACGGCCGGCGAGCACCCGCACGGCTCCGACGTTCCGTACCAGGTGCAGGCGCTTCCCGGCTACGGCACCCCCGACGTGGTGGTGGATTCGCTGGTGGTGGCAGCCGGGGGAACGCTGCGGATGGACCGCAACCATGTGCTGTACGCCAGCGCGCCCGCGGCCACTGCCACGGTCCCGGCGTCCGATCCGGTGCTGACGTCCGCGCGGCGGGTGCTTACGGCTACGGACCCGGTGGCCGCCTGGGGCGAGCACCTGCAGCGCGTGGCCACGCTGGTCGCCGAGGTGCCGGCGGATTCGGCGCACCGGCACTTGGCCCGTGTCTCGGCCCTGGCGTTCGACTGGGCGCGCGACGGGGACGCCATCATGCGGGTGAGCGCGGCGCTGCACGGCAAGGTCTTCGCGTTCGCCCCGAGCAACGCGGCAAGCGGCGCTGCCGCCCGCTTTCAGGCGGCCGTTACCGAGGCCGAGCAGGTGCGCACGGCGTTCGTCTACACCAACGGGATGAACAACACGCTGGACGCCGCGCAGGGGGGGATGGCCGCGCTCGCCCAGGCGGCCAGGGCCAGCGGGCGCGGAACGCTGGTGCAGATGCCCAACGGGTCGCTGCCCGTGCCCGCCGCGCCGCGTGTGGTGTACCTGGTGAATTACAACCACAGCGCCATGCTGCCCTTTGCCGGCGACTACTGCGCGTGGAAGGTGCTTTCGGCCATCGCCGAGCGCGGCGCCGCGTACGCGTGGAAGCTTTTCTGGATGACGACCACGCAGCGCGAGCACGAGCTGGGCTGCACCACCCGCACGGACCTGTGGGAATCGGTCACGCAGATGGCCCGGCAGCTGCTCAACGTTCCCACCGCGGTTCCGGCGGACGCCCAGCGGCTGGCCTCGCTCACCATGGCGTGGCGCCGCGAGGGCTACAACGTGGTGATGACGGCCCATTCCCAGGGAAACCTGATGACGCTGGATGCCTTGGCGTCGGTGCAGCCCGTGCGCGCGGGACAGCCCACCTGCGTGAGCTTCATCTCCCTGGCATCCCCGCTGTTTCCCGGGACCATTCCCAACGTGATGCGGTCGGCGGGCATCACCATCAAGCACGGCCGGGCCGAGGACTTCATCATGAAGGTGCCCGGGGCCAAGTCGCCCACCCTGTCCACCCAGTACGCCCGCGAGATGGAAGGCAACCTGCCCTCGTCGCTGTGGTTCCTGGCGCTGGGAGGATGGACGGCGAGCTACGCGATGGAGGTGTTTGCCGGGTTCAGGCTCCACTCCCTGGAAGAAAGCTACCTGCGCTCCGGCGAGTCGCGGGATTGGATCATCGGCAGGCTGGGGAACGACTACCAGTTTCTCGCCGACGCATGCGGCGGGCGCTTCGAGGGGCGGGTGGTCGATGGAGAGACGCGGCAACCGATCGCGGGCGCGCGCCTCCGGACCGCCGACGCCACGTCGCCGGTGGCCACCACCGACGCGGCGGGAACGTACGTCACGTCGATGCTGCAGGCGCGGCGCCAGACATTGATCGTGGAGGCCGAGGGCTACGAGAGCGTGACGCTGCATGGGGTGGAGCCGGCGCAGCTGGACACGACGGTGCTGGCCGAGGTGCCGCTGGTGCGCACCAGTCCGCACCCCGGGGCCATTGCGGGCCGCATTCGCAACGCGCGGTCACTGGCCGCCATCCCCGGCGCGGGGGTCACGCTGCGGCGCGGCATCAACGCGATCACGGGCGACGTCGCCGCCACCGGCACCACGGGCGCGGACGGGCGGTACAGCATCACGGGGGTGCCGGCGGGCACGTACACCATGCAGGTGTCCGCCACCGGCTTCGTGACGGAGACACGCACCGGCATCGTCATCGGCGAGCGTGTGACCGCGGGGCAGGACCTGGACCTTTCACCAGACGACCTGGATCTGCGCATCAAGCTCACCTGGAGCAGCACCCCGGCCGACCTGGACTCGCACCTCACCGGTCCGCTGCAGAGCGGAAGCCGGTTCCGGGTCTACTACTCCTCACCGGGCAGCCTGACTGGCCCTCCGTACGCCGCGCTCGACGTGGACGACGTCAACGGGCACGGACCCGAGACCGTGACCGTGGTGCAGGAGGTGTCGGGCACCTACCGGTACTCGGTGCACGACTTCACCAACCGCTCGTCGACCAGCAGCACCGCGCTCGCGCGATCGGCGGCGCAGGTGGTGGTGTACCGCCGAGGCCAGGTGATCGCGTCGTTCAGCGTGCCCAACCAGCCGGGGACGACGTGGACGGTGTTCGAGATGGCGAACGGCGTGATCCAGCCCGTGAACACGGTGGGCTATGCGTATCCCGCCGTGCGCGCCGGGACCGGAGAGGGCCCGGAGCCCACGCCGGCGCCCAAGACCCGGGGGCGGTGAATTTCCGCGGGCGCTCCTTTCGCGGGAGCGCCTGCACCCTCCCGGCGCAGCCCGGCCTGCACACTGGCACGAGCGAAGGGGGCGGGGAGCGATCCCCGGCCCCTTCGTTGCTTCTGCCGTCCCGCAGGGCGGCGGCGGACGCATGGACGCGGAGGCGAGGGCGATGGCACGGGCGGCCTACGAGGCGGGGTGGACGCACCGCGAGGAGCGGATCAACGGCGTGCGGCTGGCACCGGGTGGAGGCGGGGACGGGGCCGCCCGTGGTGCTGCTGCACGGGTTCCCGGAGTTCTGGTGGGGGTGGCGGCGGCAGATCCAGCCGCTGGCGGACGCCGGCTTACGCGTGGTCGCGCCGGACCTGCGCGGCTACAACCTGTCGGAGAAGCCGCGCGGCGTCGCCGCGTACCGCATCCAGACGCTGGTGGCGGACGTGGAGGCGCTCATCCGGCACCTGGGCGCGGAACGGGCGCACGTGGTGGGGCACGACTGGGGCGGCATCATCGCGTGGTGGCTGGCGATGACGGCGCCGGAGCGCGTGGACCGGCTGGCGATCCTCAACGCCCCGCATCCCAGGGCGTTCCGGCGGGAGATCCGCACGCCGGACCAGATGCGCCGGTCGTGGTACGCGATGGCGTTCCAACTGCCCATCCTCCCGGAGATGGCGATCCGCGCCAGGGACTACGCGCTGCTGGAGGCCGTGTTTCGCGCCGAGTCGGTGCGGCCGGGCGCGTTCACGGACGAGGACATCCGCCGGTACAGGGCGGCGGCCGCGCGCCCCGGCGCACTGACCGCGATGATCAACTACTACCGCGCCGCGGGGCGCTACCCCCGCCCGCCGACGCGCATCATCGAGCATCCGACGCTGCTCATCTGGGGCGAGCGGGACCAGGCGCTGCGCGTGCAGCTGACGTGCGGGGTGGAGGAGTGGGTGCCAAACGTCCGCATCGAATGCCTGCCGGAGGCCAGCCACTGGGTCGCGGCGGAGTTCCCGGATCGCGTGACCGAGCTGCTTACCGGCTTCCTTCGTGGGGCGTGAGCGCCTAGCTTGGCGCACATGCATCCCCTCCCCCCGATCCGCCGCCGCGGATGAAGCGCGAGCTGGCCCGCAAGGCGATCCACGTCTCGTCCACGGCGGTGCCGCTGCTCGTGTGGCTGCTGCCGCGGCCCGTGTCCATCGCCGTGCTGGTGCCGGTGGCGGTGCTGGCGCTGGCGATCGAGCTGGCGCGGCACCGCATCCGTCCGTTCCGCTACCACTTCCTGCGCCACACGCGCACCATGCTGCGCCCGCACGAAAGGCGCGGCCTGGCAGGCGCTACGTGGATGGCCATCGCCTACGCGGCGGCGCTCGTGCTCTTTCCCATGCCCGTCGCGATCGCGGCGATGCTGTTCAACGGGCTGGGCGACGCGGCCGCGGCGCTCGTCGGCAAGCGGTGGGGGCGGCACCGCACACGCTGGGGCAAGAGCTGGGAGGGCTTCGCCGCCGGGCTGGCGACGGACCTGGCGGTCGGGGTGGGGGTGTGGCTGCTCGCGCCGGACGTGATGACGCTGCCGGCGGCGGTACTCGGCGCGATCGTGGCGGCGACGGTGGAGTTCGCGCCGCTGCCGCTGGACGACAACATGCGCGTGACGCTCGCGGGCGGAGCGGGGATCATGCTCGGACTGAGCCTGTTCTAGCGGTGTTCGGAGGACGGGGATGGGGGATGGGGATCACACGACCTCGTGCGCGCTGCGTCGGGCGCCGTCGGCGTCGCTCTGCTTCCACGGCAGGCGCCCCTCGATCTCCACCTCGAGGGAGAAGCTGAGGAAGGTGCGGATGAGGACGATGAGGCCGAGCACGCCCAGGTTGCGGAAGGTGGGCTCGATGGCCACGGTGCCGATGATGTCGGCGATCACCAGGAACTCCAGCCCCAGCAGGATCCCCCGCCCCAGGTTGCGCCGGTAGGCCTTGTACGCGGGCGCGAACGCTCCTTCCCGCCGCCAGTCGCCAAAGAGCAGCGCGGTGGCGACGATCGCCGTCAGCACCAGCATCAGCACGCCGCCGATCTCCACCGCCAGGGCGACCGCGTGCACCGCCTGCTCCACCAGCTCCGGCTTCTGCGCCGCCTGGATCATCCCCCGCTCCTCGATCCGTCGTCATCCACCCGAATCCCCGCGCCTAAGACGGCAACCCCGGTGCCGTCGCCGGCTATTCCCCATTCCCTGTTCCCTGTTCCCTGTTCCCTTCCCCTCAAGGCACACGATTCGCAGCCTGCGCGCGGCGATGATGACGCAACGAAACCAGATTCTCGCCGCCGCCGGGGTCGTGCTGGTGCCCGTGCTGGTGTGGGCCGCCACGCGCCTGGGCGATCCGCCGCCCCCCGCGGAGCGCCCCCGTGCGCCCGCGGCCGCCGCCACCGCGCTGGTGCGCGGACCCGAGCTTCCCGAAGACGTGGCGCGCCTGCTGGCGCAGGAGCGGAACTGGCGCGCCGCCCGCCGCCTGCGCGAGCTCACCACGCCGCAGAGCGATCCCGAGCTGCTTCTCGTCGCGGCCAAGGCCGAGGCGGCGTGGGGCGGGTGGGAGAACGTGTTCGACCTGCTGCAGGGCAAGCCGTGGCTGGACCGCACGGGCGGCGGCGACGGGTGGTACCTGCTGGGCCGCGCGTGGGAGCAGGCCGGGGAGTGGGACCGCGCGGCCCAGGCGTACGGCAAGTACGTGTCGCTGCGCCCGGAGGGAGGGAGCGCGCAGCAGCGCGGCGAGCGGGCGGTGGGCGAGCTTCGGCACGCGCTGGCGCTGATGCGCGCGGGGCGCGGCGAAGAGGGCGTGCGCGCGCTGGACCAGGCCCGCGCGCAGATCCCCGCCGTCGCGGGGTGGGTGGCCACGCTGGCGGCGGAGGCGCTGGCGGAGCGCGGCGACACGGCCCGCGTCCGCACCTTTCTGGCGGCGGAGGAGGACGAGCTGCCGGTGCCCGCGCGCGTCCGGGCCGCGCGGCTGCGCGCGCACCTGGCCGCGCGAGACGTGGCCGGCGCCCGCGCGCTGGCGGTGGCCTTCGGCGCGCAGGCCACGGAGCCGGCGGAGCGCGCCAGCCTGAACGTGGCCGCCGCGCAGGCCATGCTGCAGCTGCGCGACACCGCCTCCGCCCGCGCCGCGCTCCGCGCCGCCCTCGCCGCGTCCCCGTCGGTGGATGCGGCGCGGCTGCTGGGCGGCATCGGCGGACTGAACGTGAACGATCGCCTGGCCATCGCCACCGTGTACGACCGCGCCGGCAACAGGCAGCGCGCGGTCGACGGCTACCGCGCGTTCCTCGCGGCCAACCCGGGGAACCAGGACGTGCGGCTGCGGCTGGTGCGCGCGCTCTTCGCCGCCGGGCGCTACGCGGAGGTGGATGCCGCCGCGTCCCCGCTGTACGGCGCGGCGCCGGCCGTGGGCGCGGAAGCGATGTTCCTCACGGGCCGCGCGCAGTACCGCCGCGACGCGCGGGCGCAGGCGCGGGCCACCTTTCTACGCACCGCGGACCGCTTTCCCGGCACGCCCTCCGCCGCCGAGGCGCTCTTCCTGATCGGCGACATGGCGCACGACGCGGGGGATGCGGCCGGTGCGCGCGCCGGCTACCAGCGCACCGCGGACCGCGCGCCGGGGACGGAGCGCGCCGGCCTGGCGCTGATGCGGCTGGGCGGGATGGCGATGAACGGGCGCGACTACGCCGCCGCGCAGGCCGCCTTCGACCGCGGCCGCTCCGTGGCCCCCTACTGGGCGCAGGCCACCTACTGGGCCGCCCGCACCCGCGCCGCCCGCGGCGACACCGCCGGCGCCGCCGCGCTCTACCGCGAGGTGCGGGCGCGCGAGCCGCTGTCGTACTACGCCCTGCGCTCCGCCGAACGGCTCGAGCAGCCGTTCTGGCCCGTCCCCCTGAAGGATTCAGTGCCGGACGAAGCGGATGCGCGCCGCACCGTGGCAGAATGGATGTACGCCGTGGACCTCCTCCGCGCCGCGGGATTGGATGCGGAAGCGAAGGCGGAGGTGGAGCGCCGGGTGCGCGAGGCGGGCGAGAACCGCGCGCTGCTGTATCCGCTGGCGGAGTCCATCAACGAGCGCGGCTACACCTCGCAGGGCATCCGCATCGCGCTGGCGCTGCAGGAGCGCGGCGAGCCGGTGAGCGCGCGCTTCCTGCGCATCCTCTACCCGCTTCCCTACCGCGGCATCATCGAGGGCGAGGCGCGGCTGCGGGGGCTGGAGCCCGCGCAGGTGGCCGCGATGATCCGCCAGGAATCGTGGTTCAACGCCACCGCCGTCTCCGGCCCCGGCGCGCGCGGGCTGATGCAGGTGATGCCGGAGACCGGGCGCGGCCTGGCTTCGGGCGCCGGCATTCGCCAGTGGGACGCGGACCTGCTCTTCAACCCCGAGATCAACGTGGCGCTGGGCACGCGCTTTCTGGCGGACCAGATGCGCGCCTACGACGGATCGCTCCCCAGCGTGTTCGCGGCGTACAACGCGGGCCCGGGGCGCATCCGCACCTGGAGCCGCTTTCCCGAGTACCGCGACGAGGAGCTGTTCACCGAGCGCATTCCCTTCGTGGAGACGCGCGACTACGTGAAGATCCTCACCCGCAACATGGCTGTGTACAGGGGATTGTACGAGTTCGGGGGATAGGCGATTCTCTCCGCGTGGGAAGGGAAGAGGGCGGAGGGATGAAGGATCGGCGAACCACATCGAGCTGGCGCCCGAAACGCCCCCTCTCCCCCGGCCCCTCTCCCCCGCTGCGCGGGAGAAAGGGGAGAATTCGATCCCGCTTCGGCTGGTTCCTCGTACAGCCCCGCGCAGTTTGCGGGGCTTCCCGCGGTTCCAGCCGCGGATTCATCCGCCCGGGGCGTAATCTCTCCCGCGGGTGAGGGGTCCGAAACCCGCCGCGCATCCCGCCCGTACGCCGCCGCACGCCGCGAGGGATGCGGCCCATCCGCAGCATCATCATCCACCCGACCTCACGTCTACGGAGCCATACGATGCAGACCAGGGCTGCCGTGCTTGCCGTTCTGATGCTTTCCGCCGCCGCGCCGGCGCACGCCCAGACGCCCGCGCCGCGCGCGCAGGTGATGGTGCTGGGCACGTATCACATGGACAATCCCGGGCTGGACTACGCCAACGCCACCGCCGACGACGTGCTGGCGCCGCACCGCCAGGCAGAGATCGCCGCCGTGGCGCGGGCGCTGGCGGAGTTCCGCCCCACGCGCATCGCCATCGAGGCGGAGCCCAGCCGCGACTCGCTGTTCATTGCGCGATACGCGCAGTACCGCGCCGGCACCCACGCCCTGACCCGTGACGAGCGCGAGCAGATCGGCTTTCGCCTGGCGGCGATGCTGGGGCACGACCGCCTGTACCCGGTGGACTACCAGCTGGGGATGGACGTGGGCGGGGTGATGCAGTACGCCGCGCAGAACGGGCAGGGCGAGCTGGCGCAGCGGATGGGATCCACCATCCAGGCCATCATGGCCGACATGAACGCGCGCATGGCGACGACGCCCGTGGGTGCCATCCTGGCGGAGGCCAACTCCGCGCGGGCGGACAGCATGCACGGCTGGTACATGGTGATGGCCACGGTGGGGCGCGACACCACGTACACCGGCGCGCGCGAGGTCGCCGGCTGGTACACGCGCAACCTGCACATCTTCGCCAACATCGCCCGCGTGGCGCAGCCGGGGGAGCGGCTGCTGGTGATCATGGGCAGCGGCCACGGCACCCTGCTGCGCCAGTTCATCGACGAGTCGCCGGACCTGGACCTGGTGTCCGCGGAGCCGCTCCTGGCCCGCTTCGTCCCGCGGCCGGCGCCGCGGTGAACGGCATCGGTGGATGAACGGCGCGCGGGGCGCGGCCCTCCTTGCCGGAGCGCCGCGCCCCGCTCACCTTTCCCGCGGGTTCCCTCCCCTCCCCCGCACGCCCCGTAATGAAGCCGTCTCTGGACCGCACCCTCAAGATCCTCTGGCTGGCGATCGGCGCGCTGCTCCTGCTCGTGCTGATGGCGGGCGGGCTGATGGTGCTTGCGCAGGTGATCGGCAACGCCGACGCCGGACGCGAAGCCGCCCGCGCGGTGGGCGGCCCCCCCGCCGCTGCGAGGGAGGCGCGGCCGGTGCGGTACGGGATGCCGGACTCCATCCGCGGCACGGGAACGCGCATCGTGCTGGTGAGCGCCGGCGCAGGGCCCGCGTACGAGAGCAGGCGCGAAAGCTACGGATCCAGCAGCCAGGGCACCGGCACGGAGGTGAACGTCATGTTCCTGGACGGGGACGGCGTGCGGCTGCTGCTGGACCGCGCCGCTTCGATCCGCGAGGTGTCGTATCCACGGGCGGGGGCGGACGAGGCGCCGCGCGAGTGGATCTCGTACGTGCTGGCGCTGGACGACACCGACCGCAGCGGCGCCCTGGACGCCCGCGACGGCGTCGCGCTGTACGTGACGGACCTGGACGGCCGCAACCTGCGCCCGGTGCTGAGCCCGCCGCTGCGCTACCAGGCGCACGACGCGCTGGGACCGTCGCGCATCCTCGTCTACGCGCTGCAGGGCGCGCCCGGCGCCGCCGCGGACGACGAGCGGATGCGGCAGCGTGCCTTCATCTACGACGTGCGCTCGGGGCAGCTGGCGCCGTACGCCGCGCTGGATTCGGCGGCGGAGCGGGCGGGCCGAATCCTGCAGCGCTGATCATCATCGACCATCGAACCAGACCCAGGGAGACCGGATGGCGCGGGCTACGTGGAACGGCGCCGTGATCGCCGAGAGCGACCAGTACGAGGTGGTGGAGGGGAACGTCTACTTTCCCCCGCACACCGTGAAGCGCGAATTCCTGCAGGAGAGTGCGACGCACACCGTCTGCGGCTGGAAGGGCACCGCCAGCTACTACGACGTGGTTGTGGATGGCAAGGCGAACGCCGACGCCGCCTGGTACTATCCCGAACCCATGGACGCCGCCGCCGGCATCCGCGACCACGTGGCGTTCTGGAAGGGCGTGGACGTGGTGAAGTAGAAGAAGTACGAAAGTACGGAGTACGAGAGTACGTAGGGGATATAGAAGAAAGGGGCACGCGCAGAGCGTGCCCCTTTCGTGTTCGCCTTCCGTACTCTCGTAGTGTCGTACTTTCGTACTATCGTACTATCGTACTTTCGTACTCTCGCACTGCCGTCCCGTCAGTTCCCCGTGACCGCGCGGTACGCGTTCATCAGGCCGTAGCCCTCTTCCGAGTGGCGGTTGGGGTAGTACTGCGCCGTCTGCTGCAGGCGCGCGCGCACCTGGTCGCGCGTCATCCCCGGATTGCGGCTCCACACCAGCGCCGCGATTCCACCCGCCACGGCCGTGGCGTTGCTGCTGCCGCCCATCCCCACCACGTCCGCCGTGTACCGCCCCGTGCTGGGCACGTCCAGGTAGGAGGTGAGCTCCACGTCGCTGCCGTGGTGAATGCCGCAGGGCACGCCGCCGCTCGGATACGTCACGCCCGTCACCGCCACCACCTCGGGCATGTCAGCCGGGAAGATGACGTTGCTGTCCAGGATGCCGTCCCAGCACCCGCTGGTGCCCGCGGCGCCCATGAACAGCACCTGCCGGCTGTAGTGCCAGTACTCGATCTCGTCCGACACCTGCCACAGCCAGTTGAGCGACTCCCACGCCATCACGATCACCTGCGCGCCCTGCTGGTTGGCCAGCCGCACGCTGGCCTTGGCGTCGCTGCTGTTGACCGCCGCCACGCCGCTCGCGTGCCGCACGCTCACCAGGCTGGCGCGGTACGCAATGCCGCCCACGTTCTGCCCGTCCCACGGCGCGGCGATGATGCCGGCCATGCGGGTGCCGTGGCCGCAGTCGTCGTACACGCTGGCCTGCGACGAAATCCGGTACAGGCCGAGGGTGCGGCCGTAGCTGGAGCCGGCGGTGAAGGTGCTCATGAACTGGCCCTGGCCGGACGAGATGCCGGAGTCGATCAGGCCGATCTTGACGTTCGCGCCGCTGCTGTAGCTCCACGCGGCGGGAATGTTCATCGCAGTGAACTTCTGGGAGTAGACGTCGCCGGTGCTGGTGTACTGGCGGTCGCCCGTCCACGTGCTCCCCCAGCCGCACCCGCCGATGCCCGCGAACTGCGGCAGCTCCTGCGGGATGATGACGGGCTCCACGTAGTCCACGAACGGCAGCTTGCGGATGGCGCTCAGCGCGCCCTGGTCCGCCAGCCGCACCTCGATCACCGGCAGCAGATCGTCTTCGGCCAGCAGCTGCACGCCGCGCTGGGCCAGCACCGCCCCGCGCCCCTGCGCCTTTTGCGCGCGGTCCACCAGCACCCGGCCGCGGTACACGCCGCGCGCCACGCCCGGCGCCCGCAGGCCCACCGCCACGCGCCCCTCCGACGCCTGCACGTACGCCCACAGCTCCGCGTCGCTCTTTTCGATGAACGTGCCGGGGTGCTGCTCCTGCCGGCTGGGAATCGGCTGCCCGGCGCCGGCCAGCGAGGGATCCAGGTCCGGCCCCGACGGCGAGCCGTCGGAGCAGGCGGCAAGCACGGACAGGGCCAGCACCGCGGGGGTGATGCGACGGATGGGCATGGGCGTCCTCGGATAGATGGAGTGAGAAACGGCGCACGTGCCCGTGACGTCGGGACCGCGCCGGTGGAAAGCCGCATGGGATAGGAGTTTGAGCGCATGGAGAGTAACGCAACTCCGTTCCCGCCGCAAGTTACACGACATCGCATCGCGCGGACTTTCACCTTTTCCCCGAGTGTTCACTCCCTCCGCCAATGTTCATCATTGAATGAACACCACCGTTCACTCCCCGTCCCGATCCTCCCGGTTCTCCGCATCCCAGACGGACGCTTCGTCTGCATCGTCGCCGATCGCGGAGGAAAGGATCTCGTGCAGATCCAAGAGGTGGCCGCGCAGCCGCGCCCTCACCGCGCGACGGTCCGACGCCCCTTGGCGCTCCAGCAGCATGGACACGGTGTGGGCCAGGTGGCGTTCCAGGGGCCCGCCGCGGAGCGCCAGGTCCAGGTCCGCCCCGGCCGATGCTCCGACCGGAGCCGATGACTCCATGACGGCGGACGGAATCAGTCCTGGATGCGGTGATGGCGGCGCATCACCTCCACCAGGCGGTCGTGGGGGAGGGCGTGCACGCGAAAGCCGTCGGCGCCGGTCATGGTGGTGGCGGCGAGCATGGCGTTCAGGATGGCTTCTTCCGTGGCGTACACGGTCGCGGCAAAGAAGGGGTCGATCTCCTCGTTGGAGAGCATCCGCAGCGTCCCTACCCCCTCCGCCACCGTCGCGCCGCGGTTGGCGGTGGAAAAGGCGAGAAAGATGTCACCCGACGAGTTCTCGCCAAAGCCGCCCATCCGCCCCACCCCCAGCGACACCCGCGTGGCCACGCGCTTGAGCTGGTGCGGCAGCAGCGGCGCGTCCGTCGCCACCACGACGATGATGGAGCCCCGCCCCGCCACCTGCATGGCCGCCGCGTCACCGTCCCCGGACGCGCGGCCGCCGGCGCACAGGGGAACCCCGGCCAGCCACGGGCGCGAGGCGCGCTCCGCGCCGGCCATGCACGGCATACCGTCGCGGATCTCGCGGCCCACGGGGACGCCGTCCACGCGCATGGCGCCGCGCGAGCCGTAGTTGCACTGCACCAGCACGCCCACGGTGTAGACGGAGCCCCCCACCGTCACCCGCCGCGACGCGGTGCCGATGCCGCCCTTGAAGAAGTGGCAGATCATCCCCGTGCCGCCGCCCACGCTCCCCTCCTGCACGGCCCCGCCCCGCGCGCCGTCCAGCGCGGCGAACACGTGCTCCGGGCGCACGTGAAAGCCCAGGTCGTCGTTCAGCGCGCCGTCGAACGTCTCGGCCACCACGGGAAGCGCGAAGATCGGCAGCCGCCCGTTGCGCGACATCCAGTCGATGGTGGCGTCGCGCACCACGCCCACGCTGTGGGTGTTGGTGATGAGCACCGGCCCCTCCAGCACGCCGGCCTCCTGGATCCAGGCGGTGCCCGTCATCTCGCCGTTGCCGTTGAGCGAGAACCAGGCGGCGAACACGCTGTCCGGCCCGGTGCGGCCGCGCGGCAGGATGGCCGTCACCCCCGTGCGCACCGGCCCCTCTCCCCGCACCAGCCGCCCCTCGCCGCGGATCAGCGTGGTGTGCCCCACCTCCACGCCCGGCACGTCGGTGATGGCGTTCAACGGCCCCGGCGTCCCCGGCAGGTTGATGCCCAGTTCCCGCGCCCGCTCCTGCGCGTCCGCGGATGAGGCCGCCGCGAGCGAGGCGGCGGCAGGGATCAGCAGGGTCAGGGCGCGGCGCGCGCGCATCGGGGTCGTCTTCATCGCTTGCAGCAGGTGTGGCCGGGAGTGGAAGGTGGATGCCGCATCGAAGCGCGCGGCAGAATAGCAGAGGGGCACCCGGCCAGCCAGCCGGGTGCCCCTCGTCCTCCATCATCCACCGATTGGAACCTACTTCAACAGGTTCTTGGCGATGGTCTGCAGCTGCATGTTGCTGGTGCCTTCGTAGATCGTCCCGATCTTCGAATCGCGGTAGAACTTCTCCACCGGGTACTCGCGGGTAAAGCCGTAGCCGCCGTACAGGTCGATGCAGGTGCTGGTGATGCGCTGCGCCACCTGGCTGCTGAACAGCTTGGCCATGGCCGCCTCCTGCAGGAACGGCTGCCCGGCGTCCTTGAGGCGCGCGGCGTTGTACACCATCAGCCGCGCCGCCTCCAGCTCCGTGGCCATCTGCGCGAGCTGGAACTGCACGCCCTGAAAGTCGCCGATGCGCTTGCCGAACTGCTCGCGCTCCTGCACGTACTTCACCGTGGCGTCCAGCGAGCCCTGCCCGATGCCGATCATCTGCGCGCCGATGCCGATGCGGCCCTCGTTCAGCGTCTCGATGGCCGTCTTGTACCCCTTGCCCACCTCGCCCAGCACGTTCTCGGCGGGGACGAACACGTCCTCCAGCACCAGCTCCGTGGTGGACGACGCGCGGATGCCCAGCTTGTCCTCCTTCTTGCCTACGGAGAACCCGCCGAACTCCTTCTCCACGATGAACGCGGTGATCCCCTTGTACCCCGCCGACGGGTCCGCGTTGGCAAAGACGATGAAGATCTCCGCCTCGCCGCCGTTGGTGATCCACAGCTTGCGCCCCTGCAGGCGAAAGCCGCCGTCCGCGGGCACGGCGCGCGTGGCCAGCGCGAACGCGTCCGACCCCGAACCGGCCTCGGAGAGCGCGTAGGCGCCCACCTTCTCGCTGGTGAGCTGCGGCAGGTACTTCGCCTTCAGGTCCTCGGAGCCCCAGCGCAGAAAGGCGTTGTTCACCAGCGTGTTCTGCACGTCCACCAGCACGCCCACGCTGGCGTCCACACGGCTCAGCTCCTCCACCACCAGCGCGGCGGTAAAGAAGCTGGCGCCGGTGCCGCCAAATTCCTCGGGCACCTCGATGCCCATCAGCCCCAGCTCGAAGAACTGGGGGATGAGCGCGGGGTCCATCTGCTGCTTCTCGTCCATGGAGTGCACGCGGGGGCGCACGTCCTCTTCCGCGAACTGGCGCACGGCGTCGCGGAACATCACCTCGTCTTCGCTGAGCGCCGTGAGCGGGGCCCCGGCAGCCGGCAATTCAACAGTCGCCATCGGTCTCAAACTCTCACAGGGAAGTGCGCGACCGCCGTCCGGGCGGTGCAACCGCGAAATATGGCACGGGTTGTGGGGGGTGCGAAAGGCCGTGGCGGGCACGAAGGCATGAGGGTACGAAGGTACGTAGATGATCCTTGCGCGCCCCGTACCGTCGCACCGTGGTGCCCGTCCCGTATCTCCGGCACGGCGGGTGCGTACGAAACCCGCGCGTATGCGTGACGCAGTCGGCAGGGGCCGCGGCATCGGGCCGGGCACCCACATTTTCGCTCAGCACGGGAGACGGACCATGGACAACAACCCTTACGGCGGCCCCGGCGATCCCTCAGGCACCGGCGGTACGCCAGGCGGCACGGGCGGTACCGGCGGATCCAGCGGCTTTGGCAGTTCATCCACCGGCGGCGCCGGCACCGGAGGCTCCAGCGGGTTCGGCTCCGGTTCGACGGGCGGCAGCACCGGCGGCTCCGGCTCGGGCACGACCGGCGGCTCGACGGGCGGCACGGGGACGGGCGGTTCGACCGGGACGGGCGGTTCGACCGGGACGGGCGGTTCGACGGGCACGGGTGGATCGACCGGGACCGGGGGGTCGACCGGGACGGGTGGCACGGGTGGATCGACCGGCGGCGGGTCCGACAGCCCGTTCGACGAGCTGGGCCATCGCCTGGAGGCCGTGCTGGGTGACCTGCGGCCGCGCGTAAAGCAGATGTTCCAGGACGTGGAGTCGCGCGTGGAGGGCGTGGTGGAGGACCTCAAGCCGCGCATCCAGGACGCGCGCGACAAGGCCAGGCCCAAGGTGGACGAGTTCCTGGCGGACGTGCAGCCGCGCATCGACTCGCTGCTCTCGCGCATCCAGGGCGCGCTGGACGGAATTCGCAAGGAGTTCGACGAGCGCCGCGGCGGCGGCTCGGGGTCGGGCGGCGGCAGCGAGGCCAGCGGCGTGATCGGCTCGGGTACCGGCACCGCCGGTGAAGGCCCGATCGGCAGTGGCACGGGCGGCGCGACAGGCGGGACCGGCGGCGGGTTCGGCAGCGGCACGACGGGCGGGACGGGCACGGGTGGCACCGGCACCGGTGGCACAACGGGCGGGACGGGCACGGGCGGCACCGGCACCGGCGGCACGGGCTCGGGGAGCACCGGCGGCGGGTTCGGCAGCGGCACCACCGGCGGCACGACGGGCGGCTCGGGGGTGGGCGGCTCCAGCTTGGGCGGCGCGGGGCTGGGTGACAGCGGAGTCGGCGGCTCGGGCTCGCTCGGCACCAGCGGTGGCTCCGGGCTCGGCGGATCGACGGGCGGCACCGGCGGGTCCACGGGCGGCGGCTACGGCGGCGGCACCGGCGGGACGACGGGCGGATCCGGCCTGGGTGGAACCAGCGGCGGATCGGGGACCGGCGGCACGGGCGGCTCGACGGGCGGCTCGACGGGCGGCTCCGGGCTCGGCGGGTCAAGCGGCGGCGCCGGCGGCTCGGGGACGCCGGGCGGATACGGCGCGTCCGGCCCCACCAGTGGCCCCACGTCGAGTGGAACGACGGCGTACGGCGCCGGCACGGGCTCCGGGACGCACTTTCCGGAGATGACGGAAGACACCAAGCGCTCCGACCCGCCGATGGAGCACGGCGGCGGCTCGCGCCAGGGTGATCCGCCGAGCTACTAGCCTTCGGCTGATCGAACGAGACGAGCGCGCCGGGCATCTCGCCCGGCGCGCTCGCGCTTGTTCAGATGCCGGACGATCTCGCGCAAGTCCGGCTCGTGCATGCAGTTGAAGCCCCCTTTCGGCGGGCGTCAGCGAGCCGAGACGGGGCTTGTCGCGGTCCCGGCAGCGGATTCACCCGCTCACCCGCGCCCACATCATCCCGCGTCCGCTCGTCCAGCTATCCCAACACGAGTGAGGCGATCGCCGCCAGCGCGGAGAGCCAGATCAGCCCCAGCGCGCCGAGCCCCATCCACTCCGTCCACCGCTCGCCGCCGAGCTCCTCGCCGTTCGCCATGTCGCCCGGTCGGGGGATGCAGAGCAGGCCCAGCGCGATGCCGGCCAGCAGTCCGGCCCCGCTCAGCGGCGCGAGCGCAAAGGAGAACGCCAGCACCACCGCCGATCCAGATACCAGCGTCGTAGGACTGGTCAGCCAGTCGAACACCGAGCGGTCCGGGCCGGCGTGCCGCGCCGCCAGCACCGCGTAAAAGCCGGCCATCCCCATCAACCCGCCTACCGGCCCCAGCCCCGCGCTCCCCGGGAGCAGCGCGTCCGCGGCCGCCGTGGCCAGCACGCCGGCGACGAACGAGATCGGCAGGTACGCGCGCGGCGCCTCCTTCTCCAGCGCCGTCCCCAATCCACCGAACACGATGGCGCTGAGCATCATCGACAGCGACTCGGCGTGCAGCATCGGGTCGCCCAGCAGGCGCAGCCAGTCACCGTCTTCGGCATCGGGAATCCACATCCCCTCCACCCACGCCCGCCCCAGCACCACGATCTGCGCGACGGCCGCCGCCGCGACCGCGAATCCCATCGACAGCGTGTACGGGCTGGGCGTCCGCACCCCGGGCGAGGACGACGACGCGCCCGGGACCGGCCACGCGACGTCGTCCGCCGTCCGCGCCTCCGCCGCGCGCACGCGCAGGTTCGCGCTCCAGGCGATGAGCGCCGCCCCCGCCGCGAACAGCCATCCGTTGGGAAAGTAGAGCGCGATTGCGCCCGCGACGGCCAGCAGCACCAGCGTCGCCAGCCGCCGGGAGCGCGCGCCACCCAGGTCGGCCTGCAGCATCGCGGTGGCCAGCCCCGGCACCTGCTGCGGCGCCACCATCTGCGCCGTGTCCGGCGTCCAGACCAGCACCGCCTGCCCCGAGCGGCACGCGTCGGTGAGCTCGATCCACGAGCACGCCACCGGCTCGTTGCGCTCCGCGTGCAGGTAGCCGAACGCGGCGCCTTCCGGCTTGGGAAGCGGCTGCAGCCGCCGCGCGGCCGCATCTCCCACCGTGATGTCCAGCGCGGCGGGCTCCGCGTCCCCCTGCGCCGCCCCGGCAACGGCCTCCGATACGCTCATGGGTCACCTCATGAAGTGCGTCATCGACCGAGAACACCCTGCCCCACGAGAATAGCCTGGTTGTCATCTGGAACGCACCGGTTTTCATCCCTCTGACGTGGACCGGCACCGGTGGGCGACGTCCATCCCCGCTTCCCTCTCCGCGGCTCCGCGGCTCCGGGTGAGGCCCGCCGTTCCCGGCGCCGACGCGGTGCATCATGCGCAAACGGCGGCGGGTGCATAGATTGGGCGGCGAGCGCCGCGCGCACGGGAGCGCGGGCGAAGCACGACCCCTTACTATCCCGCGGCACCCATGAGCATCGCCGAGATCTTCGAGACCATGGAATACGGCCCCGCCCCCGAAAGCGCCTCGCCCGCCGTGCGCTGGCTGGAGGAGCGGGGGCGCACCTTCGGGCACTTCATCGGCGGCGAGTGGCGCGACCCGGCCGAGGGCGAGTACTTCGACACCATCAACCCCGCCACCAGCAAGCCGCTCGCCCGCATCGCCCAGGGCGGCCAGGCGGACGTGGACGCGGCGGTGCGCGCGGCCCGCGAGGCGCTTCCCGCGTGGCAGGCGCTCGACGGCCACGGACGCGCCCGCTACCTGTACGCGCTGGCGCGCCACATCCAGCGTCACTCGCGCCTGTTCGCCGTGCTGGAGTCCATGGACAACGGCAAGCCGATCCGCGAGTCGCGCGACATCGACATCCCCCTGGTGGCGCGGCACTTCTACCACCACGCCGGGTGGGCGCAGCTGATGGATGCCGAGATGCCCGGCTACACGGGGATCGGCGTCGTCGGCCAGATCATCCCCTGGAACTTTCCCCTGCTGATGATGGCGTGGAAGATCGCGCCGGCGCTGGCGATGGGGAACACGGTGGTGCTCAAGCCCGCGGAGTTCACCTCGCTCACCGCGCTGCTCTTCGCCGAGGTCTGCCGCGACGCCGGGCTGCCGCCGGGCGTGGTCAACATCATCACCGGTGACGGGCGCACGGGCGCCGGGATCGTGGAGCACCCGGACGTGGACAAGATCGCGTTCACGGGATCCACCGACGTCGGCCGCATCATCCGCGTGGCCACCGCCGGATCGGGAAAGAAGCTGTCGCTGGAGCTGGGCGGCAAGTCGCCGTTCATCGTCTTCGAAGACGCGGACCTGGAGAGCGTGATCGAAGGCGTGGTGGACGCCATCTGGTTCAACCAGGGGCAGGTGTGCTGCGCCGGCTCGCGCATCCTGGCGCAGGAGGGGATCGCGGAAAAGCTGACGCAGCGGCTGCGCGAGCGGATGGAGACGCTGCGCGTGGGCGACCCGCTGGACAAGTCGGTGGACATCGGCGCCATCGTGGCCCCCGTGCAGCTGCAGAAGATCAGCGAGCTGGTGCAGCAGGGGCGCGACGAGGGCGCGACCATGTGGCAGCCGTCGTGGAGCTGCCCGCAGGAGGGGTGCTTCTTTCCGCCCACGCTGTTCACCGACGTGGCGCCGTCGTCCACCATCGCGCAGGTGGAGATCTTCGGGCCCGTGGTGGTGCTGATGACCTTCCGCACGCCGTCCGAGGCCGTGGCGCTGGCGAACAACACGCCGTACGGGCTGGCCGCCAGCGTGTGGACGGAGAGCATCAACCTGGCGCTGGACGTCGCGCCCAAGGTGCAGGCGGGGACGGTGTGGATCAACAGCACCAACCTGTTCGACGCCGGCGCGGGTTTCGGTGGATACAAGGAAAGCGGCTTCGGGCGCGAGGGCGGCAAGGAAGGGCTGTGGGAGTACGTAAAGCCGCGCTGGGAAAAGGAGGCGAAGAACGGCTCCGTCTCGCGGAAGGACGACCGCAAGGCGAAGGCGCCCAGGGCGGAGAAGGGGCGCAACGGCGGTCCGTCGCTGCCGCCGATCGACCGCACCGCCAAGCTGTACATCGGCGGCAAGCAGGCGCGGCCGGACAGCGGGTACTCGCTGCCGGTGACGGGCGCGGGCGAGCGGCTGCTGGGCGACGTGGGCCTCGGCAACCGCAAGGACGTGCGCAACGCGGTGGAGGCGGCGCACAAGGCGTCGGGCTGGGCAAAGGGGACGGCCCACAACCGCGCGCAGGTGCTGTACTATCTGGCCGAGAACCTGGCCGCCCGCACCGACGAGTTCGTCCGCCGCATCGCGCAGATGACGGGGGACGAGGCGGGCGCGGAGCGCGAGGTGGACGCCAGCATCCGCCGCCTGTACACGTACGCCGCCTGGGCCGACAAGTACGACGGGCTGGTGCACGCGGCGCCCATGCGCAACGTGACGCTGGCGATGAACGAGCCCATCGGCGTGATCGGGGTGGCGTGCCCGGACGCGGCGCCGCTGCTGGGCTTCGTGAGCGCCATCGCGCCGGCGATCGCAGTGGGCAACGCGGTGGTGGTGGTGCCGTCGGAGCGCTGGCCGCTGGCGGCGACGGACTTCTACCAGGTGCTGGATACGAGCGACGTGCCCGGCGGCGTGGTGAACATCGTCACCGGCAAGCGCGACGAGCTGACGGAGACGCTGGCCGCGCACGACGACGTGGACGCCGTCTGGTACTTCGGCGGCGCGGAGGGGAGCACGATGGTGGAGCGCCTGTCCGCCGGCAACATGAAGCGCACCTGGGTGAGCTACGGACGCGACCGCGACTGGTTCGACGGCGAGCAGGGCGAAGGCCGCGAGTTCCTGCGCCAGGCCACGCAGGTCAAGAACATCTGGGTGCCTTACGGGGAGTAGCGAGATCTCTGCGCAGGAGATGCGAACGAGGGCCGAAGCACGTCGCTTCGGCCCTCGTCGTCTCCAGCCAGCCCGCTTCAGCGGCCTTACGGCATCCTTGGGGCGGTCCACAGGCGCAGCCATTCTGCGATGTCCTCCTCACCGCTCTCACCTGCCGCCACGCTCACCATGAAGCTCACCACCTCCGGCTCCGGAGCGTCAAACACCCACCCGTTCCACTCCAGAAACGTTATCATCGCCACGAAGGCGACTCGCTTGTTTCCGTCGACGTACCCGTGATTGGTAGCCAGGCCGTAGCCGTACGCCGCGGCGAGTGAGCACGGATCGCGCTCTTCAGCAAAATTCCACTTGTTCCGCGGCCGCATCAGGGCTGATTCGATCAGCCCTGAATCCCGTACGCCGTGCGCTCCACCGAAGAGCACGACCTGATTCTGCTGGATGTAGTCGACCAGCCTCCGCTCCAACCACTTCGGCTCCGGAACAGATCCGGCGGTGCTCACTTGGCGAGTTCCCGCAGCGCATTACGATATTTCTTGGTGATCCGGTCCGAGATCATCATTGCCTCGGCAAAATCCGGATCGTAGGGAGTAATCAGGATCCCGGCATCCGTATCGACGGCAAACACCTGATCTCCGGCCTCGATCTGGTGCCGATCGAGCATCGCCTTGGGCAGAGTAGCGGATGCGGAACCCCCGACCTTCTGCATCCTGATCTCCTTGTGCATACTTCCTCGCTTGCGGTTAGATACCCTCCGCGGTACACCGAGGAGTGTACATACAAAAGTCATACCTGTCAAGCGGTAGCCAACTTCCAACCGAGACGACCGCATGAGAAGCGCCAGGATCGCCGGCGATAGCCGGAAGCACGCAAGTCACGATCTCATCCTATCTACTGGGCGGGCCGGCACCCAAGGCGCCGGCCCTTTCAGTTGGAGTACGTCGCCCACCATGTGATCCTCAGTGGCAGTACGATCGGTCCACGTACCGCTTTCTTCCGGAAGCGGAGTACGTGTAGCAGCCGCCGCGCGGGCCGATATGGTACCCACGGCTCGACGCGCTCGACCGCCGCGATCCGCCACCGGATGACGTTGCGCGCGAACGGGTGGGTGTCGGGCTGCGCGTCTCCGGCGCCTGCCGCTTGACCAGCTCGCTCGCACGGTAGACGTAGCCCTCCCCCGAGCCCGGACTGTACAGGCGGGCCCAGCCGCTCCCGTCCTTGGGACCGAGCTGCACGTAGTCGCCGCGCCGCAGCGTGCGGACCTTCTCCGCGCCCCTGCTGGGCCCCGCCCGGACGTTCAGGGCTCCGTGGATGTAGAACCACTCCCGCGTTTCCGTGGTCACGGGCGCGCTGTACGAAGGCGGGATGACGAGCGCGGGTGATGACGACGACGGGGTGTCGGGGCTCCTGCACAGTCCCAGAAGCACGAGCATGAAGAAGCCCAGGCATCCCGCGCCCATGCACCCGCCGGCCTGAGTGGCCCCCTCCTTCGCCGCTCCACCTCCACCGCCCACGCGCTGGCTGAAGGAGAGCCCGGTGCCGGGAATCCCCGCCGTCGCACGCGTGCCCTTTCTACCGATGTTGACGCTGGCACCCCGCCCACCGAACGTGGTGCTCACACCGCTCCGGGAAAGGTTGATGCGCACGCCGGGCGCCAGCCGGATCGATTTCCGGAATCGCATGATGTGTCTCCCGATGATGAAGGTGCGGCGAACGCCGCGATGATGGAGGCCTTCGGGGGGCAGGCGGCGCGATTCTCCGCCGCAGACTCATTGTCGGATCGGCGGCTGCGAATTCTCCGTCAACGGCTGATACCAGATCCGGGAAAAGAATGTGACTTCCTGAGGGAGCGCACGCGCAGATCCTGCCGGCTGCACGGACTCCGGTGCGCGACCGAAGGACCTCCTCCCGGCTGCGCAGGGGCCGGATCAGGACGCGGAACCAGCCCCTTCGTTCTGCTGGCGAGGTCCTTCGGTCGGCGCGCCGGATCCCCGGTCAAGGCAAGGTTCAGCGCGGCGCCTCCCTCAGGCTCAGGAAGTCATGCACTCCATTGACGGATCTGGTATGACGGACGTTGCGCCAACATTCACGAACGCAGAGGGCCGGCACCCGCCTGGGTGCCGGCCCTTCTCGCGATCGTTGTCCGCGCAGGCGGACAGCGTGACGTCGTTGCCGCGATTTCATTCAATCGCTCCCTCGGTACACTCCGCCGCGTTCAGGTCCCCAGGGCGATGTCGCGCAGAAAGTCGAACGGGTAGATCCCCGTTTTGTGCCCGTCGCTCCAGTCGAAGCGCAGCGCGTACTGGCCCACGTACTCCACCGTGAGCGGATGCACGTCCATGGGCACCGTGGCGGGGTTCAGGATGGGACGGTGCGTCATCTCCTCCACGCACCCCGCGCACGGGCACATCAGCCGCAGGTAGCGCGGCGGATACTCCGACACCGCGCCGTCCTTCCACCGGATGCGCAGCTGCGACCCGTCCTCCGTGGGCCCCACCTCCACCGGCGTGGTCTCGTCGCTCACCGGACCACCGTGAACGGCACCGATACCCGCGTGTTCTCCCACACCATCTGCAGCGCGCCGCCGTCGCCGCACTCGGCGGCCTCGAATCGGATGGTGAACTGCTCCACCGGGCCGCGGGGCGCGCGGCCCGAGGCGGCGGGGATGCGGGCCAGGTCCTGCGCCGGGTCGTACACCGTCCCCCACTGGCCGGTCTGCCGGTTGAAGATCACCGTCCACCCCTCGGGCCCCGGAACCGTCCAGAGGGTGTAGCTCCCCGCCGGCACCCGCGTCTCGCCGAACATCAGGTCGCGGTCGGTGCGAAAGTGCGTGGCCTCGTTGGCGCCCGTGCGCCACACCTGCCCGTACGGCACCAGCACGCCGCCCACGCCGGTCCGGCCACGCAGCGACGGCCGTCCGTACGCCACGGAGACGTTGGCGCCGTTGATGTCCGCCGCCACCGAGTCCCGCGGCGAGAGCGAGCCGACCGGCTGCCCCGCCTGGTCGCGTGCCGCCCACGCCGCCGCGATCGCGTTCGCATCCAGCGAGGCGACCCGCTCCACGTCCGCCTTGAAGGTGCTCTCCGGGCTGTGCGCGCCCAGCACCCGCCCCTGCGCGTCCACCCGCGCGCGGGTCACGCCGTTGGCCGAGCGGACGAGCAGCGAGTCCGCGCCCTTGCGGATGAAGCTGACCGTGCCCGTCTGGCGAGCTCCCGCCTGCACCACGGGCACCGCGACGGAATCCGCCCCGCGCGCCCGGGCTGCCCGGATGGCCGGCTGCGCCAGCCCCCACGCGTTGCCGATCCAGGGCGTGGCGTCCGCCGTGATCGCCATCGTCCCCTCGCGCACGGTGTCGCCACGCTGCGTACGCCACTGCGCGCTGTCGGCGCCCATCGTCACCGTAAGCGTCTGCGGCAGCAGGTCGCGCGCGGCGGGAATGCGCGTCACCACCTCGAGCCGCGAGATGCCGCCGTCGGGGCGCAGGGTGGCGGTGTAGCTGCGGACGGCCGTGCGCGGCGAGCGTCCGACGATCGTCCCCTCGATGCGGTCGGCGGTGCGGGTGAACTGCTCCACCAGCACCGTGTCGCGCCCCAGGCGAACGACGTACGCGCCGCTCTCCTGCGCGGCGGCGGGGGCGGCGGCCAGCGACAGCGCGAGCGCGGCCAGTGCGGTGCGCGCGGGCATTCTCATCGAACCAGACTCCAGTTGCTGCGGGGGATGCGGTCCTGCGGCGGCGTAGCAAAGTGCCGGGCGCGGCGCGGCCGGACAAGGGCGGCGGCCCGCCGGTTGCACCCCCGTCGCCGTTCGCACGGGTTCCGAACGAGTCGAGGAGGATGGATGGCGTACGGGGTGATCCAGTTCGTGGAGGCGGGGCGGCGCGTGGCGACGCTGGTGCGCACGGAGAACGGCCAGCCCACGGGGGCCGACGGGGTGATGGACGTGCTCTCCGCGTTCATCGAAGAGACGGCGGGGCGCATGCTGCGGCAGGGTTCGCCCGGCGGGCTGTACCTGGCGGAGCTGTTCACCGCGCGCGAGGTGCAGGCGGGGCGGCCGATCCGCGTGCTAGGCGGCTCCGGCGAGCTGGGGATGACCACGGACGAGGTGCAGCGGCTGTCGGGAAGCGGCTTCTTCTACGACGTCGTCGTCGGCGCGGAGGGCGATCGCAGCCCGCCGTCCGTGCACATGACCCCGCTGGCCGAGGCACCGCGGAAGGAAAGTGCGTGAGTGCGTGAGTGCGGGAGTGCGTGAGTGCGGGAGTGCGGGAGTGCGGGAGTAGCAGCGGCGTCCGGCATCGAGCGCCGCTCTTTCGTTTCCGGAGATCCGCGGCGCTCGCCGCTGCATTCCGCCGGATGACGCGCTATTCTGTCGGCCGCCCCACTTCCGCACTCACGCACTGACGCACTCCCGCACTTCCTTGCCCTGGCACATCTGGATCGATACCGGCGGCACGTTCACCGACTGCCTGGCGCTGGACCCCGGCGGCGCGCTGCGGCGGGCCAAGGTGCTCAGCAGCAGCGCGCTGCGCGCCGTGGTCGCGGAGGCGGAGTCCGCGGACACGGTGCGGATCGCGGAGGACTGGGACGCGGCGCCCGGCGTGGTGGACGGGCTGATGATGCGCGTGCTTTCGGCGGATGCGGAGCCGGTGCGCATCGCGTCTTACGATCCCGCGAGCGGACGGCTGCGGCTGGAGCGGGGGATGGATGGACTGCGCCCCGGCGCGGCGATCGAAGTTCGTTCGCCGGAGGAGGCGCCGGTGCTCGCCGCACGCCTGGTGACGGGGACGGCGTACGGCGCGCCGCTGCCGCCGCTGGCCATGCGGCTGGCGACCACGCGCGGCACCAACGCGCTGCTGGAGCGGCGCGGCGCGGCGACGGCGCTGTTCATCACCCGCGGCTTCGGCGACCTGCTGCGCATCGGCACGCAGCAGCGGCCGGACCTGTTCGCGCTGGACGTGCGCAGGCCGGAGCCGCTGTACGCCGCATCCGTCGAGGTCCACGAGCGGCGCGCGGCGGACGGCTCGGTGCTGGTGCCGCTGGACCTGAATGCCGCGCGCGCCGCGGCGGAGCGCATCGCATCCACCGGCATCCGCTCCGCCGCCGTCGCCCTGGCGCACGCCTTCCGCGACCCCGCACACGAGCGCGCGCTGGCGGATGCGCTGCACGCGGCCGGGTTCGCGCACGTCTCCATCTCCTCCGACCTGGCGCCGTTCATCGGGCTGCTGGCGCGGGCAGAGACGGCGGTGGTGGACGCGTACCTGGGGCCGGTGATCGGGGGATACCTGGAGGGCGTGCGACGCGCGCTGGGCGGCGGGCGGCTGCACGTGATGACCAGCGCGGGCGGGCTGGTGCGGCCGGAAGACTTCCGCGCCAAGGACTCGCTGCTCAGCGGCCCCGCGGGCGGAGTCGTCGGCGCGGCGCTGGCGGGGCGGCGCGCGGGGCACGCGCGGGTGATCGCCTTCGACATGGGCGGCACCAGCACCGACGTGGCGCGCGTGGACGGCGACTTCGAGTACGTGTGGGAGCACGAGGTGGGCGGCGCCCGTATCGTGGCGCCCGCGCTGGCCATAGAAAGCGTGGCGGCGGGCGGCGGCTCCATCTGCGCCTTCGACGCGCAGGGGGTGCGCGTGGGGCCGGAGAGCGCGGGCGCGTCCCCCGGCCCGGCGTGCTACGGCGCGGGCGGCCCGCTCACCGTCACCGACTGCAACCTGCTTCTCGGTCGACTGGACCCGGCGCGCTTCGCCATCCCGGTCGATCCCGCGCCCGCCGCCTCGGCCGCCGACGCCCTGGCCGCCCGCGTCCACGCGGAATCGGGCGAGGCGGTGGACCGGCAGGCGCTGCTGGCGGGGCTGATCGACATCGCGGACGAGCGGATGGCGGACGCGATCCGCGGCATCAGCCTGCGGCGCGGCTACGACCCGTCGGAGTACGCGCTGGTGGCGTTCGGCGGCGCGGGGGCGCAGCACGCGTGCGGCGTGGCGGCGCGGCTGGGGATCGGCACCGTGATCGTACCCACGGACGCGGGACTGCTGAGCGCGCTGGGGATCGGCCACGCGCCGCTGGAGCGCTTTGCCGAGCGCCAGGTGCTGCGCCGGCTGGACGAGGTGGAGGATGAGATCGCGGCGACCTTCGACGCCCTCTCCGCCGAGGCGGCCGACGCCGTCGCGCGCGAAGGCGTGCCGCGCGACGAGATCGCCATCCGCCGCCGCATCGCCAACCTGCGTTACGTGGGACAGGATTCCACGCTGACCATCGAATGGGACCGCTCGGTCTCTTTGCGGGAAGCCTTCGAAGCGCGATACGCCGCCGTCTACGGCCACCGCCCCGCATCCCGTCCCATCGAGGTGGAGTCCGTCCGCGCGATCGCATCCGCCGCCGTGGGGGAAGATCCGGCCCCGCCCGCGCCCCAACCGCACGACGCCGCCCCCGCCGCCACGCGCGAGACGTGGATCGGCGGCGCGTGGGCGCAGGTGCCCGTCTACGAACGCGACCGACTGGTCCCCGGCGCCCGCCTCGCCGGTCCCGCCCTGATCGCCGAACGCCACAGCGCCACCTTCGTCGCCGCGGGGTGGAGTGCGGCTGTCGACGGCGCGTCGAATCTGGTGCTGGCCGCGAGGCCCGGCGGCGACAGTGCCCAGGATCAAGGGTCAAGTGCCCAGGAGCAGCGCGCGCGCTTACTGGGCACCGGGCACTCGGCACTTGATACTTCAGTTCCCGAAGCCGTCCGCCTGGAGCTCTTCGTCTCCCGCTTCCGCGCGCTGG
Organism: Longimicrobium sp.; assembly: GCA_036379135.1. Taxonomy (GTDB): domain Bacteria; phylum Gemmatimonadota; class Gemmatimonadetes; order Longimicrobiales; family Longimicrobiaceae; genus Longimicrobium. The sequence goes on from DASUVG010000107.1 coordinate 28,762, forward strand.
TCGGCGAGATGGGCGAGATGCTGCGGCGCACGGCGCTTTCGACCAACGTAAAGGAGCGCCTCGACTTCTCCTGCGCGCTGCTGGACGCGGCCGGCGAGCTGGTGGTGAACGCGCCGCACATCCCTGTGCACCTGGGCGCGATGGGGCTGTGCGTCCGCGCCGTCCGCGACGCGGTGGAGATGCGCCCGGGCGACGTCATCGTCACCAACCACCCCGGCTTCGGTGGATCGCACCTCCCCGACGTCACCGTCATCACCCCCGTCCACGACGAGCAGGCGGTGCTGATCGGCTACGTCGCCAGCCGCGCGCACCACGCGGAGATCGGCGGCACGCGGCCGGGATCGATGCCCCCCGCCGCAACCACGCTGGCGGAGGAGGGCGTCGTAATCGCCCCCATGCACCTGGTGCGCGGCGGCGAGGCGCGCTGGGAGGCGATGCGCGGCGTGCTGGCCGGCGGGCCGCATCCGTCGCGGTCCATCGACGACAATCTGGCGGACCTGGCCGCCGCCGTCGCCGCCAACCACCGCGGCGCGGAGATGCTGCGCGCGCTGGCCCGCGAGCACGGGCGCGGCGCCGTGGCCGACTACATGGACGCGCTCAAGCGGCGCGCGGAGGCCGGCATCCGCGACGCGCTGCGGCGCATCCCCGACGGCGCCTACGAGGCCGCGGAGCGGCTGGACGACGGCTCGCCGCTCCGCGTGCGCATCACCGTGAAAGGCGACCGCGCGGCGATCGACTTTGCGGGCTCCGCGGACGTGCATCCCGGCAACCTGAACGCCACCCCCGCCATCGTCCGCAGCGTGGTGCTGTACGTGCTGCGCCTGCTGGTCCGCGAGCCGCTGCCGCTGAACGAGGGGCTGCTGCGCGCGGTGGAGCTCATCGTCCCCCCCGGTCTGCTGAATCCGCCCTTCGGGACCGATCCGTCTCTCGATCCCGCGGTCGTCGGCGGCAACACCGAAGTGAGCCAGCGGCTTACGGATACGCTGCTCAAGGCGCTGGGCGTCGCCGCCTGCAGCCAGGGGACGATGAACAACGTGCTGTGGGGATCGGACCGCTTCGGCTACTACGAGACGGTGTGCGGCGGGACGGGCGCGGGCCCGGGGTGGGACGGGGCGAGCGCGGTGCACAGCCACATGACCAACACGCGCATCACCGACCCCGAGGTGGTGGAGCACCGCTACCCCGTGCGCGTGGAGCGCTTCGGCGTTCGCGCGGGCTCGGGCGGCGCGGGCGCGCACCGCGGCGGCGACGGCGCCGTGCGCGAGCTCACCTTTCTCGAGCCCATGTCGCTCTCCGTCCTCACCCAGCACCGCGCCGAGGGCCCCTACGGCGCGGCCGGCGGCCTCCCCGGCGCCCCCGGCCGCCAGCGCGTCCTTCGCGCCACCGGCGAGGTGCTGGAGCTGGGCTCGGTGGATGGAACGGAGGTGGATGCCGGCGACCGGCTGGTGCTGGAGACGCCGGGCGGCGGCGGGTGGGGAGCGCCGGAATGAGTCCGCCGTGCCGCGTTCACGACTGATCGGTCCCCTCATGCACGACCACGGAACCTCATGATCATCACCACCACGTCGAGCATCGAAGGCTATCGGATCGTCCGCCACCTGGGGCCGGTCTCGGTGCACATGGTCGCCGGCACCAACCTGTTCAGCGACTTCTTCGCCTCCGTCACCGACATCTTCGGCGGAACGTCCGGATCGTACGGACGCCAGCTCTCCGGGCTCTACATGCGCTCCACCAAGCTCCTGGAAGAAGAGGCGCGCCGGCGGGGCGCGAACGCCGTGGTGGGGCTGTCGATCGACTTCGACGAGCTGGGGGCGCAGGGCAAGTCCATGTTCATGCTGAACGCACTGGGGACCGCCGTCCGCGTCGTCGAAGCCGGGCAGCCCGCCAGCGCCGCGACCGACGAGCTCGACGCGGAGGCGGTTTCCCGCGCACTCCGCAGGCGCGCCGTGGTCAGGGACCTGGCCAAGGGCGGCGTTACGCTCTCCCCCGAGCTGTGGGACTTCGCCACGAGCGAGCGGATCCAGGAGTTCTCCGGCTACGTGGTCGCCGCGGTGGCCCGGATGGAGGAATCACCCGGCGCGCGGTCCGAAGAGATCGAAAAGGCCCGTGGCTACTTCGCCGCGCTCGGCCCGGAGGTCGCGGCCCGGAGGCTGTTCCCGTACCTGGCGCCGCGGGAGAACACCGCGGAGCGCGTCCGCAACGCCGCAGCCGACCTGATCCGCCGGCTGGACCTGATGGACTACGCCCTCCTGCTGGGCCTGCTGCAGTCGCCGGATACGGAGACGGCGCGGCGCGGCCTGCAGGTGGCCACCGCGACCCGGCAGCTGTACACCGCCGAAGACATCGAACGGATCCGGAAGGTGCGGGATCGCGTCGCCACGAGGTTCGTTCCGCGCTGGCAGCCCGCGAAGGTGAAGGGGATGTTCGGTAAGGAGCACGCCGCCTGGTCGTGTCCGTGCGGCGGGACGCCCGGTGCGGACGACGCGTACTGCCCAAAGTGCCACCGCGACACACTGGGGCTCACCTCGCGCGACGTGAGGCCGCAGCAGGTCGGCGAGCACTTGGACGAGCTGCTCGAGATCCTCACCGGCGCCATGCGTCCCGCCGCCGGCGAGGCCGATTCGCCCGAAGATGCCGGACGGGAGTGATGTAGTCGGCCCGGCGACCGCCTGCTTCTGGAGACACCGGCCGGGGGTGGGTGGGAAGTGGCCGACGCGGAACAGGTCTAAACCGGGGGAGCCACCAGACCCGGGAGGCCGGCCGGGATTTGTGCCTGCGGGTTGAAGATGCTCAAACCTTCCTGACTCGCCGCCAGGTTGAGTCGTCGGTCAGCCGAGCCGAACTGAAAACCGATGCGGCTGGGCGTACCGAACCGCGCCGTGAGAGCCGTCGCGAGGTGAATTGCATCGAGCGCGCGCAGCCGATGTTGACGAGCCAGGTCTGCTGCATGGTGAATCGTCGCGCGGCCTGGATCGAGAACGAAGTAAGGCGCGACGGGCCCCGCGAAGTCGGCCTGCAGCCGGTTCGCGATTTCGGTCGCGTCCGTCTGCGTAAGCTGCCGCGCAGATTCCCGCCGGGAGACGGCAGACATTGCCTCGGCATAGGCGATCCGGGAAGTAATGATCCGTGTGGCAGGACTTGCCGCACGGGCTTCCCGCAGCACCTGCCGAACGTCGGCAGTGCCAACCTCCCAGATGTATGCTTTGACGAGAGCGCTTGCATCGAAGTAATAGAAATCCACTACTCCTCGCGCTCTTCGAGGATGGCCGCGCTCAGCGAGGTGCGAACGACCAGCGGGTCATGAAGTGGGTCGTCCGGCCCCGCAGTCGGCAGGGTGGCGGTAATGCCCTCGGCGGCAAGTGCTTCCAGCAGATCGCGTAGATCCTCCGGGGCACTCTGAAGGTCAGCGGCAGCCTGGATCTGGGTCACGGAAGGACTCCGGCGTGGTGGCTCGCGTCCGTCAGAACACTCCTGGCCAGCCGGCTCCGGTCCAGGCCGCTCCGCGTTCTCGGGATCAATGGTATCTGACACAAAGCACCGGGGTCAACGGGACGGTTTCAGCCACCGCAGGCGCTATACCGCTTGTACATCGATAACCCACAAGGAGTTCAGGAACCCGCCAGCCGACGGTTGGCGTTGCCCATCAATATTGCGGCAATCACGCGGCATCAGGGATTCGAGTAGACCAGAAAGCACTCCAGCCCGCCCAGGAAAAGTAGCAGCATCGGCGACGCGACGGCGCATCGGTGCCGGAAAAAAACGAAATTCTTGCCTGACGGCGGGCGGAAGAATCATCTTCTACATCCCTGCTCCACGATAGGGGAGCAGGGGTTGTCCCCCCTCGCCGTCGTTCTTCGCCGGCTCCCATCCATTTTCACGGAGCACCCGCATGCCCAACGTCTCTGCACCCACGCCCGGCACCCGCATCGAAACGGGGGGCGCCCCCGCGGAAAACACGTGCAACGACCTGGTCACCATCAACCAGCTCAGCGTCACGCTGGTCGGCACGCAGCTGCAGGTGTACGCGCAGGTCACCCCCAAGAACGCCACCGACAGCATCGTCGTCCTGACCGTCAGCGCGGGGGACGGCAAGGGTAGGACCTACGCCGGCGGCAACTTCGCGGCGGGCGGCGAGGGTGGGCTGCCGGGCGAGATGGTGAGCGTGCTGGGCTTCAGCGACCTGTACGATCCCAACATCACCGGCAACATCGTGACGGCCGCGGTGCAGGCGTACCTGCTCACCGACAGCGGAGGATGCTGGGTCTAAGGCAGTCTCCAACCTCTGACCCGGCTTCGCGGATGACGTGACGCGGGCCCCCGCCGCCGCCGGCGGGGGCCCGCGTCGTTTCTCCACCTGCGCGCGGCAAGCAGTACGTTTACATTGGATGTCCATCCCCCTCGTCCGCCGTTCCCGCAATCTCCGCCCAATGAGCCACACCGCAGAGAGCCCCCCCTCGGCCGCCGCCGATCCGCCCGCCGCCGGCGAGCGCATGGTGCGCGGGCTGGGGCCCATGGACGCCACGCTGCTGGTGATCGGGTCGATGATCGGCTCGGGCATCTTCATCACCTCCGCCGAGTCCACGCGGCTGGTGGGCGCGCCGGGATGGCTGCTGATGGCGTGGGCGCTGGCCGGCGTGCTGACCCTCACGGGCGCGCTGAGCTGCGCGGAGCTGGCCACCATGTGGCCGCGCGCCGGCGGGCAGTACGTCTTTCTGCGCGAGGCGTACGGGCCCATGACGGGGTTCCTGTTCGGCTGGGGGATGTTCATCTGCATCCAGACGGGGACCATCGCGGCCGTAGCGGTGGCGTTCGCCAGCTTTCTGGGCGTGCTGGTGCCGTGGGTGTCGGGGACGTCGTACCTGGTGGAGCCCGTCATCCTGGGGCGCTACGCCGTCTCGCTCTCCACGCAGCAGCTGGTGGCCA
>DASUVG010000108.1:0-15433 GCA_036379135.1 Longimicrobium sp.
AGGGCGGTCATCTCGCCGAGGCTTCACTCTGTTAACTCTAACTCTGTTGACTCTGTGTGAGACCCAGTCTTTTTGCGGATTCGGTCTTACCTCACGCGGAGATGCGGAGGTGCGGAAGGAGGAGGGGACCTTCTTCTCTCCGCGTTTCCGAGTCTCCCTGTGAGGCTTTTGTTTTGCTGGGGTGTACCACGACGCTTCGCCGGATCGGGATCAGGACGACGGTGCGCGCGGGGCCGGGCCGGCACGCCGGATTTGCGCGTGCCTTGCGCTCGGCGGAACAAACCGTAGCTTCGGGCGGCTATAAGCGGCGGTCCTGGGCGGCAGCTTGCGTCCGGGACCGCACCGTTCTCCCCGGCCGGGCACCGCGCCCCGCCGCGCTCGTCTTTCAATCGGCACAGCCAGACCAATCGCCCTCATGATGCGACTTTCGCGGACCGTCCTGCTGCTCGCTCTTGCCCTCGCGGCGGGCGCCCGCGCCACCGCGGCGCAGACCATTCCCTCGCCGTACGACTACATCGAAGAGACGCAGGCCACGGGGCTGTTCGTGGGCTACCTGTTCACCGACCCCGACGTGAGCATCACCGACAGCACCTCGCTGCCCATGGCGCCCGCGTCGGGCCCGGTGTTGGGCTTTCGCTACCAGGTGCGCGCGGCCGGCCCGCTCACCATCGACGGCAGCATCGGCCTGAGCCCCACCGACCGCCAGCTGTTCGGCACCGAGGTGGACTCCGACTCCAGCTTTACCGGCGTGGTGGACCTGGAGACCACCGTCCCCGCCACGCTGCTGATGGCGGACCTGGGGCTGCGCTTTTACGTGGCGGGGCCGCGCACCTGGAACGGCCTGGCGCCCTTCGTGGTGGGCACCGGCGGGCTGGTGGGCGACATCCGCGGCACCTTTGCCGAGGAGCAGGACATCAGCGACCGCGCGCTCTTCCGGTTCGGCCCCTCGTTTGCGGTGGGGCTCGGGCTCGGGACCGACTGGTTCCCCGTCCCCAACGCTTCGCTGCGCGTGGAGGCCATGGGCCGGCTGTGGCGCGTGAGCACGCCCGAAGGCTTTCTGGCGCCCACGGACGAGCGCAGCGAGTGGAACCCGGCGGTGGGCATCACGGTGGGCGGGGCGCTGCACTTCTAAAGCAAACGCCGTCAGGGAGGGCCGCATGGCCGGCAGGTACACGGGGGACATCTTCGACTTCTCGGGGATGACGGACGACGAGCTGTACGACGTGGTCGTCCAGCAGCTGCAGGAGCACCCTGAGATCGACTCGGAGTGGGTGGAGGTGCGCGTTAAGGAGGGGCACGTCACCCTCTCGGGGCGCGTGGGCAGCGACAGCGAGGTCTCCGTCGCGGAGCAGGTGATCACCGAGATCCTGGGGCTGCAGGAGTTCACCAACGAGCTGATGGTGGACGAGCTGCACCGCGGCGAGATGCCGGAGGCGGCCGACGACGCGGTGGCGCAGGACCTGGAGGTGGACGCGCAGTACGGCGAGGGCAACGACAACCAGTCCGACACCGCGGCGCACCTGGTGGAAGACCTGGGCGCCCAGACCTACGGCACGCACAGCCTGTCCGACGCGGTGAACGACGGTGCGGCGTACAACCCGCCCGACCGCCCTTCAGGCGGAGGCTATGGGTCGCGGGAGAGCCACTGAGGGGGAGAAGTGCGTGAGTGCGTAAAGTGCGTGAGTGCGTCAGCACGCGCGCACAACGTATCTCGATGAAAAGGCGGGTCCCGGCTGCATCGGCCGGGACCCGCTTCTTCGTTCCGCGGCGCCGCACGGACGGATCGGCACGTCGCCGGCGGAGCCCATCGACGTCGTCCGCCGTATAGCACCGGCGCGTCCCTCCGCACCGCGTGCCCGACCGTCCGCCCGCGATGGTTCGACCGCCTCAGGTGCCGCCCGGCGTCATCCCCTCCGCCTACTCCCCCGCCCCGCCGCCCGATGCCTCCGCCGGCTCGGCGGACGTGCCCTGCGTGGTCTGCGGCATCACGTCGCCGTGCGGCTGGGCGTCGGCCTGGTCCACGCGCACCGTCAGGTGGTTGATCACGCCGCGCACGCCCTGCGTCTCCCACGCGTCGTCCCAGGCGTAGCGGGCCTCCATGAAGTCGTCCACCTCGCCGCGCAGGGTCACCACGCCGTCCTCCACCTCCACGTCCACGCGGTCGATGTCTACCCACACGTCCTCGTACAGCCTGCGGCGCACGGCGTCCAGGATCTCCTCGTCGCCGATGTCGTAGCCCGTGTCGTCCAGGTCGTACCCCCAGCGCTCGCCGCGCGGGCCGGGCTGGCGGTCCAGCTCCGGGTGCTGGCGGTATGCGTGCTCGGGAAGAAACGGCCCGCGCGCGTAGCCGCCCTGCCACTCTTCCTGGAACTCGCCGCCGTAGCCGCCCCACCCGGTGCGCCGGCCGGGCCCGTCACCGTAGCCGCCGGCGGGCCCCTCATAGGCGCCGCCGTACAGGCCCCGGTCGTACCCCGGCGGGCCGTCCCAGCGCCCGTACTGCACGTCGCGCGGGCTCCACGGCTGGCCGCCCATGATCTCGCGCGGCGGGCGGTTCCACTCGTAGCCGCCGCGGCGCGGCGCGGGCCGCGGCCCCCATCCCCCTCCAAAGCTCCCGTCGTACCGGCGCATCGCTGCCTCCCGTTGTGGCCGTGGTTTTCCGCGGCGGCGGGCGCGCAAGTCCCGTTCCCCGCTCCGCGCTTGATGCGGCCCCGCGCGGACCGTAGCTTCGGCGCATGCATCCGCCCCTCCGTCCCGCGCCGCAGCCGCCCCTGGGCGTGATCCTGGCCGGGGGCGCCAGCCGCCGCTTCGGCGCGCCCAAGGCGCTGGCGCGCGTCGGCGGGCGGCGCATCGTGGACCGCGTGCGCGACGCGCTGGCCGCCGCGGTCCCCGACGTCGTCGTCTCCGCGAACGAGCCGGCCCTGTTCGCGGACCTGGGTCTGGAGATCCGCGCGGACGAGATCGGCGGGGTGGGCGCGCTGGGCGGCATCCACACGGCGCTGCGCTGGGCGGCGGAGCGCGGACTCTCCGGCGCGCTGGTCGTCGCGTGCGACATGCCGTGGGTGTCCGCCGAGCTGCTGCGGATGATCGCGGACCGCGCGTCGTCCACCTCCGCCGACGCCGTGGTGCCGGAGAGCGGCGGGCGGCGCGGCATCGAGCCCCTCTGCGCGTGGTACTCCGTCCGCTGCCTGCCCCAGGTGGAGCGGATGATCGCGGAGGGCGAGCGGCGCGTGCACCGGCTGATCGACCGGATCCGGTCGGACGCCGTTCCGGTCGGCGAGGTGCGGCGCATCGGCGATCCCGGCATCCTCTTTCTGAACGTGAACACGGTGGATGACCTGCGCGGGGCGCAGCGGCACGGGCAGCCGCCGCCCGCCGTCTGCATCATCGGAAAGAAGAACAGCGGAAAGACCACGCTGGCGGTGGCGCTGCTGGCCGAGCTGCGGGGGCGGGGGCTGCGCGTGGCATCCATCAAGCACGGCCACCACGCCTTCGAGACGGACCAGCCCGGCAGGGACAGCTGGCGGCACTTCAACGAGGGGCAGGCGGAGGCGACCATCATGGCCGGCGAGGGAAAGATCGCGCTGGTGATGCGGATGGACGGCGATCCCGACCCCGCGCGGCTGGTGCGCGACTTCTACACCGGCCGCGGCTACGACCTGGTGCTGGTGGAGGGGTACAAGGCCCGCCCCTTTCCCAGAATCGAGGTCTTTCGCCGCGCCGTGCACGACCGTCCGCTGTACGCCGACGCGGGCGCGGCGGCAGGATCGTACCTGGCGATCGTGACGGACGATGCGTCCCTCGAGACGGAGGTGCCGGTGATCGTGATGGATGCGGATGATCCCGGCGCGCACGTGCGGCGCGTGGCGGAGATCATCGTGTCGCGCTTCGTCCCGGCGGACGGCGATGGCGAGTGACCGCGCGGCGGACTGGCTGACGGGCACGGAGGCGCTGCAGGCCATCCTCCGCGGTGTCCAGCCTCTCGGCGTGGAGGAGCGGCCGCTGCTGGACGCGCTGGGCTCCGTGCTGGCGGAGGACGTGGCCGCGCCCGTGGACCTGCCGCCGTGGGACAACAGCGCCATGGACGGCTTTGCCGTGCGCGCGGCGGACGTGCGCGGCGCATCCGACGCATCCCCCCGCGTGCTGCGCGTGGTGGACGACGTCGCCGCCGGCCACTTCGCCTCCCGCGCCGTCGGGCCCGGCGAGGCGATCCGCATCATGACCGGCGCCCCCGTCCCCGACGGCGCGGACAGCGTGGTGCGGGTGGAGCACACGGACGGCGGATCGGGGATCGGCACGGCGCAGGGCGCGGTCGCCGTCCGCGCGGACGGCGACGCGGGAAAGAACGTGCGCCCCCGCGGCGAAGACGTGCGCGCGGGCGACGTGGTGCTTCGCGCGGGCGGCGTGCTGCGCGCGCCGGAGCTGGCGGTGGCCGCGGCATTCGGACGCGCGCGGCTGCGGGTCGTCCGCCGGCCGCTGGTCGCCGTCCTGGCCTCGGGAGACGAGCTGGTGCGGGTGGAGGAGTTCGAGCAGGTGCGCGCGGGGCGGCGCATCGTCTCCAGCAACTCGTACGCGCTGGCGGCGCAGCTGGCGGAGGCCGGGATGCAGGCGCGGGTGCTGGGGATCGCCCGCGACACGCCGGAGAGCCTGCGCGAGCACCTGGTGCTGGCGATGGGGTGCGACGCCCTCGTCACCACCGCCGGCATCAGCGTGGGCGAGCACGACCACGTGGTGGGCGCGCTGCGGGAGCTGCGGACGGAGGTGGACTTCTGGCGCGTGCAGATCCGCCCCGGCAGCGCGATGGCGTTCGGGCGGGTGGGCGCGCTGGGCGGCATCCCCTGGTTCGGGCTGCCGGGAAACCCCGTCAGCACCATGGTGACCTTCGAGCTCTTCGTCCGCCCCGCGCTGCTGCGGATGTGCGGCCGCGCGCGGGTCCATCCGCCGGTCGTCCATGCGGTGATGCGCGACCGCTACGCCGCGCCCGGGGCGATGATGCACTTTCCCCGCGTGCGGCTGGCGCGCGAGGCCGACGGATCGGCGTCCGCGCGGCTCACGGGGCCGCAGGGCTCCGGCATCGCCACCTCCATGGCGGCCGCCGACGGGCTCGCGATCGTCCCCGCGGACACGGTCCTCGCGCCGGGCGACGGCGTGCGCGTAGTCGTCCTGGGCGGCGCGCCGCTGGTGGAGGAGCCCCCGTTCTGAACGCGGCCGGGATGGATGCCATGGCGAAATCAGGGATCCGGCACCAACTGCGCGAGCTACGGACGAAAGCGTGGGAGGCCGAGCTCGGCGAAGCGCTGCTCCCGATCGCCGACCTGTTCGACGCATGGAGGCGCGGCGAGGCCTCCGCATTCGACCTGACAGAAGCGATTCACCGCTTTCACCAGGGAGAAAGCCGGGAGATCTGGAAGAAGCACCAGTCGAGGGACACGGAGATGCTTCTCGCCCAGGCGCTGGCGGATGGGCATCTTCGCCGCGAGCAGATCCCCGATCCGGTCTACGAGGTGCTGGAGCCGTACGTTGCACAGCTTGCGATGCTTCGTGCGGCCGGGGAGTCGACGGCGCGTTCGCCGGAGGTGGAGGACGAGGAAACGTCCTGAAGCGCGGCGCGGGCGTTGCGTCTGGCATCTTCAACGTCCACATGGAGATGCCCTGATGGCGACCGGACCCGATCCCAACCGCTTCACCCCCGACGACCCCGAGACGGGGCCCGCGGACTACGGCCGCGGCGACAGCCTGGGCGACCTGCGCTCCACGCGGCTGGGGCTGCCCACGTGGGGCGTGGCCGTGGTGGTGGTCCTGCTGTTCCTGCTCTTTCTCTACCTGACGCGTTGATCCCGCCCCTTCGCAGCGAGCACATGCACATGCGCGCACCCATCCGCCCCATCCTCGCCGGCCTGGCGGCGGCCGCGCTGGCGGGCTGCCTGGCCAACGAGCCGTACCACCTGGAGCCGGGCGAGATCGCGGGGTACGACTGCGGCGGCTTCAGCTTCAGCGCCGAGGCCAGCCTGAGCCGCGCCCGGCTGACGCTGCAGGACGGGCGGATGTACAGCCTGGTGAGCGCCGGCCCCGGCCGCGGCTACACGGGCGACGGCGTGCGGCTGTTCGTGTCGCAGCGCTACGCGCGGCTGGAGCTGCCCGGCGTTCTGTACAACCGCTGCAGGAGGGTGTGACGGGTCGGGGGTGAACGGGTGAACGGGTGAGCGGGTGAGCGGGTGAACGGGTGAACGGGTGAACGGGTGAACGGGGTGGGGGGCGGACGCCATGTGGCGGGCCTCGCCCACCACGGGTTTGAAACGCGCGGCTGGAAATGCCATAAGCCCCGCCCCGGGCTCCGCGGAGCTCGCCCGGCGGGGCTTCACCTGCTCGGACCCGCACACGCGAGCGGTTGAAGCCCGGTTTTGCGAGCAACGAGCAAAGACCGGGCTTATGGCCTTTCCAGCCGCGGGCTTCAGCCGGCTTCAGCCCGTGGCTACCGGGTTTGCGTCCCGCACCTCAGCTCTGGGCGCCGTCCTCCAGCTTGAACCACAGCTTCACCTTCACCTGGTACTCGTGGATCTCGCCGCCGCGAATGTAGCCGCGCTGCTCCACCACCTCCATCCACTCCAGGTCGCGCATGGACTCACCCGCGCGCTTGACGGCGGCGCGCACCGCATCCTCGAAGCTGGTCCCCGAGGTGCCCACCATCTCGATCGACTTGAAGACTCCGCTCATCGGTCCCCTTCCCGTTCCGGTGATCCGGACCCCGCGTCCGGTGCCGGTCCCGGCGGCAAGGCACGTTCCACCGGCGTGCGGGGATGATGACGATTGACGGCGGCGGCGTACGCAGCGACCTTTACGGTGCGCTCCGCGTCACCCCGCGCCCGGCGCACCGCCGCCGCTTCATCCCACGCATCGATCAGCGGCCCCGCCGCGATGCGCCCCTTCGTGTTCCAGGCCAGATCAGGAGACGCAGCGACATGGGTCTTCGTACCTTCGTGGCGCCCGACGGGGCCGAGTGGCGGGTGTGGAACGTGGTTCCCAACCTTGCTCTGGACGAGGTATCGCGCGTATGGGAGCGGCGCGGGCAGGACGTGCTCGAGTACGACGGGCCCGAGCGGCGCCAGGGCGAGCGGCGCAGCACGACGCCGTTCGTGAGCCCGCAGCTTTCCGGCGGGTGGCTCTGCTTCGAGTCGGAGAACGGCAAGCGCCGCCTGGCCCCGCCCCCCGCCACCTGGGAAGCGGCGCCCGACGATGAGCTGGCCACCCTGTGGGAGCGCGCCGAGCCGGTGACGCCGCGCAAGATCCAGATCGCAGGCCTTTCCGTGCACCGCCTTCCCTGATCGCAGCGGGTGGATGGACGAACGCGCGGCGCCGCACCCAGCGGCGCCGCGTTTCGTTTTCCGGCCACACGGAAGCCCGGCCGGCCCTCCAGCAGGATCTTCCACGGCCGGCGCCGGATCGTACGGAATCCGGACGCCGTCATCAAAAGGCCGAGCATCCACCTGACGATCCGCCCACCTCCGCCCCCACGACACTCCCGCCACCGTCCGGAATCCGAACAGACACCGCCTGTCCCGGCTTCATCCCAGAATCGCCCTAAGCCCATCCTCTGCAATGACTTGACTCCACACTGCAGGGGCGGAACGATGCTCGCCTGAGGACGGAGCGTCCGCGGGGCAGTGCGCTCCCGCCGAACGCCGACGCAGAACCGTCCGACTGGAGCCGCAACGATGTCCTCCCTCCGCCCGCTCGTCCTCGTCGCCACCACCGCCGTCCTGGCCGCCTGCGGCGGCGCCGGCTCCGCCGCGCCCACCGCCGCCACCGGCGACGCGCAGCCGTCGTGCACCGCCGCGGCGTCCGTGAGCCTGCAGCCCGGCCAGACGCAGACGCTGACCGCGGACGAGGCCGCCTGCTTTCGCCTCGCCTCCGGCGACGGAGCCGAGTACGCGCTGGCCGGCTACGACGCGCGGGCGCTGGAGGCCTCGCGCGCCGGGCGGGCCGCGGGCGCGCTTGCGGATCCGCAGTACACCATCGGCGACGCCGCTCGTGGCGCCGCGCACAGCCTGAGCGCCGGCCCCGCCGCGCTCGACGCGCCGCGGCGGCCGGCGGACGTGGCGTACTCCGGCGCCACCGCGCTGGACGCCGCCGACCCGTTCGCGCGCGCCACGCCGTGGCGCGAGGGCGAGCGCTTTCAGGTCAAGCCGATGGAAGGGAGCCAGCCGGTGCAGGCGCGCGTGCTCCGCATCGTGGGCGGCAGGTTCGCGCTGGCCGTGGTGGAGGGCGACGAGGCCGGCGCGGCGCGGGTGCTGGAGCAGGCCACCGAGGCGCTGCAGTTCCTGGCGCAGCGCGGCGTGCCCCTGCTGCAATCCACCTTCTCCGAGTCCATCCCCGCCACCAGTGCCGGCTCCGGCCAGCTGCTGGTGCTGGCGACCGCGTGGGACCCCGCGAAGGGTGCCGGCGCCACCTGGACCCGCACCGACGCCGGCGGCGCGCACAGCTTCGTCTGGCTGAACCTGAACCTGCGCCCCGGCAAGGGCGAGGGCTACGCGATGTACGACCACGCCAGCTACCGGGTGAAGGTGCTGGGCCACGAGCTGACGCACGCCTGGCAGGCCGGCTGGCTGCACGAGGCGCACGCCGAGGGCCACGCCGCCGCGCAGTCGCCCGCGTGGAGCATGGAAGGGGGCGCCGACTTCGTGGCGATGGACCTGGTGCGCCGCTTCCTGGGCGTGGGGCTGGGCGCCAACTGGAAGTGGTCCGACAACCTGGAGCCGTCGAAGTCCAGCGTCATCTTCGCCCTGGAGCCGTTCGACGCCCGCGGCCGGCTGACCTGGGGCTACTACGACGCCAGCAGCCTGCTGCGCGACCTGCAGGCCCGCCTGATCGCGGCGGGGATGACGCCCGAGGCGGCGATGGCGGAGGTGTCGCGCGGCGCGGTGGAGGGGTGGCACGGCGCCGACGGCGAGGGGGGCGCGTGCGCCGGGCTGGTGGAGCGGATGCGCGCACGCCTGGGCGCCGCCTGGGACCCCGCCGCCGCCGTCCTGCTGTGGACCGCCTCGCAGGCCGCCGACGACCGCACCCCCAACTCCGCGCTGTCGAACCCCACCTACTACGACGTGGCGAGCGCCGACGAGCGCTACGGCTGGAAGCCCGCCGCCGAGGTGCGCGCCGGCACCGGCGCCGCCGCGGCCGTCACGCAGGTGGCGGGGGGCAGCTTCTACGTCCGCGTGAAGGGCGCCCGCGCCGAGAGCACCCTCAGCGCCGTCAGCAGCACCCCGGACGCGCGGTGGATGATCGTCCGCGTCCGCTGATCCACCGGGTCCCAACGCATCGACCGATCCGCATCCACCGAACCGATCCACCGGAGCAGACCCCATGAGCCGCCACCGCTACGCCAGCGCCCGCACCGCCGCCGCCCGCATCCGCCCCGTGGTCCAGGCCTTCGCCGCGATGGCCACCTGCGTGGCCGCGGCGTGGGCCGGAACGCTGGTCTGAAGCATCCGCCGACCCTTCTTCACCCATCAGCCAGAGCAGCCCCCAAATGATGTTGAGCGGACGCATCCTCATCGTGAGCGACCGGGACGAAGTGGTCGCCGAGCTGGAGCCCATCATCCGCGCCGGCCAGCACATGGCCAGCGTGGTGCCCGACGGCCGCGAGGCCATGAAGCTGCTGGCCGAGGGCATGGTCCCCGACGTGGTGATCAGCGACATGGGGAGCGACCGGTCGCTGGAGGGGATCGGCTACGTGCGCCGCTTTCGCGAGCTGAACCGCGCCGGCGCGCACCTGGTGGTCACCGAGCCCGGCGCCCCGGTGGACCGTCGCCCCGAGACGGCGCAGGAGCGCTTTGCCGTGCTCCCCCGCCCGTTTCGCACCGACGACGTAAAGCGGACGCTGGACGAGGCGCTGCAGCGCATGGAGGCGGAGTTCCGCAGCCTGCGCGCGGACGTGTGGCGGTCGATGGACCGGCTGCGGCGCGAGGTGTCGGACGCGCGGGCGGAGATGGTAAAGGCGCTGGCGATGACCATCGCCGCGCGCGACCACTTCATGCACGGCCACTGCGAGCGGGTGGCGGAGACGTGCCGCACCATGGCCGTGGCGCTGCACCTGACCGACGAGCACACCGAGATGCTGGTGCAGGCCGCGCAGCTGCACGAGATCGGCAAGATGTCGGTGCCGCTGGAGCTGCTGCAGAAGACGTCGCCGCTGGCGCCGGAAGAGCTGGAGCGCATCCGCTCGCACACGCGGGTGGGCGCGGAGATCGTGCGCGGCATCCCCAGCCTGCGGCGGCTGGCGCCACTGATCGAGCACCAGATGACGGACCACTGCGACCTGGCCGGCGAGATCACCCCCATCTCCCCCGAGTTCCTGCTGACGGGGATCCTGCGGGTGGTGGATGCGTGGGACGCCATGACGTCGGAGCGATCGTACCGCCAGGCGCTTCCCCGCGCCTACTGGGAGCCATTTCTCCGCGCCGGCGCCGGCACCCGCTTTCACCCTCAGGCCGTCGCGACGCTGATGCGCATCGTGCCGAAGTGAGAGTGCGAAAGTGTGAAAGTACGGGAGTGCGAAAGTGCGAAAGTGCGTGAGTGCGTGAGTGCGTGAGTGCGGAGGTGGGAGGTGCGGGGACGTGAAGGCCGGGTGCGACGGAGTGACGAGCGTTTCCGCGCACCTCCGTCGCGCCCGATGTAGTTGAAGCCCGGTCTGGCGAGCGCAAGCGAGCCAGGACCGGGCTTATGGCATTTCCAGCCGTGGGCTTCAGCCCATGGCGGCCAGGCGGCCCACCATCACCCGTTCACCCGTTCACCCGTTCACCCCCGCCCCACCGTCTCCAGCCCATACTGCTGGATCTTCGTGTGCAGCGTGCTGCGCGAGATGCCCAGCTTGTCCGCCGCGGCGGTGCGGTTGCCGCCCAGCAGGAACAGGGTGCGCTCGATGTGCCGCCGCTCCACCTCTTCCAGCGTCACGATGGAGGGCTCGTCGCGCGCGGCGCGCGGCGCGCCGGGGGCCTTGAGGCCCTGCGGCAGGTGCTCCGGCTCCAGGCGCGAGGCGCCCGCGGCCAGCACCAGCGCCCGCTCCAGCACGTTGCGCAGCTCGCGCACGTTTCCCGGCCACGCGTATCCGCCCAGCACCTCCAGCGCCCGGGGCGAAAGCTCCGTGGGCGAGTTGCGGTGCCGCTGCCCCAGCTCGCGCAGAAAGCGGTGCGCCAGCTCCAGCACGTCCTCGCGCGAGCGATCGCGCAGCGGCGGCACCACCAGCGGAAACACGGACAGGCGGTAGAACAGGTCCTCGCGAAAGCGCCCCGCGCGCACCTCCGCGTCCAGGTCGCGGTTGGTGGCCGCGATCAGGCGCACGTCCACCTGCAGCTCGCGCGTGCCGCCCAGGCGCCGGAAGCTGCGCGTCTCCAGCACCTTGAGCAGCTTGGGCTGCAGCTCCGGCGCAAGGTCGCCGATCTCGTCCAGGAACAGCGTCCCCCGGTCCGCCACCTCGAAGAGGCCGCGCTTCATCTCCTTGGCGTCGGTAAAGGCGCCGCGCTCGTGGCCAAAGAGCTCGGAGTCCAGAAAGGTGGCCTGCAGGCCGGCGCAGTTGATCTCCACGAACGGGCTGCGCGCGCGCGGGCTGCGGGCGTGGATCATCTGCGCGATGAAGCTCTTGCCCGTGCCGCTCTCCCCCAGCAGCAGCGCCGTGGTGTCGCCCGAGCCCGCCAGGAGGTCCACCTGCCGCGCCAGGTCGCGCATCATGGGCGACGCGCCCAGGCCGGTGCTCTCCGTGCGGTCGGCCATGGACCGCGCCAGCAGCTCGTTGGTGCGGCGCAGCTCCACCTTTTCGGCGGCGCGCTCCACCACCGCCTCAAGGTGCGGAAAGTTCACCGGCTTGGTGAGAAAGGTCTCGGCGCCGGACTGCATGGCGTCCACGGCGATCTCCACCTCGGCGTGGCCCGTCAGCATCACCACGGCCGCGCCGCGCGAGACCAGGATGTCCAGGATGTCGCGGCCGGAGAGGCCGGGCAGGTCCAGGTCCAGCAGCACCACGTCCGGCCGCTGCGCCTCGTACACGCGCACGCCGTCCTCGCCGCTGCCGGCGCTGGACACCTCCCAGCCCTTGCGCTGAAAGAACTTGGTCAGGACGCCCAGCACCCCCGGGTCGTCGTCGATGATCAGTATGGATCGCGGCATCGGGCATGAAATGGATTGGCGAACGGAGTGCGCCCCTAAAGATTGCGAACGCACGCCGCGGATGCCAGCGGCAGGCGGCACGGGATCGATACGATCATCGCCGGTGGTTGCGCGGGTGGTCACCGCTGCAGCTCGTCCGACAGCCGCACGTACCACCACCCGGCGCGGTCGGTGGGGCTTTCCTAGAGGCGTCGAGCACGGTAAGCGCGCTCACCATCCGGTGACGCAGGTACGCCCCTTCACCGTGCTCCGCGTCGGCACGCTCGCGGTCGAACCGCTTCACCAGCAGCACCGCCTCGCTGCCTGCCCTCGCTGCGCGTGGCCTCGCGCACGTAGCGGCCGCACGCCACCACCTCCAGCGTGCCGGGCATCTGCAGGTAGACGAAGCACTCATCCCCACGCTTCATCAGAAGTCGTCATCCAGTCCCGTGGGCGTACGCGCCCGCTGCGGAAGGCGCGCCTCCTCGAGCGCGCGACCCTCCGGATCGCGCTCCAGGGAGGCGAGGAACGCGACGTCGCCGTGCAGTCCCAGCGCCCAGAGCACCGAAACGTACGCGCCGATGCCGGTCCCCAGCTTCCCCTGCTCCACGGCGACCAGGGTAGCACGGGTGATCCCTGCCTTCGCGGCCAGCTCGGCCTGTGGCCAGCGGCGTGGCAGGCGCGCAGCCTGGATGCTGGATCCAAGACGCACCACCGCATCGGCGACTTCCGCCGGCGGCGCGTGCGCATAGGTGATCGTGTTTCGTGGCCGCGTCATCCGCCTTTCGCCTTCTCGCTATATTGTCGTTTATAATAGACACTAAGCTCTTTAATGTAAGTTATAATCGACACTGCCAAGTACAGGACATCGGAACCTCACGCCTTTGACCTGCTCGTGTTCTACGCCCGCTTCACGAGAGTTCACCGCCAGGGGGCCGGCCCGGCACAACGAAGAAAGGCCGCCCGCAGAGCTCGCGGGACGGCCTTTTCTCCACTCTCCCCAGAGTGTCCTTCGATCTATCCTCTACCCCACCCCGCCTGCCCGCCCGCGGATTCCCCCGAGTCCGCGGGCGGCCCTGCACCGCGGCGGGGAGCCCCCGCTCCCCGCGCGGCCCGCGTGCGAAGCCCCCCTCAGCTCCGCGCGCGGTAGTTGAGAATGGTCTCGCGCCCGTCCTGCAGGCGCACCTGCACCGACACCGCCTGCCCGGGGCGCACCGCGTCCGCCGCGTCGCGCAGCTCGTCCAGCGTGCGCACGGGGCGGCCGTTCACGCGGCGCACCACCATCCCGCGCCGCAGGGCGTTCGCCGCCGGGCCGCCGTCGTCCACCGCCGACACCACCACGCCCTCCGCGCGCTCCATCCCAAGCGCCCGCGCGATCTCCGGCGTCACCGCCTCGGCGCGAAAGCCCAGCTTGCCGGGCTCGGCCGCCGACTCCACCTCCTCCGTCCGCGGCTCCGCGGCGCCGCCCCGGCGGTCGGCGGAGGCGCGGCGGGCGTCGGCCTGGTACTCCTCCAGCCGCACCTCCGCCCGGCTGCGCGCGCCGTAGCGGATCACGTCCAGCGCCACCCGGTCGCCCGGCCGCTTGCGCATCACCATCTCCATCAGGTCGCCGCTGCCGCCCACGGCCTGCCCGTCCACCGCCACGATCACGTCGCCCAGGCGCAGCCCGGCGCCCGCGGCCGGCCCGCGCGGCTCGGCGGCCACCACCGCGCCGTTGGGCGAAGGCAGGCGGAACACCTCGGCGTCGGCGGAGGTGGCGTCGCGGATCTCCACGCCGATCATGGGGCGGTGCACGCGGCCGTCGCGCATCAGGTCCTCGGCCACGCGGCGGGCCAGGTTGATGGGCACCGCGAAGCCGTAGCCGGAGTAGAAGCCGGTGGGCGACGCGATGGCGCTGTTGATCCCCACCACGCGCCCCTGCAGGTCCACCAGCGGCCCGCCGCTGTTGCCGGGGTTGATGGCGGCGTCGGTCTGGATGAAGTGCTCCAGCGGGGCCTCGGCGCCGCTGCGGCCCATGATGCCGATGGACCGCCCCTTGGCGCTCACGATGCCGGCCGTCGTCGTCTGGCCCAGGTCCAGCGGGTAGCCCAGGGCGAGCACCCAGTCGCCCACCTCCAGCGCGTCGGCGTCGCCCAGGCGCACCGTGGGCAGGTTGCGGGCATCCACCTTCACCACGGCGATGTCGGTGTTCGGATCGCGCCCCACGACGCGGGCCTCGAACTCGCGCTTGTCGGCCAGGATCACGTTCACCCGGTCCGCGCCCTCGACCACGTGGTTGTTGGTGATGATGTAGCCGTCGGGGCTCAGCACGAAGCCGCTGCCGCTCCCCGCGCGGGGGGCGCCGCCCCCCTGCTGGCCGCGGAACATGTCTTCCCACGGAGTGCCGCGAAGCTCGGGCGGCACCTGGCTGCTCACGCTGCGGGTGGACTGCGTCACCTGCACGTGCACCACGCCGGGCATGGCGGCGCTGCTGGCCGCGCGAAAGGCGCCCGACAGGTTGTTGGCGCTGGCCACGGCCGCGGCCGGCGCGGCGGACTGGGCGTCCAGGTCCGGAAGCGGATCACGCGCCACGTCGGCCAGCGTCATCGCCGCGGCGGTGCCCGCGACCAGCACGCCGGGAAGGGCGAGCTTGCGAAGCGTTCCGTTCATCGTCACTTATCCCTCGTCAAGGTTGGACCCATGCTCTTGCCGGGGAACGGTACACAGCGGGCTCAACGCCCGTTCCGGCAAGGGATTAGCGGACCATTAGGTCCCGCTTAACCGCTCTTAATCCGGGGCACCGATGCGCATTCTGATCGTAGAAGACAATCCCAGGATCGCTGGATTCCTGCAGAAGGGGCTGCGGGAGGAGGGGTACGTGGTGGAAGTGGCGGCCGACGGCGACACGGCGTTCGAGAAGGCGACCACGCAGGGGTTCGACGCGGCGGTGGTGGACGTGATGATCCCCGGCCGCTCCGGCGTGGAGCTCGTCCGCGACCTGCGCGACCGCGAGATCCGCCTTCCCGTCCTTCTCCTCACCGCGCGCGACCGCACGGAGGACAAGGTGGCGGGGCTGGACGCCGGCGCGGACGACTACCTGACCAAGCCGTTCGAGTTCTCGGAGCTCACGGCGCGCCTCCGCGCCCTGCTGCGCCGGCTGGGAAGCCCCGGCGCGGCGGCCACGCTCAAGGCGGGGGACGTGGAGATGGACCCCGCCACCCGCGACGTGCGGCGCGGCGGGCAGGCGGTGGAGCTCACGCCGCGCGAGTACGCGCTGCTGGAGTACCTGCTGCGCAACGCGGGGCGCCCCCTCTCGCGCGCG
>DASUVG010000109.1:0-13328 GCA_036379135.1 Longimicrobium sp.
TACCCCGTCAGCGTGCCGTTCGCGCCGATCACCCGGTGGCAGGGGATGACGATGGGGATGGGGTTCGTCGCGTTGGCGCGGCCCACGGCGCGGGCGGCACCGGGGCGGCCGATCCGCGCCCCCAATCCACCGTAATCCACCACCTCGCCGTGCCCGATCTTCCGCAGCGCATCCCACACGCTGCGCTGAAAGTCGCTGCCCGCGGGCGCCAGCGGCAGGTCGAAGTCGGTCCGCTCGCCGGCGAAGTACTCGCGCAGCTGCGTGGCGGCCGCGGCGCAGCGGTCCGCGTCCCACACCACGTCCGCGGGCGGCGCGTGGTGGGGGAAGAGGATGTGGGTCAACGCGCCGTCGGCGTTCACGACGAGGGTCAGCGGGCCGATGGGCGATTCGAGCTTGTGCGCGTAGGTGTTCATTGCGTGTCTCCCAGGCTGCTCCAGAGGTGAACGGTCCCCAGGCTGCGGAACGGCGCGAACGGCTCCATCCGCTCGCGCGTCTCCGCGGGTCCGGGGCGGTGGTCGAGATCGTGAAAGCGCTGCAGCGCGGCCGTCAGCCCCGCGTCGCCGACGGGGACGCAGTCGGCGAATCCGCACCCGCGCATCAGGAAGTACTGCACGGACCAGGGGCCCAGCCCGCGCACGTCCAACAGCCGCCGCTCGGCGGCCGTCGCCATCCCGCGCTCGGCGTCGATGTCCAGCTCGCCGCTCGCGATCATCCGCGCAATGTCGATCAGGTACTCCGCCTTGCGGCCGGAGAAGCGGCGGCTGGTCAGGTCCGCGTAGTCCAGCGCGGCGACGGCGTCGGCGGTGGGATGCGCGTACAGCCCGCCGCCCACGGGCTCGCCCGCCAGCTCCGCCACCGCGGTCCGCAGCGCGTAGGCGAACGGCAGGTTCACCTGCTGGCCCACGATGGTCCACACCAGGCACTCCCACGGCGTCGCCGTCAGCGGGATGCGCATCCCCTGGCGCGGCGCGACGAGCCGCGCGTACTCCGGCTGCCGCGCGACCTGGCGTTCGAAGGTGGATGGATCGCTCGCGAGGTTCAGCATCCGTACGGCAGCCGCGTGCGCCTCCCGCATCTGCTCCGCGCCGAGCGGACCGGCCGCATCCACCTCGCAGATCGCGGCCTGCCCCTCGAAACGAATCCGCAGGGTTGCGGGTGCATCCCCCACATGAAGCGCCTTCGCCACCTCGTTGCCGCGCACGCGCTCCACGGCGCTCGCGGGATCACGCCCCTGGTAGCCGAGCACCGCGTCCGCGCGGAACCCGTCCGGCAGCGCGATGGTGAACGACGGCGATCCGCCGAGCGCGCGGTACTCGCCCGGCGTAAGGCCCGTCAGGCGGCGGAAGTTGAGATGGAACGCGGACAGGCTCTCGAACCCCGCGGCGTACGCGGCCTCCGTGACCGTCGCGCCGCCGGCGAGCGCGCGGCAGGCGGCGGCCACCCGCTCGCGCGCCAGGAAGGCGGCCGGCGTCGCGTGAAAGTGGCGGCGGAAGAGCGCGTTCAGCTTGGTGCTGCCGATGCCGGACGCGGTGACCATCGCCGCCGCGTCGGCAAACGCGGCGGGGTCGCGGCGCACGTCGGCGGTCAGCGTCTCCAGCAGGTGGACGTCGGGATCGTACTGCTGGTAGAAGTTGTCGGGCCGGCAGCGGCGGCAGGGGCGCAGGCCCGCGGAGCGCGCCTCGTCCTCCGACCCGAAGAAGCGTACGTTCTCCGGCAGCGGCTTGCGCGCCGTGCACGAAGGCAGGCAGTAGATGCCCGTCGTGAGCACGCCGGTGATGAACCGGCCGTTGCTGGCGGTGTCGCGAGCGTAGAACCGCTCCAGCATCCATTCGCGCGTCATCATGATCATGGCCCTATTCTACGCACCCGCCGCGCGCCTGTCGTCCTGATCTCTTCGCGGGAATTTCGATGGCGGGAATTCCAGGTTCTTGACGGGGACCGGGAGATGATTACCATAGCGCACTTCGTACACTTGTCTGCGTCCGCGGGGGCCCCTCCCCCGGCCCCTCCCCGCTCGTTCCTCGCGGAGAGGGGAGACAAGAATAAACGGATCAGATCGGAGGCGAGATGGCGCAGCGTATCAACCGTATCCGGGCGCCGATCCTGAATGCCGCGAAAGTGCACCGGCAGGAGCCGACCACGGCGGAGAGCGTGTTGTGGTCGGCGCTGCGAAGACAGCAGCTATGCGGATTGCCGTTCCGCCGGCAGCACCCGGTGGACCGCTTCATCCTGGATTTCTACTGCCCACGCAAGAAACTGTGCGTCGAGCTGGACGGCTCGGTTCACGACGGACGGGAGATCATGGACCAGGCGCGTACGGAAGCGCTCGCGACGTTCAACATCCGCGTGATCCGCTTCCGCAACGAGGAGGTATTGTCCGACCTCCCATCCGTTCTTCGCCGCATCGAAGCCGCGCTGGAACTTGATTGACGTGCCCTTCTCCCCCTCTCCGCGAGGAACGAGCGGGGAGGGGGCCGGGGGGAGGGGCCCCGGCCGACGCAGTTCGATGCCGACCAACGCCCGACCTGGCCCTACCGCCCGCCCCCCCGCCTCAGCGCGCGCCCCGGCCGCGCACCCGTGGGAACCGCGTCGCGCAGCACGGGGACACCGTTCACGATGACGTGCATGATGCCCACGCTGGTCTGCACCGGCTCCTCGAAGGTGCCGCGGTCGCAGACGGTGGCGGGGTCGAAGATGGTGAGGTCCGCGAACATCCCCTCCTTCACCACGCCACGGTCGTCCAGCCCCACGCGCGCCGCCGGCAGCGAGGTGAACTTGCGGATGGCGTCCGGCAGCGTGATCACGTTGCGCTCCCGCACGTAGCGGCAGAGGATGCGCGGGAACGATCCGTACGCGCGCGGATGCGGTTTTCCCTGCACCGTGCTGTCCGCCGCCCGCGACCCTGCGTCGATCCCCACCATGATCCACGGCTGGCGCATGGCGTACTCGATGTCCTCCTCCGACATGGAGAAGTAGATCGCCGACGTGGACGCCTTGTCGGCCAGCAGGATGTCGAACAGCGCGTCCACCACCTCCTGCCCGCGCGCCTCCGCCACCTGGTTCAGCCGCATCCCCTGGTAGCGCCGCAGGCTGTCCTCGCCCACGCCCGCGATCATCACCCCCTGCGGGCCGCCCGCCGACGCGCCGATGTTCCAGTCCGTACCCCCCGCCGTCAGCTCCTCGCGAAGGCGCGCGCGGGTGGCGGGATCCGCAAGGCGCGCGAGCATGGAGTCGGTGCCGCCCGCGTGCGCCCAGTTGGGGATGATGGCGTCCAGCCCGGTTCCGCTGGCGGGGTACGGATACTGGTCCGCCGTCACGTCCACGCCCCGCGTCCGCGCCGCTTCGATCGCCGCCACCGCCTGCGGCATCTTCCCCCAGTTGGGGTGGCCGGACGCCTTGAGGTGGTGGATCTGCACCCACGTCCCCGCCTCTTTGCCAATGCGGATGGCCTCGTTCACCGCCTCCACCAGCCGGTCGCCTTCGGAGCGGATGTGCGACGCGTACCCGCCGCCGTACCGCGCCGCCACCCGCGCCAGCTCGATCACCTCCTCCGTCGTGGCGTACGAGGCGGGCGCGTAGATCAGGCCGGAGGAAAGCCCCATCGCGCCGTCCTCCATGGCCGCGGCCACCAGCGCGCGCATGGTGTCCAGCTCGGCGGCCGTGGGCGTGCGGTCCGCGTCGCCCATCGTGTAGCGGCGCACGGAACCGACGGTGACGAAGGTGCCCAGGTTGATGGCGGGCCGGGCCGCCTCCAGCGCGCGGAAGTAGCCGTCCAGGTCGCTCCACGGCACCGAGTCGCGCCCCAGCTCGCGCAGCGTGTTCCCGTTGACCGGGACCACGCTGGTGACCTCGCCCGTGATCTCGCTGGTGATCCCCTGCGTGATCTTGCTGATGGCGCGGCCGTCGCGCAGCAGCGGGTACTCCGAGTGCCCCAGCATGTCGATCCACCCCGGCGAGACGACCAGGTGGGTCGCGTCGATGGTGTCGCGCGCCTGCGCCCCCCGCAGCACCCCCACCGCCGCGATGCGGTCGCCGCGGATGGCCACGTCGCCGCGGTACCACGGGCTCCCCGTCCCGTCCACGATCATCCCGTTGCGCACCAGCAGGTCGTACGGCGCATCCGCCGGCGCGGGCGCGGCGGCCGGCGAACGTGTCCCTCCGCAAGCCGCAGCGGCAAGGCAGAGCGCGATCGAAAGGAGCGGTCGAAGACGGGGCATCGGCGTGTCGTGCAGGTGGAATCAGGCTCCCCGGAAAATCACGCCGGTACCGCAGGTGGCGCATTCTGGACGGACTTGACGGGCGCGGCGTGTGCGATGCATAGTAGAGTGCATCTGCGCACCCCGAAACCCCGGCGGCCGATGGCGAGACGATTCCAGCGGAAGCGCATTCAGCCAAGGTGGAGAGGCGGCCTTCGGCGCGGCAGAGCACGCGATGAGGCGACACTGAGATTTCTGAAGTCGCCTTTGATGATGGAGATCCTTCGAGACGCGGACGCGCAGCTTCGCCGCTGGGGCGTGGAGCCGATGGTGCTGGATGGAATTCGGCAGCCGTTCGACTATGCCCCGCGGAGTATTCCGCGTATCACGCGACCGATCCACTGACCCCGAACCCCAGGCGAGTGATGGCAACTCGACTTCAGCGCGAGCGGATCCAGCCGATGTGGCGAGCCGGCCTGCGGCGCGGCAGAGTACGCGACACGATGACGGCCTATCTGGCGGAGCGGCCGGGCTTTGCCCAGGAGCTTTCGCGCATTCTGGAAGAGTCGCGGGCGGTGAACGGTCCACCTTTGCCCCTTCCCCCTCACGTGCGCACCCCGTTCGATTTTGACCGCCGTTAAGCGACGCAACAGGCCGAGAACAGCGTCGCCTGCCGCGCCGGAAGAGCGGCAGGCGATCTTGCGAGCGGCCTTCAGGCTGCACCTGTACTCATGGATCGAGACGGATCCGAGGATCGCACTCCGCATCATGCGGCTGATCGAGGACATCCTGCGCGACCCGTACAGTGGCATCGGCAAGCCGGAGCCGCTGCGTCATACGGCCGGAGGAGCATGGTCCCGGCGCATCACCGAAGAGCACCGCATGATCTACGAGGTCAACCCTGCCGGCGTGGTCTTCGCCGTCGCGCGCGGACACTACGACTCACGCTAGCCTGCCTCACGCCCCCGCGGGCACCTCGCCGTCCACCATGGCGCGGGCGTAGGCGAGGGCGCCGTGAACGGCGTCGGCCTGGGCGGGCTGGATGCGGTAGCGGTGGGCGTTCTGGGCCAGCTGCCGGTCCACCAGCGTGGCGTACAGGCCGGAGCGCAGCACCCCGCCGTGGAACACCACCGGCACGTCGCCGGGCCACGGCCCCAGCCGGTGCGCCAGCGCGATCACGTGGCTGGCCAGCTCTCGCGCATGGTGCTCCACCACCCGCAGCGCCAGCCCGTCGCCCGCGGCGGCGACCTCCAGCACCGGGCGCGCCAGGGCGGCGATGTCGCTCTTGGACGCGCGGCCGGCCCACGGCGGCATTCCCGTGGGTCCATCCAGCGCCAGCGCCGCCAGCAGGGCGGGGAGCAGCTGCGTCTCGCCCTCGCGGCCGTCCACCGAGCGGAGCGCCGCCGCCAGCCCCGACCGGCCGATGGCGTAGCCGCTCCCCTCGTCGCCCACCATCATCCCCCACCCGCCGCACCGCCCGCGCGTGCCGTCCGGCCCCAGCCCGTAGGCCACGGAGCCCGTCCCCGCGATCAGCAGCACCCCCGCCCCGCCGCCGAACGCGCCGTGCAGCGCGATCTCGCCGTCCGACACGATCCGCACCGCGCCCACCACCTCCGCCGCGGCCAGCGCGCCCTCCACCGCCAGCCGCTCCGGCTCGTTTCCCACGCCTGCCAGCCCCGCGCAGAGCGCCGCGGGCCGCTCGGAGAGCCCCGCCTGCGCCAGCGCCTTGCGCACCAGCGTGGCGATCACCTCCGCGCTGCGCTCGGGGTGGCGGGGGTCCACGATCCCCGCGGGCCCGCCCACGCGCGCCAGCTCGGCGCCGGCCGCGTCGGCCAGCACCAGCGTGGAGCGCGTGCCGCCCCCGTCCACCCCCGCGAACGTCTGCGTCATGCGTCAGTGCGTGGTCTGGCCGCCGAGCTCCGTCACCTCCGATGCGTCGCCCTCCAGCCCCGGCTGTGCGCCCGTGCCCGCGCCGGGAAAATCCGTCCGCCGGCGGCGGCGCGACCCGTCGCCCAGCGCGCTGGTGGGCACCGTCTCCACCTCCAGCGGGCGGCCGTTGCGGCGAACGACGTACGCCTCCATGGCGAAGTACTCCGGCAGCCCCAGCCGGTCCACGATGCGCGCCGTGCCGGTGTTGCGCTCCTCCACCCGCTGCCAGAACTCGCGGTCGTCCTGCCCCGGGAACGGCGCCTTGTCCTTCTGGCTCTGGTGCTTGTAGATGGCCAGGATCTTGAGCGAAAGCTCGTCCTCGGACAGCGGCACCAGCACGTCGGCCTCGCTCACCGGCCACTCCTGCCAGGCGCCGCGGTAGTACCACACCTCGGGCGCGCCGCCGGAGTACTCGTCCAGCGCCCGCATCACCGCCTCCAGGCACATGCGGTGCGTGCCGTGCGGGTCGCTCAGGTCGCCGGCCACGAAGACGATCTCCGGCCGGTGGTCCTCCAGCAGCTCCAGGGTGATGCGCACGTCGTCGGGGCCGATGGCGTCCTTGCGCACCTTGCCCGTCTGGTAGAAGGGAAGCTTGAGGAAGCACGCCTGCTCCTTGCGCATCCCGAACGTCTCGATCCCCGACACCGCCTCGGCCTCGCGGATGCGCTGCTTGATCGTCTGCACCTCGTGGATGTCCACCTGGCCGGGGTGCTTGCTGTCCAGGAATCCCTCCATCCGCCCCGTAAGCTCCTCGATGCGGCCGTCGCCCAGGTCGAAGTCACGGCTGAAGCGGTTCAGAAAGTCCAGGTACCGCCGCACCTCGTGGTCGAACACGGCGATGTTCCCCGACGTCTGGTAGGCCACCACGATGTCGTTGCCGTTCTGGTGCAGCTTGTTCAGGATGCCGCCCATGGAGATCACGTCGTCGTCCGGGTGCGGGCTGAAGACGACGATGCGCTTGCCCTGCGGCAGCTTGCTCCTGCCGCGGATCTTGGAGATGAGGGCGTTGAACACCTCGCCGTTCAGCGGCCCCGCGCTGCCGTAGCGCGCCAGCAGCGACGACAGGTGGTGCTCGCGGTAGTCGTAGTTGTCCAGCCGCAGGATGCTCTTTCCCACCGACTCGCTCAGCCAGATGACGGCGCGGATCTCCAGCTCGCGGTCCCACTGCACCTCGCCCACCACCCACGGCGTCTTTACCCGCGTGAGCTCGGCCGCCGCGGCCGGATCCAGGTAGAACGTCGCGTTCGGGTGCGTCTGCAGGTACGTGGCCGCCACGTCGGGGTCCGGCTCGCCCTCCACCGCGCGGCGGATGACGGCGGCCTTGTGCTCGCCGGTGGCGATGAGCGCGACCTCGCGGGCGTCCAGGATGCTGGCGACGCCCATGGTGATGGCCTCGGTGGGGACGTTGTCCTCACCGAAGAAGTCCGCCGCCGCGTCGCGCCGGGTGACGGTATCCAGCGCGATCAGGCGGGTGCGCGACTCCACCCCCGACCCTGGCTCGTTGAAGCCGATGTGGCCGGTCTTGCCGATGCCGAGAAGCTGAAAGTCCACGCCGCCCAGGGCGCGGATCTTCGCCTCGTACTCGCGGCAGTGCGCCTCCACCTGCTCGCGGGGAATGTCGCCGCGGGGGATGTTGACGTTCTCGCGCGGGATGTTGATGTGCTCGAACAGGTTCTCCCACATGTACCTGTGGTAGCTGTGGATGCTGTCCGGCGCCATCGGGTAGTACTCGTCGAGGTTGAAGCTGACGACGTTGCCAAAGTCGAGCCCCTCGTCGCGGTGCATGCGGATGAGCTCGCGGTAGATGCCGATGGGCGTGCTCCCCGTGGCCAGCCCCAGGACGGCGGGCCGCCCCGCGGCGTTGGCCGTGCGAATCACGCCGGCAATGCGCTGCGCCAGCGTGCTGGCGATCTGGTCGTGCTCGAGAATCTGAACGGGTACGCGCTCGCGGGTCTGCGCCATGGCCTCGGTCGAAGCTGGGTTTCTCTGGATGCGATCCGGACTTCGCTGAATCGGGTGCCGGAACGGGCTGCACGCTCCGGGCCAAGCAGTGACTCTGGATGCGGGCCGCTTCGACGGTGTTCGGCGCAGGCACGTGGAGACGCCGGGGCGCTCCGGCTGGCATCGAACTGCGCCCGACGGGGCCCCCTCCCCCCCGGCCCCCCTCCCCCGCTGTCGCGGGAGAGGGGGGAGAGCTACTCGCGCTCTTCCTGCTCCAGCGCGGCGATCTGAATCCGGCACGACGGAGGCGAGGTCCGACAGCAGGTACTCGTTGCGGAAGCGGATCAATCAAGCTCCACGGCTTGAACTGCTCCCCCTCTCCCGCGACAGCGGGGGAGGGGGCTTGGGGGGGGCCGGGGGGAGGGGGCCCTGTCGGACGCAGTTCGATGCTTTTCGTCAATCCGCCTCACCCTCGGCTTCTTCCCTCCTTCACGGATTCGCCGCCTTGCGCCGTGCCTCCCAGTCCACCAGCGGCGCGTCGAGGATGGCGTTCTGGACGGCGTCGGCCACGGCGCGGCGCAGGGGGGCCTGCTTCTGGTTCTCCGCCGTGGGGTTCACGCGGGTGGTGAGCAGGACGACGAACAGGCCGCGCTCGGGATCCATCCACATGGACGTGCCGGTGTAGCCGGTGTGGCCAAAGCTGCGGGTGGAGAAGAAGCGCCCCGCGCTGGACTCGCCGGAGGGCGTGTCCCAGCCCAGCGCGCGGCTGGAGCCGGCGACCTGCGGCGCAGTCCAGCGGGCGATGGTCTGCGGGCGCAGGATGCGCACGGTGCCGTATTCGCCGCCGTTCAGCAGCATCTGCGCGAACACGGCCAGGTCGCGCGCGCTGCCGAACAGGCCGGCGTGCCCCGCCACGCCGCCGATGGCCCACGCGTTGGGGTCGTGCACCTCGCCCCAGATCAGCCCGCCGCGCGCGCTGTCCCGCTCCGTGGCGGCGATGCGGCCGCGCGGCACGCCGGGGCGAAAGCCGGTCTCGCGCATCCCCAGCGGCGCGAAGATGCGGTCGTGGACGAACGCGTCCAGCTCCTGCCCCGTGATCCGCTCGATGATCAGCTGCAGGAGGATCAGGTCCCAGTCGCTGTAGACCGTCGCCGTGCCGGGGGTGCTGCGCAGCGGGCGCGCGTTGATCTGCTCCAGGTACTGCTGCCGTCCGCGAAAGTCGCGGTACAGCGCCGCGAACGCCTCCAGGCCGCCGCGGTGCGTCAGCAGCATCCGCACGGTGATCGGCTGCTTGGCGCTGTCCGTAAGCTCGGGAAGGTACGACGCGACGGTGCGGTCCAGGTCCAGCCGCCCCTCCTCTTCCAGGATCATCGCCGCCGTCGTCGTGGCGACGACCTTGGTGACGGAGGCCAGGTCGAAGAGCGTGCTGTCCGTGACCGCCGCGCTCCCCGGTGCCCAGTCCACCGCGCCGTAGCCGCGCAGGTGCACCAGCCGCCCGTGCCGCCCCACCGCCATGGCGATCGCCGGCGCCGCGCGGTCCGCGAGGGCGGCGCCGGCGATGGAATCCAGCTGCGCGCTCAGCCCCCCCGCGAAACCGGCCTCGCTCGCGGGCGCGGCGGCGAGCACGGTGACCGGCTGCATCCGCGGCTCGGCCTCGGCTACGGGGGCGGGGACCGGCGCGGGCGGCGGAGGCGGCGTGCAGGCGCCGGCCAGCACGGCGGCCGCGGCGAGCGCGAGGGGAGCTGGGCGCATCGGGATTCGCTCCGTGGGGGCGGTGGATCAGGGCGCTGGACCGGCGGAATCGTAGGCCGGGCGGCGGGGGCGCGTCAAACGGAGCTCACGCTCCGATCCCACGCCACCAGGCGCGGTGGATTCCGGATCGCGGCCGCCGCGCGTTCAGTGGACGGCGGCGCGGCCGTTCAGTGAACGGGAACGGGCGGCGAACGGCGTCAGAAACGGGCGGCGGAATGCATTGCAAGATGGCCCTCGCGAACACCTTACGTGCGTTTTAATCCGCACGTCGAGGCAGGAACGCGCCGTGCCCGGCACACGCCTGCCCGTGACGGTCACCCCAACCCGCATCCCCCCATGAGACGCGCATCCATCCTCCTCATCCTCCTGTCGACCGTGCTCTCCGCCTGCAGTGGCGACGAGAGCGCCGAACAGACCACCACCGACTTCGTCACCCTGGAGGCCGAGGTGCCCGCACAGGCTTCCGCGGCGCCACGTCAGGCGAGCGGGGAGGAATCCGGCCAGATGCAGGCGGTGCCGCCGCCCGGCGCGCAGCCGCAGTTCAGCGCGGCGGATACGGGGGTGATGCCGCCGCAGCCCGGGCCGGTGGAGCCGGCCGTCTCGCTCAACCCCATGCTCATCCGCACGGGAACGGCAACGGTGCAGGTGGATTCGCTGGAGGCCGGGATCGCGCTGGTGCGGGGGCTGGCGCAGCGGGTGGGCGGCATCGTGGGCAACGCCACCATCAACTCGGGCGCGCAGACGGCGCGGCAGGCGGTGGTGGAGCTGCGCATCCCCAGCATGAACTTCGACCGGGCGGTGACGGGGCTGGCGCCGATCGGGCGCGTGGAGCAGGTGAACGTGACGGCGGAGGACGTAGGCGAGGAGTTCACCGACGTCACGGCCCGGGTGGCCAACGCGCGGCGGCTGGAGGCGCGGCTGCTGGACCTGCTGGAGCGGCGGACGGGGCGCCTGGAGGAGGTGCTGAACCTGGAGCGGGAGCTTGCCCGCGTGCGCGAGGAGATCGAGCGGTACGAGGGGCGCCTGCGCTACCTGCGGACGCGCTCCTCCGTCAGTCTGCTCACCATTACCCTGCACGAGCCGCAGGCGGTGCTGGGCACCCCGGGCGACCGGCCGATCCGGGATGCGTTCCGGGAGGCGTGGCGCAACTTCGTGGAGATGGTGGCCGGGGTGATCGCGGCATCGGGGATCCTGATTCCGCTGGCGCTGCTGCTGTTCGGGCTGTGGCGCGCGGTGCGCTGGATGCGCCGCCGCGAGCGCGACCGCGACGCCGCCTACCGCGAGGCCCTGCGCCGCGAGCGCGAGCGCACGACGCCGCCGGAGGAGCCGGCGGTGCGGGGGTAGGAGAGGGCGGGGCGTTTCCGCGTGGGCCCTCTCCCCCGCCAGGCCTTTCGCTCGTTCCTCGCGACGGCTGGCGACCCCTCCCCCAAACTGCGGGCAACTGCGGGGGAGGGGTGGGGTGGACCGGGCGTGCGGCGCCGCGGAAGATGTTGCGGGGCACCTCGGCGCTTCGAAGGGCATCGAGCTGCGCCCGACGGAGCCCCCTCTCCCCCGACCCCTCTCCCCCGCTGCGCGGGAGAAAGGGGAGAATTCGATCCCGTTTCAACAGGCTGCGGCCGCGTCTGCTTTCCGGATCGCTCCAGATGTTGGGCTCGCGTCCCCTCTCCCCCGAAGTTGGGGGAGAGGCCGGGAGAGGGGGCCGCCCGCGGACGCAGTTCGATGTCTGCCGGGACGGACGGCCCTCTCCCCCGCTGCGCGGGAGAAAGGGGAGAATTCGATCCCGCTTCAGAAGATTGCGGCCGCGTCTGCTTTCCGGATCGCTCCGGACGTGGGGCTCGCGTCACCTCTCCCCCGAAGTTGGGGGAGAGGCCGGGAGAGGGGGCTGCTTGCAGGCGCAGATCGGGGTTGGCCGTAGCGGCACTCATGTACGACCTCGCCCGCCGAGAGCGCGGCTTCACCTGCTCGTAGCCGCGCGTCCGTGGCCGCGGTGCCGCGGTTTCACTTCAACCGCCCCGGAACGCGGCGCGGGACCGCCGTCGCAGGGTGCCGGTCGCGGCAGCGGCACGACTGTACCGTGGCGTCGGGAACAGCGCCGCCGGAACCCCGATTCCATCACGAATCACCCGATCCGCAACACCCCAATCCGGACGGTGTTGCGTGAGCCCCACTCAGCCGTAACTTCACCTTCGCGGGAGACTGGACCGGTCCGCGAATTGCCTCGCCCGGCCCCGCCGACGCCCGAACTCTACGAGGATCGACGACATGAGTGCCAAGAACGGCCAGCAGCCGAGCGAGCAGGAGTCCCGCGACGTAGCCGAGGCGGCGCGCGAGGCGGAATGGACCGCGCCGAGCTTTGTGCGCGAGCTGTTCCTGGGCAACTTTCGCCTGGACCTGATCCATCCCTACCCCAGGCAGTCGCCCGAGGACAAGGCCAAGACCGACGCGTACATCGCGAAGCTGCGCCCCATCATCGAGCGGGTGGACAGCGACGAGATCGACCGCACCGGGGAGCTGCCCGCGGACGTGGTGCAGGAGCTGCGCGAGGTGGGCGCCTTCGGCCTCAAGATCCCCGAGGAGTACGGCGGCATCGGGCTCAGCCAGGTGGGCTACGGCCGCACCATCGGCATGGTGACCAGCAAGGACGGCAACCTCACGGCCCTCCTTTCGGCGCACCAGTCCATCGGCGTTCCCCAGCCGCTCAAGCTGTTCGGCACGCCCGAGCAGAAGAAGAAGTACCTGCCGCGCATCGCCAAAGGCGCCATCTCCGCCTTCGCGCTGACCGAAGAGGGCGTAGGGTCCGACCCGGCGGCGCTGGCCACCACGGCGACGCCCACCGAGGACGGCAAGGAGTTCATCATCAACGGCTCCAAGCTGTGGTGCACCAACGGCACCATGGCCGAGCTCCTGGTGGTGATGGCCCGCACGCCGGACAAGATCAAGAACGGCAAGGCCATCCCGCAGATCTCCGCGTTCATCGTCGACACCAAGACGCCGGGCGTAACGGTGACGCAGCGCTGCCGCTTCATGGGGCTCAAGGCGCTGCAGAACGCGGTGATTACGTTCGAGAACGTGCGCGTGCCCCGCGAAGACATCCTGTGGGGCGAGGGCAAGGGGCTCAAGCTGGCCCTCATCACGCTCAACACGGGGCGCCTTACGCTGCCGATGAGCGCGGCGTACGGCGCCAAGGCGGCGGTGCACGTGGCGCGCAAGTGGGCGGCGGAGCGCGTGCAGTGGGGCCAGCCGGTGGGCAGACACGACGAGGTGGCGCAGATGCTGGGCGCCATGGCGGCGGACACCTTCGGCATCGAGTCGATGGCGGAGCTCAGCAGCGCGCTGGCCGACCAGGCGCAGAACGACATCCGCCTGGAAGCCGCCATCGCCAAGCTGTGGACGACGGAGGTGGGCTGGCGCATCATCGACGACCTGATGCAGATCCGCGGCGGCCGCGGCTACGAGACGGCCGACTCGCTCAAGGCGCGCGGCGAAAAGCCCATCCCGGTGGAGCGGATG
>DASUVG010000110.1:0-4723 GCA_036379135.1 Longimicrobium sp.
CTGGAGGTGAGCGAGCCGGCGCTGGAGAGCGTGATCAGCGAGTACACCCGCGAGGCGGGGGTGCGGCAGCTGGAGCGCGAGCTGGGCAAGGTGGCCCGCAAGGCCGCCCGCCGCATCGCCACCGGCGGCACCGACCAGGTGTCGGTGGAGTTGGAGACCATCAAGGACTTCCTGGGACGCAGCAAGGTGCACCCGGAGCGGGCCGGGGTGGAGGACATCGTCGGGGTGGCCACGGGGATGTACTACACGCCCGTAGGCGGCGACATCATGTTCATCGAGGTCAGCGCGCAGCAGCGGGCGCCGGTGCCCGCGGCCGCGGGCGAGCCGGAGCCGGCCCAGCCGGGCTTCGGCAACCTGGTGCTGACGGGGCAGCTGGGCGACGTGATGAAGGAGTCGGCGCGCGCCGCGCTGACGTACGCGCGCGCCAACGCCGCCCGCTACGGCATCGACCCGCGCAAGGCGTGGGGGTCGGAGCTGCACATCCACGTGCCGGCGGGCGCCATCCCCAAGGACGGCCCCAGCGCGGGCGTGGCGATGACCACGGCGCTGGTCTCGGCGCTCAGCGGCAACGCGGTGCGCAACGACGTGGCCATGACGGGCGAGGTCACGCTCACGGGCCGGGTGCTCCCCATCGGCGGCGTGAAGGAGAAGCTGCTGGGTGCGCACCGGGCGGGGATCCGCGCCATCATTCTCCCCAGGGAGAACGAGGCGGACCTGGACGACCTGCCGCAGGACGTGCTGGACCAGATGGAGGTGCACCCGGTGGAGTCCATCGACCAGGCGCTTTCCATCGCCCTGCGCGGCGCGTCGATGAGCGAGGGGCGGCTGCGCTTCCCCGAGCTTCCGCTGACGCCCGGCGCCGGCGCCCGAGGCCTGGAGGGCGAGGCCCGGCTGCACGGGAGCCGGTAAGCAGGGAATAGGGAATAGGGAATAGGGAACAGGGAATAGCCTGCACCTGCTCCCGACGTCGGGCGGCCCCCGGAGGATTCATCCTCCGGGGGCCGTTTTCGATGGATCAACACCAATCGGTGACTTCCTGAGGCTGAGGGAGAGCCGCTCCGGACCCTCCATCACACGATCGCCTGCGCGCGACCGAAGGACCTCGTCCGACCTGCCTGCGGGCCTGTATCCCAGCCTGGAGCCGGCCCTCCGTGCATTCGGCCACCCGGGCGGGTGGCCGGGCCTCTGAATGACAGACCCGCGGCCCCGCGGATCATCCGCCCTCCCTCAGCGCCCGCGCCCGCAGAGCGCGAGTCCCAGCCACTGCGCGGCCGTCGCAGCGAACCGCCCCGGACATCTTCGGCAGAGAGCGTACGGGCACACGCATGTCGTTTCATTTCATCGACTTATCTTTCGTTTCTAATCAATATCTCACACATTGATCCGGCGCGTATGACGGAGTGCATGTATCAGTTGCAATCCGCATGGCATCTGTGCAATCTGCATTCGCGGCGTGTCTACATGACTCAGCTAAGTCATGATTCTTGACAGCGGTACGCATCTTCCATTACTCTGTTTTTACCGCTTCCGCAGACTCGCTTCGTGTTTTCAATCACGGCAACGCAGGTCCCATGCACTTACCGGCCTTGCTGGGGCTGGCGGCATTTCTCCATGCCGCCCCCACCGACACCACCGAACCGCGCGGCATTCCGCCCCGGGTGCCCACGCACGAGCTGTCCACGGCCGCCGCGGCCGGGCTCAGCTCCGCGGCCCTTGGGCGCGCCCAGGACGCGGTGCGCGAGGAGATCAGCCGCGGCTCGTTCCCCGGCGCGTCGCTGGCCGTGGGGCGCTGGAGCCACATCGTGCTGGAGGAGGGGATGGGCCGCGTGAGCCCCGGCGGCGGCGAGGTGGACCCCGACCGCACGGTGTACGACATCGCCTCGCTCAGCAAGGTGGTGGGCACCACGACGGCGGTCATGCTGCTGGTGGAAGACGGCAGGATGTCGCTGGACGACCCGGTGCAGGCGTACCTGCCGGAGTTCACCGGGATCAACAAGAACCGCGTCACCATCCGCCACCTGCTCACCCACACCTCCGGCCTTCCCGCCGGCTACGACGGCACCGGCCCCACCCCGGAAGAGTCGCTGCTGCGCATGCTGCGCGCGCCGCTGGAGCACGCGCCGGGAATGCACGTGGAGTACTCGGACGTGGGCTTCGTCGTGCTGTTCGCCGCGGCGGAGCGGGCGGCGGGGGAGCCGCTGTACCGCCTGCTGGACCGCCGCGTCTTCGAGCCGCTGGGAATGCTTTCCACCACCTACGTGGCCGGCGAGGGTTGCCTGCGCTGCGCCGGCACCAGCCGCACGCGCGGCGACCTGTACCGCGGCCGCGTGCACGACCCCATTTCCCGGCGGCTGGGCGGCATCAGCGGCAACGCGGGGCTGTTCAGCACCGCGCACGACCTGGCGCGCTTCGCGGCGATGATGGCCAACGGCGGCGAGCTGAACAGCATGCGCGTCTTTCAGCAGGGCACCGTGCGGGCCTTCACCCGCCGCCAGCCGGGGACGGGAACGCGCGCGCTGGGATGGGATACGCCCGGCGCGCCGGGGACGGGCGCCTCGGGGACGCGGGTGTCGGACCGTTCGTTCGGGCACACGGGCTTCACGGGGACGAGCATCTGGATCGACCCGGAGCGCGGCACCTGGGTGGTGCTGCTGGCCAACCGGACGTACGAAGACGCCCCCAACCGCATGCAGGCGCTTCGCCGCACGGTGCACGACCGGGTGGCTGACGCGGTTCGCGGCCAACCCTCGTACGGCGGCGGATCGCAGTAGCACGGTTTACGCTGTAACACCGCGCCCGCGGGGATTCGGGCGCGGTGTTTGCTTTGGTGGCATGCGGATTCCGCCGCCTTCGCGCCCGCCCGCGGACGGACCGATGCAGACGGCACGGTGCAACGCCACTTTCGGGGAGGGATGGAGCCCCATGTCCACCGATCAGGAAGCCGTCCGCGAGCTGCTGGGTCCCATCGCCGACCTGCCCTCGCCCCCCTCGCCGGACGACCGCGACGACGACGGCCCGGCCAGCGGCGGCATCATCCCGGGCGCCGGGCGCCGCTCCGAGGACCATCAGCCCACGCCGCCCAGCTCCAACGCCGACCCGGGCCAGTAGCGCCCGCAGCCCCGAAGCCATCCACCCTCGCCGCACGCCCGGTGAGGGTGGATTCTGTTTGTGGATGATCGAGGGATTCGTGCTACGCACGATGGGAAGCCCGCCATGTACCCTGCAAAAACGAGCGTTGATTTCTTGAGAGGGTGTTCCCAAACCTCCTGGAGGTGCGCTGTCATCCTGAGGGAGCGCACGCTCATAACCATCATAACCACAGAAGCTTGCGCGCGACCGAAGGATCTTTATCGGGTTGCGCGAGGCCAGCCATCGGGAGCCGTTCAAGTTCCTCGATCAGGCAGGGGAAGTTCTTCGGTCTGCGGCTAAGCCTCGTGCCGGCCGTCGCGCAGCGGAGCCGGCCCCGCGGTCTTTCCGGCGAGATCCTTCGGTCGGCGCCCTGGACCCGTCGTCGGGGACGAAGCAGCGTAGCGCCTCCCTCGGAAGATGCCGGTACACTGTCCAAGGCGTTGACTTCCTGAGGGAGGCGCCGCGTCGCAACCTGCTTCTACGCTGCAGTTTGGCACCGACCGAAGGACCTCGCTGGCACAACTGTGAGGCTGGCTTCCACGCCCGGATCTCAGCCCTGCGTAAGGCAGACGAGATCCTTCGGTCGCGCGCAAGCGGTTGTGTGGACTGAGGTTCCGCGTGGGCGCTCCCTCAGGAAGTCAACGCCGCGGATAAAGGGTTTGGCTACACCCTCCTACGAAGTCACTGGCGCTGTTTGCGAAATTTCTCGCGGCGGCGATGTGCGAAGTCTGACCTCTCCCCGCACCGAGTCTGGGGAAGGCGCTATTCGGGGGGGCGGCGGTGGGTGCTGATGCGCACGATGGCGGCAAGGCCGAGGAGCAGGCTCATCAGTGCCATGGGCCACGCCGTCACGCGGGGGAAGAGGAAGCCTACCACGCCCACCGTCAGCAGGATGGCGGCCCACACGGTTACCCACCCCGTGTCCTCGCGGCCGACGGTGCGCTGGCCGACCAGGGCGCGGGCCAGCACCGTGGCCGCACGGGCCAGGCGGCCCAGGAAGCGGCTGACCTGCGAGCCGCGGAACGACCGCCTGCGCGCCTCGCGGGCCGCCGTGCGCGTGGCCGAGATGGCGTCTTCCATGTCTGGCGCCAGCACCCGCTCCACCGCGCGCCGCTCCTTGATCCCGATCCCCGCCACCCGCGCCGAGTTCACCAGCGTCACCTCCACCGACGACTCCAGGTCGCGCTCGAACAGCGCCTCCATCTCCCGGGCGAAGTGCAGGTCCGTCACCGCCACGTCCAGCTCCCAGTTCCCCAGCAGCGACGCCAGGTTCAGGTTGCTGCTCCCCACGCGCGACCAGAAGCCGTCGGCCACGGCCGTCTTGGCGTGGATCATGGGGCCTTCCCACTCGAACAGCCGCACGCCGGCGTCCAGCAGCGGCCGGTACCCCGCGCGCGACATCCCCCCCACGATGGGCCAGTTGTTGTACGCCGGCACCAGGACCCGCACGTCCACCCCGTCGCGCGCCGCGCTGGCCAGCGCCTCGGCCATGGCGGGGGGCAGCACGAAGTAGGGGTCGGTGATCCACAGCCGCCGCTCCACGCCCACGGAGACGAACTGCGAGACGCGGTAGATGCGCGAGCGCCCCGGCTCG
>DASUVG010000111.1:0-19661 GCA_036379135.1 Longimicrobium sp.
GGCGGTGGCGCGCAGCATCCCGATGAGCCCCATGGGCTTGCAGCATTTCGTCAACGGGACGCGGCCGTACCGCTCGACCCTGCGCAAGCTCACAGCGTGGTACGTGAACCGGGGCGCCAGCCGGGGAGAGTTCTCGGAGGAAACAGCGCAGGCAGCGCTCGCCATCCTGCTGGACGGCATCCCCGAGGGTCAGCAGGACGACGCACGCGCCGCCCTGCTGGAGCGTCTTGCCGCGCTGCACTCCGATGCGCGCACGGAGCTTCCGCTCTGGCTGGCGCGGCTGCGTGACGGCGACCCCGCCGATCCCGCGAAGGACGACGACTCCGGCTGATTCCGCGGAACGCCGTCGTTTCGCGAGGATACGCCTCCCTCGGACATGACGAACGCGACCCTCTCCCGTTGCCGACGGGGGAGGGTCCGTCGCGTTCGGGATCGGATTTCGTCCTCCCACCCATCCGGGTTGAAACCCGGGGTTAGAAATGCCACAAGCCCCGTCTCGGCTCGTTACACTCGCCGAACGGGGCTTCACCTGCTCGTGATCCGCCGGGTCCGCCTCGCTCCTCCGCGCTGGTCATCGTGAACCCGGAAGGACGAGCGGATGGATGGTTCTCCAGATCGCGCATCAGGTGGTGTGATCCGCCTGTTCTCGTGCGCTCTCAATATCATCTGCCGATCTGCATCCCTCCTAAAAAATGCGGATGGCCCTCTACCGCATTCTACCTTTCACCCCGTTCCCGACAGCCCACGCCGGCTCGTGCCGCGTCGACCGCCGCGCCATGCTTCCGCTCACCACGGACGAGGCTTCAGCCCGTGGGCAGAGGGAACGGCACGAGAAAACTCCGCTGACTCCGCTGACTCTGCGTGAGGAAAGTTTTTTGTTGGATCCGGTGCGATCACGCAGGCCGGCCCAGCCACGCGAGCGCGCGGTCGGCGGCGGCGATGCCGCGGTCCTGTGCTTCTTCGAAGAGCGACAGGCCGCTCACGTCGGAGTGGGCGTAGAAGACGGGGCCGGGGGAGCGGGCCAGCGCGTGGCGGGCGGGATCGGAAAGGAAGCCGGGCGTCGGGCGCACCATCGCGTGCCCCATCCGCATCACGTCGACGCGCGAGACGCACTGGCGGATGTCGGGATGCGCCGTCTCCAGGTCCGCCAGGATCGCCTCCTTCCACTCCGCCCAGCCGCGGCGCAGGAGCAGGGCGCGCGCTTCCGCGGGCGAGTGCGTGGAGAGCGCATGGTAGTACGTCCAGACGGTGCGCTCGGGGCGGAACGCGTGCGTCTGGTGGGTGGCCGTCACGTACCCCAGCGACGGCGAGCCGTGGATCACGTTGTCCCACGCAGGCTCGAAGCCGTGCTCGGCGGGCCAGCGGTCCAGCGTGAGGTTGGCGGTAAGCCAGGGGGAGTAGGCGAAGCGCACCGCGGGCGCGCCTTCCACCACGTGGGGCGCCAGGAATGACGGCGCGGCCCAGACCACGGCGTCCGCGCGGTACTCGGTGTCGCCTGCCAGCACGCGCAGGCCGGTGCCGGCACGCTCCACCCGCCGCGCCGGGGCCCCCGCACGGACGTGTCCGCCCACGCGCTCCAGCAGGCGCCGCGTGATCCACCCGTTCCCCTCCGGCCAGGTGAGGGGGCCGGGGCTTTCGTCGTCGGGCGCGCGCGCGGCGAAGTAGTGGATGCCGGCCCACGCGGAGGTGTCGGCGAGCGAGGCGCCGTAGTCGTCGCGGCAGGCGTAGTCCACGTACCAGCGCAGCTCGGGCGACCGGTACCCGCGGTCGTCCATCCACCGCGCCATCGACAGGGCGTCCAGCGGCGAAGGCCGCGCGCCCAGGCTCGACGGGATGGTGAAGCGTGCGGTCCGGCGCATCTCCGCCACCTCGTCGCCGAAGCGGCGGAACTCGTCGCGGTCGGCGGGGGTGCGCACCAGCGGCGCCTCGAAGCCCTCGTGCCAGCGGCCCCAGCGAAAGATCCGCTCCCGGGGCTGCGAGACCAGCATCCGCGGGTCCCACACGCCGTCCCTGAGCACGCCCAGGTCCTGGAACAGCTCGCGCACGTGCACGGCGCGCGCGTCGGGCACGGGGACGTAGTGCGCGGCCCACGGGTAGGCGGAAACGTCGTTGCGCCCGGTCCGCGCGTTGCCGCCCGCCTCGTCCTCCAGCTCCAGCAGCACGAAGTCGGTATGGCCGCGGCGCCGCAGCCGCCACGCGGCGGAGAGCCCGGCGATCCCGCCGCCCACGATCACCAGCGGCACGCGCTCCGTGCGGCGGGGCGGGGCGGCGGGCGCGCGGTCGCGCAGGAGGTGGCCGCGCGCGCCGCCGTCGTCCACGAAGCCGCCGTCGATCCGCCGCTCCGTCTTGCGGCCGCACGCCACGAACGGCGCGGCGGCCAGGGCGGCCACGAAGGCGCGGCGTGAGATCCCTAGCGGGTGATCCGTTCCCACTCGTCGCTGTAGTAGCGCACCAGGACCTGGTCGTCCAGGCGGTTGGCCCGCACGGGCACCGGGCGCATGTCGGCGGGAAACTGGAACAGGCCGGGAACCGTGCCGGGCGTAAGGTAGCGCAGGCCGTCCGGCAGCCGGTCCGGCGCCGCATAATCCCCGCGCCCCGCCAGGACGAAGCCCCACTCGCCGAAGGAAGGGACGTACAGGTGATAGGGCCAGGTGCGCAGCCCCGCCTCGCGCAGCGTGCGGTCGATGCTCCAGAACGCGGAGCGGGCGAACAGGGGCGACGTGCTCTGCACCACCACCATCCCGCCGCGGTTCAGGTGGTGCGAGAGCAGGCGGTAGAAGGCGGTGGTGTACAGCTTTCCCACGCCGTAGTTGGACGGATCGGGAAGGTCCGCCACCACGAAGTCGAAGCTCTCGCGGGTCTCGTCCAGCCAGCGGAAGGCGTCCTGGTTCACCACGCGCACCCGCGGCGAGGCCAGGGCGCCGCCGTTCAGCCGCACCAGCTCGCGGTGCGTGCTGAACAGGCGCGTCATCTCCGGGTCCAGGTCCACCAGCGTGACCTCCACCCCCGGGTAGCGCAGGATCTCGCGCACGGCCAGGCCGTCGCCGCCGCCCAGCACCAGCACGCGCCGCGCGCCGGGGAGCGCGGCCAGGCCGGGGTGGACCAGCGCCTCGTGGTAGCGGTACTCGTCGCGCGAGCTGAACTGCAGGTGGCCGTTCAGAAAGAGCCGCAGGTCGTCGCGCCAGGCGGTGAGCACGATGCGCTGGTACGGCGAGTTGCGGGTGAGGACGACGGGGTCCGCGTACAGGCTGGTCTCCGCCGTGCGCGTGATGCGCTCCGCCCCCGCGAAGCCGGCCGTCAGCGCGGCCAGCACGGCGATGCACGACGCCACCAGGCCGCGGCGCCGGGGGAGCACCTCGCGGAACAGGTGCGTGGACCAGAGCGCCACCAGCGCGTTCACGATGCCGAACAGCAGTGCCGAGCGCACCATCCCCAGCCGCGGCACCAGCACCAGCGGAAAAAGGAGCGAGGCCCCCAGCGCGCCCAGGTAGTCGAAGGTCAGGACGTTGGCCACCACGTCCTTGAACTCCAGCCGGCCCTGCAGCAGCCGCATCAGCAGGGGAATCTCCAGCCCGACCAGCGCGCCGATGATGAACACCAGCGTGTAGAGCAGGAGCTGAAAGGCGTCGGTGAAGGCGAACGCCAGGAACAGGAGGGTGGACGAGAACCCGCCCACCACCGCCACCATCAGCTCCACCGTGACGAAGCGCGCCGCCAGCCCGCGGTGCACCCAGCGCGACAGCCAGCTCCCCACCCCCATGGCGAACAGGTAGGTGCCGATGACGGTGGAGAACTGCAGCACGCTGTCGCCCAGCAGGTAGCTGGCGAGCGCGCCCGCCACCAGCTCGTACACCAGCCCGCACGCCGCGATCAGCAGCACGGTGACGAAGAGGGCGGCGTTCACGCGCACCCCTCCGAGCGCCCGTACGCCGCCGGGCGGCGGGGACTTGTGGGGGTGGGGGCGGACATTACATCTTTCGACGTCGAATAGGTGGATGTCCTCACCGCGCGTCCGGGTGAACGATCATGGGAGAGGTGGATGCGTTCCATGTTCCCGGCTTCAAGTGCTACTTTCCGGCCTCGGATCACTATCCCCAGCACTTCGAGGCCTACCGCCGGGGGGAGTACGTGGTGCGCATCTTCTTCTTGCGCACCAGCCGCAAGCGCGGGCTCAACTGGGAGTACAAGCTCCAGATGGGAGGCGCGTTCGGGCCCGCGGAGCAGGCCGCGCTGTTCGAACAGGTGATGAAGCACAAACGACGGCTGCTGCGCGAGTGGAACGCGAAGGTGTGCCCTGACCGGAGAGACTGAGATGGTGTCGCTGAACACGCTTACCGTCCTGCTGGGCGAAGACCTGCGCGGTGGGCTGCTGCCTGCGCACGCGCGCATCCGGATGCTGGACGCGTGCGACACGGGCGAGGCGGCGGCTGCGCGAAAGCTGTTCGTGTTTACGCCGGCTACCCGGCTGGACGCGCTGGCGCCCTGCATTACCGAGGCAAACCGGCACAACCGCCTGCAGGCGCTGCTGGTGCGCAGCGACGTGGAGCCGGAATGGGTGCCGTACCTGCTCAAGCGCGCCGGGCTGCGCACGCTTCGCAACC
Organism: Longimicrobium sp.; assembly: GCA_036379135.1. GTDB lineage: Bacteria > Gemmatimonadota > Gemmatimonadetes > Longimicrobiales > Longimicrobiaceae > Longimicrobium. The sequence goes on from DASUVG010000111.1 coordinate 4,602, forward strand.
TGCTGGTGCACCACGACGACGAGCTTCCCGGCCGCGTGCTGCGCGCGTGGGCCATGGGCGTGCAGCACGAGACCATTGCCACCGCCGGCGTGCTGGGCGACCGGCTGGTGGTGGTCACCTGCGCGTTCGACGAGTTCGAGACAGGCTTCGACGCGTACCCGGCGCTGAACCGCATCCCGGTCGGCGAGCGGCCGCGCTTCGAGGTGGAGCCGGACGGCATCTTTCTGCACTGGCCCGGCGGCGACGTGCACCTGACGCTGGACGACGTGCGCATGGCCGCCGATCCGCGCCGCCGGGCGCGCGCCGAGGCCGCACGGCGTGCCCACGACCAGGGGTTCGGCGCGGCGGTGCGGGCGCTCCGCCAGAGCCGCGGGATCAACCAGTCGGGGGTGGCGGGCCTGTCCGCGCGGCACCTGCGCCGCATCGAGAACGGCTACGTGCCGGGCGACGAGGCCATCCAGGCGCTGGCCGCCGCGCACGGGCTCTCGCCCGAGGCGTACCTGGACGCCGTCTCGGATTTCGACGCGCCATGACCGCGCTCCGAATGAGCCAGCCGTGAGCAGGTATGTGCCGGCCACCTACCAGATGGCGGCGGCGATGATGATGGAGACGCCGATCGCCATGGCCCCCACCACCACGGCCAGCGCCGTGTTGTGCTCGTCGATGAGCTCGCGCCACAGCGTGCCGGGGGTCATCCGCTCGATGGCGAAGAACGCCAGCGCGAACAGCACGATCCCCAGCAGCGCGTAGACGGCCGCGGCGCCCAGGTTCCTCAGCAGGTCGTCCATCGTCCCCTCCTCACTTGCCGCCGACGTAGCGGCCGGACCCGGTGTAGTGCACGCGGTACGCGCCGGGGTTGTCGCGCACCGAGCGGGGGGCGGGCTGCCCCTCGCGGGCGTTGCTGAACGGCGCCCATCCGCTGTAGTCGGCCAGACCCACCAGCGCGAGCACCGCCGTTCCAAAGATCAGGTACCACCGGATCTGGCGCATGGCTCACTCGTCGTCGCCCGAGGTGGGCGGGTAGTCGCTTTCCATCCACCGGCTGCGCTCGAACCCCGCGCCCATCATCAGCTTCACCAGGGGCGGCGCCAGCAGCGCCAGCAGCCCCAGCAGGTACAGCGACAGCGCGGGGGCGCCGTGCACGGCGCGGATGGAGTAGCGCACGTCGCTGGACGCCTGCGGGGCCACCACCAGCCGGTAGCGCCCGGGCTTTACGCGCGGGACGCTGGCGCCGTCGCGCTGCGACCCCTCGGACCAGCGTGTGGAGCCGTCGTAGCCGTGGTAGTACGAAGCCTCGGCGTCGAACTCGCGGGTGCGCCCGGTCCCCTCGTCCACCAGCGTCATGTCGAAGTACGCGTACGCGTTGCTCACGTCTGTCTCCACCTTCACCCGGAGCCGTGACGGGCGCCCGGTGATGGTGAACGGCTCGGTGACGAGGACGTTCCGCTCGTCCGGGTCGGTGGTGACGAAGGTGGCGCTCCCGGCGTACACCTGGCGCGAGGACTGCGCGCTCACCAGCAGCAGCACCAGCAGCGCGGCGGCGAACGCCAGGCACGCGTACCACAGGGGCGCCATGGCGGGGTGCGGCGACGGCTGGTTGGCGAACACGCCGCGCGGCTGCGGCGGGCTTCCCTCCAGCCGGAACGCCTCCCAGATGCGCTGCGGCGGCACGTACTCGCCCAGCGACCACGTCACCTCGTCGCGCGTCTGCTCGCGGGAGAGCAGGAGGGGCGGATGGATGTAGTCGTCGCCCTGCATCCGGTCGCCCACGCGCACCTGCCAGGGGAATTCACCGAGGACGAACGACGTCTCCGCGCTGGCGCGCTGAAAGTGGCGGAACCACGCGCCGCGGTGCTGCACGCGCGCCTGCTGCCCCCTGCCGATCACCTGCGGCGCGTCCTTGAGCGTCACCACGTCGTTCCAGTGCCCGTCGTACTCCGTCAGGTAGCGAAAGCCGCGCTCCGGTGCGTGCAGCAGGTACTCGCGCCACGAGTACTTCACGCCTTCCACGCTGATGGTCTGCTGCTGAAAGCCCAGCACCGTCCACTCCGCACCGTGCATCCGCCCCGTGGACCCCAGGGGGATGAGCGGCCGGACGGCGACCCGGTCCTGAAAGCGCTGCAGCACCTGGAGCTTGGGCGAGCGCGCGTTCAGCACGGACTGGCAGTACTGGCAGACGGCGTTCACCGTCTCGCCGGGGAGGCGGATGGTGACGGTGCCGCCGCAGTTGGGGCAGCTGAGCGCGTCCGCGCCCTCCGCCCGCCGCTCCTCCGGCTCGCGCAGGTCCCGCAGCGCGAGCGCCTGGAAGGGCACGTACTCGCCCAGGAACACCAGGGGCGGGTCCTCGCTGTAGTCCAGCGTCCCGAAGCTCCCCTCCCGGCCTCCCAGGTCCACGAACAGGACTTCGGCGCGGTCCCAGTACTCGAACGGCAGCTCGCCCTCCACGCCCGCGTAGCGCGCGCGGGTCAGGGACGAGACCACGTACTGCGTGCCCCGGAAGGTGAACGGCTCGCCCGGCCGCAACGTCCCGGGATCAGGGGTGTAGCGCGCGCTCTCCGCGAGGAAGCTTACGGCGTACTCGTCCTGCGCGTCGGAGAGCCAGCCGCTGCGGCCGTCGGCAAAGCCCAGGTGCCACTCGCTCCAGAAGCCCCGCTCGTACTGGTACGCGATGCGCCCCACCACGGTGAACGCACTGCCGTCGTACACGCCGCGGGTGCCGATCTGCACGCGCGAGGTGGCGGGCGGCGGCTCCGACACGCGTCCCACGTTCTGCAGGTCCACGCCGCGGCGCACCAGCACCGAGCCGCAGTGGACGCACACGGTCTGCACGGCGCCGGCCCACTGAAAGCGGATCTCGGCGCCGCAGCTGGGGCAGTTGGCGACGGGCGCGGTCATTCCGCCAGCGCGGGGACGGCGGCGGCATACGGGCGCTCCACGCCGCGCACGGTGACCTCGGCCGCGTTCAGCAGCGCGCGCAGCTCACCCTCCCAGTCCCACTCCGGCCGCGGGCGGCAGCAGAACAGGTTCAGGCAGATGGAGCCGTGCTCGGGAAAGGTGTGGCAGGCCAGGTGCGACTCGGCCAGCATGCACAGGCCGGTCACGCCGCCGGGGCCGGGAAAGCGGTGCCACTGCGCGGGCGCCACGGGGTGCAGCGACAGCTCGTGCACGATCCGGTCGAACAGCCGCCGCAGCGTCTCCACGTCCGCGAGCGCGGCGGGATCGCACCCGTGCGCCTCGACCAGCCATTCACGACCGTGCATCGGACGAAAGAGATCGGATTCTGGTGGATGCCGGAACGGTGGCGCGGCGCCCTTTGCCGCGTGGGCGAACAGTACGGGCGGCGCGCGGCGGGGTTTCGCGCGGGCGGGTGCGGCGCGGGGAGATATAGGGACCGCCGCGCGGCCGGACAAGACGCCTGGCCAGCACGAACGGCGCGGCGGGGGCGATCGTCCCCCGGCCGTTACGCCGCCGCGCTGCGCGCCTTCACCTCTTCCGACGTCAGGCCGTAGAGCGGGGGCGTGGGGACGCCGATCATCCCCAGCATCAGGTATAGCTGGCCGCGATGGTGGATCTCGTGCTCCACCATCGCGCGCAGCCACTTCCACGCGGGCATCGACGCGCCGCCGGGGGTGGTGCAGCGCGCCTGCAGCGCATCCGGCGCAAGCGCGCGGAAGAGCTCCATCGCCTCCTCGTGCATCCCGTCGAAGTACGCGAGGACGGCGCCGTATCCATCCGCCAGCTCTTTCCCATGGCCGGGGTAGCGGCTGGGGCGCCCGGACACGTTCTCGGCGAACATCCACCGCTCGATGGCGGCCAGGTGGCGCACCAGGTCGCCGAAGCTCCAGGCGCCCTCGCGCGGCGCCCACTCCAGCCGGTCCGGCGGGATGAGGACGACCACGCGGCGCGTCCGCTCCCGGATCTTGGCGTAGTAGTCCAGAAACGGCTCGATGGCGCGGATCTCCATCGTCCGTCAGGCCGTGGCGGCGCCGGGGCCGGCGAGGTAGCGCTCGCGCAGCAGCGCCACGTGGTGCAGCTCGTGGCCGGCGATGATCCACGCCAGGGCGCGCACGGACACCACGCCGCCGCTGGCGGTGCCGCGGCGGGCCAGCGCCTCGTCGCTCAGGCTGCCGAACAGGGCCAGGTTGCCCAGCCGCACGTGCCGCAGCTCATCCGCCAGGTCGGCCAGGGTGCGCGCGTCGGCGTCGGCGGTCTCAGCGTACGCGTTCTCGTCGAAGCCCTCCAGCGGCGTCGCGTCGCCGCGGGCGATGCGCAGGGCGCGGTAGGCAAAGACGCGCTCGGCATCGATCACGTGGTTCAGCACGTCGCGGATGCTCCACTTGCCGGGCGCGTAGCGATGGCCGCCCTGCGCCTCGTCCAGCCCGCGGACCAGCGCCAGCGTCTCGTCCAGCTGCGCGCGCAGGGTCTGCAGCAGGTCGCCGTCGGGGACGCGGTCGACGTACTTGCTGTAATACGGCAGGTGCTCGGATGCGTCGGGTCTCGGAATCATCGGCGGGTGGCGGGTTCAGGTGCGGGATGGGATCCAGCGCTCGATCCGCACACGATACACGCCACGCCCGCGGAAGGATAGCGAACGGGCGTCCGCTCTGCCGCGTATCTGCCCGTCGCAGGCTGCTCCCTATTCCCTATTCCCTGTTCCCTGTTCCCTATTCCCTGTTCCCTGTTCCCTGTTCCCTGTTCCCTGTTCCCTGTAGTTCCCTGGCCATGAAGCGCCGCAGGTCCTGGCGGTAGTAGCGGCCGGCCGGGTCCGGCGGGTTGTGCGGCCCGCCGGGGATCACCAGCAGCTCGAAGCGCCGATCCGCGGCGATGAACGCGGCGATCATCCGCATCGTGGTGCTGAACGGCGCGTTCACGTCGCTGGTGCCGTGCATGAGCTTGAGCGGCCCGGCCAGCGCGGCGGCGAGGGGAAGGTTGGAGGCCCGCGCGTATCCCTCGGGGTTCTCCGCCGGCAGCCCCATGTGCGGCTCGTTGATCACGGCCAGCTCCGTCACGTCGCCCGGGGCGCCCGCGTAGCCCGCGCGAAAGAGCTCCGGCGCGGTGAGCATCCCCCGCAGCGCGAAGTATCCGCCCCACGAGTGGCCCGCGATGCCGGCGCGGGACAGGTCCATCCACGGCCGCGTCCCCGCCGCCTGGCGCAGGGCGGCGGCGTGGTCTGCGATCTCCATCTGCCCGATCCGGCCGTACGTCGCGTCCTGGAACGCCTTGTCCCGGCCGGGGGTGCCGCGGGCGTCCACCATCACCACGACCAGCCCCATCTGCGCCAGCGACGCGGCGATGCGGTGCATGGACAGGGTGGGCGCGTACTCCTTCTGCACGGCGGAGATCCAGGGACCGCCGTAGATGTAGTCCACGACCGGGTACCGGCGCCCCGCGTCGAAGTCCGCCGGGGTGTAGATGACGCCGTGGATCCGCGTGGTCCCGTCCGCGGCGAGGGCGGTGAAGGGCTCCGGCGGACGGTGGCCCAGCGCGGCGAGCGGCGCCGTATCCGCCGTCTCCAGCCGCGCGATGCGCGTTCCGTCCGCGCGGCGCAGGTCGGTGGCGTAGGGGCGGTCGATGCTGGAGTGGACGTCGATGAAGGCGCGGCCGCTCGGCGCGAACTGCACGTCGTGGATGCCGGGTTCCTGCGTAAGCCGGCGCAGCGCGCCGCCGCCGGCGGGGACGGCGTACAGGTGCTGGTCGTACGGGCGCGTGGCGTCGGCGGAGGCGATGACGTAGATCTGCCCGGACGCCGCGTCCACGCGCACCACGCGGTGGACGACGAAGGCGCCGCGGGTGAGCTGCCGCGGCGCGGCGCCGTCCCAGCCGTGACGGTAGACGTGCCGCCACCCGTCTCGCTCGGAGAACCAGAGAAAGCCGGAGCCGTCCGGCAGCACGGTCACCTGGCTGGCCCAGCCCCCGGTGGCGAAGTCGAGCGCGGCCACGGAGGTCTCCGGACGCGCGTCGCTCGCCAGCAGGCGGCTGCTTCCGTCCGCCGGATCGATGGCGAACAGGTCCAGCTGCTTTCCCGTCCGCACCATGCGGATCACCAGCAGTTCCGCCGGCTCCGCGCGCCACCCCGCGATCCAGACGTACGCGTCGCGCGTATCCAGCGCGATCTCGCGAATTCCGCCGGAGCCCGCGTCGACCAGGTGGATGGACTGCACCGGCAGCGGCGTGCCGGACTTGGGGTACTGCGCGGGCTCCACGTGCTCCAGCGCGCGCGAGTAGTCGATCACCGGCACCGTGTGCACGCCGTCGGACGTCGAGCGGATGGCGGCCAGCCAGCGCCCACGCGGATCCCATCCCTGCGGGCGCACCTCCCAGCCGGCGTTCGGCGCCTCCACCAGCCGCGCGGCCTCGCCGCCGTCCGCGCGCAGGATGCGCAGCGTGTCGCCGCGCCGATCCATGCGCTCCAGCCCGGGCGGCGCGGGGCGGGGCGGCAGGCGCTCCGCCGGGACGGGTGCCGACGTGCCGCGGAGCGCATCCACCCGCACCCACTGCCCCGCCAGCGGCCCGGCCTCCGCGCGGTAGACGAACGCCTCCTGCCCGGGCTCCCACACCACCGCCCGCACGCGTCCACCCGCCAGCGTCCGCAGCGCCTCGTGGTACCGCTCCGCGCGCTCCAGCCGCGCCTCCATGTCCAGCACCTGCGCCCGGCACGCCGCGGGCGCGAGGACGGCGATGAGCGCGATGGGGAGCGCGGCACGGCGGAGGGCGCATGCGCGGCGGTGGGTAGGGGATTTCATCGGGGGCATCAGGGAAGTTGGGAAGATGCAAGAGATGCGGTGATTGCGGGAATCAACAGGATCTCGCCGAGTCCGCAGCAGGAGCGAATGAATTCGCCGCTGGAAGATCGCGAAATCCGCCCTCGCGGATTGTGGCCACCGGTTCGTCGCGCGCGACGGGTCACGAGAATCCGGACGCTGGATTCCTCGGTCGCGCCCGCACTCTCCGCAACGGGCAACCGCGGCGCGGCGCTCCCTCGGAATGACAGATTTCCCCGCGAGAAGGTTGTGGAAGCGGGATTCTCCCTTCCTCCAGACGGTTTGTGGGGGAAGGGCGCCGGGAAGATCGTCATCCAACATGCAGCATCCTGCGCGTGACGGCGAGGAGGCGGTGGGGAGATGCCGTACGGCGGGTGGGGGAAATCCCCTTGTGCGGCACCGCGTGGAAAGGTTGCTTGTACCGCGCTGGATCCTGTTGGACTGACGATCACCGTCTGACGATAAGGACGAGCTCCCGTGAGCGATCTTGCACTGCCGCCCCTGATGCCGGGCGGCCTTCTCTTCGGGTCCGGGCCGGAAGCGGTCGCAGACCCGCTTGCGCTGTACACCCGCGCCCAGCGCACCCTGGGCGACGTGGTGCGCCTGCGCGGCATCCCCGGAATCAGCTGGTACCTCATCACGCATCCCGCCGGCGTGGAGCACGTGCTCAGGACGCGCGGCAGGAACTACCGCAAGCCGGACCGCTTCAACGCGCCGGTGCGCATGCTGGCGGGCAACGGCATCCTGGCGTCGGAGGGCGACACCTGGCTGCAGAACCGCCGGCTCATGCAGCCCGCCTTTCACCGCCACCGCCTGGCCGGCCTGGTCGCGCAGATGGCGGAGAGCGCGGAACTGGCCCTGGAGCGCTGGGACCGGCTGGCGGCGGAGGGCGCCGTGGTCGACGTGGGGGAGGAGATGCTGCGGCTCACGCTGCGCATCGTGGGGACCACGCTCTTTTCGCACGACCTGAGCGGCGAGGCCAGCGTGCTGGGGCAGGCCATCCGCACCTCGTTCGCCACCGTGAGCAGGCGGATGACGATGCCGCTGGCGGCGCCCCAGTGGCTGCCCACGCGCGAGAACCGCCGCTTCGCCTCCGCGCGCGACGTGGTGCACCGCACGGTGGACGCGATGATCGCCGAGCGCCGCCGCTCCGGCCGGGAGCTGCCGGACCTGCTGCAGACGCTGCTGGACGCGCGGGACGCCGACACCGGCGCGCGCATGGACGACCGCCAGGTGCGCGACGAGGCGCTGACGCTGATGATCGCCGGGCACGAGACGGCGGCGGCATCCATGAGCTGGATGTGGTACCTGCTGGCGCGCAGCCCGGACGCGGCGGCCACGCTTCGCGAGGAGCTGGATTCCGTGCTCGGAGGGCGCACGCCGGGGGTGGAGGACCTGCCACGGCTGCCGTACACGCGCGCCGTGTTCGACGAGACGCTGCGGCTCTATCCGCCGGCGTGGGGGCAGCCGCGCGAGCCGGTGGAGGAGGACGAGATCGGTGGATACCGCATCCCCGCGCGCAACATCGTGATGGTGTGCCAGTGGGTCACGCACCGCCGCCCGGACCTGTGGGATCGCCCGGACGACTTTCTCCCCGAGCGCTTCGTTGGCGCCGCGAAGGACGCGATCGTGCCGTGGTCGTACTACCCGTTCGGCGGCGGGGCGCGGCAGTGCATCGGCAACAGCTTCGCGCTCATGGAGGCGCAGGTGGTGCTGGCCACGCTGGCCCAGCGCTTCGAGCCGGAGCTGGTGCCCGGGCAGGAGGTCGTCCCCGACGCCACCTTCACCCTCCGTCCGAAGCACGGCGTGCGGATGCGCATCCGCCGCCGCGCGTCCGCGCCCGCCATCTCCGCTCCGCCGGCCGACGTGGCGCGCGGGATGACGCCGGCGTAGGGGTAGACCACTCCGGCGGGTGTCGAGTACAGCAGGGGAGGCGTTTCGGATGGCGCGCGCGGGAGGGTGGGCGCCCTTCCCCCACAAACTGCGTCGGGAAGGGGTGATGCGCTCGACAGGCCGTCGATGCGGGATCGAATTCTCCCCTCTCCGCGAGGCACGAGCGGGGAGGGGCCGGGGAAGGGGCCCCGCGCCCGCGCAGCGCGATGCTCGTCGCAGCGGGATCGAATTCTCCTCTCCCCCATGGGTTTATGGGGGAGAGGCCGGGAGAGGGGGGCGCCGGCGGTACGGGAGACCGCCGGTGTCGAAGCACGAAGCCTCTCCCCGCGACACCCGGGGAGAGGCTTCGTAGCGTTTCGGGACGGGGAGCGTCAGGCGCCGCCCATCAGCTTCGCCATGATGGCCTTCTGCACGTGCAGGCGGTTCTCGGCCTCGTCCCACACGCGGGAACGGGCGCCCTCGATCACCCCCTCCGTCACCTCCTCGCCGCGGTGCGCGGGGAGGCAGTGGAGAAAGATGGCGCGGCCGCTGCCGGTTTCCATCATCTCCTCCGTGATGCAGTAGCCCTGGAAGTCGCGGGCGCGCTTGGCCGACTCTTCCTCCTGCCCCATGGAGGCCCACACGTCGGTGTTCACCACGTCCGCCCCTTCCACCGCTTCGCGCGGATCGTGCGTCGTGATGATGTTCGCCGCGCCGCGCGCGCGCTCCAGGATCCCGGCGTCGGGCTCGTAGCCGGCGGGGTAGGCCAGGCGCAGCTCGAAGCCCAGCATGTACGCCGCGTTGAGCCAGGAGTTGGCCATGTTGTTGCCGTCGCCGACCCACGCGACCTTCACGCTGGAGAGGTCCGGGCCGAAGCTCTCCTGGACGGTGAGCAGGTCGGCCATGATCTGGCACGGATGCAGCAGGTCGGTAAGGCCGTTGATGACGGGGATGGAGCCGTAGGTGGCCAGGTCCACCAGGTCCTGCTGGTCGAAGGTACGGATCATGATCCCGTCCACGTACCGCGAGAGCACGCGGGCGGTGTCCTTGATCGGCTCGCCGCGGCCCAGCTGGATGTCGCGCGAGGAGAGGAAGAGCGCGTGGCCGCCCAGCTGGTACGTGCCCACCTCGAAGCTCACGCGGGTGCGCGTGCTGCTCTTGGTGAAGATCATCGCCAGCGTCTTGCCGGCCAGCGGACGGTCGGTGTAGGCGCCGGACTTCATCCGCGCGGCCAGGTCCAGCGTCTGGAGCAGCTCGTCGCGGCTGAAGTCCGGGATCTGCAGAAAGTGGCGGGCTGGGCGGTCGGTCATCAGGGCCCCGGCTGGATCGTTTGTGGGATGTTCGGGCGCGGCCGCCGCGGAGCGCGCGGCGCCGGCGCGCGGCAATGTAGCACGCGCCCGGCGGGGGTGCCACACCCCCGGAACACCCGGGGGCAGGGAGAGTATAAGTGGATGCAAAAAAAGGAGTTGCGATCCTTCGCGCCCCGTCCGGGGCCCGGCGCGCGGCTTTCCTTTTGGAACGTTCTTCCGTAGAATTGACGCGTACGCGCGCGTGCCGGCGGCCCGCAGGGCCCCGCACGTGCGCGCGACCGTCTGTGGCCGCGCCCACCGGCGCAACCCTCCACAGAAACCGCACGCCCATGAAGCGCCTCCTTCCCGCGTACCTCCTGCTCGCCCTGGCGGCGGGGGCGTGCGACAGCCCCTCGGCGTCCGGCCCCCGGGTGGACCGCGTGGTGGTTACCCCCGACGCGCGCAACCTGAACGCGGGCGACAGCTTTCAGCTCACCGCCGTGGCGCGCGACGAGGAGAGCGAGCTGGTCACCGGCGTGGAGTTCGAGTGGGCGTCGCTGGAGCAGGACGTGGCCACCGTCACCCAGACCGGCGTGGTGACGGGCGTGCGCACCGGCACCGCGCGCATCGTGGCCTCGGCCGAGGGCAAGGCCGACACCGCCACCATCACCGTGTTCGGCACGGCGGCGGAGTGCGGCGAGGCGGGGTCGGGGCTCACCCTCGCCGTGGGCGAGTCCGTCCAGCGCGACGGCGCGGCGGGGAGCGTGCTGTGCCTGGAGGGCGGCGCCGCCGGGGCGGAGTTCACGGTGATCCCGTTCTTCGGCTCGTCCACCTCCAGCGGCACCCTGAGCCTGCGCGCCAGCGGCGCCGGGCTGGCGGCGGTGGCCGGGCCCCCCACGCCGTCGCTGGCGCCCGTCTCCATCACAGGCGGAGTGTCGGCGGACGCGGGCGTCGGCGCCCACGCGGACGGCGGCTTTCACACGCGGCTGAACGAGGCGGTGCGCGAGCCGCTGGGCCGGCAGGTGGCCGGGGCGCGCGCGGCGTACGGGCGCCGGGGCGCGGGCGGCGCGCGGCTGGCGCTGCAGCAGAGCTCGCCCGCGGTGGGCTCGCTGCTGCCGCTGAACGGCGGCCTGGAAGGGTGCTCGGCGCCCGCCAGCCGCGCCGGGCGCGTGGTGGCGGTCAGCCAGCGCGCCGTGGTGGTGGCCGACACCTCCAACCCGGCGGGCGGGCTGACGGACGCGGACTACCAGCACGTGGCGGCCACCTTCGACTCGCTGGTGTACCCCGTGAACGTGGCGGCCTTCGGCGAGCCCGGCGACGTGGACCAGAACGGGCGGGTGATCATCTTCTACACCCGCGTGGTGAACGAGCTGACGCCCCGCAGCGTGAACTACATCGTCGGCGGCTTCTTCTACGGGCGCGACCTGTTCCCCCGCACCCCGGACCCGTCCTCCGGGTTCGCCGAGGGGTGCCCGGGAAGCAACTACGCCGAGATGTTCTACATGCTGGCCGCCGACCCCACCGGGGTGGTGAACGGCAACACGCGCAGCGTGGAGTACGTGCGCGAGAGCACCATCGGCGTGGTGGGGCACGAGTTCCAGCACCTGATCAACGCCTCGCGCCGGCTGTACACGGTTCCGGGGGTGGTCGACACCAACTGGAACGAGGTGGTCTACCTGAACGAGGGGCTGAGCCACATCGCCGAGGAGCTGCTGTTCTACCACCGCGCGCAGCTGGGGCCGCGGCAGAACCTGGGCGGCGCCATCCTGGCGCAGGGCACCCTGACGCGCGCGGCGTTCCTGGCGTTCGGCGAGCAGAACGAGGGACGCTACGGCGAGTACCTGCGCGACCCCGAGACCAACTCGCCGTACAAGAACGACGACGACCTGGCCGTGCGCGGCGCCGCCTGGGCGTTCCTGCGCTACGTGGCGGACCAGCAGCCGGTGCAGAACGACGCCAGGCTGTGGTACGACCTGGTGAACAACGACCGGGTGGGGCTGGCCAACCTGCGGGAGGTGCTGGGGCAGGACCCCATCCCCCTGTTCCGCAGCTTCGCGGTCTCGGTGTACACGGACGACGCGGTGGCGGGGGTGCCGGCCGTCTTTACCCAGCCCAGCTGGAACCACCGCACCCTCTGGCAGAACGCCAGCGGCGGCTTTCCCCTGCGGGTGCGGCCGCTCACCAGCGGCGCGCCGGTGGACGTGACGCTCACGGCCGGGGGCGCGTCGTACCTGCGCGCCGCGGTGGCCGCCGGCCGGCGGGGCTCCGTGCAGCTTACCTCGGGCGGCGCGGTGCTGCCGGAGAACGTGTCGGTGACGGTGGTGCGGACCAAATGATCCGCGCCGCGGCGGTCCTGGCGATGGCGGCGCTGGCCGGCTGCACACCTCCCGCGGCCGCCCGCGGCGGCGGGCCCGAGCGGCTGGCCGGCCGGGTGGCGGTGGTGGGCTCGGCGCCGATGAACGTGCAGCTGACGCTGCAGACGGCGGACGGGCGCAGCGTGTACCTGACGGGCCCCGCGGCCGCCGAGCTGCGGGCGCTGGCCGGGGCCGAGGTGGAGGTGGAGGGGCGGATGCAGGGCGGCGCCTTCGAGGCGCGCGGCTACCACATCCGCTCGGTGGACGGACGCCCCGTGCTGTGGGGGACGGTGGAGGCGGCGCCGGGGGGCGGCCTGCAGCTGCGGCTGGAGGACGGCTCGGCGGTGCGGCTGGGCGCCGGGGCGGACCGGCTGCGCGCCGGGCAGAAGGTGTGGGTGCAGGGCCCCACGCAGGTGCAGGTGCAGACGTACGGCGTGATCGTTCCCTAGAGGCGGGCGGTGCGGGCGGGTGTCCCGTCCGGCGCTTCCACGCGTTCTACCATGGCCGCGCCCCGCGGGGCCGCCTTTCACGGATTCTCCCGAGCTTGCCATGAAGCGACTTCTGCTGGTTCCCGCGGCGGCCCTCCTGGCGCTCTCCGCCTGCGAACGCAACCCCACCGGCGGCAACGCCGAGGTCGTGTCGGTGCAGGTGATGCCGGACGAGCGCACGCTGTCGGTGGGCGAGACGCTGGAGCTGGAGCTCACCGTGCGCGACGAGGACGGCGAGGCGCCCGCCGACGAGGATCTTGCCGAAGTGGTGTGGTCCACGGACAACGCCTCGGTGGCCACGGTGAGCGCCACGGGCGTGGTGACGGGGGTGGCGCCGGGGCAGACGACGATCCGCGCGACACTGGACGACGTGGCCGGCAGCGTGCGCGTGTCCGTGGCCGCGGCGCCCCCGGGGTGCACGGCGGCCGGCGCGGTGCGCTCGCTGGCGGTGGGCGCCAGCGTGACGCTGGGCGGCATCGAGGCGGCCACGGTGTGCCTGGACGGCGGCGCGGCGGGCGCGGAGTACGTGGCCGTGCCCTTCCACGCGGGACGGCTGGAGGCGGGGCACGCCAACGTGCTGCTGACGGCGCAGGGCGTGGTCGGCGTGCTCCCCACCAGCCCGTCGGTTTCGCCCGCGCTGGCGCTGGCGGGCGGCCGCGAGCTGGACGACGAGTTCCACCAGCGGCTGCGCGGGCAGGCGGAGCGCGAGCTGGCGCCGTACGTGGACGAGGCGATCGGCTTTCGCCAGCCGGCGAAGGGCGGGCTGCGGCCCTCGTACGTGCTGGACCTGAAGAACCCCACGGTGGGTCAGCAGGTGCAGGTGAACACGTCCACCGAGGAGTCGTGCGAGAGCCCGCGCATGCGCACGGGGCGCGTGGTGGCGGTGGGATCGAAGTCGATCGTGCTGGCGGACGTGGGGAACCCGTCGGGGGGGCTGACGGACGCGGAGTACGCGTCGTTCGCGGCGGGCTTCGACACGCTGGTGCACCCGGCGGTAACCGGCGCCTTTGGCGAGTCGGGGGACGTGGACCAGAACGGGCGCGTGGTCATCTTCTACACCCGCGCGGTGAACGAGCTTACGCAGTCGGGTTCGGGGTCGTACGTGGGCGGCTACTTCCATCCGCGCGACCTGTTCCCCACGCGCGACCGCGACGGGCTGTCGGCGTGCGCGTCCAGCAACTTCGCCGAGATGTTCTACATGCTGGTGCCGGACCCGGGCGGCGCGGTGAACGGCAACGTGTTCTCGCGCGAGCTGGTGCTGCAGACGTCGCTGGGGACGATCGCGCACGAGTTTCAGCACCTGATCAACGCGTCGCGCCGGCTGTACGTGATCGGCACCACGCACTGGAACGAGGAGACGTGGCTGAACGAGGCCATGAGCCACGTGACGGAAGAGGTGCTGTTCTACCGCGCCTCCGGGCTGGCGGCGCGGCAGAACCTGGGCTCGCCGGAGATCCAGGCGAACGCGCGGGTGCTGAACGCGTTCCGCACCTACATGGACCAGAACGTCCGCCGCTACGAGAAGTACCTGGAGGACCCCGAGGGCCAGTCGCCGTACGACGCCAGCAGCGCGGACGCCAACGACCTGGCCACGCGCGGCGCGGGGTGGGCGTTCCTGCGCTACGCGGCGGACCGCAAGGGCGGCAGCGAGGGGCAGCTGTGGCGGGCGCTGATCGACGGCAGCACCACGGGCTTCGCCAACCTGCAGCAGGCACTGGGCAGCGACCCGCGGCCGTGGGTGCGAGACTGGACGGTGTCGGTGTTCACGGACGACGTGGTGCCCGGCGTCGACGCGCGCTTCACCCAGCCCAGCTGGCGGTTCCGCTCGTTCTACAGCACGTTCCCGCTGCGCACGCGGCGCGTGGCGGGCCCGGGGACGGTGGAGACGTTCATCAAGAGCGGCAGCGGCGCGTTCGTCCGCTTCGGCGTGCTCCCCGCGACGGTGGCGACGCTCACCGGCCGCAGCACCGGCGCCCAGCCGCTCCCCTCGTCGGTCTACCTGACCATCGTGCGGACGAAGTAGGCGATCCATTTGGTGGATGACGAAAGCCCCGCCGCGGATGCATCCGCGGCGGGGCTGTTTCGTGTGGACAGAGGAAGGATAGCCGCATCCGAGTCTTGAAAAGAATGGACCACGCGGATGTGGTTGCAAACTGCGGTCGCGCTCTCCAGGGGCGAGATGACCCGCGATGCAGTGGAAGGGTGTCAGGGCACGGCGGCGGGTGGGGGTTGCTCCACGCGTGTGTGGACGCGTCGGGAACGGCAGAGGGAGGGAAGCGCGGCAGGGGGCCATGAG
>DASUVG010000112.1:0-38743 GCA_036379135.1 Longimicrobium sp.
GACGGGAAAGGTGTTCCAGAAAAAAAGGCGGATGGCCCTCTGCCGGGCGTCCATCTGCCTGCAGTTCCCGACGTCCTCAGGGAAGCCCGGTGTGCCCCGCCCCTGCCGACGCGCAGGACACGGTGGTCGCGCATGGTGAACCCGCCACCGCTTCCCGCCAGGCGTGGCGTGCAACGGAATCCGCGATGAACCCTTTTTTCGTTTCGATGGGTCGATCGACCCATGTGTGTGCCGCGGAAACGATTATCCTGTTGCACACGGAGCAGCGATGCTCCGGCACCGGCTGGGGGGAGACGGCCGGCGCTGAACGCCCAACCAGAAACCGACCATGACCGCCGAATCATACAACCGTCGCGCTACCGATCGTGGCTACGTCGCCCGCACCCGCTCCACGCTGCAGGCGCTGCGGAGCGTCCTGGGCCTGGCAACCGTGAGCGAGTCGCTGCGGCCGCTCTCGCACTGGCGCCGCCGCCCGTCGCGCGCCACGCGGAGCGCCGCGGAGAGCTGACCTCCGGCGGCTGACGGATAAATCGGCGGCGGATCGCATCGGTGCGATCCGCCGCCTTCGTTTGCGCCGCGTCAGACCAAGTCCGGCAATGGAGTGCATGACTTCCCGCGGCAGGCGCCGCGCTGACCGTTGCCCCGACGCCGACCGAAGGACCTCGCCCGCAGAACGAAGGGGGCGGTTCCGCGTCCTGATCCGGCCCCTGCGCAGCCGAAAGGAGGTCCTTCGGTCGCGCGCCGGGGTCAGTCCAGGCGGCAGGATCTGCGCGTGCGCTCCCTCAGGAAGTCACGTTCTTTTCCGGCATCTGGTATCGACCATCACATCCTCGGCGGATCAGGAATCAGTCGCGCATGCCGTCGAAGATGTGCTCTCCGGTGACCGGATCGATCGTGCCGGCGTGGCTGTGCAGTTCCACGAGCTCCACCAGGAACTGGTTCAGGTGCAGCGTGCAGCGCGGGCATCGGACGTCGTGCGGCTCCGTGACCATCCGCACGCCGCAGCCGGGGCAGTACCACCGGCCGCCGGCGCGGTATCGCAGCGGCTCCGCCGAGGGCGTCGCCGTCCGCTCGACGAAGGCGGCGGCGAGGCGGGACGCGGTGTGGGGCGCCAGCGGCATATTGCCCGCCGGGCACACCAGCTCGCCGCCGCGCCGCTCGGTCTGCGTGCCGCACCGGGGGCAGAACATGGGGATGATCCGGGGTCAGCGCGGGAACATGCTGCCCAGCACCTCCGCGGCGCGGCTGAGCTCCAGGGCGTAGTCCGCCCACCACTCGCCGGCCCGGGGGCCGCCGTTGCAGGTGCCGTCGGACTGGCCCGGCGTCTTGATCCACAGGTAGGCGTCTGCCAGCGGGTGGCCGGTGGTGGTGGTGGGCGCGCGGCCCAGCGCCTGTCCCCGCGCGTTGCACCAGTTGGCCTCCACCGCCGCGCCGCGGCCGTTGCGGCTGGTGTCGACGATGAAGTGCTTGCCGCCCACCAGCCGGCTGAGCCGCTCGCCGTAGGCAAGGTTGGGCTGCAGCCCGTGGAAGTTGGAGACGTTCAGCGCGAACCCCTGCGCCCGCTCGATCCCCACGTTGCGCAGCATCCTGGCCATCTCCTCCGGCTGCCGCCAGTTGGCGTTGCCGGCGTCCACGTACACCGCCGCCCCCGCAGCCGTCAGCACCTGCACCGCCTCGCGCAGCAGCACCATCCGCTCGTCGCGAAGGCGGATGGGCAGGCAGTCGCTGGAGGCCAGCCCGTCCGGCTCCAGCACCACCACCGCGCGCCGCCTGCGCAGCCCCTGCGCAAAGCCCTGGATCCAGCGGCGGTACGCGTCGCCGCCGCGCGCGCCCCCGGCGGAGTACAGGCCGCAGTCGCGGTTGGGGATGTTGTAGACGACGAGGACGGGAACGGCGCCGGCCGCCTGGATCTGCGTCACCAGGCGGTCCACCTCGCCGCGGATGTCGCGCGCCCATTCGCCCAGCCAGATGGCCTGCGGCTGGGCGGCGATGCGCTGCATGTGGGCCGCGTCCGCCGGCCGGGAGCGCCGCCACGCGTCCGCCTGCGTGCGCGCCGGCGAGGCGGGGTTCACGTACAGCCGCTGGCCGCGCAGCGGGTGGCCGGCCTGCCCGCCGGTGGACGGCGGCGCCATGGCGAGCGCCAGCAGCAGCAGCACGGCCGCGGCCGCTCCGGGGCCCGCCCTCCGCGTCCAGGCCGTACCGCGGGGCGGGTGCGGGGCGCCCCTCCCGCGGCGTGGCTCAGGTCGCGTCGGCGGCACGGCGCTGCCCCACCGGCTCGTCCTCCGCGGGCAGGTCTCCGCTGGCGATCCCCATCTGGCGCATCATGTACGTCTGCCGCGCGACCAGGATGCGGGTGGCCCGCAGGTCGTAGTGCGACTTGATCATGATGGCGGCCAGCTCGGCCCCCGCCCACAGCAGCGCCGAAAAGACGATCAGGCGGATGGTGTCGCCCACCAGCAGCCCCACGCCCACGCCGCCCGGCGGCGGGTCGCGCCAGAACTCGACGAACTGGAACAGGGCCAGCAGCAGCACCACCCCCGCCGCCACGCGGATCACCAGCGTTGCCGCGTGCAGCCCCTGCGCGGACTCCAGGTCCGCCTCCCGCACTTCGACGCCCGCCAGCATCGGCCGCCGCGGCCGGCCGCCGGCATCTGGCGCTTCGCGCGCCCTCCCATGGGACTCCGCCATTCTCCGCCTTTCCGCACACCGGGTGATCGGGGCCCGCCCGGCCCCGCACGATCGCCGGTGCGCTTACGCATGGAACGTACTACTGCTACGCGCCCGCGCTCCAGAGCAGGGCGTGGAAGGTGGAGATCCCGGGTCCCGCGGGTGTCCGGTGCAGGACGGAGTGCCCGCCGCGTCGAGGCGGTTGCGGGTGTCAGCCCGGCCGATCCATCCCGTAGATGAGCGTCCTTCCGCCAAAGAACTCGACCTCGCCCTCCAGCCGTTCGCCCAGCCGCTCCGCGACGCGGATGGATGGGTGGTTCTCCGGCCGGATCAGGCTGATGACGTGGTCGCGGTCCAGCTCCTCGAAGGCGTAGCGCAGCGCCTCCCGCGCCGCCTCGGTGGCGTAGCCTTTTCCCCACCACGCGCGGCCGAGCGTCCAGCCCACCTCGAAGCCCGGCCACCCCTCCGGGTGCAGCAGCCCCGCGCGTCCGATGAGCGCGCCGCTGGACTTTTCCTCCAGCGCCCACAGCCCGAAGCCCTTCAGCTGCCAGTGCCCCACGATGAACGCCATCTGCCGCCACGCCTCGGCTCGCGACAGCGGCCTCCCATCGCTCAGGTAGCGCGTCACCTCCGCATCCGCACAAATCTCCGCATACGCGTCCAGATCCTCCTCGTGGAACGGGCGGAGCAGGAGGCGGTCGGTGGTTAGGGTGGGGATCTCGATCACCTGGCTGTTTCTTCCGGGGTGCGAGCCGGCAGTGCGGGATTCTTTTCACCGCGGTTGCGCAGGCCCAGATGCGACGAGGGTGGATTCTGCAACATTCCTTCGGCGCCAATCGGGAGCGTATGCGAGTCAGCCAGGAGGCCACCCAGATTTCGATCATCGCCCGCTGCCTGATGACCTTCTTTGATCATGCGGGCAACCTCATGATTATGCCGTTCAGGATCGAGAATCTTTTGAATCGACGAGACGAACTCCCGCTTCATCGCCACGAGCGCGTGTTTGCGATCGGTGAACGCTCCGAGGTAGCCCGTGCTCAGCACCCGCTCGGCGGCGACCAGGGGATCCAGTGCTGAATGCCGATAGCCACGATACGCGAAAGGCTTATCGACTCCATACTCATCTTTCCGAATGTTGGGAAGGAAGAAGCGTCCGCGGTCGATGACGGAAGACAGCCGGTGGCGGCAGGGAAGGCTTCGCTCGGCCAGATCGGTGTTGTCGTCCGCGATCTCGTCACAGAGATACGTCGCTTCGCTCAGAACGTCGATGGCTCCGGCAGCCCAGTCACGCAGATCACGACGCCACTCGGCAACGGTGTTGAAGGAGGCGTGCCGCCGTTCGGAAGCAGCGAAGGCGTCGGCACGCGCCGCCTCACCGGCCGCGAATGCTGCCGTACGTTCACGTTCGGCGATCGCCATCGACTCAGCGCGACGACTGATGCGGACGGCTACGACAACGCTTGCGAAGGCTGCCGCGGCGCTCGCGACGGCGGCGATCGCGTTGAGGAGATTCGTGTCCATTATATCCTCCGGTATTTGAAGGGTTTGACTGCATCCAGGTGCTCGCCACCTACCCCTGCCCGTACAGCATCGCGCCGACGGCGGCGCGGGAGGAGACGCCCAGCTTGCCCAGCACCTGCTCGGTGTGGTTGCGGGCGGTGTAGTAGCTCATCTCCAGGCGGGTGGCGATCTCGGCGTTGCTGCAGCCCTCCGCCAGCAGGCGCACCACCTCGATCTGGCGGGCGGTAAGGGCGTAGCGCTCGCGCAGGGCCTCGTCGCTCAGCGGGCCGGCTTTCGGCGCGCCGTCCGCGGCGGCTGCCGCGGCCACGGCGGCGGCACTCCCCGGAGCAGGCGCGGGGGCCGGGGCAGGGTTGGCGCGGCGCAGCAGGGCGCTGATGCGCGCCATCAGCTCCAGGATGCTGAACGGCTTCGTAACGTAGTCGTCCGCGCCCAGCCGGAATCCCTGCAGCTTGTCCGCCTCCTCGCGCCGCGCGGAAAGGATGAGCACGGGCGTCATCACGCCGCGCTCGCGAAGCTCCCGCAGCACCTCGTAGCCGTCCTTGTCGGGAAGGCCCAGGTCCAGCACGATCAGCTCCGGCCTGTCGCTGGTGGCCACGGCCAGCGCGTGCGCCGCCTTGGTGGCCAGCGACACCGTGTACCCGTCGTACTCCAGGCTGCGCTGCAGCCCTTCGGCAATGTCCAGGCTGTCTTCTACGACCAGGATGCGGCTGCTCATCGGCGGCGTCTGGGGGGACGGGGGTGAACGGGTGAACGGGTGAACGGGTGAACGGGTGAACGGGTGAACGGGTGAACGGGTGAACGGGTGATCAGCCGGCGGACGCCATCGGCCGCGAATCGGCGGCGGCGGCGGAGTCCACATCGGGATCCGCCAGGGGGAGGGTGAAGACGAAGCTGGCGCCGCGGCCGGGCTCGCTCTCCACCCAGATGCGCCCGCCGTGCGCCTCCACCAGCCCGCGGGCGATGGACAGGCCCAGCCCCAGCCCGCGCCGGTCCGCGTGTCGCGCCTGCCAGAACGCGCCGAAGATGTGCGGCACCTGCTCGGGCGGAATCCCCGGCCCCGTGTCCGACACCGAGAAGCGCACCTCGCCCTCCCCCGGCGCCGACGACAGCGTCACCACCCCGCCCTCGGGCGTGAACTTGACGGCGTTCCCCACCAGGTTGCTGATGATCTGCAGCACCCGCTCGCCGTCCGCCCGCACCGCGGCCAGGCCGTCCGCCGCGTCCACCTCGAGCGACAGCCCGTGCGCGGCCGCCAGCGGCGCCAGCGCGTGGGCCGCCTCCGCCAGCAGGACCGCGGGGTCGCGGGGAAAGGTCTCCAGCGCCAGGGTGCCGCGCTCCATCCGCGACACCTCCAGCAGGTCCTGGATCAGCCCGTCCATCCGCCGGGTGATGGCGCCGATGCGGTCCAGGCTCTGCCGCTCGAAGTCGCCCACGGTGGGGCGCAGCATGGCCGACAGCATCTCCGCGTCCATGCGGATGGCCGTCAGCGGGTTGCGCAGGTCGTGCGCGACCACCGCCAGCGTGTGCTGGCGCGCCTCCGTCGCCGCGCGCGCCTCGCCGAAGAGGCGCGCGTTCTCCACCGCCATCGCCGCGCGCCGCCCCAGCTCTTCCGCCAGCGCCACCTCCGCCCCGCCGAAGCGCGCCCCGGGCCGCACCCGCCCCAGCACCATGCGCCCCACCGCGCGCCCGGCCGCGCGCAGCGGCACCACCAGCGCCGCCTCCGCCGGGCACCCGCCCAGCAGCCCGCCCAGCTCGTCCCCGTCCGCCAGCCGCGCGGAATCCGCGCCCACGCCGTCCGGCGGGGCCGCCGTGCCGCGCAGCCGCGCCTCCTGCGCCGGGTCCGCGTGGGTGGCCGCCGTGCGCACCGCGCCACCCGCGTCGAACAGGTCGATCGCGCAGCAGTCCGCCATCCGCGGCACGACCAGGCGGGTGAGCTGGGCGACGGCCGTGGCCGCGTCCAGCGAGGCGTTCAGCACGCGGCTGGCCTCCGCCAGCAGCTCCGCCGCCTGCCGGGCATGGCGCTGCTGCGTGTAGAGGACGCGCGTCTCCAGCAGGTTGTGCACGCGCAGCAGCGCTTCGGTCGCGTCGATCGGCTTGTTGAGAAAGTCCTTGGCGCCGGACGAGAGCGCCCGCTCCTTGGCCTCGGGCGTGGCGTCCGCCGTCAGCACCAGCACGGGAAAGAAGTCGTCCGGCGCGGTGCGCTCGCGGATGTCGGCAAGCACCGCGAAGCCGTCGCGGTGGGGCATGTGCAGGTCCAGCAGCACCAGGTCCGGCGCGTGCCGCTCCCACAGGGGGATGGCCTGCCGCGCGTCGGTGGTGCGTACGAGGCTGGTGTATCCCTCCGCCTCCAGCAGCACCTCCAGCAGGTCCAGGTTGGCTTCCTCGTCGTCCACCAGCAGCAGCGTGCACCCCAGGACGCCGTCCGTCATCGCGCCCCCGGGCCGGCGGGAAGGTGCGTCTCCAGCGTCGCCAGGAACTCGTCCAGGTCCAGCGGCTTGGTGAGGTACGCGTCCGCCCCCGCGCCGCGCAGCCGGTCCAGCGAGTCGCGCGTGGCGTCCGCGCTGATGATGACGACGGGGATGGTCTCCGTCCGCGGGTCCGCGCGCAGCCGGCGCAGCACCTCCTCGCCGCTGATGTCGGGAAGGTGCAGGTCCAGCAGCACCAGGTCCGGCCGGTGCTCGCGCGCCAGCTCCACGCCGATGCGCCCCTGCAGCGCGGGGACCAGCTTCCACCCGGGGCGGGAGAGAAGGAAGGTCTCCACCAGGTCCAGGTTGGCCAGGTTGTCCTCGATGTACAGCAGCGACGCCGTCCCGTGCTCGCCGTCGCCGTCCGGCGCCACGGGAAGGCCGGCGTCCTCCGCGCGGCGCAGCGGGTTGGCCGCGCCCAGAAGGCCCAGGCGGAATACGCTCCCCTCCGGGCCGCTGCGCTCCAGCTCCAGCGTTCCCCCCATCGCCTCCGCCAGCCGCAGCGAGAGCGCCAGCCCCAGCCCCGTCCCCTCCACCTCCGTCTGCTCCGCGCCCAGCCGGGCAAAGGGGGTAAAGAGCTGGTGCACCCGCGTCTCCGGGATCCCCTGGCCCGTGTCCTCCACCCGCAGCCAGACGTGCGGCTCGTCCTCGGCCCCCTCCACCGCCGCGTCCACCTCGCAGGTCAGCCGCACGGTGCCGCCGGCGTGGTTGTACTTGATGGCGTTGGAAAGGAGGTTCAGCAGCACCTGGGTAAGGCGCTGCCGGTCCGCGTGCACGAAGCCGTCGCGCCCCGTCCCCGCGACCTCCTCCACCTCCACCTCGTACTGCTCGGACATGGGGCGCACCAGGCCCACGGCCTCCTGCATCACCGTCCCCACGTGCACCGGCTCCAGCGAGAAGCTCTGCCGGCCGGCCTCGATGCGGGCGATCTCCAGCACCTCGTTGATCAGCCGCAGCAGGTGCCGGCCGGCCTTGAGGATGTGCTGCACGTGCTTCTGCTGGTCCACCCGCAGCTCCGCCCGGGCCAGCACCTGCCCGAAGCCCAGGATGCTGTTCATGGGCGTGCGCAGCTCGTGGCTCATGCGCGACAGGAACTCGCTCTTGGCCAGGTTGGCGCGCTCCGCCTCGGACCGCGCCTTTTCCGCCGCCAGCGTGGCCTCGCGCAGCGCCTCTTCGGCGTGCTTGCGCTCGGTGACGTCGCGGATGTTGCTGACGAAGCCGGACTCCGGCTCGCCGGGGATCACCATCCGCCCCACCGCCTCCAGGTGGCGCCAGCTGCCGTCGGCGTGGCGGAAGCGGTACTCGGCGTAGCCGGTGCCCTCGGGGCTTTCCACCACCGCCCGGATGGCGGCGGCCACCCCGGCCGCGTCGTCGGGGTGGATGAGGTCGAACGAGTTGCGCCCCACCAGCTCTCCGGGCGCGTAGCCCAGCACGCGCTGGATGGAGGGGCTCAGGTACGTCATCACCCCCTGCGTGTCCAGGATGCAGGTGATGTCGTGGGCGTTCTCGATCAGGCGGCGGAAGTGCTCCTCGCGCTCCTGCAGCGCCTGCTCGGCCAGCTGGCGCTCGGTGACGTCGCGGATGTTGGCCACCAGCCCGTGCTCGGCCGTGTCGGGCGAAAGGGTGCGGCCGATGGCCTCCACCGTGCGCCACTCGCCGTCCTTGCGCTGAAAGCGGTACTCCACCCGCCGGCTGCTTCCCGGCTCCGCCAGGATGGCCGACATGGTGGACACCACCCGGGCCACGTCGTCGGGGTGGATGAACTGCCAGGTGGAGCGCCCCAGCATCTCGTCCGGCTCCCACCCCAGCAGGCGGGCCAGCGACGGGCTCTGGTACGTCATCACCCCCAGCGGGTCCAGGATGCAGGTGATGTCGTGCGCGTTCTCGATCAGCGCGCGAAAGTGCTCCTCGCTCTGCCGCAGCACCTCGGCGATGCGCACCCGCTCGGTGATGTCCAGGCTGTAGCCGATGATGCGCAGCACCTCGCCGTTCTCGTCCAGCACGGGGAGCGAGCGGCGCAGGACGTGGCGGGGCCCGTCGGGCCCCTTGAGGGTCTCTTCGAACTCCGTCGTCTTCTTTTGCCGCAGCGCCCGCTCGATCCCGTCCTGGCGGATGCGGATGACCTCCTCGGCCAGCCGCATGCGCTCGCCGTACTCCCGCACCGTTCTGCCCACGATCCACTCGCGGATCTCGGGGTCGCGCACGGAGTTGGGGCTGGCGTAGGTGTAGCGCAGCTGCGGGTCGAACACCGCCACGCCGCTCTCCAGCGAGGCGATGATCTCTTCGAAGAACGCCTTCTGCCGCACCACCTCGGCCTCGGCCTGCTTGCGGGCGGTGACGTCGCGGTAGGCGCTGATCAGGGCGATGCGCTCGCCGCGGTCGTCCAGCTGCGGGACCACCACGGCCTCGGCGATCCCCTCGCTGCCGTCGGGGCGCACGAAGGGTACCTCGCCGGACCAGCTGCCGTCGCGGTCCAGCGCCGCCATCACCGCCGGGTGGGCGGCGGGCTCGCGCCCCGGCGGGTTCACCAGGCCGCCGGCCCGGCCCACCACCGCCCGGTGGTGGTAGCCGAACATGCGCTCCGCCGCCGGGTTCCAGTCCTGGATGCGCCCGTCGGCGCGGGAGATGACCACGGCCTCGGCCAGCGTCTCGAAGACCAGGGCCTGCTGGCGCAGCGTCTCGGCGATCTGCTCGGCCTCGCGGCGGCGGTGCTCCAGCTCGCGCTCGGCCACCTTGCGCTCGGTGATGTCGCGCACCACGGTCACCAGCGTGCCGTCGGCCAGCGGCACCACGCGCGCCTCGAACTCCTGCGCCACGTCGCCGTCCATCAGCCGGTACTCCACGCACACCAGCTCGCCGGTGCGCGTGGCCTCGCGCACGGCGTCGGTAAAGCGCGGCCCCACGTCGGGGGGGAGCAGCTCCTGCATCTGCCGGCCGCGGAACTCGGGGAGCGGGGCGTAGAGCGCGGCCGCGCGTCCCGCACGGTGGTCGGTGATGGTGCCGTCCGGGTCCAGCCGGAAGTACAGGTCGGGGAGCGCCTGGAAGACGCCCTCCAGCTCCTGCGTGCGCTCCAGCAGCGCCTCCTGGGCGGCCTCGTGCTCGGCCACCTCCTCTTCCAGCGCCTCGTTGGTCTCCGCCAGCTCGGCGGTGCGCTCGCCGACGCGCTGCTCCAGCTCCTCGTTGGCGCGGCGCAGGGCGTCTTCCGCCGCCTTCCACTCGCTGGTCTCGCGCGCGGTGGCCAGCAGCCGGTCCTCGCCCAGGATGGTGACGCGGCGCAGGGTGATCTCCGCCCACACCGGGTGCCCCAGGCGGTGGCGCCCCTTCCACTCGAAGCGCTGCGGCTCGCCGGCGATGGCGCGCCTCACGTACTCCATGGCCTCGGCGATGGTGTACGGCGGCTCGCCCCAGCTCAGCCCCTCCACCCCAAGCGCCTTCTGCTCCTCCACGGACCAGCCGTACAGCTCCGACGCCGTCTGGTTCACGTCCATGAAGGCGCCCGTCTGGATGTCGTGCACCCAGATGCCGGCGCCGGCCAGGTCGAAGATGGTCCGGTAGCTTTCCTCGCCGTCGCGCAGCGCCTGCTCGGCGCGCTTGCGCTCGGTGATGTCGCGCGCGGTGGCCACCAGCCGGTCCACCCCGCCGATGTTGACGCGGTTCAGCGACACCTCGCTCCACCGCTGCCCGCCCCCGGGAAGCCCCGTCAACCACTCGAAGCGCTGCGGCTCGCCCCGCGACGCCAGCCGGACGTGCTCCAGCGCCCGCTCGGGGGTGAACGGGTGCGGGCCGCCGGCGATCAGCTGCATCCCCCGCCGCTTCACCTCGTCCAGCGACATCCCCGCGGCCTCGCAGGCGCGGCGGTTGGCGTCCAGGATGGCGCCCGTCTCCACGTCGTGCACGTAGATGGGGTCGTTGGAAAGCTCGAAGATGGTGCGGTAGCTCTCCTCGGACCTGCGCAGCGCCTGCTCCACCGCCCTGCGCTCGCCGATGTCGCGGACCAGGGCCAGGACGCACAGCTTGCCGGCCAGCAGCACGCGCTGCAGGCTGACCTCGCCCCAGATCTCGGCGCCGGTGCGGGGGTGGATGGACATCCACTCGAAGCGCTGCGCCTCGCCCGCGGCGGCGCGGCGCGACTGGTCGATCGCCACCGCGGCCGTGTACGGCTCCGGGCCGTTCCAGATGACGGAGGCGGCGTCGGTGCGCAGCTCGTCGAGCGTGGTGTCGCACATCTCGCACGCCCGGCGGTTGGCGTCGATCACCATCCCCGTCTCGGCGTCGGTGACGAAGATGGCGTCGTTGCTGTTCTCGAAGATGGTGCGGTAGCTCTCCTCGGAGGTGCGCAGCGCCTCCTCGGCCACGCGCTGGTGGGTGACGTCCTGGTGCACCGCCACCACCTCCAGCACCTCGCCGTCCGCGCCGCGGATGGGGAAGTACGAGGCCTGCACCCAGCGCGGCCACTCCATCCCCGCGGGGGGCACCACGTCGGGGGTGTACTCGCGCGGGTCGAACTGCACGGCGGGGAGCACCACCGTCTCCCCCGCGAAGGCGCGGCGCACCATGGCCCCGATCTCGGCCATGGAGACGTCGCGCAGCGGGTTGAAGCGGGACACCTGCTTCAGCGTGAGCCCCCACAGCCGCTCGTACGCCGCGTTCACCCGCACCACCTGGCCGTCGGGCGCGTACACCTTGACGCTGTGGGGAAACTGCTCGAACAGGTCGCGGAAGCGGGCCTCGCTCTCCCGCAGGGCGCGGTCGGCCGCGTTGCGCTCGGTGACGTCCTGGGAGATGCCCACCATCCGCTCGCCGGTGCCGGCGGGGTCGGGAAGGAGCTTGCCCAGCGCGTTCATCTCCCGCATCGACCCGTCCGGGCGGATGACGCGGTAGGGAAAGGAGAAGGGGATCCGGGTGGCGATCAGCCGATCGCACTCCTCCACCACGCGCGCCCGGTCGTCGGGGTGCACGCGGGCCAGGAACTGGGCAAAGGTCTGCGAGGGCGCGTCGTCCGGCAGCCCGTGGATGCGGCGCTGCTCGCGCGACCAGGTGATGGTGTCGGAGGGCAGGTGCCACTCCCACGTCCCCAGCCCGGCCAGCTCCTCCACCTCGTCCAGCGTCCGCTCCCGCTCGCGCAGGGCGGTCTCGGCCAGCTGGTGCTCCGTCACGTCGCGCGCGGTGCCGATGAGGCGCGGCGGGCCGCCGGCGGGGTCGGGGATGCGCTGCGCCTGCGCGTACAGCCAGCGGAACTGCCCGTCGCCGCGGACCACGCGGTAGGCGATGGCGTTGCTGTCGCCGGTGCGGACCACGGTGGCGACGGCGTCCTTGATGGCCCGGCGGTCGTCGGGGTGAACGCGCTCCAGGAACTGGGCGAAGGTGGCGGGGGCGCTCCCCTCGGCAAGCCCGTGGATGCGCATCTGCTCGCCGGACCAGCGCACGGGCTGCTGGTCCAGCGGCTCGGCCAGCGTCTGCTCCCAGCTTCCCAGGCTGGCCAGGCGCTCCACCTCGTCCAGGCGGCGGTCGCACTCCTGGAGGGCGGCCTCGGCGCGCTGGCGGGCGGCGCGCTCCGTCTCCAGCGCCTCGAGCGCGGCGGAGAGGGTGGCGCGCAGGGCCTCCTCGCCGCCGGCGGCGGGTACGGCCAGCGGCAGGGGGGACGATGCGGACGGGGATTGCGGGTCCATCGATGCCATCACGGGCGGGGGGACTTCCAGGCCGGATCCGGGAGGGGAGAAGGTCCGTCTAAAGTAAACTTCACGCGTACGCGCAACAAGGCGTTTCGGCGGATTTTGGTGCGGGATGGACGGGTAGCCGCGGGTCGGGTGGGGGTGCGGATGGATGGGGGATCGACGAACGAAATCGAACTGGCGCCCGACGGGGCCCCCTCCCCCCGGCCCCCTCCCCCGCTGTCGCGGGAGAGGGGGAGAATTCGATCGCGCTCCCGCCGGCATCGCACTGCGTCGGCTGCGCCCCCTCCGCCGGCTCAAGGCTCGCACCGCCGCCCGGATGGGCCTTTAGACCAGCCGCGCTCCGGGTGGGTCAGGTGGGCTCGACCAGGCGCAGGCCGTAGGGCCACAGGTCGTCGGAAGGGCGGGTGCGGGTGACGAAGCAGCGGTGGCGCAGCAGCTCCGCGCGCTCCGCCGCGTCGAGGTCGATCCCGGCGCCCGGACCGGGGTCGCGCGCGTCGACGTTGTAGTGCAGCGCGCCGTCCAGCGCGTAGTCGCGGCGGAACTCCGTGCGCCACTGCGAGTTGCCGCCCCAGCCGCTGCTCAGGTCCTCCGCCCGCCGGTTGTTGCGCGCGTACGCCCAGTACAGCGTGCTGCCCTCCGCGATCTCCTTCACCACCTGCCGCCGCCCGGCGCGAATCCGCACTCCGCCGCGCGAGATGAGGAGCGGGCCGAGCGTGTATCCCGGCCACAGCACCTCGACGATCTCCGGCGCCGCGTCCTCGTCCGCCGCCTGGTCCACGGTGACGATCTCGTGGTAGAACGGATGGAATCCGGCGCGCTCCACGGCCTGCAGCCCCAGCGCGTCCATGAACCGCGCGAACTCGTCGCGGCTCACCGGCGCCACCGCCCACCTCTCCTCCAGCCTCGGCGAGGCGAGGGAGAGCTCCAGGAGCTGGATGATCCGCGAGAGCGCGTAGAGCCGCCACGACTCCTCCTGCCGCACGGCGGGCACCGGATCGCCGCGGCGCGTGCGCATCTCGTCCAGCCAGCGCCGCTCGCCGTCCTGCGCGCGCAGCCACGGCGCGAGCAGGTCGTCGAACAGCGCCTCCCCCTCGTAGTCCAGCATCTCGTCGTGCAGCTGCCGATACGGTAGCTGGTCGCTGTGCATCCCGGCCTCAGGTCTGTGGATCGATGGCTCCAGCCCAGATCAAAACTGATCGCATCTCACGCGGAGTCAACAGCGTTCGATGCGTGCTCCCTCCGCGGGCCTGCGTGAACCCCGCACAATGATCTGGCGTCGCGGCACGAGAAAACTCCGCTGACTCCGCTGACTCTGCGTGAGACCGATCTTTTTTTCCTTCTCCGCGGCATGGGTCATCTGCACCATGCCCGGTTCTAACGGGTGCGGCATCTTGTAGCACGTCGAGCCGAGCAAGGCTTGCGGCAGAACCCGAACGGAGCCCACCGCCATGCGCGGTACGCCTTCCACCCCATCTTCAGCCGGCGCGGCGGACCTGTCTTCCGCCCCGGCTTTGGACATAGATCACGGCCGCGGGGCCCCCGGCGGCGACGCCGCGCGGGCCCCCGCGGACGCAATCCCGCTTTCAGCCGATGCGGCGGAGCAGGAACCCGCCCCGGCTCTGGACATAGATCCCGGCCACGGGGCCGGCGAAGGGCGCATCGCGGCGATCGCGGCGGCCGCCGCCGGCGCCGCGTCGGCGCAGACGGCGCAGGAGCTGGCGGCAGTGCTGCGCCGCGCCTGCGCCGCCGCGCTTTCGTGCGACGGGTTCCGGTTCGCCACCTACGACGCGGCCGCCGACTCGCTGCGCTACCACGCCGCCTTTCCCGCCCTGGCCGCGGGCAAGGACGAGATGGGGTGGCGGGCGGTGCGCGCGCGCCGCCCGCAGGCCGTTCCCTCGCGCGCCGGCACGCCCGCCGTGCTGAGCGCCCCCGCGATGGCCGACGGCGAGCCGCTGGGCGTGCTCGTGGTGACCGGCGCGGACGCGTATGGGCGCGAGGAAGCGTGGCTGCTGGAGGCGCTGGCCTCCATCGCCGGCACCGCCCTGGCGCGGCTGCGGCTGGCGCGGGAGCACCGTGACGCGCTGCAGGCGCTGCAGATCAACCAGGCGCTGGAGCAGCGGGTGGACGAGCGCACCCGCGAGCTGGCCCACGCCAACGACGCGCTGGCCGCCGAGGTGGAGCAGCACCGCGCCGCGCGCGAAGAATTGCTGCAGCGCACGCTGGAGCTGGAGGTCGTCTTTCGCGCCCTGCCGGACCTGTACTTTCGCCTGGCCGACGACGGGCGCATCCTCTCCTACCGCGCCGGCGCCGAGAACGGGCTGTACGTGCCGCCCGAGGAGTTTCTCAACCGCCGCATGCAGGACGTGCTCCCTGCCGAGGTGGGGCAGAAGTTCGACGAGGCGGTGAGCCTGGTGCGGGCGACGGGGCAGGTGGCGTCCATGGAGTACACGCTGGACCTGCCCGGCGGCCGCGGCGCCTTCGAGGCCCGCCTGGTGCCGCTGGTGCCCGGCGAGCTGGCCGCC
Organism: Longimicrobium sp.; assembly: GCA_036379135.1. Classification (GTDB taxonomy): domain Bacteria; phylum Gemmatimonadota; class Gemmatimonadetes; order Longimicrobiales; family Longimicrobiaceae; genus Longimicrobium. The sequence continues at coordinate 14,851 of DASUVG010000112.1, forward strand.
GTGGTGCGCGACATCACCGGCCGCAAGGACGCCGAGGCCGCCCTGCGCGCCAGCGAGGAAAGCTACCGCGGCCTCTTCGACCACCTTACGGAGCTGGTGTACATCCAGGACCTGGAAGGCCGCTTTCTGAACGTGAACGAGGCGGTGCTGCGCACGTACGGCTACACGCGCGAGGAGCTGCTGGGCCGCACGCCGGAGATCCTGGCCGACGAGAAGGTGGACCTGGCCGACACCATGGCGCGCTTCGGGCGCGCGGTGGCGGGCGAGCCGCAGCGCTTCGAGTGGTGGGGAAAGCGCAGGGACGGCAGCGTCTTTCCCAAGGAGCTGTCGCTGGCGCGCTCCACCTACTTTGGCCAGGACGCGGTGATCGCCGTGGGCCGCGACATCACAGAGCGGGTGGAGGCCGAGCAGGCCCTGCGCGCCCGCGAGGAGCATTTCCGGCGGCTGATCGAGCACGCCTCGGACCTGGTGTCCATCATCGGCGCCGACGGCACCATCCGCTACGAGAGCGAGGCCATCGAGCGGATGTACGGCTACACGCCCGAGGAAGGGATCGGCACCTCCGCGTGGGAGCGCGTGCACCCCGACGACCACGCCCACGTGGCGGCGGCGCTGGCGGCGGTGGCGGCCAACCCGGGGATGACGGGCTCGGCGGAGTTCCGCTACCGGGCCAAATGCGGCGAGTGGCGCTTCGTGGAGGCGGTGGGCAAGACGCTCACCGACGACGTGGACGACGGCATCGTCATCAACACCCGCGACGTCACCGCGCGCAAGCGGGCCGAGGACGCGCTGCGCGAAAGCGAGGAGCGCTACCGCGCGCTGATCGAGAACGGGCACGACATCATCGTCATCCTGGACCCGGAGACGGGGATCATCCGCTACCAGAGCCCGTCCATGGAGCGCATCCTGGGCTACGCCCCGGGCGACCTGGCGGACCGCAGCGTGTTCGAGCTGGTGCACCCCGACGACCTGCCGGCCGGGCTGGCCGCCATCGCGGGGAGTGTGGCCACCCCGGGAACCACGCGGAGCGCCGAGTACCGCTTTCTGCACCGGGACGGCAGCTGGCGCCGGCTGGAGACCTTCGGGCGCACGCTGTCGCCGGACTCGGCGGAGCAGGGGCTGGTGTTCAACACCCGCGACATCACCGACCGCAAGGAGGCCGAGGACGCGCTGCGCCGCAGCGAGAGCCACTTTCGCCGGCTGATCGAGAACAGCCAGGACACCATCTGCATCGTGGCCCCCTCGGGCGCCATGACGTACATGAGCCCCTCGTCCATGGGGATGCTGGGCTACCCGCCCGAGGCGCTGGTGGGAAAGAGCGCGTTCGAATTCATCCACCCCGACGACGCGCCGCAGGTGGCGGCCGAGATCGAGCGGGTGTTCGCCACCCCGGGCTTCGTGGGCCACGTGGAGTACCGCTTTCGCCACGCGGACGGGAGCTGGCGCTACGTGGAGGCGTTCGGGCAGACGCTCTCGCCGGACTCGGCGGACGAGGGGCTGGTGGCCAACACCCGCGACGTGACGGAGCGCCGGCTGGCCGAAGAGGCGCTGCGCCGCGCCACGGCCGAGGCCGAGGCCGCCAACCGCGCCAAGAGCGAGTTCCTGTCGCGGATGAGCCACGAGCTGCGCACGCCCATGAACAGCATCCTGGGCTTTGCGCAGCTGCTGGAGCGGGCGGAGCTGCCGGCGCACCAGCAGCGCGGGGTGCAGCACATCCTCACCGCCGGCCGGCACCTGCTGCGGCTGATCAACGAGGTGCTGGACATCGCCCGCATCGAGAGTGGGCGGCAGCAGCTGTCGCTGGAGCCGGTGCGGCTGGGCGCGGTGCTGGGCGAGGCGCTGGTGCTGGCGCGGCCGCTGGCGGCGCAGCGCGGGATCGCGCTGGACGGGGCCGCGGCGCCCGGCGACGACGTGTTCGTGCGCGCCGACCGCCAGCGGCTGGTGCAGGTGCTGCTGAACCTGCTTTCCAACGCGATCAAGTACAACCGCCCCGGGGGCGAGGTGCGGCTGGAGTGGGAGGGGATCGCCGCCGGGGAGGGCGGTGACCCCCGGGTGCGGCTGCGCGTGCAGGACACGGGCGTGGGGATCGCGCCCGAAAAGCTGGACCAGCTCTTTGTCCCCTTTGCCCGCCTGGGCGCGGAGTTCAGCGACGTGGAGGGCACGGGGCTGGGGCTGGCGCTGTCGCGGCGGCTGGTGGAGGCCATGGGGGGAGAGATGGTGCTGGAGCGCAGCGGCGACGAGGGGAGCAGCTTTGCCCTGGACCTGCGGGTGAGCCAGGACCCCGTGGAGGGGCTGGCGCGCGCCGCGGCGTCCGCGCCGCGGGAGTTCCCCGCGCCGCGCCGCACGCCGGTGACGCTGCTGTACGTGGAGGACAACCTGGCCAACCTGAGCCTGGTGGAAACCATCCTGGCCGGGCGGCCGGGGTGGAAGACCATCCCCGCGCTGCAGGGGCGGCTGGGGGCGGACCTGGCGTGCGAGCACGTGCCGGACCTGGTGCTGCTGGACCTGCACCTCCCCGACGTGCAGGGCGACGAGGTGCTGCGCCGGCTGCGCGCCGACAAGCGCACCGCGCGCATCCCGGTGGTGATGATCAGCGCCGACGCCACGCCGCGCACCATCGAGCGGCTGCGTGCCCAGGGCGCCGACGCGTACCTCACCAAGCCGCTGGACGTGGACGAGTTCCTGTCCACCGTCGACCGCCTGCTCCCGCATCCGGAGCCCGCCGCCGCGGCCTGAGCTGGAAAACCTTTCTCACACGGAGAAAAAGAGGAACAGAGGACGCCAATCCTCTGTTCCTCTTTTCTCTGTGCCTGTGTGCCCAGTTCTTATACGGAATTGGTCTCACACGGAGTCAACGGAGTTAACGGAGTCCCGACCTTCAGTTTACTCCGTTAACTCCGTTGACTCCGTGTGAGGCCAATCTGTTTCTTTCTCCGTGGCCAGGTATTCGGCGCGCGTGCGATTTCTCTAGGATGGATCGCGTGGATGGGTCATCTTTCCCATGCGGCGGGCGCGCCCGGTGAGCATCATTCACCCGTCCGAGCGGACAGCCTGCCACGGAACCCCCATCCGAAGTGCACCACCCATGAATGCCGACACGCTCACCTCCCGCACCATCCTCCTGGTGGACGACGAAGAGGCCAACCTGGACCTCCTGGAGGGCTTCCTCGGCTCCGAGGGATACGACTCGCTGGTCCGCACCACCGACCCGCGGCAGGTGCTGGCGCTGATGGAAGCGCACCGCCCCGACCTGGTGCTGCTGGACCTGCACATGCCCTTCAAGGACGGCTTCACGGTCCTGCGCGAGCTGCAGGCCCACGTCCCCGAGGGCGACTACGTGCCGGTCCTGGTGCTGACCGCCGACGTCACCACGCAGGCGCGCGAGCGGGCGCTCTCCGGCGGCGCGCGCGACTTCCTCACCAAGCCGTTCGACGTGGTGGAGGTGCTGCTGCGCGTGCGCAACCTGCTGGAGACGCGCGTGCTCTACACGCGCCAGCGCCAGGCTCGCGAGGACGCGGAGCGTGCGGAGCGGCGCGCGGCGTTCCTGGCCGAGGCCAGCCGCGTGCTCGCAACCTCGTTCGACACCTGCACCACGCTGGCGCAGCTGGCGCGCCTGGCCGTGCCCGAGGTGGCCGACCTGTGCGTGGTGGACGTGCTGGAGGGCGACGAGACGTACCGCCAGGTGGGCGCGGCGCACGTGGACCCGGAAAAGGAGGGGATGATCCGCTCGGTGGCGCCCCGCGAGCGCACCCGGCACCATCCCTTCGCCGCGATGTTCGCCACGGGCGAGGCGGTGCTCCTGTCGGAGGTGCCCGAGTCCTTCGTCCGCGAGATCGCGGGGCGGGGGCAGGCCATGGAGGCGCTGGTGGGGGCGATCGGGCCGCGGTCGGCCATGGTGGTGCCGCTGCGCGCGGGCGACCGGCCCATCGGCGGCATCACGCTGGTGTCGGCGGAGTCCGGCCGCCGCTTCGACGCGGACGACCTGGCGCTGGCGCAGGAGCTGGCCACCCGCGCCGCGCTGGCGGTGGAGAACGCCCGCCTCTTCGCGCAGGCCCAGGCCGCGACGCGGGCGCGGGACGAGATGCTGGCCGTGGTCGCCCACGACCTGCGCAACCCGCTGTCGACCATCTCGCTGGGCGCGGAGCTGCTGCTGGACACCACCGCCGACGACGCGGCGCACGCCTTTCACCGCCGGCACCTGGGCACCGTCAAGCGCTCGGCGGAGCGGATGAACCGGCTGATCCAGGACCTGCTGGACGTGTCGCGGATCACCGGGGGAAAGATGGCGCTGACGCCGAAGGACGAGGACGTCTCGCTGCTGCTGATGGAGGCCGCGGCCATGCTGCGGCCGCTGGCCGAGGCGCGGGGGATCGTCTTCGGCACGCGCGGCTTCGAGGGGCTGCCGCGGCTGCGCGTGGACGGCGCGCGCATCATGCAGGTGATCAGCAACCTGGTGGGGAACGCCATCAAGTTCACCCCCGAGGGCGGCAGCGTCACCCTGGCCGCCGCCCGTGAGGGCGACGACCTGCGCATCTCCGTCATCGACACGGGGAGCGGCATCTCGCCCGAGGCGCTGCCGCACGTGTTCGGGCGCTTCTGGCAGGGCGACGACAGCGACCGGCGCGGGCTGGGGCTGGGCCTTTCCATCGCCCGCGGCATCGTGGAGGCCCACGGCGGCCGCATCTGGGTGGAGAGCGAGCCGGGGGAGGGAAGCATCTTCCAGTTCACGCTCCCCGCCCCCGCGGAGCCCGCGGCGTCCGAAGCATCCTCCGTGGAATCCGCCGTGCTGGCCGGCGTCTGACCGCTTCGGACGCCGCGCCGCGGGCCCCCTCCGGGCGAGCACCACTCGCCCACCTCCCCCAAAAGCCGGGGGAGGTTTTTGTTTGGGGCAGGGTTCGGAGCGGTTCGGCGGGCTCCGGGGACGCCCCCTCCGGGCCGGCACCCCCGGCCCACCTCCCCCGAAACTGCCGGGTGAGGTTGAGGTGGGGCGGGATCTCGGCGGTTCGAATGATTTCGAGCTGCGCCCGATGCGCCCCCTCCCCGGCCCTCCCCCACGAACTGCGTGGGGGAGGGAGGTGCGACGCACCCTGCCGAAGCGGGATCGAATTCTCCCCTTTCTCCCGCGCAGCGGGGGAGAGGGGCCGGGGGAGAGGGGGCCCCGTCGGACGCAGCTGGATTTTGTCGCCGAGCCGCCGAGTCAGCGGCTACGCTCTCCCCTCTCCGCGAGGAACGAGCGGGGAGAGGCCGGGAGAGGGGGGGCGGCCCGCCGGCGCCGGTTCGATCCCGGTTCGACAAACCCCGGATGCCACCCCCGAAAACCCCGCTCCGCACCCTCTCGAACCGTTGCTGGGCCACAGTTTGACGGTTTACCTGCCGCCCGCTATGTTTCTGCCCGTCGTTACCAGGCCGAGCACCCTGACGGAGGTTACATGGCGCTACGCGACCGCTTTCGTGGTCTGACGCTCGCGGACAGCCTTGCGCTGCGCGTGAACGAGGACCCGCGGCGGCCCTTCGTTGCGTTCGAAGACCGCAGGCTCACGTACGCGCAGGTGGACGCGCAGGCCGACGCCCTGGCGGCGGCGCTCCACGAGCTGGGGATCGAGGCCGGTGACCGCATCGCGCTCACCCTTCCCAACTGGCCCGAGTTCGTCGTCTCCACCTTTGCGGCGGCCAAGCTGGGCGCCGTCATCGTCCCGCTCAACCCGCGCTTCACCCCGCCCGAGCTGCAGTACATGCTGCGGCACTCCGAGTCCGTGGCCGTGGTGACGGCGGAGAACTGGGAGGGCGTGGACTACCTGGCGCGCTTCGAGCAGTTTCTGGGCGCGCTTCCGGACCTGCAGTACGTGCTGTCCGTGGGCGAGGAAGACCTCTGGTACGACGACCGCATCCACCAGTTCGAGGACCTGGTGAGCAGCGGCGAGGGGCGCGCCTACCCGCGCCACCAGGGGAGCGCCGACGAGCTGTTCGCCATCCTCTACACCTCGGGCACCATGGGCAAGCCCAAGGGGGTGGAGCTCACGCACGAGAGCCTGATGGCCAACGCGGCCCTCAGCGCCGACGCGCTGGGGCTTGCGGCCGACGACGTGGTGTTCGGCGTGAACACGCTGTTCAACGCGTTCGGCATCGGCACCGGGGTGCTGGGGACGATGGTGGCCGGCGCGTCGCTGGTGCTGCACGAGGGGTACGACCCCGGCACGGTGCTGGACATCGTGGAGCGCGAGCGGGTGACGGTGTTCCACGGCGTGCCCACCAACTTCATTCTGGCGCTCAACGCCCCGGACCGCGCCTCGCGCGACATCGGGTCGCTGCGCACCGGGGTGGTGGCGGGCGCGCCGGTGCCCGAGGACCTGGTGCAGCGCATTCAGCGCGAGCTGGTGCCGGGGGTGCGGGTGGGGTACGGGATGACGGAGACGGGAAACCTGGTCTCCGTCAACACGCCGGACGACCCGCCGGGAAAGCAGGTGGCCACGGTGGGCCGCCCGCTCCCCGAGGTGGACATCCGGGTGATCGACGTGGACGGCTCCGTGCTCCCGGTGGAGTCGGTGGGCGAGCTGGCGGTGCGCGGGCCGTGCATCATGCGCGGGTACTACCGGCAGCCGGGCGAGACCTCGCAGGTGTTCACCCCCGACGGGTTCTTCCTTACCGGCGACCTGGGGATGGTGGACGACGAGGGCTACGTCCACATCATCGGGCGCCGCAAGGAGATGATCATCCGCGGCGGGTTCAACGTGTACCCGCGCGAGGTGGAAGACCGGCTGCACGCGCACCCGGCCGTGCTGGACGTGGCGGTGGTGGGGCTGCCGGACGAGATCCTGGGCGAGGTGGCGTGCGCCGCCATCGTCCCCGTGGAGGGGGCCATCGTCACGGGCGAAGAGATCCGTGACTTCTGCCGTGAAGTGCTGGCGGACTACAAGGTCCCCGACCTGGTCCGCTTTCTGGACGGCTTTCCGCTAACGGGAAGCGGCAAGGTTCGCCGGGTGGAGCTCTCGCGCATGATCAGCGCCGAAGAGAGCAGCCGCCGGTGAACGCAAACTGTACGACGAGGCTCCTCCCGCCATCGGCGGACGGCGCATGAGCGCGGGATGCCAGAGTGCGATGTGGACTGCGGGGATGCACCCGCCTCCAGCGCACTTTCGCACTCCCGCACTTTCGCACTGCCGTTCCGCCCGAGGCCGAGGGGACTCGTCAGATCGTAAACGAAACGTGAACGACTGACTGGAAACCGATGAACAGATCCCCGATGCTCATGCCGCAGGCCGCTACGGGCGGCCCGGCGCTGAGCGGCGTTCGAAGCGCCGCGCTGCTGATCGACTTTGACAACGTCACCATGAACGTGCGCAGCGACCTGGGCAAGGAGCTCAAGTCGCTGCTGGACTCCGACGTCTTTCGCGGCAAGATCGCCGTCCGCCGCGCCTACGCGGACTGGCGCCGCTACCCCGCCAGCGTGGTTCCCCTGACGGAAGCCTCCGTCGACCTGATCTTTGCCCCCGCCTACGGCACCTCCAAGAAGAACGCCACCGACCTTCGCATGGCGGTGGACGCCATCGAGCTGGCGTTCATGCGCCCGGAGATCGGCGTCTTCATCCTCCTTACCGGCGACAGCGACTTCTCGAGCTGCGTGATGAAGCTCAAGGAGTACGGCAAGTACGTCATCGGCGTGGGGATGCGGGAGAGCGCCAGCGACCTGCTCATCCAGAACTGCGACGAGTACTACTCGTACCACAACCTCAGCGGGCTGACGCGCGCCACGGACGACACCGGCGTGCGCGAGGACCCCTGGGAGCTGGTGACCAAGGCCGCGCAGATGATGGCGCGCCGCGGCGACGTGATGCGGGTGGACCGGCTGAAGCAGGTGATGGTGGAGCTGGACCCCGGGTTCAGCGAGAAGGACATCGGCTACGGCAAGTTCAGCAAGTTCATCACCGAGGCCCAGCAGCGCGGCGCCGTCCGTCTCCGCCGCACCGACGGCGGCGACTGGGAGGTCGCTCCGCCCCGCGCCGAGGACGGCGACGGCCAGCCCGGTGCGGCCGGCGGCGACGGCGCGCGTCCCGAGCGCGAGCGCGGACGCGGCGGACGCGGGCGCGGCCGCTTTGGCGACCGCGACCGCGGTGGACGCGACCGGGACCGCGAGCGTCCGCGCTACGAGCCGCCCGCGCCGATCCAGCCCGGCGGTGAGGACGCGGCCGAGCCTGCCGCCGCCGAGGCGACGGTGGCGCCGGTGTTCGCCGAGCCGGACGTGGAGGTGCAGGCGCCGGCCCGCGCGCCGGAGCCCCAGGCGCGTCCCGAGCGCCCGGCGCCGACCGAGCGTCCGGCTCCGACCGAGCGTCCGGCTCCGTCCGCCGCCGAGGCTCCCGCCGCGCAGGCGCCCGCGTCGGACGTGGATCCGCTGCGCAACGCGTACGCGCTGCTGCAGCACACCGTGCGGCAGATGGTGCGCCGCCCCGGCGAGACGGCGCGCGACGGCGACGTGAAGCGCAGGATGCTGGAGCTGCAGCCGGGCTTCGACGAGCACGCGCTGGGCTTCAGCAAGTTCAACCGCTTCCTGCGCCAGGCGCACGACGCCGAGGTGGTGGACGTGCGCCGCCAGGAGGACGGCGGCTACGAGGTGCTGCTCCCCGCCGGCGGCAGGCGGCTTCCGGACCCGGTGCTGGGCGCCGGCGCGCCGCAGCCCCGCGCCGCCGAGGCCGGCGTGGCGCCGGCCGACATCTCCGCTCCGGTGGAGGATCGCGGCGGGCGGGGTGGACGCGGCCGTGGACGCCGCGGCGCGCCCTCCGGTCCGCCGCCGGTGCTCCCCGGCCAGGTGGTCGGTGGCGTGGACGCCCCCGCGCAGGAGCGGCCCGCCGTCCGCGCGGAGGAGCCGGCGCCGACGCCCGCGCCCGCGGACATGACGCCCGCGCAGGCCATCCAGGAGGCGGACGACGGCGCGCTGGTGACGCACCGCGAGCCGGCGGTGGTCACGGCGCAGCTGGTGGATCCCGCCAGCATCGCCAACCGCGGCTCGTCGACGTCGGCGGGTGCGGTGGGCATCCGCGGCGGACGCGGGCGGCGCGGCGGAACGCCGTCGGGCCCGCCGCCGCTCCTTCCGGGGCAGGTGATCGCGGTCGGCGGCACGCGTCCGCAGGAGCCGGCGCCGCAGCCGGAGGCCACGCGCGACGACCCGCAGCCCGAGCCGCAGGTGACGCGGGACGATCCGCAGCCCGAGCCTCAGGCGACGGAGCGCGGCGGCCGTTCGCGCGGCGGACGCGGCCGTGGCCGTGGGCGCGAGGAAGCGCCGGCGGCCGAGGCGCAGCCCGTGGCCGAAGCGGCGCCTGCCGCCGAAGCTGCGCCGGCGGCGTTCGATCCGGCGGCGGTGGGGCTGCCGTCGGACCGCGGCGGGATCGTGGAGCGCATCGCCACGTACAACTTCGTCGGCCGCGCCACGGGCGAGGCGCTGGTGGATGCGTACGGGCCCGAGGTGTGGCGCACGATGGACGAGAACCCGGACGCCGTCCGCGAGCTGCTGGGCGCCCGCAAGGCGCGTCCGCTGCTGGAGCAGTGGGCGGCGGAGCGCGAGCAGCTGATCGCCAGCGCCCCCGCCCCCGCCCCCGCCGCCGAGGCTCCGGCCCCGGCGGAGGAGCCCGCGCCGGAGCCGCAGCCGGCCGAGGCGACGGAAGGCGATACCGACACCACCGCGCAGGACGCGGGCGGCGGGCGTTCGCGCTCGCGCCGCGGCGGGCGGGGCAGGGGACGGGGCCGCGCGTCGGAGGATGAGACGGCGCCCGCGCAGGCGGAGGCCGTGGTCGGCGACACGGATCCCACGCTGGTGGGCGATGCCGGCACCGGCGCCGCCCCCGCGGGCGCGGACGACGTGCAGACCCCCGCGGCGCTGGCCGAGGAGGTCGTGGGCGACACCGATCCCACGCTGATGGGTGACCTGGGGACGGACGCGCCGCGCGGACGTTCCCGCAGCCGCCGCGGCGGTCGTGGCCGCGGCCGCCGCGCGGAAGGCGGCGACGCGGCGGAAGCGCCCGCCGCAGAGGCGCCCGCGCCGGCTCCGGAGCCGGCGCCCGCTGCGGAAGCGGCGGCGGAGGATCGTCCCGCGCGCGGCCGTCGCGGCGGGCGGGGTGGACGCGGCGCCGCGGCGGAGGCACCGGCCGCGCCGGCTCCGGAAGCGCCCGCGCCCGAAGCGGCGCCCGCGGCGGGCGCGGCCCGTGGGCGGGGACGGCGAGGCGGCACCGGCGGCGCGGCCCGCGCCGAGGCCGCACCGGCGGCGCCCGCACCGGCCCCGGAGCCGCCGGCGGAGGAGGGCGCCGCCAAGCGCCCGCGCCGCCGCGGCGGACGCGGGCGGGGCGGCAGCCGCGGACGCACCGGCGGCGCCGCGGAGTGACCCCGAAGGAAAACGCGAGCGCCGCGCCCGATGTACGGGCGCGGCGCTCCGCGCGTGTGGACCCGGCGCCGCTCCCCGCCGCCTTCTACGCCCGCGCGGCGGAGGAGGTCGCGCGGGAGCTGCTGGGCGCGGTGCTGGTCTCGGAGGTGGGCGGCGTCCGCGTCGCGGCGGAGATCGTGGAGACGGAGGCGTACGTGGGGCCGCACGACGAGGCTTCGCACGCGGCGGAGCGGTTCGGGCGGACGGCGCGCAACGACGCCATGTTCGCCGCGGCGGGGCTGGCGTACGTCTACCTGATCTACGGCATGCACTGGTGCCTGAACGTGGTCACCGGCGAGGAGGGCTTCGGCGCCGCCGTCCTCGTCCGCGCGGGGCGGACGATCGAGGGAATCGACCACGCCCGCGCGCGGCGAGCCGGCCGCCCGGACCGCGATCTGATGCGCGGGCCGGGGAACCTGGCGCGCGCGCTGGGGGTGGACGGCGCGCTCAACTATCATCCCATGGACCGCCCGCCGCTGTGGATCGCGCCCGGCCGGACGATCGCGGCCGCGGACGTCGCGGTCGGACCGCGCATCGGCATCTCGCGCGCGGCGGACTGGCCGCTGCGCTTCTGGCTGCGCGGCGACCCGCACGTCTCCGGCAAGGGCTGACCGAGCCCCAGCCTGGGTTCTCACGCAGAGGAAGCAGGGAAAAGCGGTGGATTTCTCAGGCAGTCCTCTGCTTCCTCTGCTCCCTCTGCGTGCCAACTCGTCATCCCCCCACCGCCCATCCGCCGATGCCGAACCGCCGCGCAGCCATCCTTCCGCTCATGGCCCTCTGCGGGCCGCTGCTGATCGCCGCGGCGCTCCTGTCTTGCGTACGGGGCGGGGACGGAGATGCGCCGAAGCGGCTTGCCGCCGCGGACACGGCGACGCAGGCGGAGCGGGATTCCGTGGAGATGGTGGCGTACGTGGGCGGTGTGACCCTGGAGCACGTGCGGTCGCCGTCCGGGGGAATCGAGGAAGGGCGCATCACCGTGGACGGCCGGGTGGTGCTGGCGGAGAAGCTCAATGGGGGGATGGAGATGGTGGCGTACTGGCCGCTGCCGGGCGACCGGACGCTGGTGCTGCTGGGCATCGCGTTCGGCGGCATAGTGTGCGAGCGCAGCTTCCGCGTCCTGGAACTGCGCCCGGGGGCGGACCCGCTGCTGACGGAGGAGTTCGGCTCCTGCGCATTGATGCCGGATACGATGTGGTTCGACCGCTCGGGCGCCCTGTGGATGCGGTTTCCCGACTGGGCGTCCCCGCGCGTGACGATGGAGGAGGGGGACGACTTCGTTCCGGGCCCGCCGGAGACGTACGTCTACCGCGGCGGCGGGCGCATCCAGTCGCCCTGAGTCAGCGTGCGCGGACGATGATCTCACCCCAGAACTGGGGGTCCAGCGCGTGGCGCACGTGGACGGTGTGGCGTCCGGGCCGGTCGAACTGGCCGATGAACCAGAGGGTCCTGCTCGCCTGGCCGGGCGCCAGCGTGACGACGTTCGGCTCGGGAATGCAGCTGGGGATGGCCCGGGTGACCAACTCCACGTCCGCGCGCAGGTGCTCCTTGGGGTCCAGCCAGCACGTGACCACCCGCACCGTCACCGGCGCCGAGCCGCGGTTTACGAGCGTCGACTTGAGGTTGAACACCTCGCCCGAGTTGTCCAGCTCCGCGCTGACGGGCTCGACCCTGATCTGCTGCTCCAGGCCGTTGCTGAGAAAGTTGCTCTCGACAGGCTCCAGGACCTTTCCCGCCGAGCAGGCGGAGAGCGAGAGGACGGCGGCGAGGGTGACGAGGGTGCGCATGAAGGACCTCCGGCGTTCGATGGAACGGGCGCGGAACGACACGCAGAGAACGCCGCAGCGGATATTTCGGGACACCCCGGATTGCTGGCCGTTTTGAAAGTGAGATGATGACCGACCTGGACAACCTGATGGACTTTGCCGCCCGCACCGCGCGCGCCGCGGGCGACGTTACGCTGCGGCACTTCGGCAGCGCGGCCGTGCGCTTCAAGGGCGACGGCTCGGAGGTGACGGCGGCGGACGTGGAGGCCGAGGCGCACATCCGCGCCGCGCTCGCCGAGGCGTTCCCCGAGGACGGGGTGATGGGCGAGGAGGAGGTGGAGACGCCCTCGCGCTCCGGCCGCCGCTGGATCATCGATCCCATCGACGGCACCCGCTCGTTCGCGTGCGGCGTGCCGCTGTACTCCGTGCTGCTGACGCTGGAGGAGGGGGGCCGCCCGATTCTCGGCTGCGCGCACCTTCCCGGCGTGGGGGGGACGCTGGTCGCGGCGCGCGGTGCGGGCGCGTGGCTGGACGGTGTGCGCGTCCGCGTATCCGACTGCGACGACCTGGCCGCGGCGCGGGTGGTGACGTCCGGGCTGGAGTACTGGCGCGACGAGTCGACGGACGCCGGCCGTGCCGCGTTCGACACGCTGGTGCGGTCGACGCGCTTCGCGCGCACGTGGGGCGACGGGTTCGGCTACTACCTGGTGGCGACGGGGCGGGCGGAGCTCTTCTGCGATCCCATCTGCGGCCAGTACTACGACTATGCGCCGTTCGAGGTGATCATGCGCGAGGCGGGCGGGCGCCTCTCCCGCTTCGAAGGCTCACCCCTGGCGCCGATGTCCGACGCCCTCGCCAGCAACGCCCTGCTGCACGACCGCGCCGCAAGCATCCTGCTGGGCCACCGAAAAGATAGGCCTCACACGGAGTCAACGGAGTTAACGGAGTAAAAGATTTCAGGGTTTTGATTCTCCCCGCGCTCCATTCCCGATCGAGGAGGAGGAGACGCAGGGTGCCTGTCGCGTGGCACGAGAAAACTCCGCTCACTCCGCTAACTCTGCGTGAGGCCCGATCCGTTTTCTCTGGTCGTTGACACTCGCAGAAAACGCGTCTACCTTGGGCACTTCTCCGCCGTAAACGTCCGCTCGACAAAGAGGATACGCAGTGCTGCTGGGAGCCCACGTCTCCACCGCCGGGGGGTGCTGCAACGCCCCCGCCCGCGCCGCCGACATCGGCGCCGTCGCCATCCAGGTGTTCACCAAGCAGCCCAACCGCTGGGCCGAGGTGCAGCTGCAGGATGACGACTGCCTGAAGTTCCGCCTGGCCATTGCGGAGCACGGCGTGGCGTACGCCAACGCGCACGACAGCTACCTCATCAACCTGGCCACGCCCGATCCGCTGCTGCTGGACCGCTCGTATTCCGCGTTCGCCGCCGAGCTGCGCCGCGCCAACGAGCTGGGGCTGGACGCGCTGGTCACGCACCCCGGCAACGCCACCGACGGCGACGTGCCGCGCGGCCTGGCGCAGAACGCCGACATGATCGGGCGCGCGCTGGAGGAGATGGGCGGGCCCGCGATGGTGCTGCTGGAAACCACGGCCGGCTCCGGAAAGGTGCTGGGCGCTCGGTTCGAGGAGCTGGCGGAGATGATCGACCGCATCCCTCCCGGCGTGCGCGACCGCGTGGGTGTGTGCGTGGACACCTGCCACGTGTACGCCGCGGGCTACGATCTGCGCGGCGACTACGACGGGGTGATCAACCAGCTGGCGGACGTCATCGGCCTGCACCGCGTGCGCCTGTTCCACCTGAACGACAGCGCGACGGCGTTCGCCAGCCGCCGCGACCGCCACGCCGCCATCGGCGAGGGCTCGCTGGGCGACGAGCCTTTTCGCCGCCTGGTGAACGACCCGCGCTTCGCCGCCGTGCCGATGGTGCTGGAGACGCCCAAGGAGCACCCGGAGAATCCCAAGGACCTGGTGACGCTGGATCGGCAGAACCTGGCGCGGCTCCGCGGCTACGTCGCGAACGGGTGAACGGGTGAACGGGTGAACGGGTGAACGGGTGAACGGGGTGCGCAAAGACGCGGAGGAGAGAGATCTCCCCCCGCGTCTTTTGCGTTCGTGCGCATGGTTCATACAAAATCCGGGGAAACGTCGTACCAGATACCGCCAATAGAGTGCATGACTTCCTGAGGGAGGCGCCGCGCTGAACCTTGCCTCAACCGGGAACCCGGCGCGCCGACCGAAGGACCTCGCCAGCAGAACGAAGGGGCTGGTCCCGCGTCCTGATCCGGCCCCTGCGCAGCCGAGAGGAGGTCCTTCGGTCGCGCGCCGGCGTCGGTGCAGGCGGCAGGAATCTGCGCGTGCGCTCCCTCAGGAAGTCACATTCCTTTCCCGGATTCGGGTGTTGAGGGAGCGCCGCCGGCCGTGCTGGAGTGTGTGGCGCGACCGAAGAATCTTCCTCCCCTTGTGCGGAACAGTTAGCCGGATTCGATATGTAGGGTCAGGGAGCCACGACGGTGAACGTCATCCATCCGCCCGAGGGGCTGGAAACCGGCACCGAGGCGGCGGAGGTGAGCGCTACCTGGTAGCTGGCCGACACGCCGGAGAAACCGTAGGTGCCCAGCCGCGCCGTGGCCGAGGCGGTCAGCACCACGGCGTTCAGCGTCACCGTCTGCCCGTACGCCAGCGGCACGGGAAGGTCCAGCGTGTCCGGCGTCACCGTCACGCCGGAGCGGGTGAACGCCGCCTTGTCGTACAGCAGGCCCAGCCGCACGTTCTGCAGCACCGTGCCCGGGGCCGTGTTGCTTACGTCGAACAGGTACCTGGCGGTCTCGTCCTGCTCCAGGTCGGCCTCGCCAAGGCGGGGGTTGGAGACCACCAGCGGGGCGGCCTGCATGTAGTAGTACAGGCTGCCGGCGGAGTTCGCGCCCCACACCGTGCCGTCCGACGCCACCGAGACGTTGCTGAGCGCGCCGGGAACCTGCAACCAGTCGGTGCCTGTCCACTGGTAGATGCCGGCCGAGTTCACGCCCCACACCCGCGTGGCCGAGCCCACGGAGATCTGCGAGAGCACGCCCGGGATATGCGTCCAGTTGCTCCCGTCGCGGCGGTAGATGGAGCCGGAGGAGTTCACCCCCCACACCGTCCCGTCCGCCGCTGCCGACACGCACGACAGCCCGCCGGGGACCTGCAGCCAGTCGGTGCCCGTCCACTGGTAGATGTTGCCGATCGAGTTCACGCCCCACACCTGCGTGGCCGAGCCCACGGAGATCTGCGAGAGCCCGCCCGGGATCTTCGTCCAGCTGCTCCCGTCGCGGCGGTAGATGAAGCCGGAGGAGTTCACCCCCCACACCGTCCCGTCCGCCGCCGCCGACACGCACGACAGCCCGCCCGGGACCTGCACCCACTCGCCGTTCTGAAAGTGGTAGATGTCGCCGGGCGCGGTGACCCCCCACACCTGGTTCCGGGAGCCGGCCGACACCTGCGTGAACACGCCCGGCACCTGCTTTCCCCCTGACCACGGGACCGCCGCCGGGTCGGCTCCGAACACGGTGATCCCCGATACGGCCACCTGCGGGTCTGCAATGGACATTGGATTTACCTCCGTGAGGCGATCGGTATGCACCTTACCTGGTGCGCACCTGCCCTGAAGGCAACGGGTATTCCGCCGGCGCCGGTGGAGCCAAGTCCGTGTACTGCATGCAGATGGCATCTCTGTAGCGGGTCGTGCGATCACGAGCGATGTATCGCCCCGATGCACGTCGATGGCGTATTGTGTGATGGAATGATGGTGTGATGGTGCCCCGAGCCGATCGATTGAGGGATGAGAACGTGAACGGGCGGGGGAGCGATCCCCGCCCGTTCCCTGATTGCGGCCGATGCGGATCGGGGCCGCCGGTCGCGGGGACGCGCGACGTCCTCCGTCCCCTCTTTCTTTTTCTCCCCGTGCATCTAGCGGAGCAGGCGTGACGCGGAGGTGTGGTCGATGAAGACGATGCCGTCGAACTCCAGCGCGAGCACGCCGATCAGCGCGAAACCGTAGTCGTACGCGGCGTAGCCGATGTGGCGGATGGGGCGGGGCATCCACAGCCATCGCCCGGCGTTGTCCTCGCGGGCGGCGCGCAGGTCCACGATCCAGCCGACGCTCCCGGCCGGGCGGGGCAGGGCGTGGAGGATGCCTTCCATCGTCCCGGGCGGGCCGGGGAACGCCTCGATCTCTGCCATGCGGTAGTCGGTGAAGCCGCGGGTGGCGGTGAAGGCGCCGTCGTAGGTGAGCAGGCTGAACACGCGGTAGGCGGGGCCGTGCGTGCGCCGCAGGAACGCGCCCATCTGCGCACCCTCGTTGAAGCTGCGCTCCCGGTCGCCGCCCTTGCTCACGTGGATGTCGTGCGCCCAGACGACGGCGCGCTCGCCGGGCGCCAGCGTGGCCAGCGCCCAGCCCAGGTTGGCCGCCAGCAGGCTGTCCCGCTCGGGCGAGCTGAGCGCCACGTTGAACTGGGCCGCCTGCCGCAGCAGGTTGGCCGCCTGCACCGCCCATTCCGCCTGCACCGTGTCCGCGCGGGTCGCGGCGCGGGCCAGCCAGGCCGCGCGCCGGCCGCTCACCTCGCTCCACAGCGTCTCCGCCTGCCGGTGCCAGCGGGCGCGCGTGGTATCCTCCACCTGCGGCGTGGTGGACGAGCGCTGCGCGCCGTACTCCCCCGCCAGCTCCTGCAGGCGCGGCAGCAGCCCGGGCTCCACCCGCGTGAAGAACGCGCGGAGCGAATCCACGGGCGCGCGGTTGTCCTGCACGTCGTAGCCGATGAAGCGCACCCTGCGGTCCGGGTGCGCGGCGTTCCATCCGCGCGCCCACTCCACCAGCGCCAGCATCTCCTCCGTGTTCCACAGCGCGAACACGGAGCGCAGCGCCTCCGCGCCCGTGCCTTCGCCGCCCTGCACGTACGCGTTGGTGCGCTCCACGCCCAGCTGGTTGGCCTCCAGCGCAAAGACGCTGAAGCCGTGCACGCGCACCAGGTACTCCAGCAGGCGGTGCTTCGCCCGGAAGAACTCGCGGGTGCCGTGGGTGGATTCGCCCAGCCCCACGATCCGCGCGTCGCCCACCACGCCGGCGAACAGCGCGAGGTCCGCGTCGTCCGGGGTGCCGGCGGGGGGCTCGAAGGTGCGCAGCGGGGCGGCGTGCGCGGCCAGCCAGCGCAGCCCCGCCTCGTCCGGCGGCGCGGCCTCGGCGGGAAGTGCGGTGAGCGGCACGCCATCCACCTGCAGCTCCAGGTCGTCGAACCACGCCGTCCCCGATCCCTCCACCGCCGCCGAGATGACGATGGCGTGCACGTCCTCGTCCGGTGGGACGCGGATGGCGAGCTCGTAGCGCGTCCACGCGGAGGACCCGGATGTCCCGGTGCGCGCGGCTACCGTGTCAGCGGCGGCGTACGCGCGGTCCTTCCATGCCTCCAGGGTAAGGATCGCGCGACCGTGTACACGCTCCGTGCGCATCCACGCGTTGAGCCGCAGGTCGTGCCCGCGGGCGAAACCGGCGGGCACCTGCAGCATGATGGCCTGCGTGGAGGGCGCGGAGTCCGGCACCGCGATGCGCAGGCTGCGGCGCCCGTCGTGGCTCACGGTGCTGTCCAGCCCGAATCCGTTCGCCGGCCGCGCGAACGCCGAGTATCCGAACGTCCACCCCCACGGCCGCGCCGAATCCGCCGGGCTCGTCCGCTCCAGGTCCAGGTTCAGCGGCTGCTGCGCCGCCGCGGACACGTGCCCAACGAGCGCTGCCGCGGCGAACACACCGCGGATGCCGACGCGTGGAATGATTCTCATCGTACGTAGGAAAATGATCTCCGGAGCGACATGATCGCGCGTGGCTCACAGGGCCCCGCGCCGTTTGCGGGGCTTCCCGCTCTTCCAGCCGCGGGTTCACCCGCCCGGGACGAAACCCGGCCGAAATCCGATACGAAATCCGCCCGTTCACCCCATCACCCGTTCACCTCATCACCCGTTCACCTCATCACCCGTTCACCCGTTCACCCGTTCACCCGCTCACCCGTTCACCCCATCACCCGCTCACCCGCTCACCCGCTCACTCCATCCCTCCATCCCGCAACGGCAGCCTCACCGCCGCCTCCAGCCCGCCCCCCGCCGCGGGATTCAGCTCCAGACTCCCCGCGTCGCCATACAGGTGCCGCAGGCGGCTGCGGAGGTTGCGCAGGCCCACGCCGGTGCCTCCGCCCGCGCCGGGCGCGCGCAGGCCGGGGCCGTTGTCCGCCACGCGCAGCACCAGCGCGTCGCCCTCCGCGGCGGCAGCCACGCGGACGGTGCCCGCGCCGGCCAGGCGGCTGGTGCCGTGGCGAATGGCGTTCTCCACCAGCGGCTGCAGGATCAGGCTGGGGACGGGGCACGCCAGCAGCGCCTCGGGCACGTCGATGCTCACCGTGAGCCGGTCGTGAAAGCGCGCCTGCTCGATCTCCAGGTAGGCGCGCAGAAAGTCCACCTCCCGCTCCAGCGGCACCTCCTGCGACCCCGTCTCCGTCGTCAGGCGCAGCAGCGAGCCCAGACGCACGATCATCCGCTCCGCGGCGGGGGGATCCACGTGCACCATCTCGGAGATGGTGTGCAGCGTGTTGTACAGAAAGTGCGGCTCCATCTGCATCTTGAGCGCCTTGAGCTCCGCCCGCGCCAGCTCCGTCTCCAGCTTAGACGACCGCAGCTGGTCGCCCTGCCACCGGCGATGGTACTCCAGCCCCTGCGTGACGCTCAGGATGAGCCAGTAGAACATCACCTGCCAGTGAAAGAACGTGGCGAAGTACCGCGCCAGCACCGCCGGCTCGTCGCTCCAGATGCGCCCCGCCCAGAAGGTATGCACCAGCACCGCCACCAGCCCCACCCCCAGGCTGAGCCCCGCGTGAAAAAGCAGGGCGCGGGCGCGCTGGTATCCCACGAGAGGGACGCGCCGCCCCGCCCAGACGATGAACGGCGTGTACAGGGCCCACTGGATGTACTGCGCGAGCGTCTCCAGCCCGTCCTGCAGCGGGACGAAGGAGGTGTTGCGTGCGCCCGAGATGAGGTAGGTGCGCGAGTAGAAGAACAGCGCCACGCCCAGCCAGCAGGCCACGTTCAGCAGCCAGAACCGCTGGTCCAGGCGCAGCGCTGCGGCGGGTTCCGGTGCGGCGCCGCGCGGGTGTTTGTCGAAGCGCGGCATGTCTGGCGCGTTGTTGCAGGGAGTGAAACGGCCGTGTTGGGCCGGCGGATGGAGGCGGTTCGCCGCGGAGCCGAAGCCCGGTACGGTAAGCTTTCCGGGTCCAGACGCCAGATAGCTGGGACGAGCGGCGTCTGCGCGGGACGAGCGGCATCGCGCCGGCTCACGCGGGGTGCGACCGGGAGCCGCGCACCAGGGTCGGCGTACGGGGCGCCGCCGTCCCGTCCGCCGCCGGTTTCAACCCTGGGAGCACGCCGTTCATCCCACCACGCGCGCGGTACGCGTTCCGTATCCCGCAAAGTAATGCGCAAGCCGGCCACGCGCGCCGGCATCCATCCAGGAGCGATCCCTTGCTGAACGTCATCATCGTAGACGACGAGCCGTACGCGCGCGCCAAGCTGGAGCGGCTGCTGGCGGAAGAGGACGCCGAGGTGCTGGCGGTGTGCGCCAACGGGCGCGAGGCCGCGGCCGCCATCGAGCAGCTCAAGCCGGACCTGGTCTTTCTCGACATCCAGATGCCGGAGATGGACGGCTTCGAGGTGCTGCGCGCCATCGCGCCCGTGCACCTGCCCGAGATCGTCTTCGTCACCGCGTTCGACCAGTACGCGCTGCGGGCGTTCGAGGTGAACGCGCTGGACTACCTGCTCAAGCCGTTCGATCAGGAGCGCTTTCACGCCGCCTTCGCGCGCGCGCAGCAGCGGCTGGGCGAGGCCGCGCCGCGCTCGGACGACGTGATGCGGCTGCTGGACCACCTGGCGAGCCAGAGGGGGGGCGGCGACGCCGCCGCGGCGGGGGACGCGTACCTGGAGTGGCTGTTCGTGCGAAAGGGGCAGCGCGTGGTAAAGCTGTGCGTCCCCGACATCAACTGGTTCCAGGCGGAGGGCAACTACGTCCGCATCCACACCCGGGGCGAGACGTACCTGATCCGCGAGCGGATGGTGGCGCTGCAGGCGCGGCTGGACCCGCGGCGGTTCGCCCGCATCCACCGCACCGCCATCGTCAACCTGGCGTTCGTCAAGGAGATGCGGCCGTGGTCCAACAGCGCCCTGGTCGTGCTGCTGGAGGATGGCACGGAGCTGCGGATGAGCCGGCGGTATCGCGGCCGGCTGTCCGCGACGATCGGAGAGTATTTGTGAACGGGTGAACGGGTGAACGGGTGAACGGGTGAACGGGTGAACGGGTGAACGGGTGATTCCGCGGAATCATGATCCTCGCCCGCAGGGAGCCTGGTGGTTCATTCCGCGATAATCCGCCGTTTCGTGTTGTCAGTCGTGACGTCGCAGTACGAGTTCCAGGCACCCGTTTCGACAGATTCGACGCCCGTCTGTCGATGCGATGCGCTGTTCCGTTCCCCGGATCCTCAGACGTACGGCGCCGGCGCATTCCTCCCTCTCCGCTCGTAGCGCGCCTTCACGATCAACGGCTGGGAGGGAGCGGGCACACGTTCGATAGGGGATGCGGACGCGCTCGCGTGTCATACGATGGACCCTCGACGGCGGGTGCGGCGCGGCGCTCTGCTCGCTTTTGCCGGAACCCATCCGCGTGGCACGGTGTAACCCGGCGCACATGAACGGCATCCACGGACACTCGCGTGCGCGGCGCTTTGCGCTGCTGATCGGGATGCTGCTGCACCTGCTGGGTGCGGCGGCCGTCCCGTTCCACGTGCTTACGCCCGTCGCCCCCTCGGCGAGCGGCGCGTCCGTGGCCGAGCGGCAGGGCGACGGCTCGTCGCTGCCGGCGCACGACGAGCTGCACTGCGTCGTCTGCCAGGCCGCCGGCGCGCTGGCCCTGCCGGCGGCCGGCGCGGAGCTGCCGCTGGCGCAGGCGCAAGAGCGGGCGGAGACGCCCGACGTCCGTCACGCGCTCCCGTTCCGTCCGTCCTCACCCGCGCGCGCACGCGCACCGCCACACGCCTGAATCCCGCCGCACCCTCGCGGCAGCGAACCGTATACAGAATACGCGCGGGTCCGCATCGAACGATGCCAGGGCTTCGCCGTACGTTCCGGATTCAGGAGACCCCGATGTTCCGTACGCTCTCGCGGCGCGCCCTGCTGGCGCTGGCCGCCGTCCTTGCCGGCGCCGGCGCGGCCCATGCCGCCGCCGCGCCGCCGTCCGCCGAACCCGCGCCGCCCATCGTGGGCGTGGTGCGCGACGCGGCCGGCAACGGCCTGCCCAACGCCCGCATCGTCATCAACGAGCTCAACCGCTCCATCCTCTCCGCCAACGACGGCTCCTTCGTCATCCGAGCCATCCGCCCGGGCACCTACCACCTGGACGTGACGCTGCTGGGGTACGCGCCCTCGCACGCCGTGGTTACCGTGCCGGTGGAAGGCTCGGACGTGCGGGTGGAGATCGTGCTGCGGCCCACGGTGCTGTCGCTGGAGGGGATCAACGTCACCGCCAGCCCGCGAAGCGCCGACCCGCTCAACATCACCCAGAGCACCGTGGAGCTTTCCGGCAAGGCGCTGGAGCGCAACCTGGGGACGAGCGTGGCGCAGACGCTGTCGTCGCAGCCGGGGCTCTCCGTGCGCTACGGCGGCCCGGCCGCGTCCACCCCCGTCATCCGCGGGCTGGCCGGCGAGCGCGTGCTGGTGGTGCAGAACGGGCAGCGCACGGGCGACCTGTCGTCCACCTCCTCCGACCACGCGCTTTCGGTGGATCCGCTCGCGGCCAGCCGCATCGAGGTGGTGCGCGGGCCGGCGAGCCTGCTGTACGGCAACAACGCGCTGGGCGGCGTGGTGAACGTCATCTCCACCGACATCCCCACCACCATCCCGGGCGAGATGTCGGGCTTTCTGGCCGCGCAGGGCGAGTCGGTGAACCCCGGCGGCGCGCTCACCGGTGAGATCACCATGCCGCTGGGCGAGACCTTCGCCGTCTCCGCGCGCGGCGGCGGCCGCCGCGTGGACGACGTGCACACCGGCGGGGGCGGCACGCTGGACAACACCTTCTACAACAACCTCTACGGCACGGCGGGGCTGGGATACGTGACGGAGCAGGTGCAGGGCGGCATCTCGCTGGGCGGATACACCTTCGACTACGGCCTTCCCGTGCCGGTTCACGAGGGTGAGACGCCGGGCGAGCACCAGGAGCACGAGGACGAGGGGATCTCCATCGAGGGGAGCCGGATCGAGGCCAACGGGCGCGCCACGGTGGCGTTCGGCGACCGCGGCTTTACGACGCTGCGGCTGGACGCCAACGCGCAGCAGTACCGGCACGACGAGATCGAGCCGGAGGGCGAGGTGGGCACGCGCTTCAAGCTCGACACGCAGACGGGCAACCTGACGGCCAAGACGCGCTTTGGCCGCTTCGACGGCGCGGTCGGCATCTCCGCGCTGCGCAAGGACTACTCGCCGGAGGGCGAGGAGGCGCTCACGCCGGGGGCCGAGAGCCGCACGGGCGGCGTCTTCGTCTACCAGGAGCTTCCGCTGGGCGCGGAGAGCGACGGCCCCTCGCTGCAGCTGGGTGCGCGCTACGACGTGTACCACGTGCGGCCGGAGGAGACGGACGAGGCGCGCTTCGCGGACGTGCGCGACCGCGAGTTCAGCAACTTTTCCGGCTCGCTGGGGCTGAACGTGCCGGTGACGGACGAGCTTTCGGCCAGCCTGAGCGTGGCGCAGTCGTTCCGCGCGCCCACGGTGGAGGAGCTGTTCTCCAACGCCTTTCACCACGCGGCGGGGACGTTCGACGTGGGCGACCCCGACCTGGAGCTGGAGGTGAACCGCGGCGCCGAGGCGGTGCTGCGCGCGCAGTCGGAGCGCATCAACGCGCAGGTGGCGGCGTTCTACAGCCGCATCGACAACTACATCACCCCCGAGGTGGTAGGCGACACCGCCATCGTCGACGAGCACGATGGCGAGGAGATCCGCGTCCCGCTGAACCGCTTTCGCCAGGACGACGCGCACCTGCGCGGGCTGGAGGGGCAGGTGGAGGCGGTGGTGAGCCGCCGCATCGTGCTGGGCGTGATGGGCGACCTGGTGCGCGGCGACTTCGTGGACGGCGGGCCGCTGCCGTTCATGCCCGCGGCGCGGGTGGGCGGCAGCGCGCGGTGGGACGACGGCACCTGGTCGCTGGGGCTGGAGGCGCGCCACGCCTTCGAGCAGGAGCGCGCGGACCCGGTGGAGTTCCGCACCGACGCGTACACGCTGGTGAACGCCAGCGCGGGCCTCAGCATGCGCCGCGGCGGCCGCATCCACAGCATCGTGCTGCGCGCCGACAACGTGCTGGACGAGTCGTACCGCGAGCCCACCAGCCGCATCCTGGTGCCGTCGCCGGGGCGCAACCTGTCGCTGGTGTACCGCGTGCTGTTCTGAGAGGATTGCTGAACGTCCGGCACCAGTGAGTTCCTGAGAGTGTGTTTAAGAATGAGCCGAACCGGTTGATCTCCTGAGGGAGGCGCCGCTCCTGACCCGCTGCTGCGCAACCAATTTGGCGCCGACCGAAGGATCTCGCCGGCAGCACCTGGGGGCTGAATCAGTGCCGCGTAGCCAGCCCCGCGATAGCCGAGACGAGATCCTTCGGTCGCGCACAACCGCT
>DASUVG010000113.1:0-9414 GCA_036379135.1 Longimicrobium sp.
CGGCGCGGGAGCTCATCTCCCGCGCCGCCGCCGTTCTTTCCGGTGGATACGCCGTGTCCTCAGGCCCGAGGCCGGCGGAGTCAGGGGAATCGTAGCAAATCCCGAGAAAAGGACGTGACTTCCTGAGGGAGCGCACGCGCAGATCCTTGCCGTCGGCACTGACTCCGGCGCGCGACCGAAGGACCTCCTCCCGGCTGCGCAGGGGCCGGATCAGGACGCGGAACCAGCCCCTTCGTTCTGCTGGCGAGGTCCTTCGGTCGGCGCGCCGGGTTCCCGGTCAGAGCAAGGTTCAGCGCCGCGCCTCCCTCAGGAAGTCATGGGAATCCAGCTCCGCTCCGTTCACTCCGTCGCTCCCGTGCGAGGCCCTTTTTCGACGCTCGGTCAGGGCGTGCGTTTGGCCCCGCCGCGATCGCCGCCGGACGGGCGCGAGGCGGGCCGCGGCTGGCGCGCGGTGGAGCGCGCGCCGTCGCGGCGCGGCTGGACCACGGGGCTCACGCGCGGGACCGGCCGGGCCGCGGTGGCGTCGCCGGCGGGCGCGCGCGAGGTGGAGGGACCGCCGTCCGTCGCCGGCGGGACCGCAGGGATCGGCGTGGGGGCGCCGGGAGGCAGCAGGCCGCGCGTGCCGTCTTCCTGCCCCAGGCGGGTGCCGCCGCGCGTAAGCCGCAGGTCGCGGCGCACGTCACGCCCCTCGCGCACCTCCGTGAGCGCGGACGCCCGCGGCCGGTATCCCACGCGCTCGGCGCGGATCACGTAGCGTCCAGGCTGGCGCACCTCCACCCGGTATTCGCCGTTCGCGTCGCTCTGCGAGTACCCCACGGGCTTTCCGCCTGCATCCACCAGCGTCACCGCGGCGTACGGCACGGGCCACCCGCTGCGCGTCTCCATCACCCGCCCGAAGACCGTCTGCGCATCCAGCGGCTGCGCCGCCAGCGCCAGCAGCGCCATCCCCCACATCGTCCTGATCATCTGCATCCCCTCCCGCGGAACGTCAATCGCGCGAGTACGACGTCGCGCGCCTCCTGATGGAAACCATCCCCGCCGTGTGTCCCTCTTCAGCTCCCGGGGAAGCGTGTCCAGAGCACCACCACGCCGCAGTACGGGTTGTCCAGCGGGGGGAACTCGGCGGGCGCGCCGGCGGGATGCACGTACACCTCCACCCCCTGCAGCTGCGTGCCGGGCGCCAGGTCGTCGATGCTTTCGTCGCCCAGCATGCGGTACTTGACCGAGTTCACGTAGACGGTCGGCGCGCAGCCGTGCAGGCTTCCGCCCCCGCCGCCCCGCGCGGTGCGGAAGCGCTGCGGAAGGACCACGCGCCTGCGGACGCCGCCTTCCACGAAGACGAAGGGGACCTGGTTGAGCGCGTCCGTGGCGTAGAAGGGCCGGATGCGCGCCAGCTCCTCCGGCCCCAGGAACCGCCCGGAGGGAATCTGCCGGCGGCGCCAGTGAAAATCCTCCATCCGCCGCTCGCGCACCGTCACCGGCGCCGGCCGGGCGACCACGGTAAGCGGGTCCAGCACCACGCTCTGCGCCGACATCCGCAGCTCCAGCCTGATGTCCTCTCCGGGCGCCGCGGCCAAGCGGGCGGAGGTCACCGTGCGGTACCCCAGCCGCTCCGCCCGCAGCCGGTAGTATCCCGCGCGCCGCACCCGGACGGCAAAGGCGCCCGCCGCGTCCGTGCGCGCGCGGCTCACCGCGCGGTCCTGCCCGTCCAGCACCGTCACCGTGGCGCCGGCGACCGGCGCGCCGGCCGCGTCGTCCAGCACACGGCCCTGGATCCCCTGCGCCGCCGCCGCGGGGGCCAGCGCGGCGCCCAGGGCCACCATCGCCATCGTCTTCCCGACGAACCGCATCCACCCACCTCCCCAGGAGAAGGGATGTCAATCCACCCGCGTCCAGATGACCACCACCCCGCAGAACGGATCGTCCAGCGGGGGAAACTCGCCGGGCGCGCCGTTGGGGGACGCGTAGACCTCCACCGCCGCCAGGTTGCGCCCGGTGACCAGCTGGTCCAGCGTAAGCCCCTGGCTGAGCGTGGTGCGGCGCCCGTCCACGTACAGGTTGGGGACGCAGCGCGACCGGGCACTGGTGCCGCGGCCGCGCGCGGGGAGCGTGACCGTGCGGTCGAACGGGGAGCCCCGGAGGGGAACCACCTGCACCATCGGCACCTGCTGCAGCGCGTCGGACGCGTAGAACGGCTTGATGCGCTCGATCTCCTCCGGGCCCAGGTAGCGGCCGAAGGGCTGCTTCTCCCGCCGCCACTCGAACTCGGCCAGCTGGTGGTCGCGCACCACCTGCTGCGACGCGCCCACCACGGTGAGCGGCGCGAGCAGCACGGAGCGGGTGGAGACCCGCAGCTCCACCTGCACGGTGTCGTCGGGCGTCACCGTGATGCGGCGCGAGGTGGAGCCCTGGTAGCCCTCCCTCTCGGTGCGCAGGGAGTAGCCGCCCGGCGCCGGCACGCGCAGGTGGAACCAGCCGGACGAGTCCGACTGCACCCGGCCCGCGCGCAGCTCGCGCATGTCCATCAGCGTCACCGTGGCGCCGGCCACCGGCTCCCCCGTCGCGTCGTCCAGCACGCGCCCGTAGATCCCCTGCCGACGCCGCGCGTCGGCCACGGCGGGGGGCATGACCACGGGCTCCGCCGCCATCCGCACCTCCACACCCAGCGTCTCGCCGGCCGCCAGCGGCACGGTGCGGGTGAGGGTGGTGCGCAGCCCCACGCGCTCCGCCCGCAGCCGGTACTCGCCCGCGGCGGGCGCCTGCAGGCGAAAGGCGCCCGCCGCGTCCGTCACCGCGCTGGCCACCCCGACGCCCTCCGCGTCCAGCAGGCTCACCTGCGCGCCCGCGACGGGCTGCACGGTCCGGGATTCGGTGACGACGCCTTCCACCGTCTGCGCGGCGGCGGGAAGGGCGAAGAGCAGCGCGGCGATCGCCGCCGCCGCGCGCAGGAGCGCGGCCCCCTTGCCTCGTCTCATGCGGTGACCTTGGTCCAGATGACGACGACGCCGCAGCGGTAGTTGTCCAGCACCGAGAACTCGGCGGGAACGCCGGACGGGGTGGGATAGACCTCCACCGCCAGCACGCGCGTTCCCGCGACGATCTGGTCCAGGTTCAGGTCCTCGCCGATCCGGTAGCGCGTGCGGTCCACGAACACGGTGGGGGTGCAGAGTCCGCCGCGGGGGTCCCTCAGCAGCACGGAGCGCTGAATGCCCCCCGTCACCCGGACGAACGGCACCTGCTGCAGCACGTCGGTGGTGTAGTACGGGCGAATGCGCTCGATCTGCTCGGGCCCCAGAAAGCGTCCGAAGCCGCGGCTGCGGTGGTACTCGAACTCCGCCACCACGCGCTCGCGCAGCACGTCGCCGCCCGCCACCACGGTGAGCGGGGCGAGCACCACGCTGCGGGTGGACAGGCGCAGCTCCAGCACCACGCTGTCGCCCGGCGCCAGGGTGATGAAGGGCGAGGTGACGGGGCGGTAGCCCACGCGCTCGGCGCGCAGCTGGTACGCGTCCGGCCGGGTGATGCGAAAGGCGAAGGTGCCGTCGGGGTTGGCCGCCACGCGGCCGGCGCGCAGCCCCTGGCTGTTGACCAGCGTGACGAGGGCTTCGGGAACGGGGCGGTCGTTGCCGTCTTCCAGCACCGTACCGCGCACGTCCTGCGCGGAAAGGCCGGTGGCGCAGGCCAGGGAAAGACAGAGAGCGGTGAGAAGGGCGGTTCGCATAAGGGCGGCGCGGAGGGAAAGTGGCGCGCGGAACACGGCCGCATCAAGCAAAACGGACGCCACGGACGCCGGCGCGCCTTATGTTTTTACCGCACAATCGTTTGCATGGGCCCCCGCAGAGAGCACGGGTCCGGCTGTGCCTCAAAACGGGTACAGTGGGCGGCGGCGAGAGGACAGGAAGGAAAGTGCGTGAGTGCGTGAGTGCGTGAGTGCGTGAGTGGGTGAGTGCGTGAGTGCGGCAGTGCGGAGTGCGGAGTGCGGGAGTCGGAGGTGCGTGAGTGCGGAGGTGCGAAGCGCGCGAGTGCGTGAGCGCGGTGTACTTCCGCACTCACGCACTCACGCACTTCCGCACTGACCTCAGGCTTCCGCGGCGGTGCCGTCGGCTTCGCGGGGGTTGGCGTCCACGCCGTCGGCGGCGTCGCGCTCGCGGGCGTGGCGGGCGCACAGGCGGGTCTCGGGGATCACCATCAGCCGGTCGAACTCGATGGCTTCGCCGTCCACCTCGCACCGGCCGAACTCCTCCGGCGACTTGTACAGCCGGCCCAGCGCCTCGTCGATGGCGTACAGGCGGCGGCCCTCCATGGTGGCCAGCAGGAACTGCTGCTCCTGCTCGTGGCTCTCGCTGCCCACGTCGGCCGGGTGGTTGTCGTACACGCTGAGCTCGCTCATGCGGTCGCGAAGCTCGTCGGTCGCGTCGTCAAAGTGGCCGATGGCCTCCAGCACCTGCTCGCGGTCCTTGAGAAGGCGCTCTTCGATCTGCTTGCGCTCGTGTTCCTGGAGCATCGGGTTGCGTTCCGGGTTAGGTTGTGGGCAGCCCGCGCCGCCGCTGCGCCGCGCAACGTCAATCTCCGTGCCGGACCGCGCCGTGGCAAGCCGGTTTTCACCGAGACGGCCCGCCCCGGAGCACCGGAGCGGGCCGTCCGTCATCCATCCACCGATCCTACTTGCGGCGGATGACGACCAGGCGGACGGTGCCGGGCGGCGGAACGCTGCCGGAGCGCACCGTCACCCCCGCGAAGGCGCCGGCGGAGACGCCCATCCGCAGGTACGCCGAGCCGCCGCCGGGGATGAGGACGAAGCTCTCGGCCACCCCGTTGGCGGGGTTGCGGTCCGCCAGCTCGTAGGCGCAGCTGCAGCCCGCCCCGGGGATGTAGTCCAGGTTGGAGTAGAGGTCGCGGAAGTTCCAGCTGGGCTGCGTGTAGCTCGCCGGCGGCGACACGGCGCCGAACGCGTTGTCGGCGTACATGGCGGCCGAGAAGTCGCGGAACCAGGGACGCGGGTCGGTGCCCAGCACGGCCTGCAGGTTGGCGACGCCCGTGTTCCCCGTGTTCAGCAGCGAGCTCCAGAACGCGCTCTGCGCGCCGCCGCGCCGGTCCGCCGCGTAGCGCAGGAACGCCCAGGTGGAGCCGCGCGTGGCCAGTCCGTCGTCGTTCCCTTCGAACGGCCCGTCGCTTTCCGGCGCCAGCAGCCACTGCCGCAGCCGCCCGAAGTTGGACTCGGCGTACTTGAAGAACGCGTCCTGCACCGCCGCGTCAAAGAGGTCGGCGGCGTCCAGGTCCGCGCCCGGCGCCAGGCCGGCTCCCTGGTAGAACATCAGCTCCTCCGCCACGTGCGCCAGCCCCTCGTCCAGCCAGGTTTCCTCGAACTGGCCGTTCCACGACGGGTTCACCCACATCCGCCGCGACGCGTTGAGCAGGTGCTCGAGCTCGTGCGCCAGCGTGGGGAGCGTGACCCGCTTGACGAAGTCGACGTCGCGCGCGTTGCCGTTCACCACCCCCGACGGATCCGCGGCCAGCATGTAGAACATCTCGCCCACGTTGCTGCTGGGGCAGCTGGAGGCGGGATACAGGTCGCGCGCGAAGAAGAACCCGCCCACGTACGCGCCGGAGCCGGGCGGCGTAAGCTCGTTCACCGCCCGCGTGTAGAAGGCGATCACCCGCCCGTTGCCGTCGCGGTCCGACGGCGTGCCGAACACCCCGGTAAGGGTGAGGTAGATGCGCTGGTCGAACGAGTCCGCGAGCGCCTGGTAGTCCGCCGCCGTCAACCCGCCCGCGGGGTTGGTGGTGTCGGCCATGACGATGACGTGCGTCCCCACCGCCATCACCCGCCCCGTGCGCGTGTCGGGGGTGGAGCAGGCAAAGTCGGTCTCCACGTTCAGGCTCATCAGCGCCCCCACCGCCGGCAGGCCGGGGGTGATGGCGTACCGCGGCCCGTCCCTCCGCCCGCCGCCGGCGGCGGGAACGCGGCCGCCGAGCTCGCGGCGCTCCGTCTGGCGCAGGCGGCGCTCGAAGGCGTGGTCCGGCTGCGGCCGCGGCGCGTCCAGCAGCGGTCCGCCGGCCGGCATCCGCACCGGCGTGGGGTCGCCGGCCACCGGCGTGATCCCCGCGCCGGTCACGCCCAGGGGGATGGTGTCCGCGTCCGACGTGTTCACCGGGACCACCGTGTACTCGCCCTGGGCCAGGCAGAGCGACGGCGTGGCGTTCAGGTCGGCCACCACGTACGCCTCGCCGACCGCCAGGCCCGGGCAGACGGCCAGGGCCGCCGAGCCGCTGCGGGAGCCCTGCGTGGCGGTGATGACGGCCGCTCCCGGCGCCACCGCCGTCACGATCCCCTGGGGATCCACCGTGGCGATGGCGCTGTCGGAGGTGGACCAGGTGACGCTCTGGTCGGGGAGCGGGTCGCCCACCGCGTTCCGCACCTGCGGGACGAACGGCACCGTGCCCCCCTCCGTCACCGTGTCGGCGGGGGGGGTGACGTCGATGTACCCGTCGGGAAACTGCACCGCCGCGGCGACGAACACCTGGAAGCGAAAGGTCGTCAGCAGCGGGTCCACCGCGAACTCCCAGGTGGCCGGGTCGCTCGTCTGGTTCTCGCCCAGGATCTGGTCGTACTGGAAGTACTTCTGGCCGGCGCTGGTGAAGAAGGCGGTGCCGGTGTGGTTGACGACGGAGACGCTGCGCCCCGAGCCGTCGCTGGCCATGGGCTCCTGGTAGAAGAAGACGCGCACGCCCAGCGAGTCCAGCGTGGTGCCGTCCGTCGTCCCGAGCGCCTGCGCCAGCAGGTTCTGCACGGTCACGTCGATGGAGAAGACGTTGTCGCCGGCCACGAACTGATGGTTGGTGGCCTCCAGAAAAACGTGCGTTCCCTGGCTGCCCACGATGAGCCCCTGCGCGCCGCCCGTGTTCGGAGTGCTGGAGCACGACACCCGGCCGCTGGCCACGACGACGTCGCACTGCAGCAGCGCCAGGTTCACGGGGAGCCCGGGCTCCGGCCCGGGACCCAGCGGCTCGCGGTCGTGGCAGGCGGCGAGCGCGGCGAGCAGCGAGAGCCCGGCGAGCGCCGGTCGTTTGCGAAGGAGCATGGGGAACCTGCCCGGGGAGAACGCGAAGGATCGGCGAAACGGCAAGGGAGCGCGCGGTGCGCGGACGGCGGAAGAGGGGATCCCGCCGGGGGGACCGCTACGGGCGCAATCTGCGCGCGGAACCGGCCCCGGTCAATGAACATCGCCCTGACGAGAAACGGCGGTCCGCTCCGGAGAAGGAGCGGACCGCCGTTCGAAAGTGCCCGGAGTCGGACTCGAACCGACAATCCCTTGCGGGAGGCAGATTTTGAGTCTGCTGCGTATACCGATTTCGCCATCCGGGCGCGGCGCGGAATCTACTGCAACGGCCGGGGTGAATCAACCGTTCCGCGGGCGGCCGGGGCGACGGTGATTCCCTCGGCGTCCAGCAGCTGCAGCGCGTACACGGCGCGGCGCAGGGCGCGCACGCTGTCGCCGGTGGCCAGCCCCTCGCGCGCGTCGGCCAGCAGGTGGCGGGCGCGGCGCACGCCGGCGCTCTCCCCCGCCCGGGGGGCCGGGCCCAGCCGCGTCTCCACGGCGCCCATCAGCCGCAGCCCCACGGCGATCGGCGCGTGCTCGCGCGCGGCGATGGCGCCGCGCGTAAGGTGCAGCACGGCGCGGTCGGCGTCGCCCGCGGCCATCCGCGCGCGGGCGGCCTCGGCCTCGGCGGCCACGACCTGGACGGCGGCGGAGAGCTCGGGGTAGCTGCCGGTCTGCAGGCGGGCGCGGGCGCGGTCCGCCCACTCGTCCAGCGCGGCGGCGGCAGCCAGCAGCCGCGCGGGCTCCGGCGCGCGGGTGAGCGAGCGGGCGGCGAAGCGCATCATCTCGTCCTCCAGCCGCAGCGCGTCCTCTACCCGTCCCGCCGTGCGGAACCGCGCGGCCCGCTCGCGCATCTCGCGCAGGGCGCCGGCCGCGGCGCCCTCGCTGCCGATGTACGGAAGCCACGTGTCCACCCGCGGCAGCGACACCGGCTCGGTGACGGCCACCCACACGCCGCCGGCCGCGTGCTGCACGTACGAGGTGGGCGCGGTGGGCGCGTCCTCGCAGGCGGCAAGCAGCAGCAGGGCGGCCAGCGCGGCGGGAAGCGCGCGGCTGCGAAGGCGGAGCGGCATTGGGGAGACGGGAAAGGGAACTACGGGGCGCAAAACGGCACGCTCGTAAAGTTTAGGTACGGCGGCCCGATCGGTCAACGGCAGGGGGCCCCGCGTGCTTGACACCGTTTCCGGCCGCGGGATAGGTTGACGGACGTTCGAACCACGTTCCATGACGCTGCACCGGGGCCGATGACCGACGAGAGAAGCGCGTACGACGAGAAGCTGGAGAGCATTCTCCGGACCGCCGCGCAGATCTTCGCGGAGAAGGGCTACCACCAGGCCAGCATCCGCGACATCGCGCGGGCCACGGGGGTCAGCCTGTCGGGGCTGTACTACTACTTCAACAGCAAGGAAGAGCTGCTCTTCCTGATCCAGGAACACGCCTTCGGCACGCTGCTGGCGAACCTGGAGGGGCTGCTGGAGAGCGAGTCGCAGCCCCTGCGCCGGCTGCGCATCCTGATGGAGAACCACCTTCGCTACTTCATCGCCAACAAGGCGGAGATGAAGGTGCTCTCGCACGAGGCCGAGGCGCTCACGGGCGACTTTCGCCGCCGGGTGAACGCCCAGAAGCGGCGCCTGACGGAGATCGCCATGGAGATCCTGTCGGAGCTGCGGCCCGACGGCGACGTGGACCCGCGCGTGGCGACGTTCGCCATGTTCGGGATGATGAACTGGCTGTACAACTGGCACCGGCCGGACGGAGACGTGTCGCTGGACAAGATCGTCGACGACATGTACCGCATCTTCGTGGAGGGGTACCTGCCGGCGGGCGCCGTGGTGCCGGCGGGGGCCACCGACGCCACGCCGGGCGACAGCGCTCCGAGCATCTGGCGCACGCCGGGGGGCGAAGAGTAGGATCGCCCCGCGCACGCGCGCACGTTCACTTTCCTTATCAGACCAGACGAGACGATGGCTACCGCGACCGCTGAAGTCCCGACCGAGACCCAGACGCTGGTGCACTACGAGGTGCAGGACGGCGTCGCCATCTTCACGCTGGACGACCCGCCGGCGAACACGTACACGCACGAGATGATGCGCCAGCTGGACGCGTGCATCCTCCGCGCGCGGTTCGACAACACGGTGGACGTGATCGTCATCACCGGCAAGGGCGAGAAGTTCTTCTGCGCGGGCGCCAACATCAACATGCTGCAGAAGGCCGACCCCACCTGGAAGTACTACTTCTGCCTGCACGCCAACGAGACGCTGCTCAAGCTGGAGCACACGCCCAAGCTGGTGATCGCGGCGCTCAACGGCCACAC
>DASUVG010000114.1:0-22570 GCA_036379135.1 Longimicrobium sp.
CGCCAGCAGCAGCCCCCACCACAGGAATCCCGGAACCACGCGCCCGGCGCGCTGCTCCGACGGCAGGTTGTGCGGCTTGATGCGGACGGTGACGCCCTCCGGCGCCGCCGCGTCCGCGCGTCCTTTGCGGAACAGGTCGCGGATGGCCATCAGCGCGCCCCCTGGGCGGACGCCGTCCGCTGCGGGACGCTGCTCTCCCCACTCCCCGGCGTGACCATCTGCGGCTGCTGGGACATGAACTTGGTCATCTCCCCCGCGATCGGCGCCGCCACCCGCCCGCCCTGCCCGCCGCGCTGCAGGTAGACCACGATGGTGTAGCGCGCGCGGCCGTCAGGGCCGTACATCAGCCCGGCGAACCAGGCGTCCGGCCGCGGCGCGTTGGCCACGTCGGCCGTCCCCGTCTTCCCCCCCAGGTC
This sequence comes from Longimicrobium sp., assembly GCA_036379135.1. GTDB lineage: Bacteria > Gemmatimonadota > Gemmatimonadetes > Longimicrobiales > Longimicrobiaceae > Longimicrobium. The sequence goes on from DASUVG010000114.1 coordinate 417, forward strand.
CCACCCCGTCCCGGCGAAGCGCGGCTGTGCGCCCACCGCCGTGCCGGAGTCGACGACGGTCAGCATGGCTTCCTGCAGCTTGCGCGAGGTGGACTCGCGCATGATGCGCTGCCCCTCGCCGCGCTTTTCCAGCTGGTCCCACTCCAGCGTGGGCGGCAGCATCACCCCGCTGTTGCCGATGGCCTGCATGAAGCGCGAGACGGCGATGGGGGTGACGTCCACCGGCCCCTGCCCGATGGCGATCTGCCCCCACTCGTGCCGGCTGAAGCGCTCGGCGAAGCGCACGCGCACCGGCGGCGGCGTCATCCGCTCCGCCCAGGCGGCGTTCCCCGTGTTCCAGAAGTCGCGCTCCGGCGTGCCCGGCGGCCGCCCGCTGTAGGTGACGAAGCCGAAGCGCTGGTACGCGTCGCGCCACGCCTCCACCCCCAGCCGGTCGCGCATCTCCAGCGCCATGCGCACGGCGGCGGTGTTGCAGCTCACCCGCAGCATGCCGGTGGGGACGCTGAGGGACTCGTACTCGTGGCTCTCGAAGTTGCGGATGCGCGCGTTGCCGATCTGGATGTACGGCGGGCAGGCCATGCGCGTATCGGGGATGTCGTTCTCCCACCAGAGCGCGGCCACGGCCAGCTTGAAGACGGAGCCCGGCGGCGCGTAGCGCTTGATGCCGAACGGCGGATCGTCAGCGTCGCCGCTGGAGGCGTAGGCGATCACGGCGCCCGTCTGCACGTCCTGGACGACGATGGCGCCGTTCAGGTTGGTGGCGTCCAGAAGCTGGTACGCGGCGCGCGTGGGCGCGGAGCAGAGGGTGAGCCGCAGGTCCTTGCCCACGGCGTGCAGCTCGCTCTGCTCGGCGAACCGGATCGGCTCGCGCAGGTGGCGCGCGAACAGCCGCTCCACCGTGTAGTCGCGGTCCTCCGCGTCCGTTCCGCCGCCCACCAGGTTGGCGCCCGCCTCGCCCAGCGGGTACACGCGCTGCACCTCGCCGTCGCGCAGGCCGTAGCGGGCCAGGGCACGCTCGTCCTCGCCGGTGCAGTCCAGGATCCACCCGCGCACGTCGCCGCGGTTGCGCTCCGTCTCGCGCGGGTCGCCGTGCTGGCGCCAGGCCATGCGCCCCTCGGTGATCTCCTCCGCGTTCCACAGCAGGCGGGCGTGGCCCCAGGTATAGACGGCGGCCAGGACGAGCATGGCCAGCGCCAGGCGGATGGCCCAGCGCTCGCGGCGCTCGCGGATGGCGGCGCGCACCCAGCGCGCCAGCGCGATGAGCGCGCCCACGCCGAACGCGATCACCACCCCGCGCAGAATCCAGTCGAGTACGGTGTCCAGCACGGTCGGTTCAGCCGGCGTGTGTCAGGCGCAGCACCGTGTTCCCCATCCGCACCGTGTCGCCCACGTTCAGCGCGCGCTCCTGGTGCGGGGGAAGGGGCTGCTCGTTTACGAAGGTGCGGTTCTTGGAGTCCAGGTCGGTCACCGTCACGCGGCCGCCGCGGGCGGTAAAGCGGGCGTGGCGGCCGGACATGTAGCGGTCGCCGGTAGCCTGCACGCCGGGCTCCGGCTTGCGCCCCAGCGTGACCTCGCCCTCGATGCGCACCGCGTCGCGCAGCGTCTCGGAGCTGACCACCTCCAGCACGGCGCCGGCGGCGTGTGCCCCCGCCGCGTGCCCGCCGCCGTACGCCGGCGCTGCTCCGCCTCCCCCGCCATACGCGGGCTCGGGCACCAGCGCGCGGTCGGGGCGCGGCGCGTTGCTGGCGCTCGCCGGCTCGGCGCGGGGCACGTCCAGCCCCAGCGGCTTTACGTGGGCGAACTCGCGCTTGGTGTCCAGGGTGACGACCTCCACGCGCAGCCCCGCGCGGGCGATGCCGTTGTCCTGTGCCCACTGCGCGGCAAAGCGGCGCAGGTGATCGGCCTCGTCGCGGGCCCACAGGGTGGGGTTCATCCCCGGCGGCACCAGGTCGGTGGACGCGTACACGCGCAGGTCCGGCGCGGTGCGGCGGTCGGCGTAGCGCCGCAGCGCCTCGCGAACGCCGTCTTCGAGCTGCTGCCGGAGCGAGGGGCGCAGGAGCTTGCGGAATGCGTTGATCATCGTGGTCCGGATTTCCGTTTGATTCGCTGCGGCGCGCGCTGTCGCAATATCAGGACCGGCGCCGTAGCTCGGCAAGCGCGCACCGGCAACGTACGATGAGCGGTGGATGAAGGTTGCGGGGGATGACATGTTTCCGCAGGAGCCCTCTCCCCCGCCGACTTCGCCGCTCGTTCCTCGCGGCTCGCGGCGACCCCTCCCCCAAACCCCGGGGGAGGGGTTCTTCGTGACCCGATGGCCGTGGCTTACAACGAGCACAGCGGTCGTCGAACGAAGGCCCCGTAGATCCGCCTGCCCATCCGCGCAAACACCCCTCCCCCGCAGTTTGGGGGAGGGGTCGGACGCCGTCGCGAGGAACGAGCGAAAAGGCCGTCCGGGGGGAGAGGGCCCCGCCGACGCGGACTGGACCCGGTGCAGCCGTCCGCTATGCGTGCGCCGCCCGCACCGCGGGCGCCTGCGTCCCGGCGCGCAGCCAGGCGCGCGCGGCCAGGGCGGCGACGGCGGCCCACGCCAGCAGCGACGCGGCGGCGAGGGCCGAGGCGGGGGTGATCTCCGTCAGCGGCCGGCCCTGCACCGTCTGCCAGGCGATGGCCGCGCACGCCGCCAGCCACGCGGCGCCCGCGGCATGGATCCACGGCCGCGCGCGCTCCGCGGGGACGGCGGCCCAGGTGAGCAGGATCGCAACCAGCGGCAGCGCCTGCAGCCCGTGAAAGCCCACCGCGTGCAGCGGCAGGATGCTCGCCTCGCCGGTGCTCGACCCCTGCGCCGCGCTCATCCAGAAGCCAGCCGCGAACGCCCCCATCGTCGCCAGCGCGGCGTAGCGGATGGAGAGCAGCAGCGGGCCGTCCGCGCCGTCCGTCCGCCGGGCCAGCACCTTCCAGGCGAGGATCACGAAGCTGACGATCATCCCCGTCGCCGCCAGAAAGAAGACGCCGCCCAGGACCTGGTCCAGCACGCTTCCCACCCTGGTGAAACGCGGGTCGATGCCGCGCGCGATCTGCACGTTCTCCATTCCGAACGCGTACAGGCTCAGCAGCGCCAGCGAGATTCGCCACGTCCACAGTCCGCCGCGCGAGAAGCGGGCGAGCGGCACCAGAAGCACCAGCGTCAGCAGGTAGATGCCGACCGCCACGTCGAACGACATCGCCTTGCGCAGGTGCCCCTCCGCGCCGACGAGCTCCGTCCCGCGGACGCCGATCGCGACCGCGCACGCGGCGCCCAGCAGCAGGCCCAGCACGCCCGTCGCCGTCAGCAGCCACTCGCGTCGAAAGACGGCCAGCGCGCCCGCCGCCGCCGTCCGCACCGCCGTCGCGATGCCCCCCGCGGCCGCCACGCGTCCTACAACGGGCTCCGCCTCCACCGGCAGCGCGTGCTGGGCGCGGCGGCTGCGACTCCACGCGCGCAGCACGTAGTAGCCCAGGAAGCCGACGGGGCCGAACATCAGCGTGGCGGCCAGCAGCACCGACTGCACCGGCAGCGGCACGTACCGGTGCTCCATGTTCTCCCGGTAGATCATCAATCCCACCACCTGGTCGAACGCCAGGATGTGGATCCACGCCACCAGCGCGATGTCGGGGTTCTGCAGCACCCGCAGCACGCCCTCGGCGCTGCCGAAGTCGCTCATGATCCCCGGACCCGTCTTCATCAGCACGGCGGTGATGCCCACCACGTAGAGGACGGAGAGAAAGACGGGAAACACCGCCGTCCGTGCGATCCACCGCGTCACCTTCCACGCGGGGAGCAGGATGAGCAGCAGCCATCCCAGCATGGCGATGCCGGCGACGTTGAACAGGGCCACGTACATCGGAAGAGCTCCGGCGGGGGGTGATGGAGGGGGTGGATGCATGATAGGCCGCGCGCCGCCCGTCATCCAGAGCGGCGTTTTGCGCGCCCGCGTACCTGCTGAACGGACGGAGCCCCGGCCGGGTTTCGGCCGGGGCTCCATCAGGGGCACCGATGCGGACGGGCCGCGCCGGGGAGGCAGGGCCCGGGATGCCTCAGCGGCGCCGGAGCTGCAGCGTGTAGGCGCCCGTCTCCTCGGACAGGTACGAGCCGGCGCGGATCATGTACTCGCCGCTTTCCGGCAGCGTGATGCTCAGCTCGGCGTCGCCGTCGCCCGCGCCGTCGTCGTCCGTCTCCATCATCTCCCATTCACCGTCCACGATTCGCCCCACGTGCAGCAGCGCGTCGAACTCGTCCGAGCGCAGGGTGATGGTGAAGGTCTCCCCGGCGTCTCCACGAAACGTCCACGCTTCGCGGTACGAGCCGTCGGCCTCGCGCGTGTCGCTCTCCGACAGCCGGCCGTCCAGCGTCTCGCCCGGCGAGATGGGCATGGGGGGAGCGCCGGACTCGCGGTCGACGGCCTGCTCCACCAGCAGCGTGTAGGCGCCGGTCTCCCCCTGGCCCTTGGCGCTCACGTGGATGTGGAACGCGCCGTCGCCGGGAAGCTCCACGGTGATGCGGCTGTCGGTGCCGCCGGCGCCGTTGTCGTTGGCGTCCATGTCCGTGCACTCGCCGCCGTCGAACTCGCCCAGCGTCAGGTACGCGTCGAAGTCCTCGGAGCGCAGCGTCACCACGATCGTCTCTCCCTCGCGGCCCTGGTACGTCCACGTGTCGGAGTACGAGCTCCCCACCTTGCGGTCGCCGCGCGCCAGCGTCCCCGCCACCGGCTGGGCGAGCCCGATCGGGGTGCCCGCGTCGGCGGCGTCCCCGTGCTCGTCGTGCTCCTCCACGACGCCCCGGTCTTCGAGCGTGAGCCGGTAGCGGCCCGTCTGCGCCTCGTCGTACGCGTTGGCGCGGATCACGTACGTCCCGTCCGCAGGCCCCGTGAACTCTACGAGCGCATCCGTGCCCCCCGCGCCGTCGTCGTCAGACGCGCAGTCGTTGCACGCCTCGACGGCGTGGGAGCCCACCGACAGATAGGCATCGAAGTCGTCCGACCGCAGCGTAACGCGGTAGCGGTGCCGCGCCTGGGCCGCAAAGCGCCAGACGTCGTAGTGCGAGCCGTCGTCCAGCTCCGGATCCGCCGCGCTGAGCTCGCCGGTAACGCTCTGGCCGGGAAGGATTAGGTCCTGCGCGGCGGCCGGTGCGGCGGCCAGCATGAGCACGGGCACGAGATGAAGTGCGCGGTACATGAACGGCCGCTCCGTGGAGGAAGGAGGGTGTGCGCGGCGCGGGAGGGCCGCGCGGAGGATCTGCGGCGCTGTGCTACCATGCCGGGTGCCGCCGCGTTCCAACGGCGCCGGGGATGATGATAATGCGCGCGGCGGGCGGCGTCAGCCCTCACCCCCCCGCTCAGGGTCGCACCCGCTCCCGCAGGTGAAATGGACCGATACGGGGGCTATACCGAATCCGCGAAAAGATTGGGTCTCACACAGAGCAACAGATTGGGGTGGACCGGGAGTGTGGCGCGCTCCGGAGGATGCTGCGGGGCACCCCGGCGCTTCGAATCGCATCGAACTGCGCCCGACGGAGCCCCCTCTCCCCCAGCCCCTCTCCCCCGCTGCGCGGGAGAAAGGGGAGAATTCGATCGCGCTTCGGAAGGCCTGCGTCCGCATCGTGGGTTCCGGCCGCACGCCGAAGATTCGGTGCGCGTCACCTCTCCCCCGAAGCTGGGGGAGAGGCCGGGAGAGGGGGCCGCCCGCGGACGCAGTTCGATACGGGCTGGAGCGCGTTCGACGTCACCCCTCTCCCGCGCTGTTTGCGGGAGAGGGGCCGGGGGTGAGGAGTCCGCGCGAAGCGCGACGCTGTTTGCCGTTCGTGCCCACCCTCCCAAACGCAGCGCCGCGGCCCCGCCTCAAGAGGCAGGACCGCGGCGCGGTGGGTCAATCGAGCCGGGTGGCGCGTCAGGCCACCATCAGCATGGGCTCTTCCAGGTACTGCTTGAGCGTCTGCAGGAACTGCGCGCCGGTCGCGCCGTCGATCACGCGGTGGTCGCAGCTCAGCGTCATCCGCATGCGCTGGCGGATGGCCATGTTCCCCTCCTCGTCCACCACCACCCTGGGCCCGGCGGCGCCCACGGCCAGGATTGCGGCCTCGGGCGGGTTGATGATGGCGGTGAACTCCTCGATGCCGAACATCCCCAGGTTGCTGATGGAGAAGGTGCTCCCCGTGTACTCCTCGGGCTTGAGCTTCTTCTCCCGGGCGCGGCCGGCCAGCTCCTTGACCTCCGCGGCGATCTCGCTGACGCCCTTGCGGTCCGCGTCGCGGATGACGGGCGTGATCAGCCCCTCCTCGATCGCCACGGCGACGCCGATGTGCACCTGCTCGTACAGGTGGATGCTGTCGCCCGTCCATGCCGCGTTCACGAACGGGTGCTTGCGCAGCGCCATGGCCACGGCCTTGATGACCATGTCGTTGGGGCTGGTCTTGATCCCCTGATCCTTGAAGCGCTCGTTGATGCGCGCCCGCAGCGCCATCGCCTCGCCCATGTCCACCTCCACCGTGAGGTAGAAGGTGGGCACCGGGCCAATGGACTGCGCCAGGCGGCGCGCGATCGCCTTGCGCATCTGCGAGATCGGGTGCTCGCGGAAGCGCGCGTCCGTCGTCGGCGCGACGCCCGCGGCGGGGGCGGTCGGAGCCGCGGCCTCGGCGGGCTGCTGCGGAGCGGCCTGCGGCTGCGCGCCGCCCTGCGCCACCGCCTGCTCGATGTCGCGCTTGACGATGCGGCCGCCGGGCCCGCTCCCCTGCACCCCGCCGATCTGCATCCCCGCCTCCTGCGCCAGCCTGCGCGCCAGCGGCGACGCCTTTACCCGCCCGTTGTCCGCGCCGGTCGCCGCGCCCTGCTGCGCCTGGGCAGCCGGCTGGGCTTCCGCCGCCGGAGCGGCCTGCGCGGGCTGGGCCGGGGGCGGTGCCGCCGGAGCGGCCGCCGCTGTGCCCTGGCCGGCATCACCGCCGCCGGCGGCCGCCTGCTGCGCCGGGGCCTCAGCCGCGGCGGGCGCCGCCGCCGGGGCCGCGTCCGCGCCGCCGGTGAGCGCCGAGATGTCCTCGTCGGCCCCGGCGATGACGGCGATCATCGTCCCCACGTTGCTGGTGTCGCCGTCGCCGATCAGGCGCTTGCGCAGCACGCCGCTGCCGCGGGCCACCAGCTCCATGGTGGCCTTGTCGGTCTCCACCTCGGCCAGGACGTCGCCTTCCTTGACCTCGTCGCCCTCGTTCTTAAGCCAGGTGACCAGGCGCCCCTCTTCCATCGTGGGGGAGAGCGCCTCCATGTAGACTTTCGTCGCCATCGTCGTCTCGTGTAGGAAGTACGAGAGTACGAGAGTACGAAAGTACGGGGGTACGGGCGAGCCGTACTTTCGTACTTTCGTACTTTCGTACTTCTACCGGTACAGCACCTGGTTCACCTTCTCCACCACCATCTCCACGCTTGGCTTGGCGGCCTTCTCCATGGCCTTGGCGTACGGCATGGGCACGTCAGCCTGCGTCACCCGCAGCACCGGCGCGTCCAGGTGGTCGAACGCCTCTTCCTGGATCATCGCCGCGATGGTCGCGGTGATGCCGCCGAACGCCCAGCCCTCTTCCAGCAGCACCACCCGGTTCGTCTTGGCGACCGTCGCCAGAATGGCGTCGGTGTCCAGCGGGCGCAGGCTGCGCAGGTCCAGCACGTCGGCCTGGATGCCGTTCTTCTCCAGCTGCGCGGCCGCCTGCAGCGCCACGTGGATCATCTTGCCGTGCGTGATGATCGAGACGTCTCCGCCCTCGCGCTTGAGGTCGGCCACGCCCAGCGGGATGATGAAGTCGTCGTCCTCGGGCACCTCGCCCTTGAGGTTGTACAGCATCTCGCCCTCGAACACGCACACCGGGTCGTCGTCGCGGATGGCGGCCTTGAGCAGCCCCTTGGCGTCCGCCGGCGTGCCGGGGACGACCACCTTTACGCCCGGGTAGTGCGCGACCTGCGATTCCAGCGCCTGCGAGTGCTGCGCGGCCAGCTGCAGGGCGGCGCCGGTGGGGCCGCGGAAGGTGATCGGCATCTTGAACTGCCCGCCGCTCATCGACCGCATCTTGGCCGCCGAGTTGAAGATCTGGTCGAACGCCAGGATGGCGAAGTTCCAGGTCATGAACTCGATGATCGGCCGCACCCCCGTCATCGCCGCGCCCACGCCCAGGCCCGCGAAGCCCAGCTCGGTGATCGGCGTGTCGACCACGCGCATCTCCCCGAACCGCTCCAGCAGCCCCTTGGACACCTTGTACGCGCCGTTGTAGACGCCGACCTCCTCGCCCATCAGGAAGACGTCCGGGTCGCGCTCCATCTCCTCGGCGAGGGCCTGGCCGAGCGCCTCGCGATAGGTAATCACTGCCATGGGGTTCAAGTGCCCAGGTTCAAGTGCCCAGTAACTGAGTGGGTCACGCGCCCAGCGACTTTCGCAGGGCGATGATCATCTTCGTGATCTCTCTGCACAGTGACAGCAGAATGCGCGCGTTCTCCGCATCCACATAACCGAGCTCTTCCGCCAGATACACCTGGCTTCGAACCTCGCCCGCCGATCCCCTGGCAATCGCCAGGAACCGCGCGAACTCTGCCCGGCTGTTCCGCTCGAAACCCTCGGCGATGTTGGACATCACCGAAACCGCCGCCCGTTGTATCTGACTTCGCAGCCCCAGGTCCCGAGCTAAGGGCCCCTGTGCCGTGATCCGGTACACGCGCAGGCTGAGCTCCTTCGCCCGCTGCCAGACAAGCAGCTCCTCGAAGGTAGTCGCCGGCGCGCGCCGACTGGGCACTTGACCCTGGGCACTGGGCACTGCTTTTAGCGCTTTCTCCCGTCGAAGTACAGACGCCCGTTGACGTCCTCGGTGGCGTAGATCTCGGTGTACAGCTCCTCGACCCCCGGTTCGGGCGACTTGTCGGCGAAGTCGGCGGACTCCTGGGAGACGCGCTTCACCTCCTCGTCCATCTTCTCCAGCTCTTCCTGGCTCAGGATGTTCTGCCGCGCCAGCAGGTCGGCGAAGATGCGGATGGGGTCGTTCCCCTTCTCCTTCTCCACGTCCTCCTTGGTCCGGTACACGCCGCTGACCGGGTCGGACATGGAGTGCCCCACGAAGCGGTACGTGCGCGCCTCGATCAGCGTGGGCCCCTCGCCGCGGCGGGCGCGCTCCACGGCCTCCTTCGTCACGCGGTACATGTCCAGCACGTCCATCCCGTCGGCCACGGCGCTGGGCATGGCGTAGGCGGTGGCCTTCTGGTAGATGTCGTACAGCGACGACGCGCGCTCCCACGCCGTGCCCATGCCGAAGCGGTTGTTCTCGACGATGAGGATCATGGGCACCTTCCACAGCGCCGCCATGTTCAGCGACTCGTGGAACGCGCCCTGGTTGACCGCCGCCTCGCCGCAGTACACCTGGATGACGCGGTCTTCCTTGCGGTACTTGATCTTCCACGCCACGCCCAGCGCGAGAGGAATCTGGCCGCCCACGATGCCGTGGCCGCCCAGATAGTTCTTCTCGGCGTCGAACATGTGCATCGACCCGCCCTTGCCCTTGCTGCACCCGTCGGCGCGGCCGTACAGCTCGGCCATCACGGCGCCGGGGGTGACGCCGCACTGCAGCGCGTGCACGTGCTCGCGGTAGGCGGTCATCACGTAGTCGTCCGGCCGCTGCGCGTGGATGGCGCCGATGGCGACCGCCTCCTGCCCGATGTACAGGTGGCAGAACCCGCCGATCTTGCCCAGCGCGTACGCCTCGGCGACCTTTTCCTCGAAGCGGCGCGCCAGCAGCATGTCGTACATCATCTGGCGCAGCTTGTCGGGCTCCAGCCCCTGCAGCCGCTCTTCGTCGCTCAGCTGCGGCTTGTGCTCCGTCTGCGCCTCGCGGTCCAGCTCGCCGCCGGCATCCGCCGCCGCCTCGGGAGACCGGTCCTCGGCCTCCGCCACGGCCACCGCGCTCTCCTGCTCGTTGTTGTCAGCCATTACTCTTCTCTTTACCGTTTGCGCCCTTCAGGTCCGGCGCGTCAGGCGGAGGGCTGGTCCGCCGTGAGAACTCCCTCGTAGATATCCGCCAGCCGCAGCGTAGCGGCGATCGGCTCCAGCCGTACCTCCGCCTGCACCCCTTCCACCTCACCGAACATCCAGAACGTCCCCTGCCGCGTATACCACTCGACTCTCGCTTGGTCGTGCCACACGAGCAGGTAGTCATGCAGCGAAGACAGGCGGCGGTAGCTCTCCCACTTCTTCCCGTGGTCGTAGTCGGTCGACTCCGGCGACAGCACCTCCACGAGAACCGTGGGATTCAGCAGCAACTCCGCGGCCCCGCGCTCGAGCTCCGCCTCTCCGCAGTAGACCGCGACGTCCGGGAGAAACACGTTTTCGCCGCGCCCCGTCTTCACCGGCATCCCCTGCGACACCACCCGGCACGCCTTGCCCCGCAGAGCCGCGAACAGCGTTCCAACGATGTTGCTGAGGATCAGGTTGTGCACGAGCGACGAGGCGCCCAGCGCGATCGCTCGCCCGTCCACAAGCTCGCTTCGCTGGTCGGCCGGCGAACGAAACACCGGAGCGCCGTCGCCCGTGCGTCGCACTCCCGCATCCTGCATCCCCGGCTCCCGCGGCGGAGCGGGCGGCGGCGGAGTCTGTAGCTGACCGTCTCCCGCCCCCATCTCCTGCGCCGCCGCCGGCGTGGGAGCGACGAGAATCGTCTCCGGCGGCGTGCCGCGCTCCGTCGTCTCCTCTCGCGTCTCACCCCCGGCGGCAGAGCCGTTTTTCACCTGTCCGGTGGCGGCGGCCTGCTGCACCTCCCGCACGGGCGCCGTCTCGGCGGCGAAGGACATTGGCGGGACGGTTGCGGCCCCAGCGCCGGTCAGGGCCGAGATGTCCTCTCCGAGGGCGCCGATGATCGCGATTATGGTTTCGGCGCTGCCCTCGTCGCCTATGTTCACCAGACGCCTGCGCAGCACCCCGGATTCGCGGGCGTGCACGTCAATGGTGGTGACCCTGTCCATGCTCTCCACCTCGGCGACGACGTCACCTCGGCTTACCTCGTCGCCCTCATTCTTGAACCACTCGAACAGGCGTCCCTGCATTCCCATGTAGACGGCGGTCGCCATGTCTAGTCCCCCATTAAGTCGACGATACGGATGCGTACGGACTGGCGAGTCTTTTACAACGTGCCCATCTGAATCAGCTGGGGAGCGGGCGGCGCGGCGGTGGCGCGGAGGGTGGCCTCCATCAGGTCGATGGCGACCTCCGAGTCCACGTCGGCGTCCACGATCTCGGTGATGCTGCCGGGGCCGCCGGCGTCGATCGTCCGCGCCTGCTCCTTGGCGTGGTACGACGAGCGCACCAGCGGACCGCTCTCCACGTGGCCAAAGCCCAGCTCCCGCTCGCCGATCTCCTTCCAGCGGCGGAACTCGTCGGGCGTGACCCAGCGGTCCAGCGGCACGTGGTGCTCCGACGGACGCAGGTACTGGCCCAGCGTAAGGATGTCGACGGAGGCCTCGCGCAGGTCCTTCATGGACTGGTAGATCTCGTCCTCCGTTTCCCCCATCCCCAGGATGATGGCGCTCTTCGTCAGCTGCGCCGGGTTCATCCGCTTTACCGCGCCCAGGAACGAGATCGACCGCCAGTACTTCGCCCCGGGACGCAGCGCCTTCCCCAGCCGCTCCACGGTGTCGATGTTGTGCGCCAGGATCTCCGGGCGGGCCTCGACCACGGTGCGCAGTGCCTCCTCGTTCCCCTTGAAGTCGGGGATCAGCACCTCCACGGTGCAGCCGGGGACGCGCTCGTGGATCTGGCGGATGCACTCGGCGTAGATGGCCGCGCCGCCGTCCCGCAGCTCGTCGCGGTTCACGCTGGTGATGACGGCGTGCTCGAGCCCCATCGTCGCCACCGAGTCCGCCACGCGGCGCGGCTCGTCCCAATCCAGCTCCGTGGGCATGCCGTGGGCGACCGCGCAGTACTTGCAGGCGCGGGTGCACACGTCGCCAAGGATCATGAACGTGGCGGTGCCGCTCTCCCAGCACTCGCCGATGTTGGGGCAGTGCGCCTCTTCGCAGACGGTGTGCAGCCCCTGCGAGCGCATCAGGCTCTGCAGGCGCAGGTAGTTGGGCCCGCCGGGCGCGCGCACCTTCAGCCACTCGGGCTTGCGCGCGCGGTGGCTCACCGGCTCGCTGCCGTCGGGACGCGGCAGGTTTACGGTGCCCTTGCTCTTGACGATCCCGTTGTCCTTGCCCGCCGGCGCGTAGCCGCGCTGCGGTGCCTCGGGCGTCTGGATGCTCATATTCCCTCAAGTCTGCGGGGCCTCGCCGGCCCCGCCCCTGGCTCGTTGTGCGGACGGCGGGGCGAAGCGCGCGTGCGGCTTCGCCCCGCCTTTGAGCGCGAACCCGGCCGTGCGGCCCGCAATCCGTGGGCCGGGCCGGGGGGCATGCGAACCGCACAAGTTAGCCCGTGGCACGGCGGAAGGCAAACGCCCGCCCCATTTCTGAGCCGTGCTCACCCTTCGCCACACGATATGTCAATACAACTGCCCATCTGATTTGATCCCGCTCAGAACAAAATAGAATGCCTCACGCAGAGTCAACAGGGTCAACATAGTTTGTCCTGCGCGAGGGACAAACTCCGTTGACTCTGTCAACTCTGTGTGCGGCCTCTTCGTTTGATGTTGTCACGCATCCGCATCCACCCGCAGGACGGCGGGGGGCAGGCCCTGCGACTCCAGCGCGCGAACCGCCAGGCCGACGCGCGCCCACGGCACCGGCTCCGTGCGCGCGGCGACCACGCCGGAGGTCCAGGCCATCCGCTCGCTGTTGATGCCGACGCGCTGCAGCGTGCGCCCCAGCGCCTCCTGCGCGCCGCGCCCGCGCTCCACGCCGACCGCCCACGCGTGCGGGCGCCGGTCCGCGACGGGGGGGAGCGCGTTCGAGGGATCGGGAACCGGCTGCCGCTTCGCCGCGCGCACCATGTCGCCCAGCAGTGCGCTGGCTGTCGGGCCACCGCCCGCGCCGGGGCCGCCCAAGGCGATGCGGCCGTTCCACCGGCTGTCGACCACCACCAGGTTTGCCTCGTCGCGCGTGCGGGCCAGGTCGCCGCCGGCGGCCGCGAGCACGGGCTCTACGCTGGCCGTCACCCCCTCCGGCGTCCGCGCGGCCTCCGCGACGACGCGCACGGCGCCGTCCAGCGCGCGTGCGGTGCGGGCCAGACGGTCCGCGTCGTCGCCCAGGCCGCGGCGGCGGATCTGCAGGCGCGCGGGCTCCACGCCAAAGGCCAGCCACGCCAGGATGCGCAGCTTGTCCGCCGCGTCCTCGCCGCTCAGGTCGCGCGAGGGGTCCGCCTCCGCAAAGCCGCGCGCCTGCGCATCCGCCAGCGCGTCGGGAAACGACCATCCATCCTCCAGCCGGCTCAGGACGTAGTTCGTCGTCCCGTTCAGAATCCCTCGAATGCTGGTGATCCCCGTCAGCGACAGCGGCTCGCGAAGGGCGCGGACGATGGGGATGCCGCCGGCGGCCGCGCTCTCGAAATCCAGCCGCCCCCCGTGCTTTCGCCCCAGCGCCACCAGCTCCGGCCCGTGCGCCGCCACCAGCGCCTTGTTCGCCGTAACCAGCCGCCTGCCGCCCCGCAGCGCCGCCGTCGCGATGCGCAGCGCGGGATGGATCCCGCCGATCGCCTCCACCACCACGTCCGCGTCCGCCGCCGCGGCCAGGAAGGCGTCCACGTCCGTCGTCAGCAGCGCGGTGTCCAGCTCGCCGGGGCGCGGGCGGCCGCCGTGGGCGACGAGCACGCGGATGAGCTCGAAGCGCAGGCCGTGGCGCAGGCGGATCTCGTCCGCGGCGTGGTGAAGGATGCGCACCAGCTCGCCGCCCACGGTGCCGCATCCGGCCAGCGCCACCCGCACCGTCCGCACCCCGCGAGGAGCGGTGCGGATGCGGATGCGGCCGTTCTCGATCTTCACTGCAGCGCTCATCGGTCGTACGCTCCGGCCCCGGCCGGCTCTGCCGACCGGAGCGCATCTTCGAGGATCTCGCCCACCTGCGCGCGCTCCAGCAGAAACGCGTCGTGGCCGTGGATCGACCGGATCTCCCGGTACTCCGCGCCCGCCGCCTCCGTCCACGCCCGCACGTCGTCCGCGCCGTACAGCAGGTCGCCGGGAATGCCGACGCCGATCAACCGCCCCTCGATCCGCCGCAGCGCCGCGCCGATCCCCCCGCGTCCGGCGCCCACGTCGTGCGCGTCCATCGCGGCCGTCAGCGCGCGATAGCTGCGGACGCTGAAGCGCTCGCGCAGCTTGCGGCCGTGGTGGTCCAGGTACGCGCCCACGATCCAGTCCCCCTCTTCCGTCCGCGCGCGCCCGAACCGCTCCGCCTGCTCGCCGGGCGTGCGGTACGTCATCATCCCCACCATCCGCGCGATCTCCAGCCCGCGCTCCCCCGCGGCGTCGATCATCCGCCGCTGGATGTGGTTCCACGCGATGGCGTGCGCCGTGTGCGCCGCCGGCGCCGCGAAGACGACGGCGGAGCGCGCCAGCTCCGGGTTCTGCGCCGCCCACTCCAGCGCCACCATCCCGCCCAGCGACCCGCCCGTCACCAGCGCCACCGACGCGATCCCCAGCTCGTCCACCAGCAGCTGGATCAGCCGCGCCTGGTCGCGCGTGGTGATCGCCGGCCCAGCCTCCGATCCCGTCGGATCCGCGTGCCGTTGCCCGCTATTCCCTATTCCCTGTTCCCTATTCCCTGCAGCTCCCTCCCACGTCGTCCCGTAGCACCCGCCCAGCAGGTTGGTGCCCAGGATGGCGTAGCGGTCCGTGTCGATCGTCTTCCCCGGACCGATCGCGTCCGCCCACCAGTCTCCCACGGCGTCCGCGGAGCCGGTGAGGGCGTGGACGATCAGCACCAGGTTGTCGCGCGCGTCGTTCAGCATGCCGTCCAGGTGGTAGGCCTGCGTCACGCCGCGCAGCACCTCGCCGCTCTCCAGCCTGAAGTCGCCGACGTGCTGGTACTGGCGCGCTCGCCCGCTCATGCCGCCTCCAGCGCGCGGCTGACGCGCACGAGCGTGCCGCCGCGTCCCGACAGCGGCGCGCGGTGGTGGTACACGCGCAGCGGAACGCCGCGCTCCAGCGCCAGCCGTGCGGCGGTGGGGTGGACGATCCGCGCGCCGCCCTCCGCCAGCACCACCAGCGCCAGCGGGTCGATCTCGCGGATGCGCCGCGCGTCCGCGTGGGCGCGCGGGTCGCGGTCATGGACGGCGGCGACGTCCGTTACGATGTGGCACTCCGCGGAGCCGAGCGCCGCCGCCAGCGCCACCGCGGAGGTGTCCGATCCGCCCCGCCCCAGCGTCACCGTCTCCCCATCGTCGCGGGCGCCCTGGAACCCGCTGACCACCGGGACCGTCCCCGCGGCCAGCAGGCGGCGGACGGGCGCGGGGTCCACGTCCTCCACGTGCCCCCCGCAGAACCCGCCCTCCGCCCACACCCCCGCCTCGCCGCCGCGCAGGCTGCGCGCGCCGACGCCGAGCCCCGCCAGCGCCGCGGCCAGGAGCGCGGCGGACAGGTCCTCGCCCGTGGCCAGCGCGCGGTCCGCCTCGCGCCCGTCCGGCCGCCCGCCGCTGACGGCGCCGAGCAGGCGGACGATGCGGTCCGTCGCGCCCCCCATCGCGCTGACCACCACGACCGTCGGCCGGCCGCGGCGGACGTGCGCGGCCACGCGCCCGGCCGCCCGCCGGATGCGCGCGGGCGAGCCCAGCGAGGTGCCGCCGAACTTGATGACGATCGGCTCCGTGCTCATAGCCCGACCGCCGCGCGCAGGGCCGCGTCCAGGTCGCGCAGCAGGTCGTCCACGTCCTCGATCCCCACCGACAGGCGGATCAGGTCCGGCGTGACCCCCGCCGCCAGCCGCTCACCGGGCTCCAGCTGCTCGTGCGTGGTGCTCCACGGGTGGATGATCAGGCTCTTCGCGTCGCCCACGTTCGCCACCAGCGAGAAGAGCTTCGACTCACCGATCACCTTCGCCGCCGCCGCCTCGCCGCCCAGCACGCCGAACGTCAGCACGCCGCCGAAGCCGCCCCCCAGGTAGCGCTTCGCCACCGCGTGCGTGGGATGGGATTCCAGCCCCGGGTAGCTCACCCACGTCACCGCCGGATGGCCTTCCAGAAAGCGCGCGACGGCCAGCGCGTTCTCCGTGTGCCGCTGGATGCGCAGGTGCAGCGTCTCCAGCCCCTGCAGAAAGAGAAAGGAGTTGAACGGGCTGAGCGCCGCGCCCACGTCACGCAGCAGCAGCACGCGCAGGCGGATGGCGAAGGCGATGTTGCCGAAGGCGGGCGCGAAGCTCAGGCCGTGGTACGCCGGCTCCGGGTCCACGTAGAAGTCCTTGAAGCGCGGCTCGTTGGCCCAGTCGAACGTCCCTCCGTCGATGACCACGCCGCCGATGGACGTGCCGTGCCCGCCGATCCACTTGGTGGCCGAGTGGACGACCACGTCCGCGCCGTGCTCGATGGGGCGGAAGAGGAAGGGTGTGGCGAAGGTGTTGTCGACGACGAGCGGGACGCCCAGGCTGTGCGCCGCGTCCGCGATCGCGCGAAAATCGGGGACATCCAGCCGCGGGTTGCCGATCGTCTCCACGTACACCGCCTTCGTCGTCTCGTCGATGGCGTCCGCGAACGCCCGCGGATCGTTCCCGTCCACGAAGCGCGTGGTGATGCCCAGCCGCCCCAGCGTGTACTTGAGCAGCGTGAAGGTGCCGCCGTACAGGGACGAGGAGGCGACGATGGAATCACCCGCCTGCGCCAGGTTCAGCAGCGCCAGCGTCTGCGCCGCCTGTCCGCTGGCCACCGCCACCGCCGCCGTGCCGCCTTCCAGCTCCGCGATCCGCCGCTCGAACACGTCCGTCGTCGGATTCATGATGCGCGTGTAGATGTTGCCGAACTCCTTGAGCCCGAACAGGCTGGCCGCGTGCTCCGGCCCGTCGAACACGTAGCTCGTGGTGGCGTAGATCGGCACCGCGCGGGCGCTGGTGGCGGGATCGGCGATCTCCTGCGCGCTGTGCACGGCGCGGGTGCCCAGCCCCAGCCTGGCGGTCGATTCTTCGATGATGCTCATCTTCGGCTTCCTTGCTCGATGTGGTGGATACGGACGAAAAAAGCCCGGCCCTCTCCGTGGGGAGAGGGCCGGGCGGGGGCAGATCTGCCGAGACTGTGCTCTGGCCTATCTCGCGCTGCCGTGCCTTGTGGATGCACGCGCGCGCCCGTCCGTCTCTCCCGGGGGGAGGACGCACTGGCACATGCAGCACATGCACATGGTGAAGGCGGGGCGGATGTCCATCGTCGTCAGTCTCGGTTCGATCTGTCTGGTCCACGCGCGGCGGCGTGCCGCGCGTGCTCTGTCACGCTCTGCCGGAAGAACCCGTCAATCGCGTCGCGCGGACGCGCTTACGCCTCCCAGGGCAGCTCCGGCTTGCCGAAGTGCCCGTAGTTCGTCGTCTGGCTGTAGATGGGCCGCAGCAGGTTCAGGCGCTCGATGATGGCCCGCGGGCGGAAGTCGAAGCCCGTCTTGACGAACTCCGCCGCCGCCGCCGCGTCGCCCGTGCCGAAGGTGTCTACCTTCACCGACACTGGCTGCGCCACGCCGATGGCGTACGCCACCTGCACCTCGGCCCGGCGGGCCAGCCCCGCCTTGACGATCTCGCGCGCCACGAAGCGGCAGAAGTACGCGCCGCTGCGGTCCACCTTGGAGGGGTCCTTGCCGCTGAACGCGCCGCCGCCGTGCCGCCCCGCGCCGCCGTAGGTGTCCACGATGATCTTGCGCCCCGTCACGCCCGCGTCGGCCGACGGGCCGCCCTGCACAAAGCTGCCGGTGGGGTTCACCAGGATCTTCAGGTCGTCGTGGTACCAGTGGCCCAGGGCCTCGGGGATCACCGTCGTCGCCACGAAGTGCCGGATGGTGTCCCGGTCCACGTCCGCCGTGTGCTGCGTGCTCACCAGCACGTCCGTCACCGCCACCGGCGTGTTCCCCTGGTACGCCACCGACACCTGCGTCTTGCTGTCCGGCCGCAGCCAGCTCACCGTCCCCGCCTTGCGGTGCGCGGCCAGCACGCGCGCCAGGCGGTGGGCCAGCAGGATGGGGAGCGGCATCAGCTCCGGCGTCTCGTCCGTCGCGTAGCCGAACATGATCCCCTGGTCGCCCGCGCCCTGGTCGCCGGACAGGCTGGTGTCGGCGTCCACCCCCTGCGCGATCTCGGCGGCCTGGGCGCTGAGAAAGGAGATGATGTTGACGTCGTCGGCACGAAAGGGCTGGTCCGCGTCGGTGTAGCCGATCTCGCGGATCGTCCGGCGCACCACCGCCTCGTGATCGACCTGCGCGTTGCTGGTGATCTCGCCGGCCAGCACCACGTTGCTCTCCTTGACCAGCACCTCGCACGCCACGCGGCTGGCCGGGTCCTGCGCCAGGTGCGCGTCCAGGATGGCGTCGGCGATGGCGTCGCACACCTTGTCCGGGTGGCCTTCGCTCACCGACTCGGAGGTGAAGGTGTAGGTCACGGCGGGCGGCGCCCCGGTCTCGGTCTCGGAGAGGATGGTGCTCATGGCGATTTCCAGTCGTGTTGATGGTCGGACCGACGCAAAAAGGGCCTGCCGTCGGTCAGGACGGCAGGCCCGTGCGACGCTTTAGGCGATTCCCAGTTGCTGGTGCGAGCCCGCCAAGCTGTCGGTCAAAGCGCTCGCACCGCCCGGGGTCGCCCCCGGGCCGGGATCCAGTCATCTCAAAAACGAACGGGGCCTCCACAGCATGTTCCGCTGCGGAGGCCCCGCGAGCGGTTTAGCACATTTGTAACGCGGAGCAATCGCTGCAACTCGCCGCGGCACCCTTGCAGGTGCGGCCGATACGATAACGGAGGAGCGCGGAGGGCGCAACCCCCGCCGTCCGCGCCGCCCCTCAGGGGGCGGACTCGTCCTGGCGCTTCGACTTGGGCTTTGTCGATCAGTCGGTCGCCATGCCGCTTCTGACGCTCCATGTAGTGCTCCACCAGCTTCACCGGATCGTGATCGAACCGCGCCGAGATCTGCCTGCGTCCCGAACCTCCTCGACGGCGTCGTCCACGGCAGTCCAGGGCTCCTTCATCGGTTCCTCCTCAGCAGTTCCTGCGGGGTCACGATTTCAGGGGCCGGAGTTCCAGCAGCAGTTGGCATCAGGCAGCGGAATTCCGTTTCCGCATTGCTCCCGAATCCACCAGACGGTCACCGTGCCGCTTTTGACTCTCCATGAGGAACTCACCCAGCTTCACCGGGTCGTCGTCGAAGCGGGCGGAAATCTTACGGCGGATCTCGCGGACCTCCTCGATGATATCGTCCGCCTCGGTCCATCCCGCATCTATCGGATCACACATCAGGTACTCCGGGGCAGGCCAGCGTCAGGGTATCAGGAACGGCACGCATCTCACGCAGCCGATTTCCCCTTCCGCCATGTCTTCGGATCCACAAGGCGGTCAGCGAACTGCTTCTGGTATTCCATCAAATACGCGCCGAGCTTTACCGGGTCATCATCGAACTGAGCGGAAATTTTGCGCCGGATCTCGCGAACCTCTTCGATGACGTCATCGGCCTCGGTCCACGACTCGTCGATGGGATCACACATCAGGTCCTCCTCAGCAGTTCCTGCGGCGTTACGATCTCGGGAACCGGAAGTCCGAGCAAGCGGTTGAGGTGCTGGACGTGCGCAAACTTGTTCGGATTCGCGAGATGCTTGCAGTTCCACGTCACAATGAAATCACATTTGTAGTGAGACGCAAGCGCGAGATGGAACGCGTCACCGCTCGGACGTCCGGGCATCAGTTTGCGTCGGATGTACGTCATCGCGGTAGCTGTCACCTCGAGGCCGATGGGAAGCGCAGGCAAGTTTTCGATGAGCGCCAGCCGGAGTGGAACAAGATCACTGGTTCCGGCGGAGAGCTCCATCAATACTTCCGGGCTGGTAACGAGATCGTACTTATCCGCAGCAGATGCCCACCACTGCCGTGTCCAGATACGCCGCGTGGTGACGGCCTCGCTGGAACGCAGGTCGTAGTAGAAGTTCGGGATTGTCGTTTCGATATACGCGGTTGGTTTTGGCATGCGCGCGAAGCTATCAGCGCGCGGAGAAGCAAAGAAAGGCCGCGTGCGAACACCGCCACGTGCCGATCAGGCCGGCAACGCGGCTGTCCCAATCGGGCCGAATCGGCGGGGGAGGGGACTCTGATTTCCAGCAGATTCCGCACGCCTTCGATGGGTGCGCACGGTTGATTCGGATCGGCTCGCGATGTGTGGACCGAAGATCCGCGGCTAGCTTGGGGTGGCTCGACCGGTCGAAGCGTCGCCGAGCAACCGGAATCGATCCAAAGGCGTCAGACGCGTGCACCTCGGTGCGTTTGAATGCCGCGCCGCGTTCTTCCTCTTTCCCTGGATACGATCATGCGGATTCTGAGAAGCGCCGTTCTGCTCGCCATCGTGTGCATCGCCGCGCCGGCGGGGGTGCGCGCGCAGGAGACACCGCCCGCCGCGCCGCTGCCGACGGCGACGCTGCCGCCGGAGATCGAGCGGGTGCTGCGCGACTACGAGCGCGGCTGGCGCGCGGGGGACGAGGCGGCGCTGGCCGCGCTGTTCGCGGAGGACGGCTTCATCCTGCAGAACGGGCGGCCGGCGGTGCGCGGACGCGCGAACATCCAGCAGGCGTACGCCGGGTCCAGCGGCCCACTTCGGCTGCGCGCGCTGGCGTATGCGGCGGACGGCTCGGTCGGCTGGATCGTGGGCGCGTACGGGTACGGCGAAGGCGATGCGGACATGGGCAAGTTCGTGCTCGCGCTGCGCCGCGCGCCCGGCGGGCCGTGGATGATCGCCGCGGACATCGACAACTCGAGCCAGATGCCGCGCCGGCCTCCGCAGCCGGGGCAGCCCGCGCCGTCGCCGCGGTAAGCGGCGGCATCCGGGCGCGGGGCTGCGGGATCGGGGCGCGGGGGATGGATTGATGCGCTCGCATGGACGGAACGGCATCCCTGCGCCCGAGTCTGGAGCGGATGGACAGGCAGCTGCTGTACGAGGTGATCGGATACGCGGCGTCGGCGCTGGTGGCCGTGTCGCTGATGATGAGCTCCATCCTGCGCCTGCGGCTCATCAACCTGGCGGGGTCGGCGGCGTTCGCGCTGTACGGGGTGCTGATCCACGCGTATCCGGTGGCGGCGATGAACGGCTTCATCGTCCTCATCAACCTGTTCTACCTGTACCGGATGCTGCGCACGCGGGAGTACTTTCGCCTGTTGAGCGTGGAGCCGGACTCGCAGTACCTGCGGCAGTTCCTGCGCTTCTACGAGCGGGAGATCCGGCGCTTTCTCCCCGACTTCGCCTACACGCCGGCGGCGGACGACCTGACCATCTTCGTGCTGCGCGACATGGTGCCGGCGGGGCTGTTCATCGGGCGGCCGGAGGCGGGCGGAACGCTGTGCGTCACGCTGGACTTCGTCATCCCCCGGTACCGCGACTTCAAGATCGGGCGATACCTGTTTCGCGGGGAGCGCGAGTTCTTCCGCTCGCGGGGCTTTGACGAGATCGAGAGCGAGCCGGGGACCCGCGAGCACGCCGCCTACCTGCGCCGCATGGGCTTCCAGCCGGGGGCCGCGGCGGACGACCGCTACCGGCTTTCGGTGTGACGGGCCCGCACCTTGCCATCGCGGGGGCCGAGCTCATCCCACGCGCAGCATGAGGACCGTGCAAGCAGCGACCACAGCGGACGACAACCCCCGGCGCGAGTTCATCCGCCACACGGCCGACGTGCCCATCGAGGTGCGGACGGTGGACGGCGAGCAGGCGTCGGCGACGGGGCTGAACGTGAGCCACGGCGGGCTGGCGTTCGTCTCCGACCTGTGCCCCGCGCAGGGCGCCACCATCGAGATCGCCATCCCCGACGTGGACCCGCCGTTCCAGGCGCACGCGCGGGTGGCGTGGTGCCGGCCGGAGGCGGAGGCGTTCCTGGTGGGCGTGGAGTTCCTGGATTCCACCGACGCGTTCCGGGCGCGCATGGTGGAGCAGGTGTGCTCCATCGACCGCTACCGGCAGCAGGTCCGCGAGCGCGAGGGGCGGGAGCTGACCGGCCAGGAGGCGGCCGAGGAGTGGATCCGCGACCACGCGGCCCGCTTCCC
>DASUVG010000115.1:0-6014 GCA_036379135.1 Longimicrobium sp.
GTTGGCAGGTGTGGTGCGCTGGGGACGGTGTGCCGCGGGATGGTGAGCCGCCCCCCATCCCCGGCCCTTCCCCCACGAACAGCGTGGGGGAAGGGAGAATTCGATCGCGCTTCGCGAGGCCCGCGTTCGCATCGCGGACTCCGGCTACGCGCGGACGATGCGGACGATTCGGTGCGCGTCACCTCTCCCCCGCCAGGCCTTTTCGCTCGTTCTTCGCGACGGCCGGCGACCCCTTCCCCGACTTCGGGGGAGGGGTCGCTGCGTTTGGCAGGTGTGGTGAGCTGGGGACGGTGTGCCGCGGGATGGTGAGCCGCCCCCCATCCCCGGCCCTTCCCCCACAAACAGCGTGGGGGAAGGGAGAATTCGATCGCGCTTCGCGAGGCCCGCGTCCGCATCGTGGGCTCCGGCTACGCGCGGACGATGCGGTCGCGTCACCTCTCCCCCGAAGAGGCCGGGAGAGGGGGCCGCCCGCCGATGCAGGTCGATGCCGGAGCGGCGGGCGGCAGAGGGCGCAGCGAAAAACCGGGGACGCGGAGAACTCCACCCGTTCTCCGCGTCATCTCCCCACTCCTCCGCGTGATGCTTTTCTTCTGAATCCGCGATGCGGCGCCACGTTGCGGCACGGGGGGGCCGGGGGTAAGTTGGGCGGATTGCATCGCGGCCGCCCGCCGGCCCCAAAACGCCGATGCCTTGCCCGGTTCGCATCGTTACCGCCGCGCCACTCCCCAGACCCGACGAATGCGTGTTCTGATCACCGGCGCCGCCGGGTTTCTTGGTTCCCACCTGTGCGACCGCTTTCTGGAGGAGGGGCACCAGGTGGTGGGGATGGACAACTTCATCACCGGGCACGCGGACAACATCGCCCACCTGATCGGGCGCGAGGGGTTCCACTTCGTCCAGCACGACGTCACCAACTTCATCTACGTCGAGGGGCCGGTGGACGGCGTGCTGCACTTCGCCAGCCCCGCCAGCCCCGTGGACTACCTGGAGCAGCCGATCCCCACCCTCAAGGTGGGGTCGCTGGGAACGCACAAGGCGCTGGGGCTGGCCAAGGCCAAGGGCGCACGCCTGCTGCTGGCCAGCACCTCGGAGGTGTACGGCGACCCGCAGGTGCACCCGCAGCCGGAGACCTACTGGGGGCACGTGAACCCGGTGGGCCCCCGCGGCGTGTACGACGAGGCCAAGCGCTTCGCCGAGGCCCTCACCATGGCGTACCACCGCTTTCACGGGGTGGAGACGCGCATCGTGCGCATCTTCAACACCTACGGCCCCCGCATGCGGCCGGGCGACGGGCGGGTGGTGAGCAACTTCATCGTGCAGGCGCTGCGCGGCGAGCCCCTCTCCATCTACGGAGACGGCAGCCAGACCCGCAGCTTCTGCTACGCCAGTGACCTGGTGGATGGCATCTACCGCCTCTTTCACTCCGACCGCGTGGACCCCACCAACATCGGCAACCCGGTGGAGTTCACCGTGCGCGAGCTGGCGGAGCTGGTGCTGCGGATGACGGGAAGCCGCTCGGAGATCGCCGCGCTGCCGCTGCCGCAGGACGACCCCAAGGTGCGCCAGCCCGACATCACGGTCGCCCGCCAGGTGCTGGGGTGGGAGCCGCGGGTGCCGCTGGAGGAAGGGCTGCGGCGCACCATCCCCTACTTCGAGCGGATGCTGCGCGACGACTCGCGCGTGAACGCGCGCACGCTGTGAGCGGGGGGCGCGCGTGAACGTGGTGGTGACGGGCGGCGCCGGCTTCATCGGCGGGCACCTGTGCCGGCGGCTGCTGGAGCGCGGCGACGCGGTGTGGGCGGTGGACAACTTCGACACCTTCTACGATCCCGCCATCAAGCGCGCCACGGTCCGCGAGCTGTCGGCGTTCCCCGGCTTTCGCCTGGTGGAGGCCGATGCCTGCGACCCCGAGGCCATGCAGGCGGGGGTAGAGGCGACCGCGGGCGCGCGGATGGACGTGATCGTGCACCTGGCCGCGCGCGCGGGGGTGCGGCCCTCCATCCAGCAGCCGCTGGCGTACGCTCGGGTGAACGTGGAGGGGACGGCCGCGGTGCTGGAGCTTTCGCGGCGGATGGGGAACGTCCCCGTCGTCTTTGGCTCCAGCAGCAGCGTGTACGGCAACTCGGCGCCGGTCCCCTTTCGCGAGGACGACCCGGTGGCCGAGCCGATCTCGCCGTACGCCGCCACCAAGCGCGCCGGCGAGCTGCTGTGCCACGCGCACCGCGTGCTGTACGGCACCGCCATCGTCTGCCTGCGCTTCTTTACCGTCTACGGGCCCCGGCAGCGCCCGGACCTGGCCATCCACAAGTTCGCCCGGCTGATGGCCGAGGGGCGGCCCATCCCCTTCTTTGGCGACGGCTCCACGCAGCGCGACTACACCTACGTGGACGACATCGTGCAGGGGGTGGAGGGGGCGATCTCGTTCGTGCTGGCCCACCCGGGGGCGTTCGAGATCGTGAACCTGGGGGAGAGCCAGACGGTGCCCCTGTCGCGGCTGGTGGAGCTGCTGGGGGCGGCGATGGGGGTGGAGCCGGTGCTGGACCGCCAGCCCGCGCAGCCGGGGGACGTGGACCTCACCTGCGCCGACGTGGGCAAGGCGCGGCGGCTGCTGGGGTACGATCCGCGCACGCGGGTGGAGGAAGGCATTCCGCGCTTCGTGGAGTGGTTCCGGTCCGCCAGCCGCTGACGCCCGCCGTGCGCCCCGCGCCGTCCCGCGGCGTCCCCGCGACGACCCTCGTCCCGGTGGACCCGCGCCGTGCGTTGATCGCGGCGCGGGCCCCGCGCGTGCCCGCCTTCCGCCGTCCCGCGCCGCGGGGCCTGCGGCGCGGCGCCCATTTCGTGTATCTTGTCCGGGCGGACGACGACTTTCCGCGGATGCGCGCCCCGATGCGCCGCCGCGCCAGCAACCACGACACCTGGATGGAACTCGATACGGCGGCACCGGGGGCGGACCGGAGGCTCCATCCGCGCGCGTGCGGCGCGCCGCGGGCGGCGTGAGGGTGAGCGTGCGTCCCGTCCCGGAGTCCGGCGCCCCGCTGACGCCGCCCTCCCCGCCGGCGCCCGCCGCGCCGGGGCGGCCGCGGGTGGAGGTCGCGTTCGTCGGCAGCGCCGTGCCCACGCAGCTGGGGTGGACCACGCACGCCTTTTCCCCCGCCGGCAACCGCTTTCAGCTGGGGCTGCTGGAGTTCCTTTCCCGCGATGCGGGGATGGACGTGCAGCCCTTCACCACCCTACCGCAGGCCGCCTGGCCGGGCGACCCGGCGGTGCTGGTGCGCGGCCGCCGCGCCCCGCTGGACGACACCGGGGTGCAGGCCACGCTGGTCCCCTACCTGAACGTGCGCGGCCCCAAGGAAGCCTCCGTGGCCGCCTCGCTCTTCGCGCACCTGGCCCGCTGGGCGCGCGCCTCGTCGGCCACGGCGCCGCGGGCGCTGCTGGTCTACAACGTCTTCTCGCCGCTCGCGCTGCCGGTGCTGGCCGCCGCGCGCGTGTGGCGGGTGCCCGCGGTGGCCATCGTGGCGGACCTGCCGTTCGGCTACCGGCTGCGGGGGGTCAAGGGGATGCTGGAGCGGCTGGACGTGCGCGCGCAGCTTTCCGCGCTGCGCCACTTCGACGGGCTGGTGGTGCTCACCCCCCACGTGGCGGCCGAGTACGCGCCCGGGGTTCCGTGGATGCGGATGGAGGGCGGAATCCACCCCGCCGACGCGGGCGAGCCGCTGCGGCCGCGGGGCGCCCCGGCGGAGCGGGCGGTGATGTACTCGGGGATGCTGAACGAGATGAACGGCATCGGCCTGCTGCTGGACGCGTTCGCGCGGCTGCAGGGGGCGGAGTGGCGGCTGTGGATCTACGGCGGCGGGCCGCTGGCCCCGCGGGTCAGGGCGGCGGCGGCGCGCGACCCCCGCATCGTCTTTCGCCCCTGGGACCGGGTGCCGGCGGAGGAGATGCGGCTGCGGCAGCGCGAGGCGGCGGTGCTGGTGAACCCGCGCCCCTCGGGGCACCGCGCCAACCGCTACAGCTTTCCCAGCAAGCTGCTGGAGTACCTGGTGAGCGGCACCCCCGTGGTGAGCACGGCGCCGCCGGGGATCCCCGACGAGTACCATCCCCACCTGGAGCTGGCGCGGGACGAGACGCCCGAGGGGCTGGCGGCCGCCATCCGCCGCGCCGCCGCCTGGCCCGACGCGGAGCGCGAGGCGCGCGGCGCCCGGGCGCGCGAGTTCGTGCTGGGCGGCAAGACCTGGGACCGGCAGGCGGCGCGCATCGGCGACTTTCTGGCCTCGGTGGCGCGCCCGCGCCCGCCGCGTGGCGGGCGCCCCGGGTGAGCTCCCCGGCGCGCGTCCCGCCGCGGGCGGACGGCCGGATCTCCGCCGCGGACGAGCACCGCGTTCTCCCCGTCCGCCGCCCGGCCGACGGGGAGTTCTCGTTGGCCCTTCCGGGCGCGGCGGGAGGGGGCGCGTGGTGACGGCGCGGGAGGGGAGGGGGATGCGCAGGATCCTGTTCATCGACCACTCCGCCCGGGGCGGCGGCGCAACGTTCTCGCTGGCCGCGCTGATCGGCGCGCTGGACCGCGGCCGCTACCAGCCGGTGGTGGCGTGCATCGAGGACGCGCCGGAGCTGCTGGACGCCTACCGCGCCGCGGGGGCGGAGGCGCTGCACGCGCCCGGCATCTCCACCTTCGCGCACACCACCGGGGGGTGGGACCCGCTGCTCACGCCGGCGGGCGTGCTGCGGGCGGCGCGCGCGGCGGCGGGGTTCGCGCCCTCCGCGCGGGCCACGGAGGCGCTGGTGCGCCGCGTGGGGGCCGACATCGTCCACCTGAACTCGCTGGTGCTGGCGCCCTGCGCGGCCGGGGCCCACGCCGCGGGGGCGCGGGTGGTGTGGCAGGTGCGCGAGTCGGTGCATCCCGGCCACGCGGGGGTGCGGCGGCGGCTGCTGGCGCGCATGCTGGCCCGCTGGGCGCACGAGGCCGTCTTCATCTCCGCGGACGACCGGCGTCGGCTTACGGGCGGGCGCCTGGGGGTGGTGATCCCCAACTTCGTGGACGAGCGCCGCTTTCACGCCGGGGTGGACGGGTCCGCCGTGCGCGCGGAGCTGGGGATCCCCCCCGGCGCGCCGCTGGTCCTTTTCCTGGGCGGGGTGAGCGCCATCAAGGGGGCGCACGTGCTGCTGCCGGCGCTGGCGCTGGCGCGGCGGCGCGTCCCCGGGCTGCACGCCCTGCTGGCGTGGGCGGAGCGCCCGTGGAGCCGCTCGCCCGCGGCGCGCGCGGCCCGCGCGGTGCTGCCGATGCTGGGCAGCGGCACGGAGCGGCAGCGCTTCGTCCGCGCGTACGACGAGGCCGGGATGGGGGACTGGGCACGGCTCCTTCCCTTTCGGCCGGACCCCGAGCGGCTGATGGCGGCGGCGGACCTGGTGGTCTTTCCCTCCACCGTGCCGCACTTCTCCCGTCCGGTCATCGAGGCGGGGGCCATGGCGCGGCCGGTGGTGGCGTCGCGGCTGGGGGGGGTGGAGGAGCTGGTGGACGACGGGCGCACCGGCCTGCTGGTGCCCCCCGGCGATCCCGCCGCCCTGGCGGACGCCATCGCCCGGGTGCTGCTGGACCCCGCGCTCGCCCGCGCCATGGGCCAGGCCGGCCACGACGCCTTTCTCCGGCGCTTTGCCCGCGAGCCCGTGATGCGCCAGCTGCTGGACGTCTACGACCGTGTGCTGGCGATCGATTCCGCGTCCACTCGCTGATGCGAGAGATCGTTGATTTTCGGAGTCGTGCCGCTCACCTCGATTGTGGAACTGGCGGACGGTTCTCAAGATCGCGCATCAGGTGGTGAGGACGGCGTGTTCCTGGTGCGCTGCGGAGATCATCCGGCGATCTGCACACCCCCCCCAAAAAATTCTCATGGCCCCCTGCCGCGCTTCCCTCCCTCTGCCGTTCCCGACGCGTCCACACACGCGTGGAGCAACCCCCACCCGCCGCCGTGCCCTGACACCCTTCCACTGCATCGCGGGTCATCTCGCCCCTGGAGAGC
>DASUVG010000116.1:0-15709 GCA_036379135.1 Longimicrobium sp.
CAGCAGGGAGACGGCAGGGAATAGGGAACAGCAGGGAACAGGGAACAGGGAATAGGGAATAGCCTGCAACTGCAAAGGCTTCCGCGATCGGAAGATGAATTCTCCCTTCCCCCACGCAGTTTGTGGGGGAAGGGCCGGGGATGGGGGGCGGCTGCGGACGCAGCCCGATGCCTGCCGTAGCACCATCGAAGTTCTCCCCTCTCCGCGAGGAACGAGCGGGGAGGGGCCGGGGGAGGGGCCCCCCGCACAGGCGGCACCACCCTGAACCATCCGGCGCACGGCATTTGCTCCCAGTCGGATCAAATGTAGTCCGAACCACCAGCAGGACAGGCGATGAGCGATTCTCCACCGCAGATGAGCCCGCACGGCATCTCCCGCCGCGCGTTCGTGCGAGCGCTCGGCATCGGCGCCGGGGCGGCGATGGTGCTGCCGTTCGGATCCGCGTGCAGCGCGTTCGGCGCGCAGGCGGAAGCCGCGGCGGCACCGGGCGCGTCGGCGGCCGGCGGGGCGCCGGGGTGGGAGATGGTGCCGCAGATCCTGGCCCGCATCCGCCCGCCGTCGTTCCCCGCGCGCGACTTCGTCATCACCTGGTACGGCGCGGCGGGGGATGGATCGACGGATTGCACGGAGGCGTTCCGCGCGGCGGTGGCGGCGTGCGCATCCGCCGGGGGCGGGCGCGTGGTCGTGCCGGAAGGACGCTGGCTGACGGGGCCCATCCACCTGCGCAGCAACGTGAACCTGCACGTGCAGCGCGGCGCGACGATCGCCTTCAGCCAGGATCCCGCCGATTACCTCCCCGCCGTCTTCACGCGCTGGGAGGGGATGGAGATGATGGGCTACTCGCCCCTCATCTATGCCTTCGAGCAGGAGAACGTGGCCGTCACGGGCGAGGGCACGCTGGACGGCCAGGGCGACGAGACGCACTGGTGGCCCTGGAAGGGCGCGTGGAAGACGCACCCGGAGTGGGCCAACGGCAACACGCAGCGCGCGGCGCGCGACCGGCTGGGCGAGATGGTGGAGGCCGGCGCGCCCGTGGAGCAGCGCGTGTTCGCGGAGGGATCGTTCCTGCGGCCGCAGTTCATCCAGCCGTACCGCTGCCGCAACGTGCTGATCGAAGGAGTCACCATCCTCCGCTCGCCGATGTGGGAGATCAACCCCGTCCTCTGCACCAACGTCACCGTGCGCGGGGTGCAGATCATGACCCACGGCCCCAACAACGACGGTTGCAACCCGGAATCCTGCCGCGACGTGCTGATCGAGGGCTGCGTCTTCGACACAGGCGACGACTGCATCGCCATCAAGAGCGGCCGCAACGCCGACGGGCGCCGCATCGGCGTGCCCAGCGAGAACATCGTCATCCGCAACTGCCGCATGAAGCAGGGGCACGGCGGCGTGACCATCGGCAGCGAGATCAGCGGGCACGTGCGCAACGTGTTCGTGGAAGAGTGCCAGATGGACTCGCCGGTGCTGGACCGCGCGCTGCGCTTCAAGAACAACGCGCTGCGCGGCGGCATCCTGGAGAACATCTACATGCGCAACGTGACGGTGGGGCAGGTGGCGGACGCAGTCCTCTCCGTGGACCTCTTCTACGAAGAAGGGCAGCAGGGGCCGTTCACCCCCGTGGTCCGCAACGTGGAGATGCGCAGCGTCACCAGCCAGAAGAGCAAGTACGCGCTCTACATGCGCGCGTATCCGAAGTCGGAGATCAGCGACGTGCGCGTGATCGACTGCCGCTTCGACGGGGTGGAGCGGGGGAACGTGACGGAGGGCGCGCGCGACCTGCACTTCGAGAACGTGACCATCAACGGACAGCGCGCTACCCCCACCTCCCACGAGGGCCCCGACCGCACGCAGGCCGACCTGCTACCCAGCGACCGGCGCATCCCTCCGGCGGGAGCCCGTCCGTGAGCCCGCTCACTCCGGGAAACCGATCGATGACGACTCGCTTCTTCGCCACTTTCACGCTGACGCTGGCCGCGCTCGCCGCGGCGCCGTCCATCGATGCGCAGGTGCCGCACCTGGCCGCCGGCGAGGGGCTGGGCGAGGGCGCGCGCCAGCCGGACGACGCGCCGCTCCGCATCCCCCACGCCGCGCCCCGCCCGCGCCGCTCGTCGGACGGGCGGCCGTGGTCGGTGCGCGTCGCGGAGTCGGTGATGCGCCGCAACCCGCAGACGCACCGCCGCTGGGACTACACGCAGGGCGTCGTCCTGGGCGCCATCGAGCGCGTGGCGCTGGCCACCGGCGACCGTGCGATGCTGGACTACGTGGGCCGCAACATGGAGCGCTGGATCACGCCCACCGGCGACATCACCGGCTACCGGCTGGACGAGTACAACATCGATGAGGTCTCGCAGGGCCGCCTGCTCTTCGGGATGTACGAGCGCACGGGCGAGGAGCGCTACAAGCTGGCCGCCGACATGCTCCGCCAGCAGCTGCGCCAGCATCCGCGCACGCCGGAGGGCGGCTTCTGGCACAAGCAGATCTACCCGCAGCAGATGTGGCTGGACGGGCTGTACATGGGCCAGCCCTTCTTCGCCGAGTACGCCGCGACGTTCGATGAGCCGGCCGCGTTCGACGACATCGCGAAGCAGTTCCTCCTGGTCTCCCGCCACACCCGCGACGCGCGGACGGGGCTGATGTACCACGCCTGGGATTTCGCGAAGGCGCAGCCCTGGGCGGACACGGCGACCGGCCTCTCGCCGCACTTCTGGGGGCGCGCGATGGGGTGGTACGTGATGGGCGTGGTGGAGACGCTGGAGCACTTTCCCGCGCACCATCCCGACCGCCCCGCCATCATCCAGACGCTGCGCGACGCGGCGGAGGGGATCGCGGGGGTGCAGGACCCCGTGACGGGGCTGTGGTGGAACGTGATGGACCAGCCCAACCGCGCCGGCAACTACCTGGAGGCCAGCGCCAGCAGCATGTTCGCCTACGCGCTGGCCCGCGGCGCGCGGCTGGGGTACATCGACCCCGCGTACCGGCAGGTGGCGGAGCGCGGCTTCAACGGGCTGCTGACGAACCTGGTGCGCGAGAACCCGGACGGCACGGTGTCGCTGACCAACGTGGTGCAGGTGAGCGGCGTGGGCGGCAACCTGCGCCGCGACGGCAGCTATCGCGACGGATCGTACGCCTACTACGTAAGCGAGCCGGTGGTGACGGACGACTACAAGGGCGTGGGCCCCTTCATCCTCGCAGCGCTGGAGCTGGACCGGTGACGCAACCGACGGAATCCGCGCGCTTCGTCCACGGCTACGAGCAGCCGTGGGAAGACCTGGGCGGCGGCATCAGCCGGCAGATCCTGGGCTACGACGCGCAGCTGATGATGGTGCGCGTGCGCTTCGAGGCCGGCGCGGTGGGCGCGGTGCACCATCATCCGCACCGGCAGGCCACGCTGGTGGAGAGCGGCCGCTTCAAGGTGGAGGTCGGCCACGAGGGGCGCACGCTGCACGCGGGGGACAGCTTTTTCGCCGCACCGGACGTGGAGCACGCCGTCGTCGCGCTGGAGGCGGGAGTGCTGGTGGACGTGTTCACGCCCGCCCGCCAGGACTTTCTCAAGCGGGACGGGCGATGAGCGGACTGTTCTCGCTGGACGGCAGGCGCGCGCTGGTCACCGGCGCCAGCCGAGGACTTGGCCAGGCGATGGCCGTCGCGCTGGCGGATGCCGGCGCGGACGTCGTCTGCGCCAGCACCCAGCGGAGCGGGACGAACGACACCGCCGCCTTCATCCGCGCGGCGGGGCGGCAGGCGTGGCAGGTGGAGGCGGACCACGCGGATCGCGCGTCCGTGCTCGCCATGGCGGAAGAGGCGGAGCGGCTGGCGGGCGGGATCGACATCCTGGTCAACAACGCGGGCACCATCCGCCGCCACCCCGCCGCCGACTTCCCGCTGTCGGAGTGGGACGCGGTGATCCGCACCAACCTCGACTCCGTCTTCGTCCTGAGCCAGCGGCTGGGGCGGGGGATGATCGAGCGCGGGGCGGGAAAGATCATCAACGTCGCCTCGCTGCTCTCCTTCCAGGGCGGGATCACCGTCCCGGCGTACACCGCCAGCAAGCACGCCGTGGCGGGGCTGACGAAGGCGCTGGCGAACGAGTGGGCGCGCCACGGGGTGCAGGTGAACGCCATCGCCCCCGGCTACTTCAGCACCGACAACACCGAACGCCTGCGTGCCGACCCGGACCGGCTGCGCGACATCAGCGCCCGCATCCCCGCCGCGCGCTGGGGCGAGCCGGAGGACCTGGGTGGCGCGGTGGTGTTCCTGGCCAGCCGCGCCAGCGACTACGTGACCGGCCACGTGCTGGTGGTGGACGGCGGGTGGATGGCGCGGTAGGGCCCTCACCCGGCGCTTAGGACGGTCCGGCGCAGGCCCCCTTCGGGCCGGGCCCTGGGCTGCTCGACGGATTTCGAGCTGCGTCCGCGGGGCGCCCCCTCTCCCGGCCTCTCCCCCAAAAAAACCTGGGGGAGAGGTGACGCGAGCCGGACGTGCGGAGCGTCTTCGGCAGGTTAGTCCGTTCGTAATCTCCGGAAACGGGATCGAATTCTCCCCCTCTCCCGCGCAGCGGGGAAGGGGGCCGGGGGGAGGGGGCCCCGTCGGGCGCCAGTTCGATGTGTGCCGTCGAGCCCGAACCCGTCGGCAACCCAACCTCCCCCAGGGTTTTTTGGGGGAGGTGCGAGCCTGAGCGAGCGGAGGGGGCGTGTCGTGAGGCTTGCCACTTCGCAATTACCGAGACGGATACGAGATGACCATGCACTACCTGCCCGGCCCGACCGAAACCCGCCGGATGGACACCGCCGAGCTGCGCGACCGCTTTCTGCTTGGCGGCATCTTCCGGCCCGGCGAGGTGACGCTGCGCTTCGTGGATCTGGACCGCGTGGTGATCGGCGGCGCGGTGCCGGCGGATGGGCCGCTGCGGCTGGCGGCGCCGCCGGAGATGGCGTCGGAGTTCTTCGCCGAGCGCCGCGAGGTGGGCGTGCTGAACGTCGGCGGCGCGGGAAGCGTGACGGTGGATGGACAGCGCCACCCGATGGCCTTTCGCGACGGCCTGTACGTCGGCCGGGGCAGCCGCGACGTGCAGCTCGCCAGCGACGACGCGGCGGATCCCGCGCGCTTCTACATCGTCAGCTATCCCGCGCACGCCGAGCATCCCACGACGCACGTCGCGCACGCGGATGCCGAGGCAACGGAGCTGGGGACGGTCGCGCAGGCCAATCGCCGCATCCTGCGCAAGTACTTCCACCCCGGCGGCGTAAAGACCGCGCAGCTGGTGATGGGCGTCACCGAGCTGCAGGAGGGGAGCGTGTGGAACACCATGCCCGCGCACACGCACGCCCGCCGCACCGAGGTCTACCTGTACTTCCGCGTGCCGCAGGACGCGGTCGTGATGCACCTGATGGGCGAGCCTGACCAGACGCGCCACCTGGTCGTCCGCGACCAGGAGGTCGCGCTGTCGCCGGGCTGGTCCATCCACTCCGGCTGCGGCACGTCCGCCTACTCCTTCTGCTGGGCGATGGGCGGCGAGAACCAGGTCTTCGCCGACATGCAGGGCGTCGCGATGGACGCGCTTCGCTGATTCCGGAGAGCGTTGGTGTCGGGCGGATGAATCCGCGGCTGGAAAAGCGGGAAGCCCCGCAAACTGCGCGGGGCTGTTCGTCGGCCGTACTCCGCCGCCCTGACGAACTGTCCGTAGCGCGATCGAATGGGGGTAGGGGACCCGAGGACGCAGCGGGATACCTGCCGGCGCGCAATCGAATTCCCCCCTCTCCGCGAGGAACGAGCGGGGAGGGGCCGGGGGAGGGGCCCCGGCGGGCGCAGTTCGATGCCCGTCGGCGGCATCGCATCCCGGTCCGTGCCGATGACGTACATCCAGGGACTCTGTCGATGAAGATTCTCCGTATCCCCGGCCCCCTGCTGGCCGCCGCCCTCGCCGCCGCACCGGCCGTGGCGCAGCGACCCGCCGACGCCGTCGTGATCCGCGCCGAGAACCCGCTGGCCGTCGAGCGCCGCGACGAGGTGCTGGCGGTGTCGTGGGCGGAGCTGCGCGCCGCGTTGCCGTCCATCACACCCGGCCGCGTGCGCGTGGCGGACGCCGCCAGCGGCGCCCAGGCCGCGACGCAGCCCATCGACAACGACGCCGACGGCACCATCGACGAGCTGCTGGTGCTCGCCAGCTTCTGGCCCGGCGAGCGCAAGGAGCTGGTGGTGCAGGCGCAGGCGCCCGACAGCGTCGCCCCCCGCGTGCACGCGCGCCACGACGACCATCGCGACGACGTGGCGTGGGAAAGCGACCGCATCGCCTTCCGCATCTACGGCCAGGGGCTGTGGCAGGCGTCGGAGTTCGAGCCGCTGGTCAGCAGCGGCGTGGACGTCTGGCCCAAGCGCGTCCGCGACCTGATCGTGGACCGGTGGTACGCCAAAGGACATGACGAGTACCACCGCGACACCGGCGAGGGCGCCGACTTCTACACCGTGGGACAGACGCTGGGCGCGGCGGGCGTCGGGGTGCTGGCGGCGGACGGCAGGGTGATCTCCGCGAAGAACTTCCGCGCGCACCGCATCATCGCCGACGGGCCGATCCGCGCCGTCTTCGAGCTGACCTACGATCCGTGGGATGCCGCCGGCGTGCAGGTGAACGAGGTGCGGCGGATCACCATCGACGCCGGCCAGAACCTGTATCGCCAGGAGACGGTCTTCCGCACCCCCGTCGGCCGCGACCTGCCGTTCGTGACCGGCACCGTAAAGCGCGAGGGGCTCATCGGCTCCAACCGCCGCGGGCGCGCGTGGGGATGGCTGGCCACGTGGGGCCCGGTGGAGCGCAAGAACGGCGGCCACGGGCACCTGGGCACCGCCGTGCTGATGCCGGCCGCGAGCTTCGTGGACGTGGCCGAGATCGAGAACCACTTCCTGGTGAGCTCCGCCGCCCGCTCCGGCGTTCCCGCCGTGCAGTACGCCGGCGCCGGATGGACCGCCAGCGGCGACTTCCGCTCGGTCGAGGACTGGTGGCGCCACCTGGACGCGTTCGCCGAGCGCCTGTCCAATCCCATCCGCGTGACGCTCACGCGCAGCGGCGCCCCCCTCGCCGGCCGCTGACGGAGCGGGATCGGTCGATGATGGACGAGGAGCGCCCGCCGCTTTCGGCGATGACCCGCCGCCAGGCGATCGGCGCCCTCGCCGCGCTGGCGCTCCCGCTCGATCCATCGTGGCAGACCGACCTCGCCGCCGGGGCCGATCCCGACGCCGGCATCCTCCCCGCGCAGGAGGATGCGCCGGACCTCGGCAACCTGTGGGTTACGGTCGATTGGATCGCGCGCGAGCGAGCGCCGTCGCTGTCGTTCCTGGATCCCCGCTGGACGTCGCTGGAGGATTGGAAGGCCGCCGCCCGCCCCGCCTTCCACCGCCACCTCGCCTTCGATCCCGCGCCCTCCGCCGTCCGTGGCGAGCTGCTGCGCACGGAGGAGCGCGACGGATTCCGCATCGAGCACGTCCGCATCCACGCATCCCCCGCATACCCGATCCCCGCGCGGGTGCTGATTCCGTCGGGTGCGCGCGGGCGGCTTCCCGCGGTCATCGCGCTGCACTGCCACGGCGGGCAGTACGCGTGGGGCGCCGCCAAGCTCGTCTCCAGCCCCGACGATTCACCCGTCCTGGCCGACTACCGGGCCCGCCTCTACGGCGGCCGCGCCTGCGCCGAAGACCTGGCGCGGCGCGGCTTCGTGGTCATCGTCATCGACGCCTTCTACTTCGGCGAGCGCCGCCTGCGCGCGGAGACCGTGCACCCCGCCGCCGTCCCGGCCGACGCGCGCGACGCCTTCCGCTCGCTCCCGGCGCTCGCCGCGGGCTCGGCGGAGCGCATCGCCACCGAGAACCGCGTCGCCGGCGCGATGGAGGCGGTCGTCGCGAAGACGCTGCTGGCTGCCGGCGCCTCATGGCCCGGCTTGCTGGCGTGGGACGACCGGCGCACCATCGACTACCTCGCCGCCCGCCCGGACGTCGATCCGCAGCGCATCGGGTGCGTGGGACTTTCCGGCGGGGGGCTGCGGTCCGCGTACCTCGCCGCCGCCGATCCGCGCGTCAGGGTCGCCTGCGTGGTCGCGTGGATGAGCACGCTGGGCGAGATGCTGCCCCGCCACGCGCGGCGCCACACGTGGATGGCCTGGATCCCCGGTCTGCGCGCCTCGCTGGACCTTCCCGACGCCGCCGCGCTCACCGCCCCCGGGGCGCTCCTCGTGCAGCAGTGCGCCCGCGACACGCTCTTCCCGATGGCCGGCATGCGCGCCGCCGTCGAGCGCCTGCAGGCCATCTACGCCAAAGCCGGCATCCCCGACCGCTTCCGCGGCACCTTCCACGACGCCCCGCACTCCTTCACCCCCGCCATGCAGGACGAAGCGTTCGCCTGGCTGGAGCGCTGGTTGTAAAGGGATACTCCGCCCAATCGCAATGACTTCCTGAGAGAGGCGCCGCGCAATCCCGTCCGAATGCAGGCGCCCTGCGCGCCGACCGAAGGATCTCGCCTGCATTACGACGGGCGCCGAGCCGGCGAGGGCTACCGCCGGGACCGGCTTGCTTCGAATGGCTCCGCACTGCGCCCGATGCGGCCCCCTCTCCCCCGGCCCCTCTCCCCCGCTGCGCGGGAGAAAGGGGAGAATTCGATCCCGTTGCCGCAGGTGGTGTTCGCGTCTGGCCTTCCGGTTGTGCGCCGGATGTTCGGTGCGCGTCACCTCTCTCCCGCGCAGTTTGCGGGGGAGAGGCCGGGGGAGGGGGCCACTTTCGGACGAGCTCGAAATACGTCGAACCGCCTCTCCCCCCTGCCGAGCGGAGATCCTCCGGTCGCGCGCAGGTGGTGATGGAGACAACAGAAAACCCGCCGGAGCGCTCCGGCGGGTTCTCTGCGTCGATGCGGATCGCGGCTACTTCGGCGCGTCGGGGAGGTTGCCGCAGGCGGCGGCCAGGCGCGCGCGGGCGTGCTCGGGGGCGCTGTTCGCCTGGGCCATGCAGTCCGCGTACGGGGCCATGTTGCGCTGGTTCATCTTCCACTCCGGCGACACGTCCTCCTGCCTCGCCGCCGCCGAATCCGCCGCGGTGGGCACGGGCGCGGGGGCGGAGGCGGTGCGTCCGCGCGACGGACGCGGTGGTGGCACGGCGGCGGGCGCGGCGGCCGGCGGCGAACCGTCCGCCGGGGCCGCGGCTGCATCGCCCGGCGCGTCGTCCGCCGTCCCGGGCTCGCCGCCGCCGCACGCGGCGAGCGACGCGCCCAGGCACATCACCCAGCCGATCCGGGTGATCTTCACGGCTGGTCCGCCTGCGCCGCGAGCAGGGCCTCCATCCGCGCCATCCGCGCCTCCAGCGCCTGGATGCGCGCGTCGCGCTCCGCCAGCTGCGCCTGCAGGTCCGCCGTGCGGCGCTCCAGGGCCTGCACGGCGGCCAGGTTCACCCCGTCCAGGTCGCTCATGTTGATGGTCGTGTCGTCCGCGCTGAAGCCGAACGCCGCGTGCCAGTCCTGCGCCATCGGGCCCATGTGCCGCACGCTCCCGGCTTCGTCGATGTAGGCCCAGGTGGTGACCGGGAGATTGCGGATGCGGGCCAGCACGTCCTCCCCATCCACCGCCAGGAAGTCGCGCTTGCGGTTGCGGTCGGAGATCACGTTCCACGAGCTGCCGCCCGCCGTCAGCGACACGCCCACCGTCGCCGTGCTGTTGGTGAACAGCCGCACGCCGCCGGACGCGCGGATCTGAAAGGAGTGCGCGGCGTTGCTGGCGAACACCGTCGTCGTCGACGCATCCGCCCAGGTGAAGGTGCCGGCGTTGGCGCCCGCGCTGGCCCGCTGCCCCAGCGCAATGGCGTTCGCGGCGTTGGCCGTCACGTTGTCGCCCAGCGCCACCGCGCTCTGTCCGCTCGCCGTGGCGAGGTTGCCCATGGCGAACGAGTAGTTCCCCGAGGCGATGGTGCGGCTGCCGCCGGCGAGGGAGTAGAAGCCCGTGTTGGCGTCGTCCCACTCCGTCCCGGCGCCGCCCGTGGTGCTCCCGGCGCGGAAGGCGGCCTTGAAGGGGTACCACATCATCCGGTCGCCGGAGCCGGACGCGGGGATCACGCCGGAGCCCAGAGTGCTGAGCGCCACCACGCCGCCGGCGCTGTCCACGCGAAAGCGGTCGCCGGCGGGCGAGCCGGAGCGCGCCTGCAGCAGGATGTCGGACTGGGCCGCCGCGGGGGCGGCCTGGACGATTACGGCGAGGGCCGTGGCGAGGGCGAGGGCCGCGAGGGACGTGGTGCCGCGCATGGTCAGCGTTCCGGCTGAGGGTTTACGGTTCGTCATCAGTACGAAGAGGTCTGCACGCGGTGTCCGACGGTGCGCAGCCGCCCGCCCGCCACCTCGATCCGGGCGCGCGAGACCACCGGCCCGGCCAGGGAGTAGCTGCCCGTCACCTGCATCCGAGGCAGGTTGCCCTTGAGGGTGGCTCCGGGGATGGTCCCCGTCAGGATCAGCCGGCCGGTGGTGCTGGTGATGCCGCCGGTCGTCCCCGTCCACACCAGCGAGTGCGCCGTCAGGTCGTGCGAGCCCATGTCGAGGGTGGCGCCGTTGTCCAGGATCAACCCGCCCACGGGCCCGCTCATCGTCATCACGACGTAGTTTGGCCGTCCGGCGGGGAAGTAGGCCGTGTCCTGCGCACCGGGCGGAGCACCCAGGTCCCAGTTGGCGCCGTCGACGCCGGCCGTGCTCACGTTCCCCGTCCACGTCCGCGTGACCCCCCACAGCAGCAGGGACTGCAGTCCCCTGTTGCGCCTGCCGACGGCCCGCAGCACCGAGGTGCCATAGGCGACGTAGCCGTAGGTGGCCTGGATGGTCGCCTGCCCGCTCACCAGCGCCGCGCGCGGGCCGAAGGTGACGTACGGCCCGCTGACGGACTCCAGCCGCACGCTGTCCACCGCCGTCGTCATCACGTTCCCGTACAGGTCCATGGCCGTCGCGGTGAGCGAGAACGGCACGCCCATGGCCGGCCGCGCGGGCGTGCCGGTGCGGAACCAGGCGCCGCACGCGTTCACCGACTCGCCCGGCCGCAGCATCAGGATCTCGGTGTATCCCGCCGGCTCGGTGATGTACGTGACGGGGGAGCCCGCGG
The DNA here is from genome assembly GCA_036379135.1 of Longimicrobium sp. Classification (GTDB taxonomy): domain Bacteria; phylum Gemmatimonadota; class Gemmatimonadetes; order Longimicrobiales; family Longimicrobiaceae; genus Longimicrobium. The sequence goes on from DASUVG010000116.1 coordinate 11,112, forward strand.
CGCCCGCGGTGCGCACCGAGCAGATCTGCCGCTGGCCGGGGTAGTCGTCGACCTCCGGGTCCAGCGCCGGGCTGCCGGCCAGCACCGTGACCGTGGTGGCGCCCAGCGCCGTGGCGCGCTCCCTGAGCATCCGTACCGCCACGCTGTCGTGCCCCTCCTCGATGCTTTCCGTCAGGCGCGTCTCCGTGTCCTCCACCCCCAGCACCTGAAAGGAGAACGTGGCCGGCTCCGTCATGTTGGTGGGCGTCTGCGGATACCGGAACGCAAAGGTGACGGTCCCCGCGTACTCGTTGGGATCCGTGGTGGCGGGCAGGGTGCGGCTGCCGGGCGTAACGGCGTTCCGGGTCACGAACCCGTAAGGAAAGATGCCGGTGAAGCCGGAAGGCAGGGTGATCGCCGCCACCTCGCTCTCTTCGAACACCTGCAGCACGTCGGTCCCCGTCACGCGCAGCCCCCCGTCGTCGGCAATGGTGACGGAGCCGGTGGGAACGATCTTCGGTGCCAGCGTGGAGTCCGCGGGCGCGCCGTCCGGCCGGGTCAGCGCCGTGAACGGCGTGGCGCCGATGCTGCCGGCGCTGAGGACGGGGATGAAGGTGAGGTTGCTCAGCGCCGCCGCCGTGCCGTTGCGCACGCGCATCGTGACGAACATGTAGCGCTGCCCGCCCTGGTTCCGCACACCGTGCGTCACGCGGCCGGCGGAAAGCGACTCGAGCACCACGCCGGACGCGGTGGGGCTCAGCGCCTGGCTGGGCGCCGCCGAGACGCTGGCGCTCACCTCCGGCGTTCCGAAGCTCAGGGTAATCTCGTAGATCCCCACGGGGCGGGGCCCCGGCTTCGGTTCTGGCTCCTGCACGCTTGCCGTGGGCTCGTCCATGCAGGCCGCCGCAAGGAGCAGCAGCGGAAGGGTCCGGATGAGACGGATGTGCGGCACGGTCACCACCCTGCGCGTATGGCTGCGGGTGCAAGGCACCGGACAAATGCCGGAACCTGTGTTTATCGCAGAGTAGGAATCCGCCTGATCTTCGTCAAGCTAGTTGTCTTAAAACATGTGTTGATAATGACCTGGGCCAGATTTGGGCGATGACAGCCGGGAGGAATTCTGCACAGTTTATGTGCATGAAAACCGGCCACCGCCAAAATGTCTGGCCCTCGGGTGTTTCGTTTCGGGCCAGTGAGCCAGACGTGTCGCAGGGTGGCGTATTCAGCGCTGCAGTGTTACGCGCCGCGATGATGGTCGGAGTGGGGCAGGGGGGTCTTCGTGCGGGTACGATCTGCCGTTCAGGGCCGCAGGTGGTCCACGGTGATCGGAACGATCTCACCGAGGGCTTCGGCGACGATGCTGCGGTGGCAGTGGGCGGGGTCGGCTTCCAGGCAGAGCAGGCAGACGCGCTTTCCCCCGCGCACCAGCTCTGCCAGCGCGTGTAGCTCCGCCTGCGATTCGGCGGTCTGCAGGTGGTCCAGAAAGATGGCGCGCATCTCGTCGTGGCGGCCGGCGCGGGCGGCGGCGCGGCCCTCGGCGGGGGTGCCCAGGCCGCGCAGGTGCAGGTAGTCGATGCCGATGCCGCCCACGTTGGCCGCCAGCTTCGTCTTCGCGAAGCCGGGCTTGCGCGAGCCGGCCACCGCCCGCACGTCCACCAGCAGCTCCACGCCCGCCGACTGCAGCGTCTCCAGAAAGCGCTGCACGGTAGCGTCTTCGTATCCAATGGTCGCGATGGATGTCATCCGTTCCTGCTCCGGTAGATCGGCCGCGGTGCGTCCCCGCCGCCTGCCTTTCGAATCACGTGCCACGCCGCTGCCGCCTTGCTCCGCGCGAGCGAATCATCCTTTCACGAACCCTTGTCACACGGCACGCGGACGGGGTGAGGGACCCGGCCCCCGGGTCATCCGGCGCGCTTGCGCCCTTCGCTCCCTCGCCGCGATCGGGGCGGAGAAGCAGGGCGGCCCAAGGCACTGAAGCTGAGGAGGAAGAACGCAATGACCATGACCCCTCGAAGAGCCGCGGGCGCGGGCGTTCCGGCCGGAGATGGCGGAGTCGGTGGGGAGCGGCAGGCAGACGCCGGGGTGCAACCTGGAGACGGAGCGGCGGATCGGCGACGGACGGACGCTGGGCAACGGGCTGGGCTGGTTCAGCATCGGGCTGGGGCTGTACGAGCTGCTGGCGCCGGGGACCATCGAGACGGGACAGACGCACGTCCAGGCGTACCACGACGAGCTGCTCACCCGCATCGAGAAGGGCGAGATCGACCCCTCGTTCGTCATCACCCACAAGGCGCCCATCGAGCAGGGCCCCGGACATGTACAGGACGTTCCGGGACAGGGACGACGGCTGCATCAAGGTGGTCCTCAAGCCCTGGGACTGATCCCGGCGCGGTTGAACGAGATCCCGCCCGCCCCCGCTCGTTCCTCGCCGGGAGGGAGAATCCGGTCCCGCTGCGACAACGATGGGACTGCGTCCGCGGGGCGCCCCCTCTCCCGGCCTCTCCCCCAAAAAACCCTGGGGGAGAGGTGACGCGGGCCGGATCTGCGGAGTGCGTCGGGTGGAGCGGATGCGAGCTCGATCCTTGTCGAAGCGGGATCGAATTCTCCCCCTCTCCCGCGCAGCGGGGGAGGGGGCCGGGGGGAGGGGGCCCCGTCGGACGCAGTGAGATGCCGATCGTCGAGCCGCCATACCCATTCTTTTTTCAGCGCCTGTAGACGCGGGGCGCCTTCCACGAAAGAGGGGTTGCGCTCCGGAGAGCGCAACCCCTTTGACTACCCGTCCTTCGGAGAAAGCCGGAGCTTACTCGAAGGGGTACTGGTAGGTGCTGCCCGGCGAAGCCGACTGGCCGCCGACGCCACCGAAGGTGTACGGCGCACCCAGCCCCAGGATGCTGTACTGCTCGGCCGGGATCGGAAGCTGCAGCGGCGTGCCCCGGTACAGGTCACCCCAGCCGCGGCCGTCGAAGAACCAGCCCACCCACAGCGGCCCGCGGAAGAAGGTCTCCATCCGCTTCTCCCACTTCAGCATCTCGAACAGGTTGCCGCAGGTGCCGTTGGGCAGCTTGGGCACGCAGCTCGTGTTCAGCCCTGCGGCGTTCGTGGCGTTGAGCCCGTTCACCGTGCGGGTGACGTTGACGCTGTCGGCGGCCGTCTGCAGCTCGCCGCGGCGGAAGTGCGCCTCGGCGGCCAGCAGGCGCATCTCGTCGTAGTCAACCAGCGGGAACGGGTTGTACACCTGCACGCCGTCCGCCTGGTTGTTGTAGTACTGCGACCAGCGCCAGGTGCCGCGGTCCGGCCGCGAGAACTGCACCGCGTTGTTGATGGCGCCCGCGGCCGTGCGGCGGATGCGGATGTACTTGCCCTGGTTCGCCGCCAGCGCCTGCTGCGCCGCCGTGGTCCCACGCGGGAAGCGCAGGTCGGGCGTGACGATCACCACCGGCGTGCTGCCGTTGAAGAAGGCGTCACGCTGCAGCACCGGCAGCGACAGCCACTGCTGGTAGTTGCCCGACTGGTCGGCCATGCCGTAGACGAACAGCGTGACCTGCTGCCAGGTGGAGAGCGAGCCGTACCACAGCACCAGGTCGCCCGCCCAGTCGTTGTCGGTGAACTCGGTGCTGATGTCGAAGTTGGTGTGCAGACCCGCGCCCACCTCGGCCAGGACCTGCGTCCAGTTCACCGCCGCGCGCTCCGCCGGGGTGCGCGCCACGTTGGCGCGGTAGCGGGCCTTGAGCGAGTTGATCAGCTCCACCAGCGTCGGCATGTCGACCGGCGCGTCGGTGCCGGTGCCGATCCACTCGCCGGGGATCTCGATGTCGGCCGCGGCGGCCGAGGAGGCCAGCGCGATCGCCTGGTCGAACCGGCTGAGGGCGGCGTTCATCACCTGGGTGTAGCCCACGGGCTCTCCCAGCATGATGGGGTTCCCTTCCGCGTCCACGGTCGTCACGTTCTCGTCGATCACGTAGCCGCGATCGTACAGGAGCGCGATGGAGCCGTGGGCCAGGCCCTGCACCAGCTTGCCGAAGATGCGCGCGCGCAGCGCGCCCTCGGCGCCCAGCCCCTCGGCGATCTCGGGGTTGGTGGCCAGCGCCCGCATCCCGTCCGCCACCGCCGCAAGCGCGCGGTAGTTGGTCGTCCAGTTGAAGGTGATGTACTGGTAGTCCTGATCCGTAATGGTGTTCTGGATCGGGCTGCGCGGCAGCCGGCTGTACGTCAGGATCCCGAAGTTCGCGGCCGTCGCGCTGTGCATGAAGGCCTGCGTGCTCAGGAACATCGTGGGCGTGCCCGCGTCGCCCGGCAGCTTGTGGTCGGCCACGAACCACTGGCTGTACGAGCCGGCGATCAGCGACTCCACGTCACCCGGCGTGGCCAGCGCGCGGCCGCGGTCGGGATCGTTGTCGTTCAGGACCTCGAGGTCGGCGCAGCCTGCTGCTCCAAGGAGCAGCAGGGTGCCGAACATCGCGATCTTCCGGATGTTCATCATCTTGGTTTTCACCCTTAGAAGTTGACCTCGACGCCCAGGGTCCAGGTCCGGAAGTTCGGATACTGGTACCCTTCCACGCGGCCCAGGGCCGCGGAGCCCGTATCACCACCGCTCGAGCCCACCTCGGGGTCGAAGCCGC
>DASUVG010000117.1:0-12607 GCA_036379135.1 Longimicrobium sp.
GTTTGTGGGGGAAGGGCCGGGGATGGGGGGCCGCCCACCATCCCGCGCCAACCCCATCCACTACGCACTGTGGCCTTACCCCCATCCCTCCACCGCGGTTTATGGGGGAAGGGCCGGGGATGGGGAGCGGCCCACCATCCCGCGCCAACCCCATCCACAACGCACCGCCCTCGGCCTTACCCCAGACCTCCCCGCAGTTTGGACCGCAGTTTGGGGGAGGGGTCGCCAGCCGTCGCGAGGAACGAGCGAAAGGCCTGGCGGGGGAGAGGACTCTGCGGAAACAGCAGACATCGAGCTGCGTCCGCGGGCGCCCCCTCTCCCGGCCTCTCCCCCATAAACAGCATGGGGGAGAGGTGACGCGACCCGAATCTTCCGCGCGAATAACAGCCGGTCGAAGCGCGATCGAATTCTCCCTTCCCCCACGCAGTTTGTGGGGGAAGGGTCGGGGATGGGGGCGGCCCACCATCCCGCGCCGACCCCATCCACAACGCACTGCGGCCTTACCCACACCCCTCCCCCGCGGTTTGGGAGAGGTCGCCAGCCGTCGCGAGGAACGAGCGAAAAGGCTTGGAGGGGGAGAGGGCCCCTCGCGGCGGTCACACCTTGTTCGCCTTCAGCTCGTCCAGCGGGTAGTGCGTGCCGCGCCACTCGATGCCGCGGTTCATCAGGGCGTAGAGGGTGGCGTTCCAGACGACGAAGATGAACATCGCGCTGGCGATGGGCCACAGCACACCGTGCCACGCGGGCGCCCCCTGCGCGGCGGCGGAGCCGGCGTACATCAGCAGCAGGATGGCGATGGCCACTCCGTACAGCACGCGCGTCCACCCATCCGTCATCCAAACCGCGATGAAGGGCCAGATGAAGAAGAGCAGGTGCGCGACGGTGGCGAAGATCACCAGCGAGATCCGGTAGTCCACCCCCGCGAAGCCGTTCTTGCGCAGCCCGCGCACGGCCTCGCGCACGGAATGGTACCACTCCACCGAGACCAGCTCGGCGCCGATGACCATCTCCTGTGCGCCGCCGTTCTTCTTGACCAGCTTGCCCAGCTTGAGGTCGTCGTCCGGGCGCATGGCGATGGCCTGGTGCGTCCCGATGCGGCGGTAGGTGTCCGCACGGACCAGGTTGAACGCCCCGATGCCGATGTGCGCCTTGCTGCGCGGGTCGCGCGCCTTCCACGGGCGGGTGAAGAAGGAGAACATGATGGTGAATACCACGCCGAACGCCTTGAGCAGCGCGCCCGGCATGATCACCCGCGGCGCCACGGTCAGGTGGTCCAGCCCCTCGCGCCACAGATAGCTGGCGGCGCGGAGGACGGTGTCCGGCTTCATCACCACGTCCGCGTCGGTGAACAGCAGCAGCTCGCCGCGCGCGGCCGCGGCGCCCAGCCAGAGCGCGTGGTTCTTTCCCAACCACCCCGCCGGCAGATCGGTGACGTGGACGACGTGGAGGCGTGGGTTCTCCACGGCCATGCGGTCCAGGATGGCGCCGGTGGAATCTTCCGAGCGGTCGTCCACGGCCACGACCTCGATGCGCTCGCCCTGCTGACGGAGGACGGAGCGCAGGGCGGGCTCGATCCCCCGCTCCTCGTTGCGCGCGGCGATCACGACGGAGACGGAGGGCATGGACGCCGGCGTCCCGGGCGGGAGCAGGTGCAGCTGCTTCAGGCTGCGCCCGCCGCGCGCCAGCTCCACGAATGCCACGGCAAAGCCCGCGGCGGCCGCCGCCGCCAGCCAGAACAGGATGGATTCGATCATTCGGATGGGGCCCGGGGCGTCGCCGTGCTCCGGATATGGAGCGGCGGGGAGTGTATCGCACGCCCGGTGCCCGGGCCAGCGTGGCAGGCGCGCACCACTTCGGGACAGCCGTGCCCCGCCCCGGCGCCCGCCGGCGGCGCATTCGGTGCGCCGAATCGATGTTTGAAGCGGTGCGAAAGCAGGGTAAAAACCCTGTAAACGCCTGAGGCGGACTCACCTGCACGAATCCCGCGCCGCGGGGGGCGAAAACGTGGCCCGCACCGGGAACGATCCGTGCGGACAGGGGCCCGCCGGTCCACCTGCTCCACCGTTCCCCCCACCCTAGCAACGTCCCATGGAACGCGCATCCGGTACGGTCAAGTGGTTCTCGCAGGAGAAGGGTTTCGGGTTCGTCACCCGGGATGACGGCACCGACATCTTCGTGCACCACAGCGGAATCTCGGGCCGCGGCTTCAAGACCCTGGAACAGGGCGAGCCGGTAGAGTTCGAGGTGATCGAGGAGCCCAAGGGGCTCAAGGCCGCCAACCTGGTGCGGCTGAACGCGCCCGAGGGCGGCGAGCAGCCCGCCGACATGGGCCAGGGCGGCGGCTACGGCGGCGGCGGCGGATACGGCGGGGCGGGTGAGCGCGGCGGCTACGGCGGCGGCAGTTCCGGTGGATACGGCGGCGGCGGCGGTGGATACAACCGCGGCGGCGGGCGCGGCAACGGCGGCGGCCGCGACAGCTGGGGCAGCGGCAGTGGCGGCGGCGGGCGCGGCGGACGCCGCGATTACGGCGCCGGCGACGACTGGTAGCAAGCACCTGCACGGACGGACGGAACGGACGCTCCCGCCGCTCGCGATGACGAGCGGCGGGGTTTCGTGCTTGCTGGATGCGGCGAAGGAAAAGAAACGGCGAAGGGTGCAGAGGAACAGGCAAAAGCCAGAGGAACAGATGACCCGGAATAGCGTTTTCCTCTGTATCTCTGGCTTTTCTCTGTCCCTCTGTACTCCTCGCAGTTTCTGGATCAGGCCGCCGCGCGCTCGGCCGGTCGCGAGCCGTTGACCAGCGGAATCACCTCCTCCGCGAAGCGCTCCATCTCCTCCAGCTGCGGAGAGAAATGCAGCAGCAGCAGGTCCAGCCCCGTGCGCTCGAACTCCAGGATGCGCTCCGCCACCTGCTCCGGCGTGCCGACAAGCCCGCTCTTGAGGCCGCGGTTGCTCACCGAGTAGTCCTCCAGGCTCACCCGCTGCTCCAGCTGCGTGTTGCCGATCCAGTCCTGGTAGTTGGCGTAGCCGCGCGCGCTCTGCTTTACGTCGGTGATGCGCGCGACCTCCGCCTTTGCCTGCGCCTCCGTGGCGCGCACCACGGCGTACCCCGCCGCGCCGAAGCGCATCGGCGCCAGCGCCAGCCGCTCCCGCCGCTCGCGCATGTCCGCCACCTTGCCGCCGATCGTCTCCGGCGGGTCGCCGTGGGTGAGCCACGCGTCGCACTTTCGCGCGATCAGCGCCTTGGCCGCGGGCGATTCGCCGCCGGCGTAGATCGTGGGGCGCGGGCGGCGGGCCGGCTTGGGCTCCAGGATGGCGTCATCCGCCGAGTAGTACGTGCCGCTGTACGAAAAGCGCGGCTGCGTCCACATCCCGTCCACCACGTCCAGCCACTCGCTGGTCCGCGCGTAACGGTCGTCGTGCTGGTCGAACTGCACGCCGTACTGCTTCGCCTCCGTCGCCCACCAGCTGGAGACGACAGCCGCCCGCCGCTGATGCGGTCGATGTTGGCCGCCTGCTTGGCCAGCAGCGTGGGCGAGTGGAAGGTGGGGCGCACGGCGGTCATGATCTCCAGCCGCTCCGTGACCGCCGCCAGCGCCGCCGTGGTGCTCCACGCGTCCAGCGACGGGGCGTCCATCCCCTTGATGTCGTTCAGGTTCAGCTCGGCCACCAGCGTGAGGTCGAAGCCGATCTGCTCGCTGCGCTGGGCCAGCCTCTTTGCGTACGACCACGTAGCCTCCATCCCCTCGTCGTCCACGTTGCGCAGCCAGCCGCCAAAGACGGGGAGCCAGTATCCGAATCGCATCAGGCCGCCTCCCTTTCCGCGCCGGCGGCCACCGCGGCGGCCGCCTCGCGCTCCAGCCAGTCCGCCAGCCGCGCGAAGGGATCGAAGCCGATCACGTTGGGCGCGTCGGCCACGAAGTTGGATAGCGCGTTGACGTCGTAGTAGTACAGCTGGCCGTCGCGGCTGTCGATCATGTACTCGATGCCGCCAACCTCGATCCCCGACGCGGCCATGATGCGCTCCACCGCCTCGATCACCGGGCGCGGCGGCTCGTATCCCTCCACCCGCAGCCCGCGTTTGGGCGCATCCACCGCGCACACCTGCGCGTCCAGCTCGGCGCCGTCCACGCGCTGGCAGACGTCCGCCGGGCACAGGTCGAAGCTGGTGCCGGGGGTGTAGATGCGGATGCCGTACAGGTAGCGGCCGCCCAGCACCTCCACGCGGGTGATGCGGCTCTCCTCCTGGGGGATGAACTCCTGCACCAGCGCGGTGCCGTCGATGCCGAGATCCAGGTCGCTCGCCGCCGCCTCGGCCAGCGCCTGGGGCGTGTCGAACCTGCGCACCCCCGCGCCGCTGCCGCCGATGTTGGGCTTGACGGCGACGGGCCAGCGCAGTCCCTCCGCCGCGGCCGGCGCCTGCTCCGCGCGGTGGATGACGCGCGCCCGGGGATACGGCAGGCCCAGCGACTCGATCAGCGACAGCTGCGCGGCCTTGCTGATCTCGTTGCCGAACGCCTCCGTCCCGTTGACCACGCGGACGCCGCGGCGCTCCAGGTGGGTGAGGAACGCCTGCGTGTAGAAGATGGCGTTGCCACGGCCGCGCAGGTACGCGGACGGGCTCATGCGGTTGAAGACCAGCGAGTACGCCGGCTGCTCGGCCGGGTCGAAGACGTGCTCGTCCGCGTGCAGCTTTACGTACCCCGTGCCGCGGCGGTCCAGCTCCGCGAAGAGCGGCTTGAACCACTCCGGGTGCTCGTAGAAGATGCCGATGGGCTGGCCGGCAGGCAGGGTGGACATGAGGACGCGCTCTCCGTTGTGCGTTCCGATGGACAAAACAAAAGCCGCGGCTCCTGTGGGGAGTCGCGGCTTGCGGTCTCTGCGTAGGGTGCCGGGGTCAGTCCCGGCCGGTCAGGTCAGCCTTCGACCCGTGCCCATGCGCCAATGCCGTCGCCTGCCCTGCCCGGGGTGCGGGAGCGCATCCAACAACAACGGCACATGTGCGCGGCGCGGATGTTCGGCATGGGATGGAGGATACAGATGATCGTCGCAACGCGCAACCCGGCGGCGCGGCGGCGGGAGCCACAGCCTGTACTCACGGTGACAGTAAAAGATAGTGGCTTGAAAGGCGCGGACTTCCTGCTTAAACTCATTACCTCACTGCCGCCGCCGCAGCAGGTGCGGGGCTTGACAGACTATGCCTCTGAAGTCATAATGACTCCAGAGGCATGCGCACGGGAGGGGAGGTGGGAGATGGAGGTGCCCAGGCGTGAACGCCTCGAAGAGTTTTTCCGAAGACTGCACGCTGCTCCCAGCGCAGGAACGTTCGATGAAGCCCTGGCGCAGTTGACGAACGTCCTTGATGGGGTCGAGGACGAGTTGACCAGCATTCCGAATGACCCTGGCAGCTGGCAGAGCGACCAGAGGATCTATCCACCCCAACAGGACGCCGTTCGCGAGGTGCCTGCCCATCCCCGGGTGAAGCGATTCCGAAGCCGCCACCACAATACGTACATCGGCGAGAACGGATCGGTTGAGATCGTCACTCTGAGCGGCAGGGTCGAGGTTCAGAAGCCGGGGCTGGACGGGCGCGGCGTATGGGAACTGGACTGAGTGTGCCAAGCGAAGAAAGGAAGCTCACGATGAACGAAGTGGAGCGTCTAAAAGAATGCCTGGCGGCGCGATTCCCAACCGCATCCCTGACCATCGACCGGCCGGATGTAGCGTCGGGAGGATGGTTTCTCGATGCCACGCTAGAGGGTCATCTTGTGGTGGTGGAATGGAGGGCGGACCGGGGATACGGGGTCTCCACGCCTTCGGAAGATGATTACGGCGCCAAGCCCGACGAAGTCTACCAGACCGCGGAGGCGGCGTGCAATCGCATCGTCGAACTGCTATTGAGCCAGACCAGGACGGTGCCGGGCCGTACGCTGCAGCAGATCCGCGACTCTTGCCAGTTGTCCCAGGCAGAGCTTGCTCAAAAGCTCAGAATCAATCAGGGCGCAGTTTCCCGGCTCGAACGCCGGAGCGACATGCGTATTCGAACGCTTCGGAACCTGATCTCTGCAATGGGGGGTGAGTTGAAGCTGCTGGCGGAGTTTCCGGACCGCACCGTGTGCATCCAGATCGATCAGTTGCTCAACGGTGACGCGAAGTAAGACTCGCTTTCCATCTCGCAAATCAGCGGGCGCCCCGATGAGACGGGGCGCCCGCTTGCGTTTCGCGCCGCTGGCGGGCTTCAGAACGCGTAGCCGACCACCAGGCGCAGGGTGGGGTAGGCGAGCGTCGCGTCCTCCACGTCGTCGTCGAGCACGAACAGGCGCTTGGCGCCGATCCCCGTGCCCACCATCACCTGGTTGCGCGCGCCCAGCAGCCAGTTGTAGTCCAGCGACACGCCGGCGCCCACGGTGTTGACGTGCCCCGTCTCCCGCCCGTCCACCGTGGTCAGGGAGCCGGAGATGCCGGTGTACCCCAGCGATCCGCCCACCGAAAATCCTTCCAGCCGCCTGTCGCCCGGGTAGTAGCGCAGCCGCGCGTCGGCCGTGAGGTACGAAAGCTCGCCGCTGGACTCCGCGTCGGTAAAGCCGCTGTCCCAGTAGGTGCCGGCCAAGCCCACGCTGGCGTGGGGGCTCACGGCGCGCTCGAACTCGCCCATGTACACGCCGAACACGGCGCCCACGGGGTTCAGCGAGACCGACTGGCGGGGCGCCGCCTGGGCGTGGGCGGCGGACGAAGCAAAGGCGAGCGAAAGGGCCGCGAGGGCCGCGACGGAACGGGTGCGCATGGTGATATCCTCGGATCGTGCCGGGTGGGATGGCCGTGGCTCCGCGGCGGGCGCCGGGAGCGAGCTGGCGGCTTCGTCATGGGCAAGCGAGGCGCCCCGCCGCGGACCTGTCAGCAAATGTTTACGCAGCATCCGTTTACGGCGCCCCGTCGCACCGGCTCTCCTATCCCGCCCGTCCTTTTGCGAGGACAGGTTGGCCGTGTACCGCCGGGACAGGGGATCCACCTTGCCCTCCCGTGCGGCGGCGACAGATTCAGGGCACGGTACGTCGGCGACCAAACCCACGGAGACCCGCGATGGAAGCGATCGACCTGGCCGGAAAGCTTTCGCTGTTCAGCGACTACTGGCACCCGCGCATCGTGGGAGAGCTGAACGGGCAGCACGTAAAGCTGGCCAAGCTGCAGGGCGAATTCATCTGGCACGACCACGCGGATGAGGACGAGCTGTTCCTGGTGCTCAAGGGGCGCCTGCGGATGGAGTTCCGCGACCGCACGGTAGAGCTGGGAGTGGGGGAGATGCTGATCGTCCCGCGCGGCGTGGAGCACCGGCCCAGCGCGGATGAAGAGGTGCACGTGCTGCTCTTTGAGCCCGCATCCACCAAACACACAGGCGACGTGGAGCACGCGCTGACGAGGCATGAGCTCGAGCACATCTGATCCGGCGGCCCTGAGCCAGGGTCCGGAGCAGGTGCGCGCGTTCTACGACGCCGTGGCGGCGGAATACGCGCAGCACTTTGCCGGCGAGCTGAGCGGCAAGCCGCTGGACCGCGCGCTGCTGGAGCGGTTCGCGGCCGCCGTGCGCGGCGCCGGTCCGGCGTACGACCTGGGCTGCGGGCCGGGCGGGCAGACGACGGCGTTCCTTCACGCGCTGGGCGTGGAGGTGCGGGGGATGGACCTGTCCCCGGCCGCCGTCGCGGAGGCGGCCAGGCGGCATCCGGACATCGGCTTCACGACCGGCGACATGCTGGCGCTGCCGCTGGCGGACGGCGCCGCGGCTGGGATCGTAGCCTTCTACGCCATCGTGCACTTTTCGCCCGCGCAGCTTCGCACGGCGGTGGGGGAGATGCACCGGGTGATGCGGGCGGGCGCGCCGCTGCTGCTGGCGTTCCACGTGGGCAGCCAGGTGGTGCACGTGGACGAGATGTTCGGCCGGCGCGCGTCCGTGGACTTTCTCTTCCACCCGGTGGAGGAGGTGCAGGCCGCGCTGCACGCCGCCGGCTTCGCCGGGGTGGAGACCGTCGTCCGAGATCCGTATCCCGACGTGGAACATCCCAGCCGCCGCGCGTATATCTTTGCGCGGCGGCCGGAACATCCGGCGCAGGCCGGCCCTCCCCCCCACGATCCCATCGCATGAAGACGCTGATCCTGGCCCTGTTCGCGGCGCTGGCCCTGGCGGCGCCGGCGGCCGGGCAGCAGACGGACTCCGCGCGCGCGGCGCTGTGGCTGCGCGGCGTGTGCCCGGGCCGCGAGGTGCAGATCTCCACCACGTGGGGCGAGCGGGTGCGCGGCCGGTGCGCGCCCATCGAGAGCACGCAGCTGCGCCTTACGGGGGACGCGCGGGAGCAGGTGGTGCCGTTCGCGGGCATCGACAGCCTGTGGGTGCGGCAGCGCGGCTCCGGCTCGGGCGCCGGCATCGGGGCGCTGCTGGGGGCGCTGGCGGGGGGCGGCGCGGCGCTGCTCCTGAGCCAGGGCCTGTGCGAGTCCGAGGACGGCTGCGTAAACGACACCCTGGTCGTGGGCATGGGCGCCGCCGCGACGCTTGGAACGGTGGGCGCCCTTCTCGGCGGCGCGGTGGGCCACATGACGCGCGTGTGGCGGCGGATCTATCCACAGTAGACGGACGCCGCGATTCCCCGGAAGGACCAAGGCAATCAGGCGGAGACGCGGAGGAACAGCGAGAGGACGCGGATGAAGCCGTCATCCGCGTCCTCTCGTTTGCTCCGCGTCCTCCGCGTGATCGCTTTACGGAGTGGGGATCAGAGCCGCCGGCCTCCGCGGCGGCGGTGGAAGGCGTGCAGCAGCACCAGCAGGATCAGCGCGCCGATGAAGGCGGTAAAGATGGTGCCCGCCAGCCCGCTGAAGGGGGTGGTCACGCCCAGCTGGCGAAAGAGCCATCCGCCCACGAAGGCGCCCACGATCCCCACCACGATGTCGCCGATCAGGCCCACGCCCCCCACCAGCAGTCCGGCGAGCACCCCCGCCACCAGTCCCACGATGATCCAGGTCAGTATGTCCATGTCCGTTCTCCGTCCGAGTGAGTACAGAAGTGCGTGAGTGCGTCAGTGCGGAAGTGCGTGAGTGAATCGTCCGCAGGCGCGATAAAACTAACGCACTGACGCACTCATGCACTTCCGCACTTGTCCTACAGCCCCTGCCAGCCCAGGCGCACGTAGTAGAACGCGCCGTTGAAGCCGAACGGGCTCACCTGGTTGTAGGGAAAGATTCCCGCGTTGCTGTTGTCGGCGCCGGTGGGGCTGCGAAAGTTCTGCTCGGGCATCACGCCCAGCAGGTTGTTGGCCCCGATGGCCGCCGTAAGCCCGCCGCGCATGCGGTAGCTCAGGTCCAGGTCCGTGATCCACCGCGCCCCGAACGTCTGGTCGGTGTTCGTCGGCGTGCCCGGCAGCGCCGTGCCGTACACCGACACCTCGCCAAAGCGGCGGTTGTTCAGGTTCACCGTAAACCGCTCCATGGCGTAGTTCAGCGCCAGGTTCAGGCTGCTGCGCGGCTGCCCGCGCTCCAGCCGCCCGCGCTCCACCCGCCCGAACAGCACCTCGCCCAGCCCGATCAGCTGCGTCGGGGTCACCACCGAGTCCGTCAGCACCTCCGTCTTGGTAAGGTTGCCGCCGCCCGTAAACCGCAGCATTCCCGGGCCCACCACCCGCGCGTACTGCAGCACCACGTCCACCCCCGTGGTCCGCGTGTCGATGGCGTTGGTGAAGAAGCGCCCGCCGGTAACGCCCACGAACCCCGCGTTCGTGAACAGCTGGCGGATGGCCGGGCCCGTGAAGTTCTCCGAGAAGACGATGCGGTCGTCGATGTCGATGCGGTACGCGTCCACCGTGAACGACAGCTCGCGCGTGGGCTCGAAGGCAAAGCCGGCGCTGTAGTTCACCGATTCTTCCGGACGCAGCGGCCTGGCGCCCAGCACCCTGGCCTCGTCGCTGCCGGCGGGGAAGGTGCGCACGTCCACGGGCGTGTTGACGCCGTTGATCACCAGGAAGTTGGTGGCCGTTGACGAGAAGTAGCTCTGCCCCAGCGACGGCGCGCGAAAGCCCGTGCCCACCGCGCCGCGCAGCGCCAGGGTGGGCATCACCTGCAGGCGCGCGGCCAGCTTGCCGTCGCTGGTGCTGCCGAAGTCGCTGTAGTCCTCGAAGCGCCCCGCCACGTTCAGCAGCAGCCCGCGGAAGGGGGTGATCTCCACGTCCACGTAGCCGGCCCAGTTGTGGCGCGACACGTCCTTGGCGTCGGAGGGGCGAAAGCCGGGGAACACCTGCGCGCCCACCGCCGCCAGCTGCCCCGCCTGCGGCCCGTCCAGGACCAGCTGCCCGCCGTTGACGTAAGACGCCTCCTCGCCCGCCTCGATGCCGTAGCCGTCGCGGCGGTACTCGGCCCCGAACGCCACGTTCACCGCGTCGGGAAGGCCCAGGGAAAAGGCGCGCGACAGGTCCAGGTTGGCCGTGGTCTGGTCGAAGCGCAGCGTCCCCGCGTAGAAGTCCGTGGGGCTGTTGTTCCCCATCGACACGTTGTTGCTGTTCAGCACGTTGAACTCGAAGGTGTTGCGGCCGTACACACCCGACAGGTCGTAGCGGAACCCGCCCGCCGTGCCGCGCACCCCTGCCACGCCCGAGCCGTCGATGATGTCGGTGGAGATGAGCGGCAGGAACCCGTCGGGGTGGATGGAGCGCACCGTGCGCGCGTCGTTGGCCCGGCGAAAGAAGCCCGCCGCCTCGCCGTCGCGGCGCGAAAGGCCGCCGAACGCGTACGCCTCCACCACCTCGCCCAGCGGGATCGCCGCGTTCAGAAACCCGCCGATGTCGCGCGAGTCGCTGTCGCCCTGGCGGTGGTTGATCTCCGCCCGGTTGTTGTTGCGCGGGTCGTTGGGAAAGTACTGCGCGCGCGTGTCGGGAAGGGAGCGGTTGGTGTTCTCGCGGTCGCGGAACTCCGCGCTCAGCGTCACGTACCCCCGCTCGCCGATGTCGCGGCCGCCGGTGCCCGCCAGCTGCACCACGCGTCCGTCGCCCTCGGTGGTCTGCCCCGCGCTCAGCAGCGCCTCGCGGCGGCCGCCCTGCTTGAGGACGATGTTGATGACGCCCGCGATGGCGTCGGAGCCGTACTGCGCCGCCGCGCCGTCGCGCAGGATCTCGATGCGCTCGATGGCCGACGCAGGCAGGGCGTTCAGGTCCACCGCCGTGGAGCCGCGGCCCACGCTGCCGTTCACGTTCACCAGCGCGCTGTTGTGGCGCCGCTTGCCGTTCACCAGCACCAGCACCTGGTCCGGCGCAAGGCCGCGCAGCGTCGCGGGGCGCACGTGGTCCGTGCCGTCCGATACGGTGGCGCGGGGAAAGTTCACCGAGGGCGCCAGCCGCTGGATGATCTGCGCCGTCTCGGTGAGCCCCGTGGCCTGTATGTCGGCGGCGGTGAGCACGTCCACCGGCACCGGCGCGTCCGTCGCCGTGCGGTCCGGCCGCCGGCTTCCGACCGCGACCACCGCCTCCAGCACCTGCGCCGACTCCCCCATCGCCACGTTGAAGTTCGTGATGCCCCCCGCGGTGAGCGTCACGGGGGCGCGCAGGGTCTCGTAGCCCAGCCGCGAGACCGTCAGGGTGTACGCGCCGGCCGGCGCGCTCAGGCGGTAGGTGCCGTCCTCGGCCGAGGTGGTGCCCGGCCCGCCGCTCAGCCGCAGCGCGGCGCCCGCCAGCGGAGCCCCGCCGTCCAGCTCCGTCACGCGCCCGGCCAATGTCCCGTTCTGCGCCGCCAGCGCCGGCGCGATCGCGGCGGCCAGCAGCAGGGCGCCCGCGGCCAGCGCGCGCCGCAGAAGGGGGGTACGGACGCGCGCCACCTGCACGGGATGTGATGTCATGGCAGGAATTTTCCGTAGGGGTGCGCCGTCCGCTTTCGGGGGCCGCGGTGCGTGCGGCGCGGGCGGGTGTGGATGGATGGATGACGGCTGTATCCAACAGATAGGCGCGGGTTCCGGTAGACGCAAGAACCATGTCTCACCGCTCCCGAAACCGGCTTTGTGTTACACCTGCGCACCGCGTTTTCATGCATGATGAATGAAACGGGAGGAGAGACTGTGGACTGGAAGCCGTATGACCCCGCGTGGCTGGTGGAGTGGGCACGTGCGAACCGCTGCGACCCGCCGTGGCTGCCGGATGCGCTGGCGCGGTGCACGCGGGCGCTGGACGGCGGGCCGGCGTACGTGTACTTCGTGGATCCGTCGGACGCCAACAAGCCGGGTGCCGAGTGGCAGAGGGAAAGCTCGCTTATGCTGCACCACCCGGCCCGCGGCACGCTGGTGGTGGACGTGCTCACCGATCGCCGCGTGGGCGGCATCGAGTTCCTGGCCAAGCTCTGACCTTCCCGGCTACACCGCGCCATTCCGTACGAAACCTGCGTGTGCCAGCGGCCCCTGCCCGGGCCGCTTTTTTCTTTTATTGGTTCATCGCGGATCTGGTTGCAGACTGCGGTCGCGCTCTCCAGGGGCGAGGTGACCCGCGATGCAGTGGAAGGGTGTCAGGGCACGGCGGCGGGTGGGGGTTGCTCCACGCGTGTGTGGACGCGTCGGGAACGGCAGAGGGAGGGAAGCGCGGCAGGGGGCCAT
>DASUVG010000118.1:0-38719 GCA_036379135.1 Longimicrobium sp.
CGCCAGCGGCCAGATGTACCGCCGCAACCGCTACTACGACCCTGCCACGGGGCAGTTCACCCAGCCGGACCCGATCGGACTCGCCGGCGGGCTGAATGCGTACGGGTTCGCGGCGGGGGACCCGGTTTCCTATTCGGATCCATATGGGTTGGCTTCAGACACAATCGTGCCGGTCGGTAACGAGGCGAAGTCGGTGCTGTTTGGTCTCTTCATGGTGGCACAGTTCGCTTCGGAGTCGGACGATCCGAGAGTCGCGGCGGCAGGATCAGCACTTCTGAGTGGTCTTGTTGAGTTGCACGCTCACCCGAAGAAGGTGTTTTTCACAATCGATCCGTCTGTACGCAGCACGACAGGCCCCCTCCTTGACGGATCGGGAAATTACAGGGCCAATGTCAACCCGAACCAATCGACAAAAAGGCACATTGGTGTTCGGGCTGCACACGAACTCGGCCATGCATATGGGGTCCTCATCAACAGAGCTACCGATCCGAATAATTCGGCGGACCGACGGATGCAGAACCGGAACTCCCTCTACTTTGAGAACAGCGTGCGCACCATCTTTGGCTGTGTGCCTCGCCTAATCCACGGGACTGACTCCAATGCACAGAATCCTGGGTGCCAGCCGTAATGGCGTTGTTGTGGCTTTGGTGGCTGTAGCCGTTCTCGTGAGTGTCGTATGCCTGGCAAAGGACCCGTACTCCTATGGTCACATAGGCGGAGAGTACATGCAGTTCGGAGCCAATCTAGAGCCCGTGCCAATATATCATTGGCAACGCTGGTATACCGGTGCGTTGCTCGTATTACTCTGTGCTGGCACAGTACAGCTCTTCTTTGGCTCGATCAGATCGGCGTTGCTAATCCTATCTCTGGAAGCCGCCTTCTACGTGGGGGTGAATCTACTATATGTACAGAGAGACAGCTTGGCGACTCGCGCATTATTGGGCGATGAAGGTTCGACTTTACCTGCCGAGGTGACATTGTTGGGAAGTGCATGCCGCGCCTTTGTGATTGCGCTACTGCTGATGGCTCGAAGGAGAGCCATCAGCACAACGTAGATTGGCGCACGCATGAATCCGATCGGCTCAGATGTCGGTCCAATACGATCAAGTCTGTCGTAGGGGGGTTCCGCATCGTTGCAGGGCTTGGGGAGCCTCGCTATCCTGCGCTGTCCATCCGCGCGCTCGTTCTCCGGAGCGCGCGGGGCCTCGTCCGCAGCCCGCAGGAGCAACGCCGCCGTGAGCCCATCCATCCGCATCCCCATCCTTGGCGCCGCCATGCTGGCCGCCGCCGCGCCGGCCTCGGCCGCTGCGCAGCGGCTGTCCGCGCAGGAGCAGCGCATCGTGCAGCACGTGGACGCGCACGCGGACGAGGCGGTGGCGTTCCTGGAGCGCATCGTCAACCTCAACAGCGGCACGCTGAACGCGCAGGGGGTGCGCGAGGTGGGCCGCGCGTTCCAGGCGCCGCTGGACTCGCTGGGGTTCGACGTGCGGTGGATCACGCTCCCCGATTCCATGAACCGCGCGGGGCACCTGTTTGCGTACCGGCAGGGGACGCGGGGGCGCAAGGTGCTGCTGATCGGCCACCTGGACACGGTGTTCGAGCGCGACGACGCCTTCCAGCGCTTCGTGCGGCAGGGGCGCTACGCCAGCGGGCCCGGGGTGAACGACATGAAGGGCGGCGACGTCGTCATCCTCTACGCGCTCCGCGCCTTGCACGCGGCGGGGGCGCTGGAGGGGACGAGCATCACCGTGGCGATGACGGGGGACGAGGAGTCGCCGGGGCGGCCGCTGGAGATCGCGCGGCGCGAGCTGATCCAGGCCGGGCGCGACGCCGACGTGGCACTGGAGTTCGAGACCGGCGCCCGCGACAGCGCGACGGAGTACGCCACGGTCGCCCGCCGCAGCGCCAGCACGTGGACGCTCACCGTGGGCGGGCGCACGGCGCACTCGTCCGGCGTGTTCGGCGAAGGGGCGGGGAGCGGGGCCATCTTCGAGGCGTCGCGCATCCTGAACGCCTTTCACGAGGAGCTGCGGGGCGAACAGTACCTCACCTTCAACCCCGGCGTGATCGTGGGCGGGACGGACGTGCGCTACGACGCGGGGGAGAGCCGCGGCACCGCGTTCGGCAAGAACAACGTGGTGGCGCAGACGGCCATCGTCACCGGCGACATCCGCACGATCACGGACGAGCAGCTGCAGCGCACGCGGGAGCGCATGCGGGCCATCGTGGCGCGCCACCTTCCCCAGACGCGGGCGGAGATCGAGTTCCATGAGGGGTATCCCTCCATGCCGCCCACGGACGGCAACCATGCGCTCCTCGCCCTGCTGAACACGGTGAACCACGACCTGGGCACGCCGCCCATGGAGGCGCTGGACCCGGGCCGCCGCGGCGCCGCGGACGTCTCGTTCGTGGCGCCGTACGTGGACGCGCTGGCGGGGCTGGGCGCCAACGGCTCCGGCGCGCACGGTCCCAGCGAGCGCATCGACCTGGAGACGCTGCCGCTGCAGGTCAAGCGCGCGGCGCTGCTCATCTACCGCCTGACGCGCTGAGAGGGGTGTTTTCCAAACCCTCGAAATCGCAACGAAACGGTGACTTCCTGAGGGAGCGCCCACGCGGAACTCGAACCCGCACAACCGCTTGCGCGCGACCGAAGGATCTCCTCTCGGTCGCCTCGGGGCTGGATCGATGGCGTAGAACCAGCCCCACGGTTCCGAGGAAATCAAGAGACCGGAGTCCGCGCGAGGGGAAGGGAAAAGAATGGCCTCACGCAGAGTTAGCGGAGTTAGCGGAGTTTTCTCGTCCGGCTCCGCTGGGCTCGGTCGTGAGAACAGATCCTTTCAGGGGGAGGATGACGATGGCGGAGCGGGCGAGCGCGCTGGCGAGGCAGTCGGAGATCTACCTGGCGGGGGTGGCGGGAAAGACGCCCACGGTGCCGGTGGATTTCGCGCGGCTGGAAGCGGCGGCGCGCGAGGCGATGAGCGAGGAGGCGTTCGCGTACGTGGCCGGCGGCGCGGGGGCGGAGAGCACCCTGCGCGAGAACCGCGCGGCGTTCGAGCGCTGGCGCATCGTTCCGCGGATGCTGCGGGACGTTTCCGCGCGCGACACCTCGGTGGAGCTCTTCGGGGACCGGCTTCCGTCGCCCGTGCTGCTTTCTCCGATCGGCGTGCTGGAGATGGCGCACCCGGAGGCGGACGTGGCGGTCGCGTCCGCGGCGGCGGAATCGGGCGTCCCCTTCATCTTCTCCTCCCAGGCGTCGCGGCCCATGGAGGACTGCGCGTCGGTGATGCGCGACGCCCCTCGCTGGTTCCAGCTCTACTGGAGCAAGTCCGACGCGCTGGTGGAGAGCTTCGTCCGGCGCGCGGAGGAGTGCGGATGCTCCGCCATCGTCGTCACGCTGGACACGACGATGCTGGGGTGGCGGGCGCGGGACCTGGACCTGGGCTACCTGCCGTTCCTTCGCGGCAAGGGGATCGCACAGTACCTGTCCGACCCCGTCTTCGTGGAATCCCTCCAGGGGCCGCCGCCGCAGGGGCCCGCGGCGGACGCAAAGCGGACCATCAACCTCTCGTCCTTGAAGACGTTCGCGGAGCTGACGCGCTCGCACCCGGGCGGCTTCTGGAAGAACGTGCGCCGCGCGGAGCCGCTGCGGGCGGTGCAGCAGTTCATCGGTACCTACTCGCGCCCCTCGCTCACCTGGGACGAGCTCCCCTTCCTGCGCGCGCGGACAAAGCTTCCCATCGTCCTCAAGGGCATCCTGCACCCGGACGACGCGCGGCGGGCGGCGGACGCGGGGATGGACGGCGTCATCGTCAGCAACCACGGCGGGCGGCAGGTGGATGGCGCCATCGCCACGCTGGACGCGCTGCCGGGGGTGGTGGATGCGGTGGATGGACGGATGCCGGTGCTGATGGACAGCGGGATCCGCGGCGGGGCGGACGTTTTCAAGGCGCTGGCGCTGGGCGCGCGCGCCGTGTGCCTGGGGCGGCCCTATGTGTACGGACTGGCGCTCGCGGGGGCGGAGGGCGCGGGCGAGGTGATCCGCAACCTGCTGGCGGACTTCGAGCTTACGATGGGGCTGGCCGGGTGCCGCTCGCTGGCGGAGATCACGCGTGAGTCGCTGGTGGGCCCTCACCCGCCCGCGTAAGGCTCGCACCCTCTCCCGCAAGCGGGAGAGGGTGGTGAACGTCGCAACCGCTTGTGGATGCGGACCCGCTGCCTTGCGGGTGAATCGTCCGTCTCAGGGCGAGGGCGGAGGGGCAGCCGCGGTCGGCCTGGGGCCGGGGGTGGTGTAGACGCTGAAGTATGGCCGCGGGGAGTACTCGATCTTCACGTCCGATCCGGCGGTAAAGCTGAGCACGTGGCCGCCGCGCTGTGGAGTGCGGTCGGTGGTGATGAAGTGGAAGTGGTAGTTGGCCACGCTGATCGGACCCACGTACGGCGGCTCTCGAAAACCCACCATGATCCCCCGGACGTTCCTGATCGTGAAGGTGTCCTGGTCCGCAGGGGTCACGGGGCGGCCCGGCGGGACGGTGGTGTACGTCCGCGCGTGCACCTCTTGCCAGGTCCCGGTGACCACCAGTGCGTAAAAGGCATCGGTCGTAGGCAGACCGCTGTCGGCTTCGGGCAGCAGGGGCGCGACGTATCGCTGGCCGTCGACGAGCCGGATGGTGCCGGCTTCGCGGGGGGTCCACTGCGTCATGACGGCGAACGGCAGGCGATCTCCTGGATCCGTCATGATCTGCACGTTGCCGCTCTTCCCGAACCGGTAGAACGTCCCGCCCACCACCGCGATCTCTCCGTCCAGCGTGTCGGCCGCGCCCACGCCCATGTCACCGTGCAGCCGCAGCTCGCCCACCGTCACCACGCCGCCCGTGGCGCCGCCCGCCACCAGCGCGAACGGCGTCATCTGCCAGACCGTGTTGGAGATGGTCGGCGGGGGAGGGATCCGCCGCGCGTCTCCGTCACCGGATGCGGGCGGCTGGTTCCCGGCGCTCGCGCAGCCGGCGGACAGCAGAAGCGCGGCCGCACACAGGAATCGACGAGTCATCGTTGGTCTGGATGGAAGCGGATAGGCCGGTTCCTCCACCAGGACGGGGAGGGCGGCGCAGGCAGGATGCAGCGGGGCACGACGGAAGAGTACGCGCGGGTCGGAGAAATGCCTATCAAACGTACGTTTCACGCGCGGGCGAGGCTGATGGACGTCGCGGGTAGCTGCACGGTGCTGATGGACAGCGGCACACGCGGCGGGGTGGGGACGTCTTCAAGGCCCCTGACGTGGCCCGGGTGGACCCAGGCTGGTTGTGGCAGTGGCGGCTGCTCCGACTGAACGGCATTGTTGGACGTGATGAACTTTGCCAATGGTTGAGAGGGTACCGTGGAACCGGTGAGGAGGCGGTCACCGCTTTCAAGGCAGCATTGGGGGAGCGAACCCGCGAGCGGGTGCCGCTCGCCTGGGCTATGACCCAAGACAACCTGGGAAACGTGCTTTCGGGCCTTGGTGAGCTTGAGAGCGATACGGCGCATCTGGAGGAGGCGGTCGCCGCCTACCGGAGGGCATTAGAGGTGCGGACCCGCGAACGGGTGCCGCTCGACTGGGCGGCAACCCAGAACAACCTCGGGGGAACCCTCCTCAGCCTCTATGAGCTCGAAAGCGGGATGGTGCGACTGGAGGAGGCACTCGAGTGTCTTCATTCCGCCGCTGAAGCCTTCGCCGCAGCAGGGGCGGATCATTTCGCCGCGGTTGCCCGCGAGAACCTGGAAGAGGCGCAGCGCCTGCTTGACGCCCGCGTTCACGACGCCCGATGATCTCTGCCGCGACTCGCCGGAGGTGAATGGGCATCACCTGCCCTACTCCTCACACCCGGTCCTTCAGCAGCTCCTGCAGCGCCTCCCGCGCCCGCATCACCCGCATCTTGAGGGCGCTGATGCCGGCGTCCAGCATGTCGGCCATCTCCTCGTAGCTGCGGCCTTCGACGTGCTTGAGCAGGAATGCCTCGCGCTGGGGCTCGGGGATGCGGGCGAGGGCGTCGGCGACCACCTTGCCCAGCTCGTTGCGGTCCAGGGTGCGGCCGGGGTCGTCGGACGGGGGGGCGGCGTGGGGGCCGTCGTCCAGCAGGGGGACGTCCTTGCGGCGGCGGCTCTTGAGGTAGTCCTTGCACCGGTTGCGCAGGATGCGGAAGAGCCACGCCGCGAACCGCTCGGGGTCGCAGGTGCCCAGGCGCGTATACGCCTTGACCAGCGAGTCCTGAACCAGGTCGGCCGCGGCATCGGGATCGCCCACCATGCTGTACGCATGGCGAAACATGCTCTCCTGGTACCGGCGCACCAGCACCTCGTACCGGGCCTGGTCGCCGGCCAGCACCCGCCGCACGTCTTCGGCGTCGTTCTCCGCCTGCAAAAGCCTCCGCCCCCGGGTGAATCCCGCTCAGTCGCATCCCTCAAAAACCGCCCCCGCGCCCGCTTGCGGGGTGCCCCGGGCCGTCGCTATGTTGGCCGCGCTTCTGGCCCGGACCGTGCGGCAGGCAACCGCCGCGCCGCCGGCCCCGGGGCCGGAAAAAATGTAGTCTCGCAAACGCGTCCGAGAAAGTCGAAATGGCTGCCAAGGGTCTCGAGGGGGTCGTCGTCGCCCAGTCCAGGCTGAGTGACATCAACGGCGAGGTGGGGGAGCTGATCTACGCGGGGTACGACATCGACGACCTCGCGCGCAACACCACCTTCGAAGAAGTGTGCTACCTGCTGTGGAACGGGCAGCTGCCCAACCGCCAGCAGCTGGACGAAGTCCGCGGACACCTGCAGCGCCACAGCACGCTGCGTCCCGAGGTGCTGGACATGCTCCGCGCGTATCCCAGGGACGCGGACCCCATGGCGGCCCTGCGCACGGCCATCAGCGCGCTGGGGATGTTCGATCCCGAGGCCGACGACATCTCGGCCGAGTCGGTGCGGCACAAGGCGCTGTTCCTCACGGCGCAGACGCCCACCATCGTCGCCGCGTACGACCGCATCCGCCGCGGGCTTGAGCCGCTGCAGCCGAAGGAGGGCCTGAGCTTCGCGGGCAACTTCCTCTACATGCTGAACGGCGAGGAAGCCAACGACACCCGCTGCCGCACCATGGACGTGGCGCTGGTTCTCCACGCGGAGCACGGGATGAACGCCAGCACGTTCGCGGCGCGCGTGACGGCCGGCACCCTGTCCGACGTCTACTCCGCGATCACCTCCGCCATCGGCACCCTCAAGGGGCCCAGCCACGGCGGCGCGAACGTGGAGGTGATGAACATGCTGCGCGAGATCGACGAGAGCGGCGAGGACCCGGGCGAGTGGGTGCGCGGCGCGCTGGGCAGCGGCAAGAAGATCATGGGCTTCGGCCACCGCGTGTACAAGGCGACCGACCCGCGCGCCACGGTGCTGCGCGAGCTGGCCGACAAGATCATGCAGGAAGCCGGCGAAACCCGCTGGCTGGACCTGTCGGACAAGATCCGCGGGGTGATGGCGGAGGAGATGGAGAAGAAGGGGAAGAAGATCTACCCCAACGTGGACTTCTTCAGCGCCTCGGTCTACACCACGCTGGGGATCGAGATGGACCTGTTCACGGCGGTGTTCGCGCTGGCGCGCATGCCGGGGTGGACGGCGCACCTGATGGAGCAGTACGCCGACAACCGGCTCATTCGCCCGGGGTCGGACTACCTGGGCCCGCGCGGGCTCAAGGTGACGCCCCTGGCCCAGCGCTGACGCACCAGCAGGGCGAACGCGCAATCGGGGCGCGGCGGGCTCCCCGCCGCGCCCCGAATTTTCAGGTTCAAGGATCAAGTACCAAGTGCCCAGTACTCCGGATGGACATCGTGCACCAGTTCCTGGGCACTTGAACCTGGGCACTTGAACCTATTTCGTGATTTTCAGGTTCAAGGATCAAGTATCAAGTGCCCAGTACTCCGGATGGACATCGTGCAGCAGTTCCTGGGCACTTGAACCTGGGCACTTGAACCTATTTCGTAACCACCGGCGCCTCGGCGCAACGTAAACCATCCTTACCCGGTTTCCCAACCATGAGCGACTGGCGGCCCAGCGCCCCCACGGACGGCGCGCGCATCACGATCAGCAACGGCGTGCTGAACGTTCCGGACAACCCCGTGCTCCCGTTCATCGAGGGCGACGGCACCGGCCCCGACATCTGGGCGGCCTCGCAGCCCGTCTTCGACTCCGCGGTCCAGAAGGCGTACGGCGGCTCGCGGCGCATCCACTGGATGGAGGTGCTGGCGGGCGAAAAGGCCTTCAACCAGACGGGCGACTGGCTGCCGGCCCCCACGCTGGACGCGTTCCGCGAGTTCCTGGTCGGCATCAAGGGCCCGCTCACCACGCCGGTGGGCGGCGGCATCCGCTCGCTGAACGTGGCGCTGCGCCAGGAGCTGGACCTGTACGCCTGCGTGCGCCCCGTCCGCTGGTTCGAGGGCGTGCCCAGCCCCGTAAAGCGGCCGGGCGACGTGGACATGACCATCTTTCGCGAGAACACCGAAGACATCTACGCGGGGATCGAGTTCGAGGAGGGGACCGCCGACGCCGCGAAGTTCCGCCAGCTGATGGAGGAGAACTTTGCCGGGCGCTACCGCAAGGTGCGCTTTCCCGATACCTCCGGCTTCGGCATCAAGCCGGTGAGCCGCGAGGGGACGGAGCGGCTGGTGCGCGCGGCCATCGAGCACGCGCTGCGGCACGGGCGCAAGGCGGTGACGCTGGTGCACAAGGGGAACATCATGAAGTTCACCGAGGGCGCCTTCAAGAACTGGGGATACGAGCTGGCGCAGCGGGAGTTCGGCGCGGTGGACTATGAGGGCGGGCCGTGGCAGGTGATCGAGCAGGACGGAAAGAAGGTGATCGTCAACGACGTGATCGCCGACGCCTTTCTGCAGCAGATCCTCACGCGGCCGAAGGAATATGACGTGATCGCCACGCTCAACCTGAACGGCGACTACGTGAGCGACGCGCTGGCGGCGCAGGTGGGCGGCATCGGCATCGCGCCGGGGGCCAACATCAACTACGTGACGGGCCACGCCATCTTCGAGGCCACGCACGGCACGGCGCCCAAGTACGCCGGTAAGGACCAGGTGAACCCCGGCTCGGTGATCCTGAGCGGCGAGATGATGCTGCGCTACATGGGGTGGGGCGAGGCGGCGGACCTCATCATCCGCGGGCTGGAAGGCGCCATCGGCAAGAAGACGGTGACGTACGACTTCGAGCGGCTGATGGAGGGCGCGACCAAGGTCTCGTGCTCGGAGTTCGGGCGAAAGATCATCGAGAACATGGGATGAGGGAGAGTACCTAGTACCGAGTGCCTAGTGCCTAGTACCTGGTCCACTAGGCACTAGGCACTAGGCACTAGGCACTATGCACTAGGCACTAGGCACTCGGCACTCGATCCTCGGCACTTGAACCCGGGCACTATTTCTCCATGAAGATCTCCGTCTCCGCCGCCGGCTCCACCCGTCCCGCCGCCGCGCTGCTCGTGGTCCCCGTCCTGGAGGGCGACGCGCAGGACGCCGCGTTCCGCACGCTGGACGAGGCGCTGGGCGGGCACCTTTCCACCCTGCTGTCGCGCGGCGACGTCAAGCGCGGCTTCGGCGAGACGACGCTCGTGTTTCCCGCGAACGACGGGGCGGGGGCGGAGCGCGTGCTGCTGGTGGGACTGGCGAAGGGGCCGGAGCTGACGGGCGAGCGCCTGCGCCGCGCCGCCGGGGCCGCCGCCAAGCAGGCGGCGACGTCGCGCGTGGCGTCGCTGGCATTCGCGCTGCCGGCGTCGGCGCTGCCGGTGGCGGACGCGGCGCGCGCGGTGGCCGAGGGGCTGGTGCTGGGGGCGTACGACTTTCGCGACCTCAAGTCGCAGGCGCCCGACGCGCCGGCGCCCGTGGCGCTGGAGGAGGCGACCCTCCTTCTCCCGGCGGACGCGGACGAGGGCGCGGCGGCGGAGGGCGCGCGCGTGGGCGAGGTCCTGGGGCGGGCGGAGAACCTGGCGCGGCAGCTGGGGAACCTCCCCGGCAACGTCGCCACGCCCACCTTCCTGGGGGAGACGGCGGAGCGCATCGGGCGCGAGCGCGGGCTCACGGTAACGGTGCTGGGGCCGGAGGAGCTGCGGGCGGAGGGGCTGAACGCGCTGCTGGCCGTGGCGCAGGGCTCCGAGCAGGAGCCGCGGCTGATCGTCATGGAGCACCGTGGCGGCCCGGAGGGGCAGAAGCCGCTGGTGATCGTGGGGAAGGGGCTGACGTTCGACGCCGGCGGCATCTCCATCAAGCCCGCCCAGGGGATGGAGGACATGAAGTTCGACATGTGCGGCGGCGCGGGGACCATCGCCGCCATGCAGGCCATCGCCGAGCTGGGGCTGCCGGTCAACGTCGTGGGCGTGGTTCCCAGCAGCGAGAACCTGCTGGGCGGCGCGGCGATGAAGCCGGGCGACATCCTCCGTGCGCACGGCGGCAAGACCATCGAGATCGTGAACACGGACGCGGAGGGGCGGCTGATCCTGGTGGACGCCATCTCGTACGCCAGGCGCTTCGATCCCGCGGCCATGCTGGACGCGGCGACGCTCACCGGCGCCTGCGTGATCGCCCTGGGCCACGCGGCCACGGGGGTGATGGGGAACGACGAGGGGCTGGTGCAGGAGATCCTGCGCGCCGGCGAGGCCACGGGCGAGCGCTGCTGGCAGCTGCCGATGTTCGACGACTACCGCGAGCAGATCAAGAGCGACTACGCCGACATCAAGAACTCCGGCGGGCGCGCGGCGGGCACCATCACCGCCGGCTGGTTCCTGCGCGAGTTCGTGGGCGACTGGCCGTGGGTGCACCTGGACGTGGCGGGGACGGCGTACGGCGAGGGAAAGGTCTCGTACCTCACCAAGGGCGCCACCGGGGTGCCCACGCGCATCTTCGTGCAGTGGGTGATGGACCGCGCCACGGCAGGCGGGGGTACTGCCGCCGCGTGACGCCCCTCCTCTCCATCCGCCGCCTTCTCCCGGCCCTCTTTGCCGGGCTCGCCGCCGCCGCGCTGTCGCCGGCGGCGCTCCGCGCGCAGGACACCATCCCCGCGGTGCGCGACTCCGTGCCGCAGGACTCGGTGCAGATCGCCATCCCCGGCGAGGCCGTGCGAGGCGACACCATCCCCGACGAGGCCAAGCCCGACTCCGTCCCCGCCGACAGCACGCTGCCGGCGCCCAACTTTCCCGTGTATCCAAAGCCGCGGCAGGCGGGGTTCGGCGCGGCGAGCTGGGTGTTCGGGCCGGCGGAGCTGTCGCGCTTTCACGGGCTTACGCTGCTGGACCTGCTGGACCGCATCCCCGGCCTGGTCATCACCCGCGAGGGCGGGGTGGGGCGCGCGGCGGGGATCGCGGCGTTCGCCAGCGGCGGCGGGCGCTTTCGCGTGTTCCTGGACGGCTGGGAGCTGCGCCCCCTGAACGCCAGCGTGATCGACCTGCAGCAGATCCCGCTGGTGGACGTGACCGAGGTGCGGGTGACGCGCGGGCTTACCGAGACGCGCGTGGACCTGGAGACCCTCCGCCTGACCGACCGCCGCCCGTACGCGCAGATCGAGGGCGGCGAGGGCGACTTTGCCACGCGGCTGCTGCGCGGCTATTTCGCGCGGCCGCTGGGCAAGCGCTGGCTGGCGCAGGCCGGGGTGGACCTGGTGGAGACGGCCGGGTTCCGCCGGCGGGCGGGGTTCAGCGAGAACACGGCCATGGCGCGGCTGAGCTACGCCTTTGCGCCGGACCGCGCGCTGCAGCTGGAGTACCGCACCACGGGGATCGACACCGACCGCACGGTGGAGGAGCTGGCGGTGCCGCCGCCGGTCGAAAGCTTCGACCGCGGCGAGCTCTTTCTCCGCGGCCGCGGGCGCTTCTTCGGACGCCCCGGCGTCTGTGCCGACTCGGCGGCCGCCGCGCCGGCCGGTGCCGTGGCGGCGCCCGGGGACTCCGTTGCGGCGCGCGATTCCGCGCAGGCCGGACCGGCGTGGTGCGAGCCCACGGGCGGGCTGTGGCTGGACGGCGCCGTGGGCCGCAGCCGGGTGAACCCGCTCTCCGGCGACTCGGTGAGCTTCGCGCGCGAGTCGGTGCAGGCGATGCTGCGCGCCACGGTGGACATCCGCCTGGGAACGGTTACGGGCGCGGCGCGCTTTCACCGCGTGGACGAGGAAGGCTTCTCGGCCAACGCCACGGAGCTGAGCGCGCGGGCGGAGCTCACGCCGCGGCCGTGGATCGCCGCGTGGGGCGAGGCGCGCGCCACCTCGCACGGCGGGGTGACGGGGGTGGAGCTGGAGGCGTCGGGTCGCGCGGGGCCGTTCCGCGGCTTTACGCTCTTCGGCTCGGTGGGGGCGGGGAACCGCAGGCTGCGCTTTCGCCGCGACTCCACCATCGTGGTGCGGACCTTCGCGGGCGAGGTGGACCCGGACGCGCCGGAGCAGGACACGCTCCCGGTGGTGCTGTTCCGCGACCGCGAGTCGGTGGCCAGCGGGTTTCGCGCGGGGGCGGAGTGGGCGCGGGGAAGCATCGTGGCGGGCGCGGCGTTCGTGGCGCACGACGTGGACGTGGTGTCGCCGTTCGGGTTCTGGTTCGAGCGCGGGCTGGAGCCCACCAGCGGCGGGACGATCGGGGCGGTGGAGGCGTACGTGGACGCGCCCATCGTGTGGCGGCAGCTGCGCTTTCAGGCGTCGTACACGGACTTTCTCACGGAGCCGGAGCGGCCGTACCTGCCGCAGCGGTTCGGGCGGGCGGCGCTGGAGTTTCACGGGCTGTACTTCAACGGCAACTTCGAGCCGACGCTGCGCTCCGAGGTGCTGTTCGGCGGCCGCTCGCTGAGCCTTGGCCAGGCGGAGGCGGCGTTCGACACCATCACGGAGCCGTACGCCACCTTCAACTTCTACGTGCAGCTGCGCGTGCTGGACGTGCGGGCGTTCTGGCGGATGGAGAACGCCTTCAACCGCGACCGCGCGTTCGACGTCCCCGGCCTGTTCCTTCCCGGGGTGCGGACGATGTTCGGCGTGCGGTGGTTCTTCAGGGATTGAGGACGTCTTCTCCGCGCACCACGGGCTGAATCCCGCGGCTGGAAATGCCATAAGCCCCATCCCGGCTCGTTGCACTCGCCGAACGGGGCTTCACCTGCCCCGGCGCCGCGGGGTCCGAGGTGGGGCCGCGGGTGGTTCGGCCGGATGCGGATTTGCGGGAACTACGAGGCCGGGCCGCCGTGATGGCGGCCCGGCCTGTTTACGTCAGCGCGCGACCGGGATGGGAATCAGCCGTCGATCCCCATCCGCCGCGCCCGATGCGACTAGCAGTACTCCGGATACTCGGTGGGACAGGCTTCCGGGCTGTACGTGGGGTTGCAGTCGCCCGTGCAGAGGCCCGTGTTGCACGCGTCGAACGCGGAGCCGCAGTGCTGGCCGTGCTGCGTGTTCTGCTGGTTCGCCACCACGGTGCCGTGGCCCTCGGTCGCCGTGGACGTCGCGAAGCTCTGCACCTCGAGGCTCTCCACCGCCAGTTTGATCTTACGCATGGTCTTTCCCTTCCCTGGTTCCGTCACGGGCGCCGGCGCTCCGGCACCCTGCCTGTGCGACAGGAGATCACTCCTCCCGACAGGAAGTCACGCATTGTAGCAGCCAGACAGCTCAGCGGCAACCTGAAGAAATAGCTACTTTGTGCCGTTTCTAAGCTATTTGGCACAAGGGCATTGGCCGAATCAGGCGGAATTTGAAAACATTGGAATACACCTGGAAGGCGCGGGATGAAAACGGTTCCGGCGAGATCCCGTCGATGGCGGCTGCGCACCAGCAGCAGAGGGCAGATTCCTCAGTCGGCGCCAGAATATCGGGTGCAGGGTGGGTTTGCGCGGCGCCTCCTTCGGAATGACAGATGAGTGTGGCGGCGTTATCCGACAGCCCGTTCACCCGTTCACCCGTTCACCCGTTCACCCGTTCACCCGTTCCGAGCGTCCAGCGTCATGCCCCCGCGATTGACGCTACCCCCCAACTCCGATAACTTCACCGGTTCCCGTACGGAGGTGCGATGATCCGGAGCATGACGGGGTTCGGGGAGGCGGAGAGGGAGACGGAGGCGGGCACGCTTCGCGTCGAGATCCGGACCGTAAACCACCGACACCTCAGCGTAAACTTTCGCACTCCCGCTTCGCTGGCGAAGTGGGAGCCGCAGATGCGCGACTGGCTGCGCGCCCACCTGTCGCGCGGCCACGCCAACGTGGCGGTGCGCCTGGAGCCCGCCGCCGGCACGTCCGCCGCGGCCGTGGGGCTGAAGCTGGACGAGGAGCGCGTTCAGGCGTACCTGGCGCTCTTCAACGAGCTGCGCGACCGCTTCGGCGTGGGCGGCGACCCGGACCTGGCGCAGCTGCTGCGCTTCAGCGACGTCATCGTCCGCGACGACGAGGGGATCCGCATCGAGGTGCCGGCCGACGACCTGAGGGCCGTGGTCGAAGACGCGGCGCGCGCGACGTCGTCCATGCGCGAGGACGAGGGGCGGCGGCTGCAGGCGGACCTGGAGGGGCGCATCGCGGCCATCGACGCGGCGCTCACCGCCATCGCGGAGCTGGCGCCGGCGCGGCTGGCGGCCGAGCGCGACCGGCTGCGCGGCGCGGTGGCGGAGCTGGCGGCCGGGGTGGCCGTGAGCGAGGACCGGCTGGCGCAGGAGGTGGCCTATCTCGCCGAGCGCTGGGACATCAACGAGGAGCTGGTGCGCTTTCGCTCGCACAACGAGCTGTTCCGCGAGCTGATGGCGGCCAACCCCGAGGAGCCCGTGGGCAAGCGCCTGTCGTTCCTCGTCCAGGAGATGCACCGCGAGGCCAACACCATCGGCTCCAAGGCCAACCACGCGGGGATCGCGCACCGCGTCGTCGCCATCAAGGAAGAGGTGGAGCGGCTTCGCGAGCAGGTGGAGAACGTGGAGTGACGACGTTTCCCCTGGTCCTGTCGGCGCCCAGCGGGGCGGGCAAGACCACCATCGCGCGCCGGCTGCGCGACCGCCGCGGCGACGTGGTCTTTTCCATCAGCGCCACCACCCGCGACCCCCGGCCGGGGGAGCGCGACGGGGTGGACTACCACTTCGTGGCCGACGACGAGTTCCGGCGGATGATCGCCGCGGGCGAGCTGATGGAGTGGGCGCAGGTGCACGGCAGCTATTACGGCACGCCGCTGGCCAACGTCCGCCAGGCCCGCGAGCGCGGCCAGTACCTGCTGCTGGACATCGACGTGCAGGGCGCGCGGCAGATTCGCGCGGCGGTGCCTGAGGCGGTGCACGTCTTCATCTTTCCGCCGTCCGGACAGGAGCTGGTGCAGCGGCTGGTGGGGCGGGGGAGCGAGGACGAGGCGCGGGTGCAGAAACGGCTGCGCAACGCGCTGGCGGAGATCGCCACGGCGGCGGAGTTCGACCACGTGGTGGTGAACGACGAGCTGGACGCGGCGGTGGAGGACGTGAACGCGGTGCTGGAGGGCCGGCCCGGCGCGATGCGCCCGCATCCGCCGCTGGGGCGGATGACGGACGAGGTGCAGGCCGAGATCGAGCGACACCTGGGCTCGTCGGTTTAGCGGGGACGAGCTGCCGGGATCATCCTAGAGAAGGAGCAGTGCGATGCGAGTTGTGACTCCGGGCCAGGCGGCCCGCCACACGGGAAGCAAGTACCTGGGCGTGCTGGTGGCGGCCAAGATGGCGCGCAACCTGAACGAGCTGCGCCGCAACGAGCTGATGGAGGACCCCACCGTCTCCGGCGCCAGCGACGAGCCGCGCGAGAAGCTTACCACCACGGCGCTGGAAGAGGTGCGGAACGGCACGGCCAAGTTCCACCTCACGCAGCGCCGCCGCCCGTCGGACATCGGCTGAAGCCGGAACCATGCCCGGGACGCGCGCACCGCGGCGCCCCTTCAGCGGGCGCCGGGTGGTCCTGGGCGTCACGGGGGGGATCGCGGCGTACAAGGCGGTGACCGTGGCCCGCGAGCTGACCCTCGCGGGCGCCGCCGTGGACGTGGTCCTCTCGCAGGGCGCGCTGGAGTTCGTGCGCCCCCTCACCTTCGAGGCGCTCACCGGGCGCCCCGCCTTCTCCTCGCTCTATCCATCGGGCGACCCGCTCCTCCACATCCGCCTGGCGCGCGATGCGGACGCGGTCGTCATTGCCCCCGCGACCGCCAACCTGCTGGCGCGCGCCGCCGCCGGCATGGCCGACGACCTGCTGACGGCCACGCTGCTGGCCACGGAGGCGCCCGTCGTCCTGTGCCCGGCGATGAACGACCGGATGTACGCCCACCCCGCC
This sequence comes from Longimicrobium sp., assembly GCA_036379135.1. Classification (GTDB taxonomy): domain Bacteria; phylum Gemmatimonadota; class Gemmatimonadetes; order Longimicrobiales; family Longimicrobiaceae; genus Longimicrobium. Next base: position 16,278 of record DASUVG010000118.1, read on the forward strand.
ACGCAGTCCAACCTCCAGCGGCTGATCGACTTCGGCTACCATGTGGCTGGGCCCGCGGTTGGGCCGCTGGCGTGGGGCGAGGGCGAGGGGCCGGGGCGCATGCTGGAGCCGGAGGAGATCCTGGCCCACGCCGGCCGCGCGCTGGAGGGGCGCACGCCGCTCGCCGGCCGCCGCGTGGTCGTCACCGCCGGGCCCACGCGCGAGGCGATCGACCCCGTGCGCTACATCGGCAACCGCTCGTCGGGGCGGATGGGGTACCAGATCGCCGCCGCCGCCTGGCGCCGGGGGGCGGACGTCGTCCTCATCTCCGGCCCCTCCCATCTCCCGCCCCCGGTCGGCGTGGAGGTGCGGAGGATCGAGTCGGCGGAGGAGATGCGCGCCGCCGTGGCGGATGCGCTTCCGTCTGCCGACGCGCTGGTGATGGCCGCCGCGGTCGCGGACTTCCGTCCCGCCAATTCCGCGGAGCAGAAGATCAAGAAGGAGGCGGGGATCGTCCCGCGGATCGAGCTGGAGCCCACGGAGGACGTGCTGCGGGCGACGCGAGAGGTGCGGCCGGCGGGCTCCGTGATCGTCGGGTTCGCGCTGGAGACGACGGACGCGGTGGAGAACGGGCGCCGCAAGCTGGAGGGGAAGGGGCTGGACCTGCTGGTGGTGAACGACGCGACGGAGCCGGGCGCGGGCTTCGAGGTGGAGACCAACCGCGTCGTGCTCCTTCAGGGCGGCCAGCCGGACGAGGCGCTGCCGCTGATGAGCAAGGCGGAGGTGGCGGACCGCATCCTGGACCGCGTGGAAGCCCTGCTGCCGGCATCGGAGCCCGCCGCGTGAGCGATCCCCGCGACCTGCTGCGCAGCTACCTGCGCCAGCGCCAGGAGCTGGGCGAGGAAGAGCTGGTCCTGGACCGCCTCTCCCCTTCCGAGCTGCACGCGCTGCTCTCCGACGCGCCCGCGTCGCTCGCTTCCGCCGCGCCGGCCGTCGATCGCTCCCGCCCCGCCGACCGCGCGCCTGCCGCGCCCCCCGCCGACCGCGACTCCGGGCGCGCGGCGGCCGCCGAACGGCCGTCCGCGGGGCTCGACCGGGTGCGCGCCGCGCCCCCTCCGCCATTCCCTGGGGAGCCGGAAACCCACGTCCGCGCGGGTGCGCCGGTGCCCGGGACGACGGACGCGCCGCCGTCTCCCCGCGCCCCTGCTGCGTATGTGAGCGCGGAGGAAATTTCAAGTCTACCGGTCCTCTCCCAGGTTCGCGAGATTGCACTCGGGTGTCCGCGCTGCGCACTGGCGAAGACCCGCACGCACGTCGTGTTCGGCGAGGGCCGGGAGACGGCGGACGTGATGGTGGTGGGCGAAGCGCCTGGGCAGGAAGAGGATAGAAGCGGGCGGCCGTTCGTGGGCCGCGCGGGGAAGCTGCTGGACCTGCTTCTGCTCTCTTCCGGATTTGCGCGCGACGACGTATACATCTGCAACGTGCTCAAGTGCAGGCCGCCGCAGAACCGCAATCCTCAGCCCGACGAAGTGGACGCGTGCAGTCCATATCTGCTGCGGCAGGTGGAGCTGGTGCAGCCGCGGGTGATCCTGGCGTTCGGCACCTTTGCCGCGCAGACGCTGCTGGGGACGGACATCTCCATCGGCAAGCTGCGCGGCCGGACGCACCAGTACAGGGGCGTGCCGCTGGTGCCCACCTACCACCCGGCCGCCTGCCTTCGCCACCCGGCCTGGGTGCGCAGTGTCTGGGAAGATCTCCAGCGGGCCCGGGACGTGCTGGACGCGGTCTGACGGTTTCCTGAACCCTACACTCGCCTGATATGCAGCTCCGCCGCTACCCCGGCGGGGTGCCTTTGCCGTCTCCAGCAGTACCGAATCACGTCGATGGCTACCGTAACACCGTTCGTCCCCAAGGTCGCGCCCGACCCCTTTGCCGACCGCAGCGCCCCGTACTCCGCCGAGGCGGAGCTGGCGGTGCTGGGCGGCATGCTCATCGATGGCGACGCGCTCACGCGCGCCATCGAGGTGGTGGACGACACCATGTTCTACCGCGAGGGGAACCGCCGCGCCTTTCGCGCGATGCGGAAGATCTTCGAGCGGGGCGACGTCATCGACCCGGTCACGCTGGCGGAGGAGCTGCGCGGGGCGGGCGACCTGGAGGCGGTGGGCGGGCTGCAGTTCATCGCGTCGGTGCTGGACGCGGTGCCTACGGCGGCCAACATCGAGTACCACGCCCGCATCGTCCGCGAAAAGGCGGTGCTGCGCCGGCTGATCGAGGCGTCCACCGTCACCATCCAGGAGACGTACGCGCACCAGGGCGACATCGACGAGCTGCTGGACAAGGCCGAGAGCCGCATCTTTCAGATCGCCCAGACGCACGAGCGAAAGGGCTTCGTCTGGATCAAGGAGCTGCTTTGGCCGGCGATGGAGCGCATCGAGCTCCTGTCGCAGAACAGCTCCGCCGTCACCGGCGTGCCCACCGGCTTCTACGACCTGGACGAGATGACGGCCGGGTTCCAGAAGGGCGACCTGGTCATCGTCGCCGCGCGTCCTTCGATGGGAAAGTGCCTGTCGCACGACTCCGAGATCGTGCTGGAAGACGGCAGCGTGGTGACGATCGAGGAGATCTACCGCCGCCGCGAGGCCCGGCTGCTCACGCTGGGCGCGGACTGGAAGCTGGGGATGACGGAGCCCAGCGCGTTCGTGGACGATGGGGAGAAGCCCGTCTTCCGCGTCACCACGCGCCTGGGCCGGCAGATCGAAACCACGCTGACGCACCCGTTCCTGACGGTGGACGGATGGAAGCCGCTGGGCGAGGTCTCCGTGGGCGACCACGTGGCGGTGCCGCGCCGGATCCCCGTCTTCGGCACGGGCGAGATGCGGAACTGCGAGGTCAAGCTGCTCGCCTACCTGATCGGCGACGGCGGGCTGACGGGGACGAATCCACGCTTCACCAACGCCGATCCCCGCCTCCGTGACGAGTTCGCCGAGGCAGTGGCGGAGTTCGGCGGAGTGACGGTGACGCTGGAGGATTCGCGCGGCACGCGGACGCCGTACCTCAACGTCCGCCGCGATACCGAAACGATGGCTGCCGCGCGCGCCAAGTTCGCCGGCGTCGTCGCCGAGGCGCTGCCGCGCGCCCGCGGAGAGGGCCGGCGGCTGGCGGCGGCGGTGGGCGTCAGCCCGGCGTCGGTGAGCCACTGGATCAACGGGATGGCGGCGCCCGCCCCCGCCCGGCGCGAGGCGCTCGGCGCGGCGCTGGGGGTGGAGCTCACCGCGGATCCGCGGATCGACCGCAACCCGCTCGTCGCGTGGCTGGACGAGCTGGGCGCGTGTGGCAAGGGCGCGGCGGACAAGACGGTGCCGGCGCCGGTCTTCACCCTGCGCCGCGAAGGGGTCGCCCTCTTCCTGAACCGCCTGTTCGCGACGGACGGCTGGGCGACGGTGCTGGCCAGCGGCCAGGCGCAGATCGGCTACGCGACGGTGAGCGAGCGGCTGGCGCGGCAGGTCCAGCACCTGCTGCTGCGCTTTGGCATCGTCGCCAGCCTGCGCAAGCGGATGGTGAGGTACGGCGGAAGCCGGCGTCCCGCGTGGCAGATCGACGTGACGGATGCCCGCTCGCTGCGGACGTTCGCGCGAGAGATCGGTATCTTCGGCAAGGAAGCGGCGGTCGCGCGCGTGGAGCGGGCGATCGAGGAGAAGCGCTACCAGACCAACCGCGACCTGGTCCCGCGGCAGGTGTGGGATCGCATCGCGGACGCCAAGGGTGAGGAGTCGTGGGCTTCGCTCGCGCGCCGCGCCGGAATCCGCGGGTGGACCAGCATGCACATGGGCCGGCGCGCGCTCTCCCGCGATCGCCTGGCCGTCCTCGCGCGCGCCCTGGGCGACGCGGAGCTGTCCGCGCTGGCGGAGAGCGACGTCTACTGGGACGAGGTGGTCTCCATCGAGCCGCTGGGCTTGAAGCAGGTGTACGACCTGACGGTGCCGGGAACGCACAACTTCGTGTCGAACGACGTGTGCGTGCACAACACCGCCTTTACGCTCAACATTGCGCAGCACGCCGCGATTGCAGAGGGCAAGTGCGTAGCGTTCTTCTCGCTGGAAATGAGCAAGGATTCGCTCGTCCAGCGTCTGCTTACGTCCGAGGCGCGCGTGGACGCCGGCCGCGTACGTACGGGCCGGCTGCGCGACGACGATTATCCGCGCCTTGCACAGGCGGCGGGACTGCTCAATACGGCGCCGATCTTCATCGACGACACGCCGGGCATCTCGGTGCTGGAGATGCGGGCCAAGGCGCGCCGCCTCAAGTCCGACCGCGACGACCTGTCGATGATCATCGTCGACTACCTGCAGCTGATGCAGGGCAATACCAAGTCCGAAAACCGCCAGCAGGAAGTGTCGGAGATTTCGCGCGGACTGAAGGCGCTGGCGAAGGAGCTGGAGGTGCCCGTCGTGGCGCTGAGTCAGTTGTCCCGCGCCGTCGAATCGCGCCCCGACAAGCGCCCGATGATGTCGGACCTGAGGGAGTGCGTCACGGGCGATACGCGGGTCGTGCTGGCGGATGGGCGTCGTGTGGCGATAGGTGAGCTGGTCGGAACCACGCCCCAGGTGCATACCGTCGATGAGCATGGACGGCTGGCGACCGCCGCGACGGACCTGGTCTGGTCGGTGGGACGGAAGCCCGTGTTTAGCGTTCGGTTTGCGAGCGGACGACAGATTCGCGCGACGGCGGCGCACCGGCTGCGCGGCCCGGCGGGGTGGGTGCACGTTTCGGAGATTGCGCCGGGAGACCGCCTGGCGCTGGCCCGCCGTATTCCGGAGCCTGCCGAGCCGCTGGAGTGGCCGGACCTGCGCGTCGCGCTGCTGGGCCAGATGGTGGGCGACGGCAGCTATCTGAGCGGCCAGCCGATGCGGTACACGACTGCATCGGAAGAGAACAGCGCCATCGTTTCGGAGGCAGCGCGCACCGAGTTCGGCGTACAGGTGAACCGGCACGCGGGCAAAGGCAACTGGCACCAGCTGGTCCTGAGCGGAAACGGCGACCGCTGGCACCCGGCCGGGGTGAACCTCTGGCTCCGAGAACTGGGGATCTTCGGCCAGCGCTCGCACCAGAAGCGGCTCCCGGCCGAGGTCTTCCGATTCTCCGATCGTCAGGTCGCGCTTCTGCTGCGGCACCTGTGGGCAACCGACGGAACCGTGCACGCGCGCAAGCCGGGGAGCCGCGGATCGTCCAGCATCTTCTTCGCCACCTGCAGCCGCACGCTAGCGGACGACGTAGCGGCCCTGCTGCTGCGGCTGGGCATCGTCGCGCGTATCCGCGAGCAGGAGCAGAAGCTCGGAAAGCCGGTTTTCAACGTTTCCGTTTCGGGTGCGGCGGACCAGCGGCGGTTCGTGGATGTCGTCGGTGGATTTGGCCCCCGCGCGCCGCAGGTAGAGCGGCTGAAGAAGGTCCTGGCGGGGAAGCTAGCGAACACGAACGTCGATACACTGCCACGCGAGGTATTCGGACGGGTCAGGGAACGGATGGCTGAGCGAGGCGTCACCCAGCGCGGGATGGCGGCGGCGCGCGGTACGTCGTACGGCGGCACCTCGCACTTCCGCTTTGCCCCGTCGCGCGCGGTGGTCGCAGAGTACGCGACGCTGCTTGAGGACGACGGGCTGCGCGAGTGGGCAGAGAGCGACCTGTTCTGGGACCGTGTGGTGGCGGTGATGCCGGAGGGGGAGGAAGAGGTGTTCGACCTGACGGTGCCGGGGACCGCGTGCTGGCTGGCGGACGGAATCGTGAGTCATAACTCCGGGGCAATTGAGCAGGATGCAGACGTAATCATGTTTTTGTACAGACCCGAATACTATTACGGGCCGACGGATAAGGATGGCAATAGTCTCGAGGGTCTGGCGGAGGTGGTGATCGGCAAGCAGCGTAACGGCGCCACGGGCACCGTGCGCATGCAGTTCATCAAGGAGTTCACGCGCTTCGAGAACTTTACGCGCAGGGCGGACGAGGGCGGGTACGGCGGATGAAGACGGGCGGCTGAGGCGCAATGGCAAAGACGCGTACCGCGTACTTCTGCCGTGAATGCGGCAACGAGACGGCGCGGTGGCAGGGGCAGTGCCCGGCCTGCCACGAGTGGAACACGCTGGTGGAAGAGCCCGCCGCGCCCAAACGCGCCAGGGCCGCCGCCGGCGTTTCGTCCTCCGCGTCCGCGCGCGGCGGCTATGGGCCCGTCGCCGCGCCGGTGCGGCTGCGCGACGTGGAGGGGGCGGAGGCGCCGCGCTGGGCCACGGGACTGGCGGAGTTCGACTTCGTGCTGGGCGGCGGCATCGTCCCCGGGTCGGTGGTGCTGGTGGGCGGCGAGCCGGGGATCGGCAAGTCGACCATTCTATTGCAGGTCGCCGGGCGGCTGGAGGGGGCGGAGAAGCGCACGCTGTACGTATCCGGCGAGGAGTCGGCGCACCAGGTAAAGCTGCGCGCCGACCGGCTGGAGGAGGCGGCCGGCTCGGTGACGCTGCTGGCGGAGACGGAGCTGGACTCCATCCTCCTGCGCGCGGCCGAGCTGGCGCCGCAGGTGCTGCTGATCGACTCCATCCAGACGGTCTACACGCCGGAGCTGGAGGGCGCGCCGGGAAACGTGGGGCAGGTGCGCGAGTGCGCGGCCCGGCTGCAGCGCTTTGCCAAGCAGACGGGGACGGCGGTGTTCCTGGTGGGCCACGTCACCAAGGGCGGCGGCATCGCGGGGCCCAAGACGCTGGAGCACATCGTGGACACGGTCCTCTACTTCGAGTCCGCCGGCGGGCTGGACAACCGCGTGCTGCGCGCGACCAAGAACCGCTTTGGCGGGGTGGACGAGATCGGCGTCTTTCGCATGACGGCGGCGGGGCTGGCGCCCGTCGGCAACCCGTCGGAGCTGTTCCTGGGCGAGCGCCACGGCGGCGCGTCCGGATCGGCCGTCGTGGCGACGATGGAGGGGACGCGGCCGCTGCTGGTGGAGGTGCAGGCGCTGGCGGCCAAGGCATCGTACGGCGCGCCGCAGCGGGTGAGCACGGGGCTGGACCACAAGCGCCTGGCGCTGCTGCTGGCGGTGCTGGAGAAGCGCGCCGGCCTCGCCTTTGGCGCGCTGGACGTGTTCCTGAACGTGGTGGGCGGGCTGCGGCTTGCGGAGACGGCGGGGGACGTGGCGGTGGCGGTGGCGCTGGCGTCCAGCGTGTTCGACCGTCCCGCGCCCTCGGACGCGGTGTTCGTGGGCGAGCTGGGGCTGGGGGGCGAGATCCGGCCGGTGGGGCAGGTGGAGCGGCGGCTGGCGGAGGCGGCGCGGATGGGCTTCACGACCGCCTACCTGTCGCCGCGCGCGGTGCCGCAGACGCTGCCGCCGGGGATCCGCGCGGTGGCCGCGGAAGACGTGCGCGCCCTTGTCGGCCTCATCTTCGGCTGACGGCGGCCGCGCGGCGGCCGTCATCGTGGCCGGCGGCGCGGGAACGCGCTTCGGCGGGCGCGTGCGCAAGCAGTACCTGGAGATCGGCGGCGTGCCCGTGCTGCTGCGCGCCATCCGCCCCTTCCTGCATCATCCCCGCATCTCCGCCGTCGTCGTCGTGCTGCCGCCGGACGACGTGGCGCATCCGCCCGCCTGGCTGGCCGACCTGCCGGTCCGCATCGTTCCCGGTGGGGCGGAGCGGGGCGATTCCGTGCGCAGCGGCCTGCTCGCCACGCCCCCGGACGCCGCGTCGGTGCTGATCCACGACGGCGCGCGCCCGTTCGTATCCACCGACGTCATCGACCGCGTGCTGGACGCCTGTGCCCACGACGGCGCCATCGCGGCGGTGCCGGTGACGGACACCATCCAGCAGGTCGCCCCCACCGGCCTCATCGACCACACCCTCGACCGCTCCGTGCTCTGGCACGCACAGACGCCGCAAGGGTTTCCGCGCGCAGGCATCCTCGACGCCCATGATCGCGCGGCGGAGGAGGGGATTACGGGGACGGACGATGCGGGGCTCTACGCGCGCTACGCCGGCTCCGTCCGCGTGGTGATGGGCGCGTACGACAACCTCAAGGTCACCCGCCCCGACGACCTTCCGATCGCGGAAGCCATCGCCGCAAGATCGCCGTCATCCACATAATTGCCGGGCGGAGCAATCGCTCAGAAACAGCGTGAAATCGTCGTAATTTTCCCGGCAGCCGATTGCACGCGTGTTGCGGAAAGTGGTAGATTGCGCCGATTCGTCGCAGTGCCAGACCACAGCCGCGTACGACCTCGTGATGGGACCGGAGATGAGCCAGCAGTCGGCCCCCGAAACGCCGGCGACCACCACGTTCAACATCCTGTTCGTCTGCACGGGCAACACCTGCCGCTCGCCGCTGGCGGAGGGGATCGCCCGCGACGAGGTGCGCAAGCGCGGCTGGAAGCACGTGGCCGTGGCCTCCGCCGGCATCGCCGCGCGCCCGGGCGACGCAGCGTCGGAGCATTCGGTAACGGTGGCGCGGCGGCACGGCATAGACCTGGCGCGGCACCGCAGCCAGCCGCTGACGCCCGACCTGGTGAAGTGGGCGGACCTGGTGCTGGCGATGGGCCCGTCGCACCTGGACGGCGTGTGGCGCCTGGGCGGCGCGGAAAAGGCGCTCACGCTGGGCGACTTTGCCAGCGGCGCGGAGGACGGCTACTCCATCCGCGACCCGTTCGGCGGGCCCGAGGCGGTGTACGAGGACACGTACAACGAGCTGCACCGGCTCATCGGGCAGGCGCTGGACCGGCTGGCCCCCATCCTCCATCCGTGAGCCCCGCCCCGACGGCCGCCACCCGGCTGTTCGCCCTTCTCGGCGATCCCGTCTCGCACTCCCTCTCCCCCAGATTCCAGAACGCCGCCCTGCGCGCCCTTGGCCTGGACGCGGTCTACGTCGCCCTGCGCTGCGCGGCCGGCGACGTGCCGGGGCTGCTGCGCGGCATCGCCCGGGCGGGCGGCGGCGGCAACGTGACGGTGCCGCACAAGGCCGCCGCCGCGGCCGCGGTTGACCGCGCGAGCGACGCCGTCCGCCGCACGGGCGCCTGCAACGCGTTCTGGCTGGAGGACGGCGACGTCCACGGCGACAACACGGACGTGGCGGGGGTGCTGGAAGCCGTGCGCGCGCTGCTGGGGCGTCCGCCCGCGGGCACTCGCGTGCTGCTGGTGGGCGCGGGCGGGGCGGCGAGCGCGGCGGTGTGCGCGCTGGCGGATGCGGGCGCGGAGCGGATCGTCGTCGTCAACCGCACGGTGGATCGGGCGGAGGCGCTGGCGCAGCGGTTCCGCGCGCCCGGCGTGCGCATCGAAGTCGCGGGTTCGGTGGATGCGCTCGCCGGCGACCGCTTCGACCTGGCGGTCAACAGCACCTCGCTGGGCCTGAAGGCCGCCGATCCGCTCCCGCTCGACCCGGACGCGCCCGGCCCCGCCGTCGGCGCGGCGCTGGACCTGGTCTACGCGGCCGGCGAGACGCGCTGGGTGCACGCCATGCGCGCCCGCGGCCTTCCGGCGGCCGACGGCAAGGAGATGCTGATCCAGCAGGGCGCCGCCGCCTTTCGCCTCTGGTGGGGGATGGACCCGCCGCTCGACGTGATGCGCGCGGCGCTGGAGGATCGGCCCGCAGCCTGAAATCGCCGTGATTCCTCATGATTCCAGATCAGCCGAAGTGCCGTCTCCCGTGTCCCCTCGTCATCCTGCGATGCGAAAAGTCCTGGTGATCGGGTCCAGCGGGGCGGGGAAGTCGGTGTTCGCGGCGCGGCTGGCGGAGCGGACGGGGCTGCCCCTCATCCACCTGGACGCGATCTACTGGAAGCCGGGGTGGGTCAGGACGCCGAAGGAGGAGTGGGCGCGGACGGTGGATGCGCTCCTCGCGCGTGACCGCTGGGTGATGGACGGCAACTACGCCGGCACGCTGGACCGCCGCCTGGCCGCTTGCGACACGGTGGTGTTCCTGGACGTGCCGCGCACCGTCTGCCTGTGGCGCGTGGCCAGGCGGCGCATCGTGTACCGTCGCGGGGCGCGGCCGGACATGACGCCGGGGTGCCGTGAGCGGCTGACGCGGGAGTTCATCCGCTGGATCTGGGAGTACCCGCGCACGCAGCGGCCGCGCGTTCTGGCCTGGCTGGCGGCGCTGCGGCCGGACCAGCGGGCGGTGGTCCTGCGCTCCACCGCCCAGATCGACGACTTCCTGCGCTCCATTCCGCCGACGGGATGAGGCGATCCTGCCGTGCGCCGCCACCAGGATGCGTGCGATTCCCGCGTGCGTCGGCTATCATGATCGATGATGGATTTTTATTGCAGCGACTCTAAAGCAGGGCGTTTCATCCAGTTGAGCCGGAGTCGGAACCATGCGCACGTTCATGCCTGGGCTACCCACCCCCCTTCAGCGCCAACCCCTCCCCGCCGCCCCCCGAAGCCAGCTGCATGCGCCCGGCCTGGCGCCCGTTCGCGCTCCGGGTTCCCACGCAGCCGTGCCGGGCGTTCCATCGATCGTCCATGAAGCGGCGGGCTCGCCGGGCCAGCCGCTGGAGCCGCTCACGCGCGACGCGATGGAGTCGCGCTTCAGCCACGACTTCAGCCACGTCCGCGTTCACGCGGACGGGCGGGCCGCTCGAGCCGCTTTCTTGATGGACGCGCGCGCGTTCACCACGGGCGACCACGTCGTGTTCGGCGCGGGCGAGTTTGCGCCCCAGACGGACGCGGGGCGGCGGCTGCTCTCGCACGAGCTGACGCACGTGGTGCAGCAGCGTGCCGGGGTGCAGCGGGCCGGCGAGGTGGGTGAGGCCGGGGATCCCTTCGAACGGCACGCCGAGGCCGTTGCCGAGCGAATCTCCCGGGGCGGCGCCGTTCGGAGCCTTTTCCCCGGACCCGGAGGCGCGGGAGGCCCGCGCCTCGCGACGCCCGCGCTGCAGAGACAGGATGGTGCCGGCGCAGCCGCAAAAGGCGCAAAACCGGTCGTCAAGGCCGCGCAGGCCGGCAAGAAGCCGGACCCCCCGAAAGATCCCCTGGTCGCGGCCTTCGAAACGCTGGTCCATGGACTGGAGCGGGCGGAACGGTTTCTCATGGGCGATGCCACGCAGTCGTGGGGGATGAGCTTTTGGGGAGAAGGAACCAGTAGCGCGGGCTCCACCGCCGCAAAGCCTTCGAAGGACGTTGTATATCTCAATTCCAGCAGCTTCGAGCTCCAGGATGTCCTGGACATGATGGACGTGCTCATCCTTTCGGCGAGCAGCAAGAGTGAGATGTTCGCGACGCCGGGCGACCTGAAGGAGAAGCCGCTGGAAGTGCTCTACGACTGGATGCAGAAGGTGGAGGCCATCAAGAAGGCGCTCGACGAAGAGGCGAAGCGCCAGTCCACGGCAAAGGGGGGCACGCCGTCGCGGACCGCGCCGCTGCAGCAGAAGGTGAAGAGCGCCAGGGAGCAGGCGATGGGGCAGGCCGTCAAGGTCGGCGTGGACGGCGTCGGCTTCATCCCCGTGCACAACCCCGCGCTCAACGGCTCGGCACCGGCCGTGACGGGGGCGCCTTCCGGTCTGGGAACGTCGCCGGGCAAGCCGGGGAGCAAAGCCGCCGGCACGGCCACGCAGCCCACCGGGACGCAGCCGAAGCCGGGCAAGGTCGTGGTGGCGGAGTGGATCGCGCACGACAACGCGGGAAATTCGTTCAGCCGCATCAAGTACAGCGACGGGTCGTACCGCTACGTGCTCGGCTCCATCTTCGGGATCAGGGACATCGAGGACCCCGGGATCACGGAGTGGAAGAAGGTGAAATGAACCCGGCCGTGGACGGTTCCGGCCGTCCCGGTGCCTATTCTTCTACGTCCGTCCGACGTATCATGTTGCAGGACTGGGACTGAAAGGTGCAGGACTACTTTCGTCGGCGGCCGCCGGCACACGCCGGCGGTCTGTTTGTATTCACCGGATGATGATCGCGCCCGGCTCCGCGGAGCGGGCGCACAACCAGGGAACGGGAGGTTGTATGGCGCGCAGACCAAACTACGGCTTCGAGAAGCGGCAGAAGGAGATCGAGAAGCAGAAGAAGAAGGAGGAGAAGGCCGCCAAGAAGGAGCAGCGAAAGCTCGAGGCCGCGGCCGGCGAGGGCGAGATCCTTCAGGGCGACGAGGACCTGGAAGGCTCCGACGACGACGAGGACGAGGAATGAGCCTGGGTCCGTCCGGAGTACGCCGATGAGCGCGAGCGCACCGGCGCTGGCCGATGACCTGGACCCCGCCCTGCGCGTGCGGCTGGCCGAGCTGAGCGAGGAGGGGTGGGAGCTGTGGCGGCAGTTCGACGTGGAGGTGCGGCAGCACGACTGGCACCCGTTCGTCCCCGCCGACTACGAGCGCGTGCTGCAGACGCTGCTGCCGCTGCGCGCGCCGGGGCTGCGCTTTCTGGAATGGGGATCGGCCATGGGCGTCATCGCCATCATGGCTGACCTGCTGGGCTTCGAGGCGTACGGCATAGAGCTGGATCCGCGGCTGGTGGAGATGGCGCGCGGGCTGGCGGAGCGGTACGGGTCCGGCGCGCGGTTCGTGGCCGGCAGCTTCATCCCCTCGGGCTACCGCTGGAAGTCGCGCACGGGGGACGACCGCATCGGCACCATCGGCTACGGGCAGTCGGGATACCCGGAGCTGCGGCATCCGCTGGAGGACTTCGACGTCGTCTTCGCTTATCCCTGGAGCGGCGAGGAGCCGATGATGCTGGACCTGATGCGCGCCTACGGCGACAGCGGCGCGCGGCTGGTGCTGCACGGCGGGCCCGAGGGCGCACGCGTCTACCGCGGCGGCAAGCTGCTGGGCTGAACGTCCATCCACCCCTCTCGTCTGCGCCCTTTGCTGGCGTGAAGACTGCATCGGGGAGCGGCCCCGCTTTTCTTCGCACCCGCAAAGGAGGCACGATGAGCTTCAACGATCCCATCGACGGAACCAATGCAGGCGGAGCCGGTGGATCGGCCGGGTCCACCGGCGGCACCGCGGGTGGGCCGGGCGCCGGAACGACGGGTGGCTCCACCGGCGCTGGCGGCGGCACCACGGGCGGATCGACGGGCGGATACGGAAGCTCCACCGGCGGGACGAGCGGCGGCGACACCGGCGGCTACGGGGGGTCCGGCCTCGGCGGATCGACGGGCGGCACGACGGGTGGATCGGGCGCGGGGCTGGGCGACGGGTCGCCGGGGCTCGGCGGGTCGACGGGCGGAACGGGCGAGGTGGGGGGAACGGGCGACGACTTCGACCTGCACGAGCCCACCTATCGCCGGCACTACACCACCGTGGGCACGGAGACGGCCGGCGGCACGGGGACGTACGCGGAGGCGCGCACCGGCTACGCCGCCGGGCACGCCGCCGCGTCGAACCCCGCCTACGCCGACCGCCCGTACGAGGAGGTGGAGGTAGAGCTGGAGCGCAGCGTGGGCACCGAGCGCTTCGGGCGTGTCCGCGAGTTCGCGAAGCACTCGTTCGAGTGGAAGCGCGTGCTGGCGGGGGTGGCGCTGGTGGCGGGCGGCTACTGGGCCAGCAAGAAGCTGTTCGGCGCCGCCAGCGAGCTGTCCGAGCAGGACGAGCAGGACTGCCGCGCCTACTACGAGACGCACCCCATGCGCTCCGCCGGCGTGCCGTACAGCCAGGCGCGCACGGTGTACGTGCTTGGCTACGTGGCCGGCCGCAACCCCGACTACACCGGCCGCGGCTACGACGACGTGGAGCCGCACCTGCGCGGCGGCTACAGCGGCCGCGGCACGGGGAGCTACGACGCGCTGCGCGACTTCGGGCGGCGCGGGTACGAGCGCAGCTCCACGCGCGGCACCGGCAGCGGCGGCGCCTGACGCGCGCCGCCGTTCCCGGGGCGGGCCTCCACGGCCCGCCCCGGGAGCGGGTCCCGCCCACCGCCCACGTCCGCCTCACCACCGCCTCACGCCGCGCTCGTACCAGCTTCCGTCACCACCCCTCTCCCCGCGAAGCAGCGCTTGCGGATTCGCCGGCGCCGGCGGAGCTTGCAGCCGTTCGGCGCCACGTCCACCTCTTTCGCGAGCTACCCGATGAAGCGCCTGGTCTGCCTGTTCCTTCTCCTGGCGGTCACCGCCGGCTGCAGCGCCGCCCCGGACACGGGGGCGATCGCGCCGGAGTCCATCACCTTCGCGCAGCAGCTGCAGGTGGACCTGGCGGCCATGCAGCGCACCAGCACCGGCGTGTACTATCGCGACCTCGCGGTGGGCGAGGGTCCGCAGATTCGCCGCGGACACCGGGTGGCGGTGCACTTTGCCGGGTTTCTCCCCGACGGCACGCAGATCGACGCCGTGGCGCCGCCCAGCGCGCCCGTGGAGTTCGAGCTGGGCGCCGGCAGGGTGATCCGCGGCTGGGAGAGCGGGATGGTGGGGATGCGCGCCGGCGGCCAGCGGCAGCTGGTGATCCCCGCCGCGCAGGCCTACGGCGGCCGCCGCGTGGGCCTGGTGCCGCCCAACTCCACGCTGGTGTTCGTCATCAAGCTGGTCTCCGCCCGCTGACGTCCGCCGCGCCGGCGTGACTTCTCGCCGCTGACCGATGTCGTTCAACTACCAGGCGCGCCAGGTCCGCGATCCCGGCCACCCGCCCTGGCTGCGGCTGAGCGCGCTGCGGGCCTGCGTGCGAAGGTACTGCACGCTCACGGGCGGCAGCTACGCCCGCGTCAGCGCGGACCTGGGGATCGACTTTCCTTTCGAGCGGGGGCGCGAGCCTCCGACGGACGCGTTCCTGCGGCGCACGCTGGACCGGGTGGAGCGCGAGCGCGCCTGGTCGCTGGACCGGCTGCGCGGGTTCGAGAAGAAGCGGATCCGCGCAAAGGCCCGCGGCAACCGCCAGCTGTCCAGCGCCGAGCGAGCGGCGCTCAGGGAGTTCGCCCGCGATCCCTTCGAGGACGGGCCGCACCCGGAGTCCACGGAGTCATCGGAGCAAAGAGCTCGTAGACCTTCGTGACCCGATGGTGCGCACCCCGGCTGCGGACGCGCCGGTGCGTGGAACGCCGCACACTGCTTGGCCGCCGTGTCCGCGCAGGCGGACTTTGCGTGTTCCCAGCCGCGATTTCAATCGCCCGGGACCGGGCCGGCCCAAGCGCCGGATGGACAGATGCACGAACGCGCCTGGCTGCGGACGCGCCGGTGCGTGGAACGCCGCACACCGCCGGGCCGCCGAGTCCGCGCAGGCGGACTTTGCGTGTTCCCAGCCGCGATTTCAATCGCCCGGGACCGGGCCGGCCGAAGCGCCGGATGGACGGATGCACGAGCGCACCCCGGCTGCGGACGCGCCGGTGCGTGGAACGCCGCACGCCGCCGGGCCGCCGGGTCCGCGCAGGCGGACTTCCTTCCGTCGTAGCCGAGATTTCGATTCAATCGCCCGGGGCCGAGCCGGCCGAAGCGCCGGATGGAGCCCTTTCGGAAGATGACTGCTTTGTCGAAGTTGTGCCGCCGGATTCGCATTTGCGTGAGGGACGCGCGCGCGGCCCGGCCCGGAGCACGGCGGAGGGGCACGCCCGCGCCACGCGGTCCAGGACCTCGTCCATCGACCACCAACAGCCGCTCTGCACGACGATGCCCTACCTGAGAGACGTGTTCGGCGACCTGGCCGACGGCGCCATGGACCTGGTGTTCGCGCCGGTGTGCGTGAGCTGCGACCGCCCAATCCCCACCACGGAAAAGGACCGCCTGGTCTGCCGCCTGTGCTGGGTAAAGTGCCGCACGCTGCCGCACCCGCGCTGCGAGCGCTGCTGGGCCCCGGTCCCCCCCAACGAGGACCCGCGCCCCAAGTGCCGCACCTGCGGCGACTGGCCCCAGGCCGTGCGCGCCATCCGCTCTGCGTTCCTGATGGGCCCCGAGACCAAGGCCATCGTGCACGCCCTCAAGTACCGCGGCTGGGAGGGCGCGGCGGACCCCATGGCGCAGCGCATGGCCGAGATGTCGTGGCCCAGGGACGTGGACGACGAGGTGCAGCTCGTGGTTCCCGTGCCCACCAGCAAGGCGCGGCTGCGCGAGCGCGGCTACAACCAGGCGGCGCTGCTGGGGGCCGCGTTCGCCAGGAAGATGGGGTGGAAGCCGGCCCCCGACGTGCTGGTCCGGATGAAGCAGAGCAAGACGCAAACGGCCTTGCATCCGGGCGAGCGCCGGGCTAACGTAGCGCGCGCTTTTTCCGTCCCGGCAGAGCAGGCCGAGCGGGTGCAGGGGGAGCACGTCATGCTGGTGGACGACGTGTGGACCACCGGCGCCACGGCCCTTGCCTGCTCCCAGGCGCTGCTGGAGGCGGGGGCGCGCGTGGTGAGCGTGGCTACGTTTGCCCGCGTAATCCCGGAGCTGGAGCGCCCGGCCTGAACGGCCCGGCGCTCCGTCGTCCTTTTTTCTGCAGCCTTCAGACGAGAGACCATGCCCATTCGCGTCGCCATCAACGGGTTCGGCCGCATTGGCCGCAACGTTCTTCGGGCCGCCAAGAAGGCCGGCGCCAACGACATCGACTTCGTTGCCGTCAACGACCTTACCGATACGAAGACACTGGCCCACCTGCTCAAGTACGACTCGGTGCACGGCACCTACCCCGGCACCGTGGAAGCGCGCGAGAACAGCCTGGTGGTGG
Source organism: Longimicrobium sp. (assembly GCA_036379135.1). Lineage (GTDB taxonomy): Bacteria > Gemmatimonadota > Gemmatimonadetes > Longimicrobiales > Longimicrobiaceae > Longimicrobium. Next base: position 32,835 of record DASUVG010000118.1, read on the forward strand.
ATGGCGACGAGGTGAAGGTGTTCGCCGAGAAGGACCCGGCGGCGCTCCCCTGGGGTGACCTGGGCGTGGACATCGTCATCGAATCCACCGGCCGCTTCACCAGCAAGGCCGACGCGGAGAAGCACATCCAGGGCGGCGCGAAGAAGGTCATCATCAGCGCCCCGGCCAAGAACGAGGACATCACCATCGTCCTGGGCGTAAACCAGGACAAGTACGATCCGGCGAACCACCACGTCGTCTCCAACGCCAGCTGCACCACCAACTGCCTGGCGCCTGTGGTCAAGGTGCTGCTGGACGAGTTCGGCTTTCGCCGCGGCCTGATGACGACCGTCCACGCGTACACCAACGACCAGAACATCCTGGACCTCCCCCACAAGGACCTGCGCCGCGCCCGCGCCGCCGCCATGTCGATGATCCCCACGACCACCGGCGCCGCCAAGGCAACCTCGCTGGTGATCCCCGAGGTCAAGGGCAAGATCGACGGGATGGCCTTCCGCGTTCCCACGCCGGACGTCTCCGTCGTGGACCTGACGGCGGAGCTGGAGAAGGAGGTGACGGCGCAGCAGGTGAACGACGCCCTGCGCGCCGCCTCGGAGGGCCGGATGAAGGGGATCATGGGGTACGAGGAGACGGAGCTGGTCTCCATCGACTTTACCGGCAACCCGCACTCGTCCATCATCGACGCGCCCTCCACCAGCGTGGTGGCCGGGCTGGTGAAGGTGGTGGCCTGGTACGACAACGAGTGGGGCTACAGCTGCCGCTGCGTGGACCTGGCCCGCTTCATGGGCGAGCGGCTGTGAGCGGGAGAAAGAAGACGGTCGCGGACCTGGCGTCGGATCAGCTCCGCGGCCGGCGCGTCCTGGTCCGCGTGGACTACAACGTCCCCCTGGACGACGACGGCCGCATCACCGACGACACGCGCATCACCACCACGCTGCCGACGCTGGACGCGCTGCTGCAGCAGGGGGCGCGCGTCATCCTCCTCTCCCACTTCGGCCGCCCGAAGGGAAAGCCGGTGCCGGAGATGTCGCTCCGCCCCGTCGCCGACCGTCTGCGCGAGCTGCTGGAGGGGCGCCGCGTGGAGTTCGTGGAAGACACGGTGGGGCACGAGGCGCGCACGGCCATCGGGACGATGTTCGACGGCGACGTGCTGCTGCTGGAGAACACCCGCTTCCATCCCGGCGAGGAGGAGAACGACTCCGGGCTGGCGGAAGAGATGGCCGGGCTGGGCGACGTGTTCGTGAACGACGCGTTCGGCGCGGCGCACCGGGCGCATTCCTCCACCGCCGGCGTCGCGACCATCATGCGCGGGCAGGGAAAGCCGGTGGTCGCCGGGCTGCTGATGGACCGCGAGCTCCAGTACCTGGGCGGCGCGCTGGACGAGCCGAAGCGCCCGTTCGTCGCCATCCTGGGCGGCGCCAAGATCTCGGGAAAGATCGACGTCATCCGCAGCCTGCTGCCCAAGGTCGACCGTCTGCTGATCGGCGGGGCGATGGCGAACACCTTCTTCAAGGCGATGGGCCTGGCCACCGGCACCTCGCTGGTGGAGGACGACCGGCTGGACATGGCGCGCGAGCTCCAGTCCACCTCCGGCGACAAGCTGGTGCTCCCGGTGGATGCGGTCGTCGCGGAGAAGATGGAGGCCGGGCAGCAGGTCCGGACGGTGGATCGGGAGTCGATCCCGTCGGATCGGATGGTCCTCGACGTCGGCCCGCGGACGGTGGACGAGTACCGCCGCATCCTCTCCACCGCGGGCACCGTGCTGTGGAACGGGCCCATGGGCGTCTTCGAGGTCCCAGAGTTCGCCGCGGGGACCAAGGGCGTCGCCGAGGCGGTGGCGGAAGCGACGGACCGCGGCGCCACGACCATCATCGGCGGCGGCGACTCGGCGGCGGCGGTGGCCGAGCTGGGGCTGGAGTCGCGCATGTCGCACGTCTCCACCGGCGGCGGCGCCTCGCTGGAGTTCCTGGAAGGCAGGGAGCTTCCCGGCGTGGCCGCGCTGGAGGACGCGGCGTGAGCGCGCCGCGCACGCCGGTGCTGGCCGGCAACTGGAAGATGAACCACGGGCCGTCCGAGACGGCCCGCTTCTTCACCGATTTCCTGGCGATGCACGCGCCGTCGGACGACCGTACCGTCGTCTTCTTTCCCCCCGCCATCTCCTTTGCCGCGGCGCGGGATGCCACGCAGGGGCGGCCGGACGTGCGGCTGGGGGTGCAGAACGTCTACTGGGAGGCCGGCGGCGCCTTCACCGGCGAGCTTTCCGTGGGGATGGCGAAGGACGCGGGCGCGGAGCTGGTGCTCATCGGCCACAGCGAGCGCCGCCACGTCTTCGGCGAGACGTCGGACGAGACGGCGAAGAAGGTGCGCGCCGTGCTGGCCGGCGGGCTGACGCCCGTGCTCTGCGTGGGCGAGACGCTGGACGAGCGCAAGGCGGATCGCGCCGAGGCCGTCGTGGCCGAGCAGCTGGCGCCGGTGCTGGAGATCCTCTCTGCGGGAGAGATCGGCGAGCTGGTCGTTGCCTACGAGCCGGTCTGGGCCATCGGCACCGGGGTGACGGCGACGCCGCAGGACGCGGCGGCGATGCACGCGGCGGTGCGCGCGCGGCTGGCGGACGCGTTCGGACAGGCGGCGGCGGACGCGGTGCCGGTGCTGTACGGCGGCAGCGTAAAGCCGGAGAACGCCGCGGAGCTCCTGTCGCAGCCCGGCGTGGACGGCGTGCTGGTGGGCGGCGCCAGCCTGGACGCGCAGGGATTTGCGGGCATCTGCCGGGCGGCGGGTTGACCCGCCCGGCGTTCTGGCCTAAGTTTGTTGTTTCCCCGTACATGCCGCCTCTTTCCCGGGCCTGCCCGTGTTCACGTTTCTGCTGATCCTGCTGATCCTCGACGCCCTGGTCCTGATTCCCGTGGTCCTGCTGCAGGCCGGGAAGGGCGGAGGTCTTGCCGCCATGGGCGGCGGCGCCGGCACCGACACGCTGTTCGGCGGCCGCCACGCCACCACGCTGCTCACCAAGCTGAGCTGGTACTTCGGCGGCGCGTTCCTGCTGCTGGCGTTCACGCTCTCGATCCTGTCCTCGCGCCCGCAGCGTTCCGACAGCGTTCTGCAGCGCGAGTTCCAGCGCGGCGGCCGGGCGACGACGCCCGCGGCCCCCGCCAAGGGCGGCGCGCAGGCCCCGGCAACGGGCACGGCCCCCGCAACCGGCGCCGCGCCGGCGCCGGCGGGCGGCACCACCACCCCGATCGGCGGCACGCAGGCGCCCCCGACGGGCACCGCTCCGGCGACCGGCACCACCACGGCTCCGGCGACGGGTACGGCTCCGGCCACCCCCGCGCCGCTGACCCCCCCTCCGGCCCAGCCGTAGCACTACGCCGCGGCAGGCCGCACGCGCTCCGGCCCCCTCCCGATCCGTCGGGAGGGGGCCGTTTGCGTTGGCGTCCGAGCGCACCGGTTCATCCCGAATCCGGCAACGGAGTGCATGGCTTCCTCATCCCGAATCCGCAAAAAGACCGGGTCTCACACAGAGTCAACGGAGTTAACGGAGTAAAGCCTCGGCGAGATGACCGCCCCTCGTGCCGCATCGATCGTTTACCAGCGACCGGATGAGTCGCGGAGCACATCGCGCGGCACGAGAAAACTCTGTTGACTCTGCTAACTCTGTGTGAGGCTTATTCTTTTAGCGGATACGGTATCAGCCGGCCGGATCACCCGGTGCGCGTCCGTTGGACACTGTCGGTGCGCGCCATGCATTTGGACGCGTCCGATTATCCCGTGAAGGCCGCGGACGTGAGCCGCGTCAGGATGGACCCCTTCGCGTGAGCCCGACGCGCCGACCCGCAGAAAACCAGCCAGATCCCGCTCCTAACTCCCGCGCCGGAATGGAACTTGCTCCGCGCCCCGGCAACCGCCCCGGCGCGCCGCCGCCTCGGGGCGCCCACCCCAGACACCTCGGAGAGAGCGCCCGTGGCCCTCACCCGTAAGATCTCGCGCGCAATGCAGCGGCAGGTGGACCTGACCACCGCCGTGTGCCAGGAGCGCCTGCTTTCCACCCACGTGCGCCACGTGCTGGCGCTGGTGGACCTGGTGCAGGAGGAGCTTCCGTTCGACTCGGCCCTGGACATCTACGCCCGCATCCTGCGGCTCACCCCGGAGCAGGCGCGCAACGTGGGAAGCCGCGCGCTGGCCGCCATCGGGCGCCGCAGCGGGCTGACCGAGGCCGATGAGCTGAACCTGGACCTTTCCGACGACGAGAGCGACCTGGACGACGGGGCCGAGCGCACGCCGGACGGCGAGGGGCGCTTCGACGCCGTGTTCTCGCGCGTGCGCCGCCGCATTCGCGGCCGCGTGAAGGACGACCTGCGCCAGACCATCAACCTGGCCGCCGCTCGCGCCGAGGACTCGCTCTTCGAGACCCACGTCCAGAACGCCCTGGTGTTCGGCAAGGCGCTGGCGGAGGAGGTGCCCCTGCACGAGGCCGTGGACCTGTACCTGGACGTGATGGCGATCCCCGAGGGCGTGTCGGACGTCATCTTCAACCGCAGCCTGCGCGTGGTGGCCGACGACGTGCTGCCGCCGCTGGACGCCAGCCGCGTCCCGCGCCGCGGCGACGATGGCCGCACCGCGGCTCCGGCCGCCGCGCCCGCGCCCACCGCGGCGTCGGCCGGCTGAGCGGTTCCGGGCGCGGGAGTGCCGGCGCCGGGATGAACGAAGTGACGCCCGGCGCCCCGTGCGCGTCCGTAACGCCGGACGCCGCGCGAATCGGCGCCGAATGGGCACCGAACGTGCAGGCCCGCGGCGGCCTGCGCCCAACGCTGTCCGGGATCGCGGCGCTGCCGCCCGGGGGGAGCATGCCTTGATGGGGGGATCCGTGGGTGCGGTTGTCTGGGCGGGGTTCGTGGCCACCATTCTGTCGGCCTGCGTCTTCTGGCTTTTCCGGTCGTTCGAGCTGACGCGGTTCAGCCCCACCACCCAGCTGGGGTGCATCTTCTTCCGCGAGCCAAACGTTCCCTTGACGGAGACCGTCGGCTTCCTTCTTTTCCTCGCGCTGGGCGTAACCCTGGTCCCCGCGCTCTTCGCCGGGCTCATGCGCGTCATGGGCGGGGCGGGGTGGGGAACGGGGATCGCCGCGGGGCTCCTGCTGGGGGCCGCCGCCGCCGCCGCCCTTCCGCTGCTGGAGCGGGTGAGCGGGTGCATCAAGCAGGGGCGCCTGCCGCCCCCGGGGCGGTTCGGACTGCAGTGGGGGCGCGCCACCCCGTGGGCCGTGGTCGCCGGCTACGTGGCGTACGGGGCAGTCATGGGCGGCGTGCTGGTCGCCTTCTGAAACGCTGCGGTCCCGGACCGGGACCCCCCTGTGACACGGGCAAGGAGGTGTACGCGCGAGAGAGGTGAGGTGCCAGGGGAGCGGCCACGGTTTCGGCCGGTGTTCCCGAGTCGTGACGGAGGGTCATGGCGGTGAAGTGCAGGGAGGAAGAGGATCCATCACCCGGTTCGGAAGAGGACTCATGAAGCGATTGCTGACTACACTCCTGGCGGCCGCGCTCGTCGCGGGCACGGGAGGCGAGGCGCGGGCCCAGGACGACATGATGGGCCGCCGCGCCAGTGCGTTCGACCTGGGCATCTACGGGGGCGGCGCGTGGACCACGGACTGGTTCGAGATCGGCGACGACGGGTTCGCGCCCGAGCTGTCCTCGATCTTCGGGGCCACGGCCGCGTTCTTCTTCACGCCCACCATCGGCCTGCGCCTGCACGGTGCGTACATGCCGCAGGAGTACCCGGGCAACGACGACGCCGGGCTCGACTTCTCGGACTACGGGCTCGTGGTCAACAGCTGGCTGTACGACCTGGACCTGGTGTTCCGTCCGTGGATCGCCCGTGAGGATGCGTCGAACTGG
>DASUVG010000119.1:0-19782 GCA_036379135.1 Longimicrobium sp.
TCTCATGGCCCCCTGCCGCGCTTCCCTCCCTCTGCCGTTCCCGACGCGTCCACACACGCGTGGAGCAACCCCCACCCGCCGCCGTGCCCTGACACCCTTCCACTGCATCGCGGGTCATCTCGCCCCTGGAGAGCGCGACCGGAGTTTGCAACCCAATCCGCGATGAACCCAAAAGAAGCGGAGGCGCAGAGGAGAAAATCCTCTGCGCCTCCGCGTTCGCTGCAGCCCATCAACCCGTCACTCCATCACGACACGTGCGACCGGCCGCGTGCCTTGGCTTCGTACAGGCGGCGGTCGGCTTCGCGGATCAGGCACTCCGGCGTCTCGTGCTCGGCGCTGTAGGAGGCGATGCCGGCGCTGATGCCCACGGCGCCGTCCAGCCGCCGGCGCAGGCGCTCCGCCAGCGCGTGGGCGCCCTCCATGGTGCTGCCGGGGAGGATGACCAGGAACTCGTCGCCGCCATGGCGCACCAGCACGTCGGAGCCGCGGGCCTCGGCGCGCAGGGCGGCGGCGACGGCGCACAGCATCTCGTCGCCGGCCTCGTGGCCGCGGGTGTCGTTCACTTCCTTGAAGCCGTCCAGGTCCAGCGCCATCACCACCAGCGGCTCGCCCCGCCGAGCGGCCGGCCAGGCGTGCGCCATCACCACCTCCATGTGGCGGCGGTTGCCCAGCCCCGTCAGCGGGTCGGTGAGCGAGAGCGAGCGGACGCTGTCGATCAGGCGCACGCGGCGCAGCGCCATCTCGGCCTGCAGGGCCAGGGCGCGCATCACGTCCCAGTCCTCCGGCTCGAAGATGCGCTCCTCGCGGCGGTCGGTGAGCACAAGCACGCCTTCACCGCTCACGGGAACGTGCGCCAGCAGCGCCGTGGACGGGTCGCCGAAGAGCGGCGCCGCGCACTCCGCGCCGCCGCCGCGGCGGGCGTCTTCGGACAGGACCAGGCCGGGGGCGAGAAAGCGGTCGTCCCAGAGAATGCAGGGGCGGTACGCGCGCGGGTCGGCGTCGGGAACGGCGGGAGCGCGCAGCAGGCCGCGGGCGGAGTCGCGCACCAGCGCCATGGAGGTGTGGGCGCCCACGATGTGCAGCGCGTGCGTGGCCAGCGCGCGCCACACGTCGTCTTCGGAGTCTGCCTCGTTCAGCTCCTCGAAGTAGACGATCAGCTGGTCGGGAAGGCGCTGCCGCTTTTCGGTGCGCAGCTTTTCGCGCAGGAACACCGAGGCGCCCACGGCCGCGCGGTCCATCAGGTCGGGGCTCTCGCTTCCCTGCGGCACCATGCCGGCCACGGCGCCCGTCACCAGCACGCCCTCGCCGTCGGGGCCGTCCAGCAGCAGCACCAGGCTTTCGCCGCGCTGGCACTGCTCCGGAAGCCCGTCGCGCATCTCCATGGCCTCCGGCGTGGAGCTGCGCCGCGCCGCGCGGCGTCCGGGAAGCTCGCCGCCCGATATCCATCCCGTCGGCCGCGCCAGCACCAGGCGCAACCGCCGGTCGTCCGCTCGCCGCACCATCATGAAGGTTCCTCGTGAGAACAAAAGAAAGAGCCGGGAGGAAAGCCGATCCGCAAGACTCGTATCTGCAAGAACCGAAAGGAGTTATAAAAGATACACCTGTTTCTTATTCAGGTCAATCTGCGTCCCTTTCGTGTGACGGTGCGGCGCCGCGCGAGGCCCGCGCTGGGGTTCCGGGCCGACGGCGCGTGCGGAGCGCGAGAGGGCGCGGAGGCCGGCGGCTGCCGCCGGCCCCGCGCCCCCCTCGTTTTCCCCCGGGAGTGTCCTCTGCGTGGGAAATCCTCCGGAAACAAAGAGGTGCGGGGAGACCGAAACTTCCGGCCCCCCCGCGGGGGTCCCCCCAGACCCCGATCCCCTTCCCATCCGTCTAGACCGGCTCGGGCTCCCGCTCCGGCTCCATCTTTCTCAGGTTCTCCTCTACCCGGCCCAACTCGGGTGCAAAGCCCAGGGCACGGTACACGTCGCGGGCGGCCTCCAGGTAGCCGCGGCCCTCTTCGGGGCGGTCGCAGGCAAGGTGCAGCTGGCCGTACCCGTGCAGGATCGCCGCTTCGGTCTTGCGTGGCAGGGCGCGCTCGTGGCACACCCGCAGCGCCTGCTCGTAAAAGACGAACCCCTCTTCGTCGCAGCGGTCGCGGGCAATGCTGCCCAGCAGGTTGTACACGTCGATCAGGTCCGGCACCAGCCGGTGCACGATCGCCACCTCCTCCGCCCGCCGCGCCTCGTCCTCTGCCTGCAGCAGCCGGTCCTGCGACCGCAGCGCCTCGCCCAGGTTCACCCGCATGGTGAGCTCCCAGTGGCCTTCGGCCTCGGCCAGCGCCTCGCGGAACACCGCCTCGGCGGCGGCGCTGTCGCCGTGCTCCAGCAGCAGCAGGCCGCGGTTGTTCAGCCAGTACATCCGCGCGTCGGGCGCGCCCGACTGCTCCATCCGCTCGCGGGCCCGGTCCAGCAGCCGCTCCGACTCGGCCAGGTCGCCCTCCAGCATGGAGAGCGCGCTGAGGTTGATGTACAGCGGCCACTCCACCGCCGGCTGGTCCAGCCCCGCGGCCAGCTGCAGCCCCTGCTCCCACCACCTGCGTGCCGGCTCGCGCTCGCCGCGGTCGTGGCACACGTTGCCCAGCCCCTGGCAGGCGATCACCTGCCCCTCCACGTCCAGCGCGCCGGCCGCCAGCTGAAGGCTCTGCTCGTACCAGCTCCAGGCTTCTTCCAGCCGCCCCGCGGTGCGGGCGGTGCGGGCCAGGCGGCGGAGCGCCAGCACGTGCGGCTCCTTTTCGCGCAGGTCCTGCGAGATGCCCAGCGCCATGCGGTAGATGCGTTCCGCCTTGTCCAGCCGCCGCGCGGTCTCTTCCATCTCGCCGGCCCGCACCAGCATCTCCGCGGCGGTGGCCGGGTTGCCGGCCTGCTGCTCGCGGATGGCGCCCAGCACCAGGTCGAACAATTCGCGAAGCCGCTGCTGGCTGCGGTCCAGCCGCACCCGCACCATCTCCTCCACCCGGGCCGGGTCCACCACGCGCTTGCCCACGGTGGCATAGGCGCCCGACCGCGCCCACAGCTTGTCGGAGTCCACCCGCGAGGCGCCGATCAGGGCGTCGCTCAGCGGGAGAAAGTCCTCGTAGTCGGGCACCAGGGCCAGCGCTCGCTCCACCAGCAGGTGGGGCGGGACGGACTTGCTCACGGCAGAGGGCAAGGGGTTCCTTCCGTGCGTGCTGCGATCAGCCGCCGGCCAGAACGACCTTGCCGCCGTAGGTGCTGAAGTGCGGCGTGGTGCTGCTGAGCACCGTCCCCAGCAGGTTCACGCTGCCGCCGAGCGAGGTCCACGCACCGTTCTCCCAGCGCGCCACCTCGATGGGACCGCCGCTCAGCAGCACGCCCGTAAGGGGAAAGCTGAGGGTGACCGGCGTGCTGAACTGCGTGCCGTGCGGCCCGAACTCGGCGATCAGCCGCTTGCCCAGCACGTTGTCGCTGGGCAGGTCGATGGTGATCGTGGTGTTCTGCGACAGCGCGCCGGCCGGGATGTCGACGCGAAAGCCGTTCAGCTCCACGAAGCCGCCCTGGCTGGCGACGATGTACTTCTCCGCGTGCCGGGTGCCGGACAGGTCCGGCATGGAGATGAACTTCAGCACGCCGTTCAGGTCGATGGTGCCGCCCAGCACGCTGACGGACTGCCCCGGGGTGGCGAGCGTGGGCTGCGAGACGTCGGAACACCCGGCCAGCGCGAACAGCGCGGCAGCGGCCAGGGCAAGAGTGCGACGAGCGTTCACGGGACGGGCTCCTGGGGGGAGTTGGCAACGGCCGGACGCGGCGTATACCCATACGCCGGATCAGGTTTGCGCCCTGTACGTAGCAGGTGCCGTGCCCGGTGCGGCACGAGAGGAAACGGCGCCGCTGCTGGATTTTCTCCGTGCACCGGCCGGCAGCCATTCCCCGTTTTCGTGATTCTTGCACTTTTTTGGTGAATCACCGCGCGGTGCACCATCGTGTTGCGGAACGGCTGGGCCCCAAAACCACCACCACGGGCTAAAGCCCGCGGCTATGAATGCCATAAGCCCCGTCTCGGCTCGCTTGCGCTCGCCGAACGGGGCTTCAACTGCACTACACGCAGAAGGTTCGGATACAGTCCGCGAAGGCGGACTTCGTGAATTTCCAGCCGCGGTTTCAACCGCCCCGTCGCGGGACGCGATTCTCGCGGCGGTCCGCATCACCCGCATCACCCGCATCACCCGCATCACCCGTTCACCCGTTCACCCGTTCACCCGTTCACCCGTTCACCCGTTCACCCGTTCACCCGTTCACCCTACCCCACCGCCCCCTCCAGCCCATACTCGCGGATCTTGCGCGTGAGCGTGTTGCGGTGCACGCCCAGCACCTCCGAGGCGTTGCCCAGGTGGCCGTCCACCAGCTTGAGCACCTCGCGGATGTGCAGCCGCTCCACGTCCGCCAGCGGCAGGCCGGGCGTGTAGCCGGGAAGGGGCGAGCCGTCGGCGGGGGCTTCGTCGCCGGCGGGCGGGCGCATCTGGTCCAGCGGCAGGTGCTCGGCCAGCAGCACGGGGCCGTGGGCCAGAAGGACGGCGCGCTCCAGCACGTTCTTTAGCTCGCGCACGTTGCCGGGCCACTCGTGCCGGTGCAGCAGGTCCAGCACCGGCCGCGCGATGCCGCGAATGCTGCGGCCGTAGCGCACCGCGTACATCGCCACGAAGTGCCGCACCAGCAGGTCCAGGTCGCTGCCGCGGTCGGTGAGGCGCGGCAGGTTGAGCGTGACCACGGCCAGGCGAAAGTACAGGTCTTCGCGAAACGTCCCCTCGGCGATGGCGGCGCGCAGGTCGCGGTTGGTGGCGGCCACCACGCGCACGTCCACCGGAATACGCCCCTCGCCGCCCAGCCGCTCGATCTCGCGCTCCTGCAGCGCACGCAGGATCTTGCTCTGCAGCGGCAGCGACATGTCGCCGATCTCGTCCAGAAACAGCGTGCCCCCGTGCGCCCGCTCGAACCGGCCAATCTTGCGGGTGATGGCGCCGGTGAACGCCCCCTTCTCGTGCCCGAACAGCTCGCTTTCCAGCAGGTTCTCGGGGATGGCGGCGCAGTTGATGGCGATGAACGCCCCCGCCGCGCGCGGGCTGTTGCGGTGGATGGCCTTGGCCACGAGCTCCTTGCCCGTGCCGCTCTGCCCCAGGATGAGCACGGTGGCCGGGCTGGCCGCCACGCGCCCCACCATGCGGAACACCTCCAGCATGGCCGGGCTGGCGCCGATGGCCGCCTCGTCGTCCTCCTCGGCGTCGGCGTCGGCCAGCGGCACCACCTCGTCGCCGGCGAACACCTGGCGCAGCAGCGCCGCCAGCTCGCGCGCGTCCACCGGCGCGGCGATCAGCCCCAGCACCCCCAGCCGCGACGACTCCACCATCGCCTGCATGGTGGGCCGCGACGCCGCCAGGATGATGGAGCCTGAGGGAACGCCGGACTCGATCAGCCGCGCCACCAGCGTCAGGTCCACCGCGGGAAGGTCCAGCGACAGCAGCACCGCGTCGGGCGCGGCGGAGCGTAGCATCTCCAGCCCCTCGCCCAGCGACGCCGCCGCGCGCACGCTGGCCCGCGCGCCGGCCGCCTCCACGGCGGCCGCGCGCGTTTCCGGCGCGGGGTCCACGACCAGCAGGGTCGGCTGCGGCACGGATGGATTCTGCGGATTGATGAAGTATGGTGACGAGGCATAATGGGGGATTCTGCAAAATGGTGCAACCAGGCTCTTATACCAATCCAGCGATAGAGTGCATGACTTCCTGAGGGAGGCGCCGGGCTGAACCTTGTCTTGACCGGGAACCCGGCGCGCCGACCGAAGGACCTCGCCAGCAGAACGAAGGGGCTGGTTCCGCGTCCTGATCCGGCCCATGCGCACCCGAGAGGAGGTCCTTCGGTCGCGCGCCGGCGTCAGTGCAGGCGGCAGGATCTGCGCGTGCGCTCCCTCAGGAAGTCACATTCTTTTCCCGCATCTGGTATTACGGGTCCCCACTGCTGCAGGGGGATCTCCTGTCGATCAGGAGTGCAGTCCGAGCCGGACCGTTATATCCGGATCCCAACTCGAGGGCTGTCGAACCGCGATCGAATTCGCCTCTCCCCCCAGGGGGTTTTGGGGGGAGAGGCCGGGAGAGGGGGGCGCGGCGGGCGCAGATGGATCCTGGCCAGAAAGCCTGGCTGCCTCTCCACGAACCTGCCGGAGCGCGATCGAATTCTCCTCTCCCCCCAGGGGGTTTTGGGGGGAAAGGCCGGGAGCGGGGGGCGCGGCGGGCGCAGATGGATCCTGGCCGGAGAACCTGGCCTGCCTCTCCACGAACCGGGCGGAGCCGATCCGTCCCGATCCCCCCGGACGCACCGATCCCCCTCCTCCGCCGGAGCGGGAGAGGGGGACCGGGCGTGCGTGGGTGTGAAGCGTACTTCACCAGCTGCCGAATGACTCAACTCGGGTAGGACTCCCCTGCGGATCTCCGAGGATAACAGGAGGATGAACGCGGGCAGTCAGCCTGCCGGACCCGCCGCGCGTTCCGCACTTCGCACCCACGCACTTCATCGTCAGCAATCCCGCACCGGCGTCCGTCCGCGACCACCTTCCACTCCGCGGTCCATCCGCCGCCCAGGGGTTCCCGGGGCCCGATGGGGCCGGCCGCGGCGTGCGGCCGGCCCCGCTCATTCCGTCTCGTGACTCCGGACTACCGGCGGACGAGCCGCGCGGCGGCGTACGCGTCCAGGAAGCCGGCGCCCACCTCCCACTGCGCGTAGCCGGGGAGCGGCTTGGCCGTGCGGACGATGGCGTTGTACGCCGCCGCCGGGCTCAGCTGCCCCTTGGCCGCCTCTTCCATCAGGGCGATGGTGCCCGCCACGTGCGGCGCGGCCATCGAGGTTCCGCCGGCGCAGGTGTAGTACTGCACGTGCTGAAGGCTCACGTTGCAGTCCAGGGCGTCGCTGGGCAGGTCCAGGCCGGTCATCAGCACGCCCAGCACGGCGCGGGTGGAGACGATGTTCACGCCCGGGGCGGTGATGTCGGGGTGCACCAGCGGGTCGCCGTTGATGCCGCGCGACGAGAAGTCGGCCAGGACGCTGCTGCGGCCGTCCGCGCACTGCGCCGCCGAGTTGGTGGGATCCGGCGAGACGCCCATCTTGCAGCCGGCCGCCACCGAGATCACCCACGGCGCCGCGCTGTACGGGTTCAGCGTGTTCTCGCCCGGGCCCGCGTTGCCGGCGGCGAACACCACCGCGATGCCCGCGTCGTACAGCTTCTTGGTCGCCACGTTGATGGGGTGCGCCGGATCGTACGCGCCCTCGCTGCCCCAGGAGTTGTTCACAACCTGGATGTTGAACTGCTCGCGGATGTCCAGGATGTAGTCCAGGCCGGCCAGCGCCCACAGCACGAACAGGGCGTCGCCCGCGCCGATGCCGATGATGTTGGCGTCGGGCGCCACGCCCTTGTAGTAGCCGTTGGTGCTGCTGCTGCCGTTGCCGGCCGCGATGCCCGCCACGTGCGTTCCGTGGCCCATGCTGGTCTCGCTGGTGGGCAGGTTGGCCACGAACAGGGCCCCGCCCGGCGCCGGCAGCGTGGGATCAAGCGTCACGATGTCCGCCGCGTCCGCGATGTACTTCACGTTGTGCACGGTCTTGGTGCCGTACTCCAGCCCCGAGTTGTACAGGCCGTCCACGCCCGAGTCCAGGATGGCGATGCCCACGCCCTTGCCCGTGTAGCCCGCGGTCCAGGCGCTGGTGGCGCGGATGGCCCGCGTGCTCTCTGCCAGGTAGTACTCCAGCTGCTTGTTGCTGTAGACGCCCACCACCCCCGGCCGCGTGGTGATGCCGGCGATCTGCGCCGGCGTGGCGATGGCGAAGACGACCGGCAGGTTCTTGAACTTGATGATGCCGGCGCCGGAGCTGGTGAGCGCGGTGGCGATGTTCTGGCTGTTCGTCACCGTCTCGTCATACGTCACCAGCACCTGCAGCTGGTCGGTGGGCGCCGACAGGTTCAGCAGCGTGCTGAGCGTGGGGTCGATCTTCACCAGCGGGCTCAGACCCAGCAGGTTGGACGGGTTGGCCTCGGGCGCGGCCCCGACCGGTCCCGACTGGTCCTGGCAGGCGGCCAGGGTGAGTGCGCAAGCGGCAAGTGCGATCAGACGCTTCATGGTTCCGTCCTCCGGTTGTTCCGAATGCAGGGTGAGGGAGTGTTGAGTCGGCCCCGTGAAAAGCAATCAGGGGTCCATCTTCGAACGAGCGTCCGGACCATGCGTGCCGCGGACGGAAAACCGCGGATTTCCGCCTCCCGACCGGAATACGGAAGCGGCCGATCCCGTGGAATCGGCCGCTTTGTCTAACCAGTTGTGGATGATGATCTTGGGATGGATACGTCGAAAGCCGTCCCCCGTTGGTTCAGCAGCCGGGGCCGGGAGCGGGATTCAGCGCATTCCGATCCCGGATCCGAACGTGACTGCGGTGCAGCAAAGAAGGGAAATCCATTCTCCGTTCACCATAATTGTGCAGAGACCCTTCGCCTTTTGGTGAATGACCTCACCATTTTAGGGAACAAAAGAGGATTGGTGAGGGCGCCCGGCGGATCAATCGTCCTCCTCCTCTGCGTCGTCGCTGAACAGGGTGCGCAGGGAGCGCTCGCGGTGGTGCAGAAAGTCGCTGGTCACGCGGTACGCCTCCGTCTCCTCGTACTCCACCTCGTCGATCCCCTCTTCCCCGAAGCGGTAGATGCGGGCGCCGGGGTATGCCAGCAGGATGGGCGAATGGGTGGCGACCACCAGCTGCGAGCCGCCGCGCACCAGGCGGTGCATCACCGAGAGGAGCGCCAGCTGGCGCAGGGGCGAGAGCGCCGTCTCGGGTTCGTCCATCAGGTAGACGCCGCCGCCGTGCAGCCGGTTGTTCAGCAGCGCCAGCATGGCCTCGCCGTGCGACTGCGCGTGCAGGCTGCGGCCGCCGCCGTAGCGCACGTTCATGGGCCGGTACCCCGTCATCACCACCCCGCTGCGCTTCTTCACCTCGCGGGCGATGGACTCCATCTCCTCGTCCTGGCGGTCGATCTCCGTGGCCAGGTTGAACAGCCCTTCGGTGCGCACGAAGAACCCGTCCTCCGCGAAGCCATCCCCCGGCACCAGCTCCACGTAGTCGCTCAGGCCGGAGTGCGCCTGATCCACCGTGGCAAAGCGCAGGTCGCCGGAGCCGCCCTCCGGGTTGAAGCCCAGGCGGACGGCGATCGCCTCCAGCACCGTGCTCTTGCCCGTCCCGTTCTCCCCGGCGAAGAACGTGACGCCTTCTTCCAGCAGCCCCAGCTCGTCCAGCCCCCGCACCGCCGGCAGCGAGAACGGATATCGGCTGAAGGACGGCACGCGCTCCCGCCGCAGCCGCAGCGCCCTCACGAAAGGAATGTCCTTGCGCAGCATCGATCAGGATCCGGCGTCTCTCGATGAAAGAGGATGGGTGCCGGAAGGATACGTCACCGTGCCGCGGGCGGGGAGTGGGATCCGGTTCCGAGCGATGACTTCCCGAGGGGAGCGCCCCACGGAACTCGAACCCGCGCAACCGCGCAGGCGGTTGTGTGGCTTCCAGCTACACGCGGCGCGCTCCCTCAGGAGGTCACCGGGTGGGCTGATCAGGGAGCATGCGAAAAGCCCCGGCTCCTCTCGCGAGAAGCCGGGGCTTTTCATCCACCGAATCGATCAGGGGTTCAGCCAGTAGCTCACCTTGATCAGGAACACGTCGTCGGGCGCGGCGCCGAACAGGCCCTCGGCGTCGCGGCTCAGGTCGAAGTCGCCGAAGGGCTGAAAGTCGCTGCGGTTCTGCTGCCAGGCCAGGTACAGCGTGGAGCCCGGGCGCCACTCCCAGCGCAGCACCGCGTTGCCGCGCAGGCTGCGCAGGTTGAAGTCCGGCTCCACCACTGGAAAGTGCAGCGCGCCCGTGCCGGTGCCGTTGGGGTAGATCTCACCGTCCACGATCTGCCCCACGTCCGTGCCGTACTCCAGGAACTCGAAGCTGCGCGCCCGCGCCAGCTCCTTGGGCGCCCCGTAGTCGCCGCTGGCGATAAAGGGCTGCGCGTACACCTGCAGCGAGAGCGCCGGCGTAAAGGTGTAGTTGAGGCGCGTCTCCAGCGCCACCGCCGTCTGGTTCAGCGACGCGAACACGTAGCGCGTTCCGAAGGTCTCGGTCTTGAGCGGGTCCGGCACCCGCATCAGGTACTGCGCCACCGTGTGCGAGCGGCTGAGCGACGGCCCCACCGACACCTCCCAGTGCGCCGCGGGGCGCACCGTCACGCCCGCGAACAGCTCGCTGGCGTCGCCGCCCGCGCCGTCACGCTGGTAGAACCCGCCCACGTCGCCGATCACCTTCTTGCGCGGGTCCGTCGACACGCCGCCGTTGATCGTGGTGAAGCCCGTGCGGCGCGCCGCGGGGCCGCCGCGGGTGAGCCGGTCGTCCACCGTGCCCGGCAGCGACGTGCTCACGTTCATGTAGCCGCTCCAGTAGTTCAGCAGCTGCCCGTTCGCCCCCCAGAACACGCGGTTGGAGATGTTCTCCCAGCCGTAGTTGTGCTCCACCAGCACCGACGCGTACGACCCGTAGCGGCGCAGCACCTTGCCGGGGCGCGTCTCGTTGTAGTTGCCCCCCACCTCGGCGTCGATGCGGTCCGCGCGGCGCTGAAAGCCCAGGTCGCTCACCTCGTACCCGGGGCTGATGGTGTTCAGGCGGCTGAAGGCGTTCCAGTGGCGCCCCATCCGTCGGCTCACCTGCACCGCGCCCGCAAACCCGGAGAGCGACGACATCGCCGAGTCCAGCTGCAGGTGGTCGGCGTCCGGACGCCCGAAGTAGTGATACGGGAGCTGCTGGGTGCTGATGATGGCGGTTTCTTCGCCGCGCACGTGGCTCCCCGTAAGGAAGCCGGTGAGCGTCCAGGTGCGCTCGGCCCACTGGTGAAAGAGGTCCACCCCGCCGCTGTACGCCGACGACCGCAGCGTCGCGTTGAGCGCGTCGGTGTCCAGGCTGCGGTTCACCGCGCCCACGAACCCGCCGATGGCCGTCTGCCCGGCGCGCGTCTCGCGCCGCGCGCGGCCCACGAAGAAGTTGGTCAGCGGCTCCGCCGTCTGGCGCTGGTCCTCGGTGTCGCCGGGCAGGCGGAACCGCACCTCCTCGCGCCGGGTCACCGCGTCCAGCACGCCGATGGACCATCCCCCCTGCGTGCGCCCGGACAGCTTTACCGCGCCCAGGATGCGCGTGGTGTTGGAGACGTCGCGCGCGGCCACGTTGGGCACCAGCGTGGGCGACCGGCCGATGCGCCGCGAGTAGAAGGCCAGGTTGGTGCCGTCGCCGCCGAAGCGGAAGATCTCCGACCCCTCCACGAAAAAGGGCCGGCGCTCCTGGAACTGCGTCTCGAACGCCGTCAGGTTCACCACCGCCGGGTCCACCTCCACCTGGCCGAAGTCGGGGTTCACCGTGGCGTCCAACGTCATGTTGCTGCTGAGCCGGTACTTCAGGTCCACGCCCGCGTCCATCCCGTACTCGCGGTCCTCGCGAAACGGGTTGGCGCCGCGCTCCACGTTCTCGGCCCGGCTCACCGCGTACGGCAGGATCTCCAGCCGCTTGCCGGTGGGGATGCGCTCCAGCCCGGCCAGGTGGCCAAAGCGCGGGATGCCGCCCGGCTGGTCGCGCGGGGTGAACGACCAGACGGAGAACTCCTGGTTGCGGGCGATCTGCCGCTCCACCTGCATTCCCCACGTCTGCACCGGCGCGCCGCTGAAGCGCATCTGGCTGAAGGGGATGCGGATCTCCGCCACCCATCCGCTGTCCGTGACCGCCGTCTCCGCCTCCCACACCGGGTCCCACGAGTCGTCCTCGCTGCCGTCCTGGGCGCGCGTCTGGTCGCGCCGCACGCCCGACGGGTTCACCTCGAAGCCCACGGCCGTGCGGTGGTCGTGGTTGCTGTCCAGGATCACCGTGAGCCAGTCCGACGCCGACATCCCCATGTCGCGCCGCCCCAGCCGGGCGCGCACCGGCTGCCGGTCGTACATCCGCGCGCCGATGTACAGCGCGCCGTCGTCGTACAGCACGCGGACGTCGGTGCGCTCCGTGGCGGGCTGCCCCTCCTGCGGGTCCAGCTGCCGGAACTCGGTGATGGGGGTGGCCGCCTGCCACGCCGCGTCGTCCAGAACGCCGTCGATGCGGATCGGCTGGGTGGTGCGCGTGGCCGCCGCCTCCGGCGGCTCCGGCGCCGGCGTGCGGGGCGCGGCCACGGGCTGCTGCGCGGCGGCGGGGGCCGCCATGCACCCCAGCAGAATTCCGAGCGTGATCTTCTTCATGCGGACGTCAGGTGGGGGCGGGTGGAAGCCCGGGGCCGAACGGCGGAACGTGCGATGAGATGCACCGAACGGCCAGAAGGTTTGTCGGTCAGGCGGAGCGACGGACGATGCCGACGTTCGGGGAGTTCCCTCGAGGCGTGACGAAGCGATGGGAAATCCGGCTCCGCAACATGCTAGTTTGTCAGCACGTGCTAGTGTACTAGCAGGTATGCCCACCGTCAAGATTCTCCTTCCGCGCACCGGGCGACCCGCGGCGGGGCGACGGAATCCACACGATGGACGGCACGGCAGAACGCACACCGGGTGAAAAACGGGACAGCGGCGCGCATCGGAGGGGAGGACGCGAAACGCCCGGCTCCTCCTGCGAAGAGCCGGGCGTGTGGGATCGATCGAGATGGGCCCTTGCGCTCCTCGCCGAAGCCGTCGAGCAGCGCGAAAGCGCCGCGCCGGACCTGGGGATCGACCCCGTCTGCGCCCGCGACCGCGTCGACCCGCGCATGGCACCGCTGCTGCGGCGGATTAGCCTTCCGTAGCGAAGTAGGCGGGGCGAGGAGAGCCGCGTCGTCGCCTGGGAGTCGTCGTCCGCCCAACGAAAAGCCCCGCTTCTGGAGAAGCCGGAGCTTCTGCCTCTCGAGCGTGCCCGCATCGATCCCTAGCCGCCTCTTTTCGGTGCAGTGGCCGGTCGCCGTGCACGATTCTGATTCACGTAAACAGATCGCTCGTTTCACGGTAAAACATATGTAGCAATGACTTGCGTGGCGGAGGTGCCGGGGCCTCATCGTTGCTTTCTGTCAGGCTACGTTTCGCTCAGGGAGGGCTCATCCCTCACTTATCTCCCCCCAACCCGGAAGGGTCCCATGCGCCGTAGCACAGCTGTCCTGCTCGGAGGATTCCTGGCGTCGCTCGCCGCCTGCTCCGACCAGAGCCACACACCCCTTACGCCGGAAAACGCGACGGACCCCCTGCTCGCCGTTGCGTCCGGAGGAAACGGGATCAAGGATCAGTACATCGTGGTGTTCAAGCCCGGCGCCTCCCCGCGCGCCGCGGCATCCGCCATGGGCGTCACGCCCGCCCATGTGTACCGCGCCGCGCTCAACGGCTTCGCCGCGAAGCTGAACGCGGCGCAGCTCGCCGCCCTGCAGAAGAACCCGCAGGTGGACTACATCTCGCCCGACCAGGTGGTCACGGCAGACGGCACCCAGTACTACCCCACTTGGGGGCTGGACCGCATCGACCAGCGCTACCGCCCGCTCAACAGCACCTACACGTACGGCCGCACCGGCGCCGGGGTCACCGTGTACGTGCTGGACACGGGCATCCGCTTCAGCCACACCGAGTTCGGTGGCCGCGCGTCGGCGGGGTACGACGTGTTCGGCGGCAACGGCAGCGACTGCAACGGCCACGGCACCCACGTGGCCGGCACCGTGGGCGGGGCCACGTACGGGGTTGCCAAGGGTGTGAACCTAGTAGCCGTGCGCGTGCTGGACTGCTACGGCAGCGGCACCACCAGCGGCGTCATCGCGGGGGTAGACTGGGTCACCATGAACCACGCGCCGCTCTCGGTAGCCAACATGAGCCTGGGCGGCCCGGCCAATACCGCGCTGGACAATGCCGTGCGGAACTCCTTGGCCGCGGGCGTGACATACGTGATCGCGGCGGGTAACAACAACGCGAACGCCTGCAACTATTCGCCGGCGCGGGTCACGGACGCGCTTATCGTTGGCAACGTCAACTCCAGCGACACGCGCAACTCCACCTCCAACTACGGCCTGTGCCTGGACCTGTTCGCGCCGGGGACCAGCATCACCTCCGCCTGGTACGGCAGCGACACGCAGACCAACACCATCAGCGGCACCTCTATGGCGGCGCCCCACGTGGCGGGGATCGCGGCCATGTACCTGGAGTGGATCCCGGGCTCTCAGCCGGTAGACGTGCAGTACGCCATCGACCAGAACGGCACCTGGGATGTGGTGAGCAACCGCGGCAGCAACTCGCCCAACCGCGTGGTCTACTCAGGCTTCATCCCGGCCCCGGCTGGCAGCAACCCGAACCCCACGCCGACCCCGCCCACCATCAACGTGTACTGCGAATCGTACAGCGGGTACTGTGATGCCAGCGCCTCAGGCGGTAGCGGCAGCGGGTACACCTTCACCTGGAGCAACGCCAACGAGGTGTCCGACGCGGACGGGTACAGCACCGCGTACCCGTACTGCTTCGGCACCAACTTCCTCCAGGTGTCGGCGACGGTGACCGACAGCAACGGCGGCACCGCCACCGGGTCCACCTACTACAATTGCGGCAGCGACGGCGGGATCCAACCGTGATCCTGCGCGGCCGGGTGGATGCAGCGTCATCCACACCGGCTGCACCAGACGTAGAACGCCCCGGCTTCTCGCGCGAGAAGCCGGGGCTACTGCATCCGATCACGCGTGCGCACCGGCACCCTCCTTCGCGAGCGGCGCCGCGGCGGCCGTCGGGGCGATGGCCTCCACCCGCACCGGCACGCCGTTCAGCGCGGCGTTGCCGGTAAGGGCGTCGAGGAACCGGTCGTCGGTCACGTCGTTGGCGCTGGCGCCGGGGTGCGCGGCGGCGACGCTCGTCCCGATCCCCTGGCGCCCGTGCCCGAAGCCGTGCGGCAGGCTCACCACGCCGGGCATCACCTCGTCGCTCAGCTCCGCGGGAACCACCACGATGCCGGCGGATGAGCTGAGTCGCACCGACGCACCCGCCTCGATCCCTCGCGCAGCGGCGTCGGCGGGGTGCAGCAGCAGAGTGCAGCGGTCGCGGCCCTTCATCAGACGCGGATAGTTGTGCATCCACGAGTTGTTGCTGCGCAGCTGCCGCCTCCCGATCAACAGCAGATCGAATCCGCCGCCCGCCCCGGCCCCGACGTGCGCCTCCCCCGCTCCGTCCAGCAGCCGCGCGCGCAGGCGGGCGACGTCGTCCAGCAGCGGCGCCGGCGCCGCGTGGATCTTTCCGTCCTTCGTAAAGAGGCGCGCGGGGAGCACGGGCTTCAGCGGGCCCAGGTCGATGCCGTGCGGCTTCCGCCGCAGCCGTCGGAGGGAGAGGCCGCGCCCGAACGGGTTTAAGCCGGCGCCGTAGGGGCCGGTCCGCAGCCCCAGGTCCAGCATCCCGTGCGGCCGCAGCCGGCCGAGCGCAGCGTGCTTCAGCCGCGCCTTTGCCCCGCGCTCCAGCCGCCGCTGCAGCCCGAGGAAGATCTGCCAGTCGTGCAGCGCGCCCGGCGCCGCATCGAACACCGCGGGCGAGAACCTGGCCGCGTTGCGAACCGAGAGCAGGTAGAACACCAGGTCGTAGTGGTCGTGCTCCAGCGGACCCGTCGGCGGCAGGATGAGGTGCGCGTGGCGGGTGGTCTCGTTGAGATAAAAATCCACGGAGACCATGAAGTCCAGCCCCGCCAGGGCACGGTCCAGCTGCGCCCCGTTGGGCGTGGAGAGCACCGGGTTGCCGGCGGACGTCACCAGCGCGCGCACCTGACCCGGCCCGGGCGTCAGGATCTCCTCCGCCAGCGTGGCCACCGGCAGCTCGCCGCCGAACTCCGGCAGCCCGCGCACCCGGCTCCGGAAGCGCCCGTGGCTGCCGCGCCGCGTCCGCTTCAGCACGTCCACGGCGGGCGTCGTGAACATCGCCCCGCCCGGCCGGTCCAGGTTGCCGGTGACCAGGTTGAGCAGGTTGATGAGCCAGTGCGCCAGCCCGCCGAACTCCTGCGTGCTCACCCCGCAGCGCCCGTAGCAGACCGCGCTGGGCGCCGCCGCAAAGGCCCGCGCCAGCGCGCGGATCTCGTCCGCCGCGATCCCCGTCACCGCCGCCGCGCGCTCCGGCGGGAACTCGGCGGCGACCGCGCGCACCGCCTCCAGCCCCTCCGTTGCCTCCGCCAGCCGCCCCGGCTTCTCCAGCCCCTCCGCAAAGACGACGTGGAGCAGGGCGAGGAGGAGAAGCGCGTCCGTTCCGGGGCGGATGAAGTGATGATGGTCGGCGAGCGCCGCGGTTTCCGTGCGGCGGGGGTCGATGACGACGACGGTGCCGCCGCGCCGCCGGATGGCCTTGATGCGCCCCGCCGCGTCCGGCGCCGACATCAGGCTCCCGTTGCTGACCGCCGGGTTGGCGCCCAGCACCAGGAAAAAGTCGGTGCGGTCCAGGTCGGGGATGGGGATCAGTAGCTGGTGGCCGAACATGGAGTACGCCGCCAGGTGGTGCGGAAGCTGGTCCACCGACGTGGCCGAGAACCGGTTCCGCGTCCCCAGCGCGCGGATGAAGCCCGGTGCGAAGAGCAGGCTGCCGTAGTTGTGCACCGTGGGGTTGCCCTGGTACACGGCCACGGCGTTCCGTCCGTGCGCGCGCTGCACAGCGCGCAGCCGCCCGGCCGCCTCGTCCAGCGCCTCGTCCCACGAGACCGGCTGCCAGCCGTCCGCCGTGCGCCGCATGGGCTGGCGCAGGCGGTCCGGGTCCGCGTGCACGTCGCCCAGCGCCACCCCCTTGGGGCAGATGTGGCCGCGGCTGAACGGGTCGTCCGCGTCCCCGCGCACGGAAACGACGCGGCCGCCCTCCGTCTCCAGGACGAGCCCGCACATCGCCTCGCAGAGGGTGCAGGTGCGGTAGTGGGTGGTGGGCATTGGTGGCGGATCGATGGAGGGCGATGCGGATCCGGATCTCCGCCAGCGCTGAGCAGGACTCGCCGTGCGCCGTATCCGCAAGCTCAGACGGATGCCTCCGCGGCGCAAGCGTCCCGGCGCCAGGCGAGATGATCGGGAGCGATCCGCATCCCCCGAAACGACAAAGCCCCGGCTTCTCGCGAGGGAAGCCGGGGCTTTTCGATCGAACACGCCGTGCGATGGAGCAGAGGGATTCGAGATCTTTCAAATGATTGCGCCCCTTGCGTTTCAGGCGCCGGAGGCATCAGCGCCGTTTCTTGCGATGCAGACGGTCCGTGCAGGCGCAATGCCGCACCGGATGGCCAACTTTCCATGGGAGCAACACCAAAATGCGCAAATTCGTCCCCGTACTCGTCGCCCTCACGCTCACCGCCTGCGCTTCGAACGCGGCGCGCGTGTACTCTTCTCCCGCCCAGGCTGGCGCCCTGGACTGCGCGCTCCGCACGATGGCCGGAATGGGCTACAACCCGATCCAGGGCGGGATCTCGGACGGCTACATCAAGTTCGACCGGTTCCGCGGCACCAACACGGGCCAGCGCGCGGCGGCGGTAATTCCCGGCGTGGGGCGCCCCACCGATGGGGACTACATCCTTGTTTCGCACGCCGCGAACACGCTGCGGATCAGCGTGTCGGCATACAAAATGGTGGACGGCACTACGCGGACCTTTGGACCGAGTGGCGAGGCGCTGGGCCACGCGGAGGCACTGTCAGCCACCTGTGCGAACCCGTCCACGCACACCGCCGGCGTTCCGGCACGATCCTGAGCTGACGCACGCAGGCGGCAGCGGCGGTGGGAACGGCCCCACCGTCGCGCACCCCTGGGTGCACGAAGAGATACAAGGCCGTGCAGCCCACAACGAAAAGCCCCGGCTTCTCTCGCGAGAAGCCGGGGCTTTTTCCATGAACATCGCACAACGGAGGCGGAGGGACTCGAACCCCCAAAGGCTTGCGCCCGCCGCATTTCGAGTGCGGTGCCTTACCAGTTAGACTACGCCTCCAACGATCTTTCCGACACAGTCGGGACGGCCGGATTTGAACCGGCGACCCCTCGCTCCCGAAGCGAGTGCTCTACCGGGCTGAGCCACGTCCCGAAGTACTACCTGGAGCGGACCGGGTGGGATTCGAACCCACGAGGGCTTTTGACCCCACACGATTTCCAATCGTGCTCCTTAAGCCGCTCGGACACCGGTC
Source organism: Longimicrobium sp. (assembly GCA_036379135.1). Classification (GTDB taxonomy): domain Bacteria; phylum Gemmatimonadota; class Gemmatimonadetes; order Longimicrobiales; family Longimicrobiaceae; genus Longimicrobium. Next base: position 18,178 of record DASUVG010000119.1, read on the forward strand.
CAAGACGGAGCGGAGAGGGCGGGATTCGAACCCGCGTCTGCCTTTTGGGCAGGACGGTTTAGCAAACCGTTGGTTTTAGCCACTCACCCACCTCTCCAAACCGGTTCATGCGCGGCAGCCCACCGCGCACGCCCCTCCCATTGCCCCCCCAGGGATCGAACCTGGACTTTCCTGAGTCAGAGTCAGGCGTGTTGCCAATTACACCAGGGGGCACCAACCCGAATTTTCAAAGAAACCTAGAGCGGGAGACGGGGTTCGAACCCGCGACCCTCAGCTTGGGAAGCTGATGCTCTGCCAACTGAGCTACTCCCGCGCTCCGGACCGGCAAATCTAACGCGACCGCCGCCGTTTGACCAGAGCCACCGGTCGGATTTGAACCGACGACCGCTCGATTACGAATCGAGTGCTCTACCCCTGAGCTACGGTGGCGTCACGGCTTGTGAAAAGTGGAGCCGAGGGGAATCGAACCCCTGACCTCTGCAGTGCGATTGCAGCGCTCTCCCAACTGAGCTACGGCCCCAGGACCTTTCGAGTGGGCGGTACAAGACTCGAACTTGTGACCTCCACGATGTCAACGTGGCGCTCTAACCAACTGAGCTAACCGCCCCTGTCGCGAGTGGTGGGGGTAGGATTCGAACCTACGTAGGCATTACGCCGGCAGATTTACAGTCTGCTCCATTTGGCCGCTCTGGTACCCCACCAACAATGGAGCCGAGGGGAATCGAACCCCTGACCTCTTGAATGCCATTCAAGCGCTCTCCCAACTGAGCTACGGCCCCAGGCGCCGCGTTGCCGCGGCCTTCACCACCCGTGTTTTCAACCAGTATGCTGCGTATCTCGCAAGCGGGGCCGACGGGACTCGAACCCGCGACCTCCGGAGTGACAGTCCGGCACTCTAACCGACTGAGCTACGGCCCCTTGTTGCGCGCCTTCACTTCTACCCCGCAGTCGCGCCTGCGGCACACAGAGCGGGCAACCGGGCTCGAACCGGCGACCTCAACCTTGGCAAGGTTGCGCTCTACCAACTGAGCTATGCCCGCGTCACACCCTTCCCGACCGACGCTCCCACGGGGAATCGAACCCCGCTCTCCACCTTGAAAGGGTAGCGTCCTAACCGATAGACGATGGGAGCTTCCTCATCAAGCTCGCGATGGGACTCGAACCCATGACCTCTTCCTTACCAAGGAAGTGCTCTGCCGGCTGAGCTACGCGAGCACCGCCTGTCCTGGCCGGCCGGCCCGATCTTTCACGTTCCGCTCCGACGCGTGCCGCGTCTTTCGGAGCAGGCCAGGAGGGAATCGAACCCCCAACCGCCGGTTTTGGAGACCGGTGCTCTACCAATTGAGCTACTGACCTACACTTCACAAGGTGGCCAGGGAGGGAATCGAACCCCCGACACCACGATTTTCAGTCGTGTGCTCTACCAACTGAGCTACCTGGCCCCAGCGCCGGCTCCCCCAACAAAAAGCCGCCCGGCTCAGGCGGCGGGGGGACGAGCATAGCGGGGGCGGGATTCGAACCCGCGACCTTCGGGTTATGAGCCCGACGAGCTACCAGGCTGCTCCACCCCGCGACAAGGACACTGAATTTAACCGGGCCGGCTCC
>DASUVG010000120.1:0-16556 GCA_036379135.1 Longimicrobium sp.
CGGAGCGGGTGATGGACAGCAACCCGCTGGAGCGGGAGCGCGGGATCACCATCCTGGCGAAGAACCTCTCCGTTCGCTGGCACGAGACCAAGATCAACATCGTCGACACCCCGGGGCACAGCGACTTCGGCGGCGAGGTAGAGCGCATCCTGCGCATGGTGGACGGCGTGATCCTGCTGGTGGACGCCGCCGAGGGCCCCATGCCGCAGACCCGCTTCGTCATGCGCAAGGCCATGGAGCTGGGGCTTCAGCCCATCGTGGTCATCAACAAGATCGACCGCGGCGACGCCGACCCGCACCGCGTGCACGACGAGGTGCTGGAGCTGTTCATGGAGCTGGAGGCCGACGACCACCAGCTGGACTGCCCCTTCCTCTACGCCGTGGGCCGCGAGGGCGTGGCCATGAAGCAGCCGGACGACGAGCGCAAGAACCTCACGCCGCTCTTCGACGCCATCCTGGAGACCATCCCCGCGCCCACGGGCGACGTGGACGGGCCGTTCCAGATGCTGGTGTCCACCATCGACTACTCGCCGTACCTGGGGCGCCTGGCCATCGGGCGCATCGAGCGCGGCGTGGTGAAGGTGGGCGAAAGCGTGCTGCTCCTGGAGCACGGCCACGACGGCGAAGACTCGGCTCCCGGCGCGCGCAACCGCGTGGGCAAGCTGTTCACCTTCAACGGCCTGGAGCGGCTGGAGATCGAGTCGGCCTCCGCCGGCGACATCGTGGCGCTGAGCGGGCTGCAGAACGTGGACATCGGCAGCACCGTCTGCGATCCGGAGCACCCGGAGCCGCTGGCCGGCATCGCGGTGGAGGAGCCGACGGTCTCGGTGGACATCATGCTCAACAACTCGCCCTTCGCGGGGCGCGAGGGCAAGTACGTCACCAGCCGCCAGGTGCGCGACCGGCTGTTCAAGGAGCTGGAGAGCAACGTGGCGCTGCGGGTGGAGGAGACGGACTCCCCCGACACGCTGACGGTGAGCGGCCGCGGCGAGCTGCACCTTGGGATCCTGATGGAGACCATGCGCCGCGAGGGGTACGAGTTCGCGGTCAGCCGCCCGCGCGTGATCCTGAAGAAGGGGCCCGACGGGCAGCTTCAGGAGCCGTACGAGGAGGTGACCATCGACGTTCCCGAGACGCTGATGGGCCCGGTGATCCAGGAGCTGGGGCAGCGCCGCGGCGAGATGCGGGAGATGAAGAACCCCGGCGGCGGGCTGGTCCGGCTCGTCTACCGCATGCCGGCGCGCGGGCTGTTCGGCTACCGCTCGGAGTTCCTTACCGCCACGCGCGGCGAGGGCGTGCTGCACCACCGCTTCATGGAGTACGGCCCGTACGTGGGCCCCATGAGCACCCGCAACCGCGGGGTGCTGGTGAGCATGATGGGCGGGGAGAGCGTGGCGTTCTCGCTGGGCAACCTGCAGGAGCGCAGCACCTTCTTCATCGAGCCCGGCGTGCCGGTGTACGAGGGGATGATCGTGGGCGAGAACAGCCGTCCGGGCGACATGGAGGTCAACGTCACCAAGGGCAAGAAGCTCACGAACATGCGCGCCAGCGGCAGCGACGACAACATCCTGCTGGAGCCGCCCCGGGTGATGAGCCTGGAGGACGCCATGGGGTACATCGCCGACGACGAGCTGATCGAGGTGACGCCGCAGACCATCCGCCTGCGCAAGCGCCTGCTGAGCGCGAACGACCGGAAGAAGGCCTCGCGCGCGGCGTCGGCGTAAGGCGGTACGAAAGTACGAAAGTACGAAAGTACGAGAGTACGAGAGTACGAGAGTACGAGAGTACGAGAGTACGAGAGTACGAGAGTACGAACGCGCTTCGGCCGGGGACCTTACCCGCTCGCCCAGGCTCGCACCCTCTCCCGCAAGCGGGAGAGGGTATAAACGACAAGCAGCCCTCTCCGTGATTTCGGAGAGGGCTGCTTCGTTTCCGGCGGAGAGGGCAGAGGACCGTGTATGGTCCAGGCGTAGTAGCCCAGCACGTCTCGATGGGGCGATTGAATTGAAATCGCGGCTGCAAGGGCACGAAGTCCGCCTGTGCGGACTCGGCGGCCCGGCCGGCGTCCGCAGCCGGCGCGCTCGACGTCCGCATCTTCGCATTGTCACCGCATCATCTATCCGCCTCCTTGTCCCCTTGTCCCCTTGTCCCCTTGTCCCCTTGTCCCCCCGTCCCCCGTCCCCCCGTCCCCTCACGCCATCCGCCAGCGGCTGATCCGGCGCCAGAGCGCGCGCAGCTTGCGCAGGACCGTCTCGTTCTGGCGGTTGAGGGTGCGCAGCTCGTCCAGCGCCTGGCCCACCAGGCGCTGCTGGGTGTTGAGCTGCTCGGCGACGGCGCGCGCGCGGCAGTGCATGAGCGGCTGCCCGTCGGCGGGGTCGGTGCGGCCGCGCTGCTCCGACAGCCAGCGCGTGTGCTCGTGGATGTCGGCCATGGTGTCGCCCAGGCGCTGCAGCCGCTCGCGGTCGGCGCTCAGCATCTCGAACGCCTTTTCCAGCCGGCGCCGGTCCTCGTCGCGAAAGCCGCCGCCCGCCGCCGCGCCGGACGCCGGGTGGCCGGACGACTCCGCCCCGCGGGCGGTGAGCACCTTGTCCAGCACGCGCGAGAGCACCTGAACCAGCCCGTACGCCAGCAGTGCCAGCCCTACCGTCTCCAGGGTGCCGTCGGGCTGGCCGGGCAGCACCTCCGCTCCGGGGACCCCGGGCGGGCCGGTCTGAAGCAGAGCCAAAATCATCGGGTCGCAGTGGGTTCGCGGGCGCAGCGAACTGCGGCCCGGTAAGGCCGCCCGCCCGGCGGACCGGGCGGGCGGCGGGTTCCGGCCTGGAGCGTCAGACGTCCAGGTCCACGATTCCGTCGTAGATGCGGATGGTCTTGCCGTCCAGCCGGGTGAGCTGGAAGAAGGCATCGTCCTCGTTGAAGGTGAGGCTCATCTCCTGCAGCAGGCGGATGGCGATGCGCTCGCCCAGCAGCTGGCTCTCGGTGTCGTCCGACCGCCAGTGCACGCCGGCCGCGTTGCGGAAGAGCGAGATGTTGCTGGCCAGCTTGTTCAGCTCGCCGCCCACCGTCATCTGCGCGGCGTCCGTCCCCGTGTACGGCACCAGCGACAGGCCGTCGGTGCTGGCGATGACGGGGCTCTCGATGGTCTTGTTCTCATCGAAGAACGCCTTGAGGATGGTGATGCACGCCCCGGAGATGGTGGCGTGCCCCGCGCCGTACGCCGGGTGCGTGGGCGCGCCCTCGGCGAACGCCTGCGGCAGCAGGTACGAGCCCGTGGAGGGGTAGTACGCGCTCAGCGCGCCGCTCTGCAGCGAGGTGCGGATGCTGGCGTCGAGAGGGTAGGTGCGCCGCGCCTTGAGGTGGTTGTCCACCCGGCCGCCGTACTCCTCCGGCCGCAGCCGGCGGTGCACCCCCCACTTCTGCCACCAGACCGCGCGCGCGGCCCGCCCCTGCACCTCGATCAGCGCCTCCAGCAGGTGCAGGGGGCCGAAGGTGGCGAAGCCCGCCTGCGTGCGGGAGTCGTTCACCGTCCCGGGCGGGTCGTACGGGTTGCCCTCGTTGAGACGGAACTCCGCGTCGATCATGGGCCGGCCGGCGCCGGCGCCCGTGAGCTGGTTGCCCGTGGGCTCCGCCATCAGGATCCACGCGGCGTTGTAGAACGCGTTGCTCGGCTGGTCGAAGTGTACGTACGTGGCCCCGTCGCGCAGGTTGCGGATGAAGCGCCGCACGGTGTCGAGCTGGTCTCCGCCGCGCAGGTCCTTGCCGTTCTGCGCGTCCAGCCACCAGGCGAAGTCGGTCAGGTAGTTCACCCCCGGCACCGCGTTGAGCTGCCGCTGGTCGATCACCTGCGAGCCGTAGGTGATGTACCCCTCGTCCGCGTCGCGCCCCATGCCGTCCGGTTTGCGCGGGTCGGCGTTCCCCTTCCACAGGAACTGCGACACGTACGGGCCAACCTGCGAGCCCGGGAAGTTCCCCCGGAACACGTTGGCGGTGGTGACCGGGCGCGGGCCGCCGTACAGCGGGAACTCGGAGTTCAGCGACGACACCGCGTTGGCGATGATGGGGCTGCTGCCGTACGCGTTGAAGTGGACGTCGCGCGCCACGGCCATCCAGTACAGCTCGCCCGCCTCGTGCGCCGCGCGGGCGCTGTCGAAGCGAGGCGCCGGCGGCTGGGTGATCTCGTGCGTGTCGGCGCCCTCCAGCTCGAAGGCCAGGCCGGCCTGCGGGTTGGTGAGCTTGACCCGGGCGGTGCCCGACGGAAGGTCGCCCAGGATGATCTCCTCGAAGTCCGCCGGATCGCGGCTCTCCAGGGCGCGCAGCAGGCTGCCGTACGACACGGGCTCCGGATCCCCCTTGTCGTCGTGGCGCAGTCCCTTGCTGTAGTTGCCGGGGAACGACAGGGTGGGGTAGTTCACCTCGTCGTTGTTGTTGGCGTGCGCGTCGAACGCGCGGGCGGCCATGATCGCGGCGGCGCGCTCGCGCAGGCGCTGCGCGGCGTCGCGCCGCTCGTCCACCCGGCGCCGCCCGCTGGTGGCGGGGGTGTTGAAGTTCTCGACGATCGCCACGCCCGGGTGCGGGGTGTCGGCGTAGCACCCGGCGTCGATCTCGATCTGCACCACGTCCACCGCGAAGGGCGGGGGGGCGGAGTGCACCGTCTCCCACCGCGCGCCCTCGGGCGAGGTCTCGCAGTACAGGGTGCCGGCCCGCTCGCGGATGCGCAGCCAGCGGTGGCGCACCGGGTCGTAGCGGTCCGAGGTGACGACCGTCAGTGCGCCACCGCCCACCACCTGCTGCACTTCCAGCCGGTGGTTGCTGACGGAGAGCCTGAGGTAGTTGGAGGAGTCCTTCTCCACCTCCAGCGAGAACCCCGTGGACGACGCGCCGCGAAGGGGCTGCACCAGCTCCAGGTAGACCTCCGAGCCGCGCAGGTCGTACGTCGTCGCCGACTCGTAGCCGGCGTAGTTGCCCGCGGTGCCGGTGGGGCGCAGCTCCAGCCGGCCGTTGACCTCGGCCCAGTCGCCGAAGCCGTTCCACTTGCTGGCGTCGCGGGTGTTGTCGTTGAAGTTGTCGACGAGCGTGTTTGCCTTTGCCATCGGTCCTTCTCCCTGCATGCCCGCCTGTCCGGCGGGCGTTCCCTGCGTGCCGGCGGCGGAAAGGCCGTCGCCGGGCGGATCGGAAGGTCCCGGGGAGGCCGCTCCCGCTGCGGGGAGGAAGGCACGTGCGCCCGGGCTGCATCTGGCCGCGGCCCGCTGAGGGGTCCGCGCTGGGGGCGCTCGTCGGCACGTGTGGATACGGCAAGCGAAGAGGCCCCCCGGGCGCTGTGCCGGTGGGCCTCTGGGTCGGCCGTTCTCGTGGATGTATGTCGCCGGATGCGATCCGGCGGGTGCGTCGGTCCCGCGGCGGCGGGAGTCAGGGAGGGGCGGATCGCGGACGCGAAAAAGGCCCCTCCGCCGGCGCTGTGCCGGTCGAGGGGCCTGTGCGGACCCGTTCTCTCATCGTTCTCCATCCAGGCTAACCAGAAACAACCGTTCCGTCAACCCGTGTGCTCAGGACGCCCGCTGAAAGGCGCGTGCGGAAAGGTCGAAGATGGCGCCGCAGCGGCGCCGCTGGCACTGATAGGTGGCCAGGCGGGTCTCGGGCGGATGCGCCGCCAGCGCCTGCACCACCTCGGCGCTCACCCGCACGGCGGGGCGCGATCCGCAGCGCGGGCAGCTTGCGTCCAGACGCAGCAGGCGCCCGGACACCGGGTCTTCCGGGTGGACGGAAATGGGTTGCGTGGACATCGCGAATACCTCCTTACCTGGCGACAAAAACGACCCCGAACCGGCCGCTGTGCCGGTTGGGGCCGTCATGGGCCGCTCTCGTGTTACCTGTTTCCCACGCCGATCACGATCCGGACGGGCGATCGTAGAGCCGATGCACGCGTGGGTGTTTGTCGTTCGGTCGGATTATAACCAAACCTTTCACGTAAAAAAAGGGGTAAACGGACGTACCCTAACTTTCGACAGAGTGGACCAGGGGAAAATTCAGCGATTCTTTTACGCCTTTGCTTCTGCAGGCGTGGTCATGAGACGGCCTGCGGGCTTGCGGCAGCGGGCGCCCGCCGGACACCCCTCGAATCCCCGTTCCATCGCTTTCGAACCCCGGCGCGCCCGGCAGGTTCGATGAACGAGCACGTGGTGCACGGGTACCGCGCCGCGCTCGACGTCCACCCCTCTCATACCCGGCAGCTTGCGTGAGGTGGCATCCATCCTGCCGACTTCCACGGCGCACCCAGCTCACACACGGAGACCGCGATGCTCATCCAGGAAGTGCTCACCGACGTACCGGCGCCGGAAGTGATCCAGCGCGCCCGCGAGTGGTTCACGCTGCGGCTTACGCAGTACGGCGCATTCGAGGAGGATTCCAGCGATCACCATCTCAAGGTGAGCACCGAGGCCGGCGACCTGACCATCGGCACGGGATCGCAGGACGGGCGCACGCTGGTGCGCGGCTCCACCAGCCGCATGCACCACGAGCTCTCGCAGTTCCTCACGACGCTGGCTCCGCCGGAGGAGGTCCGGCAGAACAACCCCGGCCCCGGCAACTCCGGGGCCGGCTGACCGGTGAACGGGTGAACGGGTGAACGGGTGAACGCCGCCCCGCGCGAACGCGTGCGGGGCGGCGGTGTATCCCGCCAGCGCCGGATTGCGTTATCTTCATCCACCGAAACGACGTGCGGACGATCTGCGGCGGATGATCGGCCGCTGGATCCGAGGTCGTGGAGGGCGGCCTCGCCGGCGCGTCCGGAACGGGCGGCAGCGGAGGGTGCCGGGCGGCTCCGACCGGATGACGTGCCGTCCGCCCGCCGGGCGATTGAAATCGCGGCTACAACTACGCAAAGTCCGCCTGTGCGGACTCGGCGGCCGGGCGGTGTGCGGCGTTCCATGCACCGGCGCGTCCGCAACAGGGGCGGTCGCCGAAGGGGGCGGGGCGGTTTTCGACCGGATGCGTGCCGTCCGCCCGCCGGGCGATTGAAATCGCGGCTACAACTACGCAAAGTCCGCCTGCGCGGACTCGGCGGCCCGGCGGTGTGCGGCGTTCCATGCACCGGCGCGTCCGCAGCGGGGCGGTCGCGGAGGGTGCCAGGCGATTCCGACCGGATGACGTGCCGTCCGCCCGCCGGGCGATTGAAATCGCGGCTACAACCACGCAAAGTCCGCCTGCGCGGACTCGGCGGCCAGGGCGTGTGCGGCGTTCCAGGGACCGGCGCGTCCGCAACGGGCGGCAGCGGAGGGTGCCGGGCGGCTCCGACCGGACGCGTGCCGTCCGCCCGCCGGGCGATTGAAATCGCGGCTACAACTACGCAACGTCCGCCTGCGCGGACTCGGCGGCCCGGCGGCGTGCGGCGTTCCAGGCACCGGCGCGTCCGCAGCGGGGCGAGCGGTGTCCGCGATTGTCGGTCGTAGCGTGAGGCACTTGCGGCCACAGTCCGCGAAGGCGGACTTCGCGTTTTTCCAGCGGCGAATTCATTCGCTCGTGGGCTCGGCGGCCCGGCTTTTTACGGCGTTCCATGCACCGGCGAGTCCGCAACAGGAGCGCGTCCGCGGGGTCCGCGGCGGGGAACCATCCCTGTACTTTCGTACTTTCGTACTTTCGTACTCTCGCACTCACGCACTCACGCACTGCCTTGATCATCCGCTCCCTGTTCTTCGCCACCTACCGCGATATGGCCGGCCACGACGAGCTGGCGGTGGAGCTGCCCTCCGGCGCCCGCGTGGCGGACCTGGTGGGGCGCCTGCGCGCGCGCGGCGGCGGGCTGGCGCGGCTGCCGGAATCGCCCGTGGTCGCGGTGAACATGGACTACGCGCCGCTGGCTACGGAGCTGGCGGATGGCGACGAGGTGGCGTTCATCCCCCCCGTGGCGGGCGGCTGACCGTGAACGGCAACCTTGCGCGGGTCACGCCGGACGCCATCGATCCCGCGCGGATGCTGGGTGGCGCGCTCTCCCCAGCGGACGGCGCGGCGCTGCTGTTCTGGGGCGTGGTGCGCGAGCAGAACGACGGGCGCGCGGTGAGCCAGCTGGAGTACAGTGCCTACGCGCCCATGGCCGAGCGCGAGATGCTGCGCATCGCCGACGAGGCGCGGGCGCGGTTCGGCACGGGGGCAATCCACGTGGTGCACCGGGTGGGCCGGCTGGAGATCGGGGAGGCGAGCGTGGCCATCGCGGTGGCGTCGCCGCACCGGGGAGAAGCGTACGAGGCGTCGCGCTACGTGATCGAGCAGCTCAAGCAGCGCGTGCCGGTGTGGAAGCGCGAGGGATACGTGGACGGCGACACGGAGTGGGTGCCCGGCTTTTCGCCGGTGGCGGAGGCCGCGCGATGAGCGGGCTGGTGCAGCTGGGCGGCATTCCCGTGGCGCCCGTGCGCCCGGTGCCGCAGAGCGGGCCGATGGCCGACGGCTTCGGGCGGCGCATCGAGTACCTGCGCATCTCCGTCACCGACAAGTGCAACCTGCGCTGCGTCTACTGCATGCCCGAAGAGGGGCTGCCCTGGCTGCGCCGCGACGAGATCCTTTCGTACGAGGAGATCGCGGAGGTGGTGCGGGTGATGGCCGGCGTGGGGCTGCGAAAGATCCGCATCACGGGCGGAGAGCCGCTGGTGCGCCGCGACCTGCCCGCGCTGGTGCGGATGATCCGCGCGGTGCCGCAGATCGAGGACGTGGCGCTCTCCACCAACGCGGTGCTGCTGGAAGAGCATGCGGACGAGCTTCGCGACGCGGGCGTGGACCGGGTGAACGTGTCGCTGGATTCCCTGCGCCCCGACCGCATCGACGCCATCTCGCGGCGCGCGGGGAGCGCGGAGGCGATCTTTCGCGGGCTGGCGGCGGCGGAGCGCGCGGGGTTCGCGCCCATCAAGGTGAACTGCGTGGTGATGCGCGGCCGCAACGACGACGAGGTGGCGGACTTCGCGGCCATCACGCGCGAGCGGCCCTGGCACGTGCGCTTTATCGAGGTGATGCCCACGGGCGACAACCTGGGCGTCTCCGCGGACGAGTTCGTGTCGTCGGACGAGATGCTGCAGAACGTGCGGCGGATCGGCGACCTGCAGCCGGTAGCGGGGCCCGCGGGGAACGGGCCGGCGCGCTACTTTGCGCTTCCCGGCGCGGCGGGGACGGTGGGCGTGATCACCCCCATGAGCCACAACTACTGCGAGCGCTGCAACCGCATGCGGCTCACGGCCGACGGCCAGCTGCGCCCCTGCCTGTTCGGCCACATCCAGACCAACCTGCGCGACCCGCTGCGCGCCGGCGAGCCGCTGGAGCCGCTCATCCGCCACACGCTGGCCATCAAGCCCGAGCGCCACTGGCTGGTGCAGGGCACCGACACCGGCTCCGGCGGCCTGCGCGCGCTCTCGCAGGTGGGGGGATAGCAGGTTCCGACCGCCACCCGCTACTCCCGTTCGTACCATAAAGCGGCGGTGAAGCGCGCGCCGGCTCCGTCCCCGGCGGTTGAAACCGCGGCTGGAAGGTCACAAAGTCCGCCTGCGCGGACTGCGGGCTGCGGATATCCGCTCCACCCTCGTGCCTCGTCCGGCAGCCAGGAACCCAGATCCCGCCCGCGCAGTCCGCGCAGGCGGGCTTTTGCGTTTCCGGCTCGCGTGCCGGGACGTCGGATGGCGTAGCGCTTGCTCCGGCGGGAAGGATTTCAGCCGTTTTCCCGTCAGGTCCGCCCAGAAGGAAGTCGATGCGGCAGCTTCGTCGTGCAGGCATGTCGGGATGCGCAGCCGCGGGTTTCATCGTGGAGGCGGGTGCGTGTCGTCAGGCGCGACGCAGTTCTCCGGGTCGGTTGTATCCGAGGTCGCGGTGCCGGATCGAGCGCATCGGCTTCACGCGGGGTCGACGTAAATCGGACGGAGAAACGACTCCGTCGACTCCGCGCGAGGCCGGACCGGTTCAGGCCGCGGGCGCGACCTGCGGGGCGGTGGCGAGGGCCGCGCGGGCCCGGGCGGTGATCTCGTACGAGCGCAGGCGGGCATCGTGGTCGTAGATCTGCGAGGTGATCATCAGCTCGTCGGCGCCCGTGCGGTTGATGAAGGACGCTAGCCCCGCGCGCACCGTCTCGGGCGAGCCGGCGACGGAGGACGACAGCACCTCCTGCAGCATCGCCCGTTCGAACGGCTGCAGCGTGTTCTCGAAGCCGGGTACCGGCGGCTGCAGCGGCGTGGGGCGGCCGCGGCGCAGGTTGACGAAAGCCTGCTGCATGGACGTCATCAGCCGCCGCCCCTCGTCGTCCGTATCCGCCGCGAACACGTTGAAGCCCAGCATGACGTACGGCCGGTCCAGCTGCGCCGAGGGCTCGAAGCGCTCGCGGTAGAGCTGGATGGCCTGCAGGAGCATCCCCGGCGCGAAGTGCGAGGCAAAGGCGTAGGGCAGCCCCAGCGCCGCCGCCAGCTGCGCGCCGTACAGGCTGCTTCCCAGGATCCAGACCGGCACGTTCTGCCCGGCGCCGGGGATGGCACGCACGCGGGCGCCGGGCTCCTCGTCGCGAAAGTAGGCCATCAGCTCCAGCACGTCCTGCGGAAAGCCGTCCGCCTCGGCGGCCAGGGTGCGGCGGAGGGCGCGGGCGGTCACCTGGTCGCTGCCGGGCGCGCGGCCCAGCCCCAGGTCTATGCGGCCGGGGAACAGCGCCTCCAGCGTGCCGAACTGCTCGGCGATCACCAGCGGGGCGTGGTTGGGGAGCATGATGCCGCCCGCGCCCACGCGGATGGTGCTGGTGCCCGCCGCCACGTGGCCGATGATGACGGAGGTCGCGGCGCTCGCCACGCCGGGCATGTTGTGGTGCTCCGCCAGCCAGAAGCGGCGGTAGCCCCAGCGCTCGGCGTGGCGCGCCAGGTCCAGCGAGTTGCGCAGCGCCTGCCCGGCGCTGCCGCCCTCCACGATGGGGGCCAGGTCCAGCACGGAAAACGGGATCGTATCCGGCATCTGCATCATCCAGACGGAAGTTGAAAAACCTGAACCGCCCCGCGACGTCCAGTCGTCGCGTGCGGTTCACGGCCGCGGCCGGCGCTGCATGGGGTGCTGCACGTAGCCTGCCGTGCGATCATACACCAGCGGGCGCGGTCGGGTCGCGGAGCCGCGGACGGGCGCCCCCGGCCGGAACCCTCTCCCCCGGAACGACGGACGAGCGATGGACGATCCACATCCCCCCATGCAGGTTGCGCTGTTCGAGCCGGAGATCCCGGGCAACGCGGGGAACGTCGCGCGGCTGTGCGGGGCCACGGGGTCGCCGCTGCACCTGATCGGGCGGCTGGGATTCTCGTTCTCGCATCCCAAGGCCAGGCGCGCGGTGATGGACTACTGGGACAACGTGGAGCACCGGCATCACGTGTCGTGGGAGGACTTCGTCGACGCGGTGGAGGGGCGGCGGATCTGGATGCTGACCACGAAGGCGCAGCGGACGATCTGGGAGGCGGAGTTCGCGCCGGGCGACGTGCTGCTGTTCGGTCCGGAGTCGCGCGGGCTGCCGGAGGCGCTGCTGGCGTCCGCGCCGGAGCGCTGCCTGCGCATTCCGATGGTGCCGGGCGCGCGCTCGCTGAACCTGGGGACGTCGGTGGGGGTGTCGCTGTACGAGGCGCTGCGGCAGACGGGCGGGCTGGGGTGAACGGGTGAACGGGTGAGCGGGTGAACGGTTGAGTGGACCATGGGCACCGTCATCATCCTGGAGGCCGTGGGCGCAATGCAGGATCTGCCCTGACGCACCTGCTCCATCGCGGTTCCCGTCTCGGGACGAGACGGGAACCGCGCCATGAACGAGGAGAGGGCCCGGCATCCGTCGGGCCCTCTCCTGGTATGCAGGCATCCAGCGCTCGCCGGTCCGCCTGACATTCTCAGCCTCAGTTCATGAACCACGCATTCTTGATCCGTCCGTCGACCACCTCGTAGATGATTACGCTGACGTGCGGATCATCCGCGGGCAGGCCCACGATGTACTCCTCGTCGATGACGAAGCGGCCCTTGACAATGCGGCTGCGGACTTCGGCGTGCAGGCCGGCGGCGTCGGGGTCGGAGAACAGCTCCGTGTAGTGCGCCCGGATGCGGGCTGCCCCCGCGAACACCGTGTCCGCGGGATACTCCCAGTGGATGGCGTCCGGCGCGTACCCGGCCATGAACGCCTTCACGTCGTGCCGGTTGAACGCATCCACCTGCGCCTGCACCACCCGCTCCGCCTCCGACGGCGGGCTGGTGGATGCGGACGGGCCTCGCTCCACCCGTACGGTGCACGCGGCGAGGATCAGGAGGAGGATCGTGAGGGCAGGGCGGCGCATCGGCAGCTTCCGATCGGGGAGAGAGGCGGGGTGGACGCTGCAAAGGTGAGCGCGAGGCGGGGGGGAGGGCAAGTGATTCCGCCGGGTGAATGCCCGTCGCCCTTCATGCGAGAGGCAGAGGGCGGCGCGTTCCCGACGGGCCCTCTCCCCCGCGGCCTTTTCGCTCGTTCCTCGCGACGGCCGGCGACCCCTCCCCCAACTTCGGGGGAGGGGTTGTTGCGTCGGATGGTGCCGCGCGCACTTCCAAAGTTCACCCGCCGCTTCGCCCCGGCGTCCGTCTTAGCGGACCCTGCCGATGCGCCGAGGCCGGAGGGCAGTCACAGCGCGCGGGAACGGGCGCGTGGACGCTGGATCGGCGGAGTAGTAGATCGCCAGCACCTTTCCGCGGATCCGACTGCGCGCTATAAACCCCGCGACGCGCGAGTCGACGGACCAGTCGCGATTGTCGCCCATCACGAAGTAGTGGCCGGCGGGGACAACCAGCGGCCCCCACGTATCGCGGCTCGGCTCGTACACGGCGGGGCTCGCGCCCGCTGGCAGGGCTTCGAGGTGCCACCGTACGCCCAGAGGCCCGTCCAGTTCGAGCCGCTCGTCTGCGGTGGAGGGGGCAGCCAGATAGCGCTCCCGAAGCAGACGCCCGTTACGCAGCATGGTGCGATCAATCATCTGCAGCGTATCCCCCGGCACACCGATGATGCGCTTGATGACGGCCGGCCCGGCGCCGGGCCGGCCCTCGTCGAACACCACCACCTCACCGTGCCGGGGACCGCGAAAGGCCGGCAGCCTTCGATGTACGAGCGGAACCCGCGGGCCGAAGACGGCGTTGCTGGTCATCACGTAGTCGCCCGGGCGCAGCGTGCCCGCCATGCTCGGCGTGGTGACGCCGTATACCTGGACGACAAACGTGCGCAGGATGATCACCGCGGCCGTGGCCATGGCCGCGGTCCGGAGCGGTCGCGGGTGCGGGGATGCGTTCCCGGTGCCCCCGCGGTCCACGGGCGCCGTGACGCGTGGAGGTTCCGCGGGCGCGGCGTGCACCGCCGTTCCGATCATCTCTCCGCTCGGTCCCGTCGAACGGAAACCAGCAGCTCGAGCGAGTCGCTCGTGGTGGCGGCGCGCACGTCGCTGATCAGGCTTCGCGTGTCGGCGCGCCCGTACCACTCCGTGAACGCCTCCATGTCCGCGAACACGAAGCGCGCCTGAAACCGGGGGCGCCCCTGTGCCCCCGGGTGGGTCTCCAGCGAGACCAGCGGCCCTTCGCGCGCGATCCGCTGCAGCAGCGGCAGCGGAAGGGAAAGCTCGCCGGGCGCGCGGGGAGCGAGCAGACCCTGAAGGGTGAACGTCACACCCGGGTAGTCCCGCGTTACCCGATCCGGCTGTGCGGCCGCCGCCTGCACCGTGCTCACGAAGAGCAGCACCAGCAGAAGGAACGTGCGTGTACGCATCGATGCCTGCCCGCGAGAGGATCGTTGGACCCGCGTCTTCAGGATTCGTTCTGACACCTGCCTCCGCCGTTGTCGTATGCGTTCCTCTTCTTGACGCAGTCCTCCGCGCAGATCACGCACGTGGCATCCGTCTCAGGGCAACACGTGGTGCACTCGGCGGCCGCTTCGGAAGGAGGTGAGGTGACGGAGAGCCGAACGGGGGCAAACGCTCCCGCGACGATGACGAACGCCGCGAGCGCGCTGCGGGACAGGTCTGTACGCGTCATGATCTCATCTCCGTCTCTGGTATGTGCATCCACCGTTACGTCTGGTCGCTGCACGGGCTCCCGATCTTGGCCTGGTAGGAGTCGTCCACGTCGGTGCAGCTCTTGGTGCCGCACACCACGCAGGTGGCTCCGGTTTGCGGACAGCACGTCGCGCACGTCGCGGCAGCCTCTGACATGCCCTCCGCCCGCGAGTACGAGATCGGGACGAGGGCCGCCAACGTTACGAGTCCGCCCACCACGAGGCCGGTCCGCGAGGAGCGTTGTGACATGAGCGATTCTCCGCGCTGAAAGGTGAACGTCGGAGCTGGCCTGCCGCCTCAGCCCTGGATCCGGCGTTTGCCCGGATCGGGAACTGCGCGTGCCCCGGCATCACGGCCGGAGCGTTCCCTCGCGCGCAGCCAGCCGGGAAGCGGGTAGCGCGCCACGTTGGGCTCCGGATCGTGGCGCACGGCGTACAGATATCCCGTGCCGGACGTGTCTATGGCGATCGCGAACGCGCGCTCGTCCAGCGCGAGCGTGCCCGCCCTTTCTCCCGTCCAGTCAAAGACGTGCACCTCCTTTCCGAAGTAGGTTCTTCCCCGCGCTTGGGCGCGCGTTCGTCCCGAGAACAGGGCGTAGACATGGGTGCGGGTAGAGGCCAGGTCCAGGTATCCCACGCGCAGGTCGTCGCCCGTGGCCATGGAAGCCCCCTCCGCACGCTGATTTACCTCGAACGCCGGAATGAAGCCGTCGCCGCCGGTCACCTGCCGGACCAGCGTGCCGTCCGTGCGGTAGATCTCCAGCCGGTCCGCGTGCCGCGTTGCCACTGCGATGAGGGCACGGTCCGGATGTACGGCAAGCCGGGCTTCGTAAGCGTGCTGCAGGACGCTGGTGGGCATGGCGGAGCCGCCGGGGTGCTCCGGCAGGGTGCCGATGGTCCTGACCGGGCGGCCGCCGCGGTCCGTCACCAGCAGCCGCACGCCGGGATGCCGCAGGTAGATTCCCGTTGCCGCGAGGGTGCCGTCGTCGATCCAGACGGGTTGAAAGTGCATCCCGGACCCGCCCTGCAGATTCACCACTTCATCCACGCCCGGCAGGGAGTCGTGATGGGAGAACCGCAGCCGCGTCATCCGGTCCAGGCTGCCGTCGAACACCCAGAACGTTTCCGGCCGTGCCGGATCCGCCTGCACGGCGCCGGTCGAGCGGAACTCGCCGGGCCCCTCGCCCTCCCGGCCAAGGGAGCCGACCCGCTCGCCTCCGGGAAGGCGGAACACGTGGATCATGGGAGCGGAGCGGTCCAGCAGCACCAGCCGATCGCCTACGACGGCCATCTGCCGGGGGCTGTCCAGGTATTCACCCTGGGCGACGGTTTCCCCCACCAGCGGAACCGCCGCATCGTTTCGATGCTCCACGTCGTCCCCGCAGCCGGAGAGGAGCACGAGAGCGGATGCCGCGGGAGGGAAAAGGCGATGGCGCATGGCGGAATCGCGGAGGTGATATGTAGCCGAGATGCAGGCTTTCAGATGATTAAGGCGGAAAACGCGCGCACGCAATGGTCTTCTTGCCGCATTTTCGGCTGGCTGATTGGTGCACGCTCGCGGCGCCGTGGAAGCCGCGCATGGATGTGGCGCAGCCAGGAGAGTGCGCCCGTGCCGCCTGCCTGGACCGGGTCATTTCCACACCCGGAACCCCGTCGCGCGAGGGCTGCGCGTCCGCGCGCGCAGCCAGGCCCGGAGCACACCGGCACGACACGCCCAAATTCGCGGTGCGAAAAGTACAAAAGTGCGGGAGTGCGAAAGTGTGCCCGATACCGACGTTATCCAGCCTGGAACACCGTCATGAAAACCCGCGCACTTCGCGTTGACACCGCGCGGCACCTCCGGTATGTTGCCGCCACCGTCGGCCCTCTTGATGCAGTCGCTCGCGGACCACTGACCGGCGGCCCGAACACACTCGCACAGCGGCCTGAAGATGATAGACAAGATCACGGTGGTGGGGGCGGGGAACGTGGGCGCGACGGCCGCCCAGCGCGTCGCCGAAAAGGAGCTGGCGCGCACGGTGGTGCTCATCGACATCGCCGAAGGCATTCCCCAGGGCAAGGGCCTGGACCAGTGGGAGTCGGCGCCCGTGGAGGGCTTCGACACCCGGCTCGTCGGCAGCAACGGCTACGAGGAGAGCGCCGGCAGCGGCATCTACATCGTCACGGCCGGCATCGCCCGCAAGCCGGGGATGAGCCGCGACGACCTGCTCACCACCAACGCCGGCATCGTGCGCTCGGTGGCCGAGAACATCGCCCGGGTCAGCCCGGACGCGATCATCATCATGGTCAGCAACCCGCTGGACGTGATGTGCTACGTGGCCATGAAGGCCAGCGGCTTCCCGCGCGAGCGGGTGGTCGGGATGGCGGGGGTGCTGGACACCGGGCGCTACCGCGCCTTCCTGGCCAGCGAGATCGGGGTCTCGGTGGAGGACATCCAGGCGATGGTGCTCGGCGGCCACGGCGACACCATGGTCCCGCTCATCTCGACCACCACCGTCTCCGGCATCCCGATCCGGAAGTTCATCCC
>DASUVG010000121.1:0-12950 GCA_036379135.1 Longimicrobium sp.
GGTCGCCGTGCCAGGGATCGCCGTCCCAGGCGCGGCGCAGCTCGTCCAGCAGCCGGTCGCGCTCGGCCACCACGGAGGCGGCGGCAACCTGTTCCATCGTCCCCTCCCTCAGAGCGTGTTCAAGAAGTTGGCTTTCCACCCTCAGCGCCTCGATTTCCTGAGGGAGCGCCACGCAGAAGGTCAACCCACACAACCGCTTGTGCGCGACCGAAGGATCTCGCCTGCCCCACGCAGGGCTGAGATCCGCGTCTGGAATCCAGCCCCACGGTTGTGCCGGCGAGATCCTTCGGTCGGGGCCAAACACTTTCGTGTCAATAAGTTCGGTGTGACGCCTCCCTCAGGAAACCAACGCTCGTTAAGTTTCTTGAACACCCCGTCAGGCGGTGCCGTGGCCGTGCAGCTGCTTGCCGCCCAGCAGGTGCACGTGCAGGTGCGGCACCGTCTGCCCGCCTTCGTCCCCCGCGTTGATCACCACGCGGTAGCCGCGCTCCGCCACCCCCTCCTGCTGCGCGATCTTCTTCACCACCATCAGCAGGTGGCCCGCCAGCGCGTGGTCTTCCGGCGTCAGGTCGGTGATGGACGGGATGGGTTTGCGCGGGATCACCAGCACGTGCACCGGCGCGGCGGGGTTGATGTCGCGGATGGCCACGCAGTGCTCGTCCTGGTACACGAAGCTGCCGGGGATCTCGTCGTCGATGATCCGGCTGAAAATCGTCTTCTCTGCCATGGCGGATTGGGGATGATCGGGTGGATGGGATGCGCTGCCCGGGCCGCCAATCTACGTCCGGATTCTCCGTCGCGCACCGTCCGCGAAAGACGGCTGGATCCACCTCCACCCTCCCATTTCCTGCTACATGGAACAGCGACAGATCGCCGGTGGTACCATGCGCCCGTTCGGATCGGCGGCCGTGGTCCGGACGCGGCGCGGTGACGGTGGGCGGTTTGGCCAAGTCTCGCGCCCGGTTTCAGATGCACGTGCAGTTTTCCCTTGATCCAGGGTTCCCGAGCGCCCATATTCCAGGTGCGCCCTTCCCCGGGGCGCTCTCTGATGGCTCTCGCGGTCCCCGCCTTCTTCACCCGGATCCCGCACTGCTCACCATGAACCGCACCGTCCGCACCTTTCGGCGGCAGGCGGCCCTGTTCGCCGTCGTGCTCTCCACCGTCATCCCGGCCACCCTGCTGGCCCAGGCCGAGCGCCGCGTGGCGCTGGTGGTGGGCAACGGGCAGTACGAGAACGCCGGCGTGCTGCGCAACCCGGTGAACGACGCGCGCTCCGTCGCGCAGTCGCTGCAGCGCCTGGGCTTCAACGTCATGCTGCGCGAAAACCGCAGCCAGCGGGAGATGGCGCAGGACATCCGCGAGTTCGGCCGCCAGCTGGACCAGAACACCGTGGCCCTCTACTACTACTCGGGCCACGGCATCCAGGTGAAGGGCGAGAACTACGTCGTCCCCGTCGACGCCGCCATCTCCAACGAGGAAGAGGTGGAGTACGGCACGGTGAACGTGGGGCTGGTGATGGCGCAGATGGAGGCCGCCCGCAGCCGCGTGAACATCGTGTTCCTGGACGCGTGCCGGAACAACCCCTTCGCCCGCAGCTTCCGGTCGTCCAGCAACGGCCTGGCCATGATGAACGCCCCCGCGGGCACCTTCATCGCCTACGCCACCGCGCCGGGCGACGTGGCCAGCGACGGCACCGCGGCCGCGGGCAACGGGCTGTACACCCAGCAGCTGCTGCGCTTTCTGAACCAGCCCGGGCTGCCCATCGAGCAGATGCACAAGCAGGTGCGCATCGCGGTGACGCAGGCCAGCAACGGCGACCAGGTGCCGTGGGAGTCGTCGTCCATCATGGGCGACTTCTACTTCGCGGGGAACACCGGCCCGGGGACCGTGCAGACGGTGGCGTCCGCGCCCAGCAGCAACGACCGCCCGCAGGCCATCGCCGAGGACCGCAGCGATGCGGTGGCGCTCACGCCCGGGCAGCGCCGCACGGGACAGCTGCAGGCCGGCGACCCGGTGATGGACGACGGCTCGCTGTTCGACATCTACACCTACCAGGCGCGCGCCGGCGAGCGCCTGTCGCTCACCATGCGCTCGCGCGACTTCGACACCTTCCTGACCGTCGGGCGGATGCAGGGCGAAGAGATGGAGCTGATCGTCCGCGACGACGACAGCGGCGGCGGCACCGACTCGCGCGCGGAGTTCACCATCGACCGCGACGGCCCCATCTTCGTCGCCGCCAACGCGCTCAGCGAGGACATGACGGGGAGCTACACCATCGAGCTCACGGCGGCCGGCGGCAGCGAGCGCATCGCCGTGGGGCAGAGCCGCGCCGGCGCGCTGGCCCGCACGGACCCGCAGCTGGCGGACAGCTCGTACTACGACACGTACAGCGTCCAGGGCCGCCAGGGCGAGCGCCTGACGATCTCCATGAGCTCCAGCGCGTTCGACACCTACCTGTCCATCGGGCAGGTGGTGGACGGCCGCTACCGTGAGGTGGCGAACAACGACGACGCCGACGGAACCAACTCCGTGCTGGAGGTCACGCTTCCCCAGGCGGGCACGTACCAGGTCCGCGCGAACTCGTACCTCAAGGGCCAGACGGGCGCGTACACCCTGGCCGTCGCCGCGGGCGGCAGCGGACGTCCGCAGCCTCAGCCGCAGCAGCCCGGCCAGGGCGGCAGCACCATCCGGCCGCGGCCGCAGAACCAGCCCAGCCAGCCGCGCCCCGGCACCGGCGGCAGCACCATCCGGCCGCGCCCCCGCCCCTGACGCAACTCGGTGGATGAACGGCGGCCCCGGCGTGCATCACGCCGGGGCCGCTTTCGTCTGCAAAGAAATCGAGCAAATGGCTCCAGCGGACAGTGTCATTCCGAGGGAGGCGCGCGCTCCATCCTTTCCGCTTGCACCGTCGCCTGCGCGCCGACCGAAGAATCTTTGTGCTGGGCGCACGATCCCGTCGGCTACGTCCGCTCGGCGCGGGGGGCCCACCCGTTCCCGATAAACTGCGGTCGCGCTCTCCAGGGGCGAGATGACCCGCGATGCAGTGGAAGGGTGTCAGGGCACGGCGGCAGGTGGGGGTTGCTCCACGCGTGTGTGGACGCGTCGGGAACGGCAGAGGGAGGGAAGCGCGGCAGGGGGCCATGAGAATTTTTCCGGGAGACACCTATCCCGCCATCCTCGTCCCCAGCCTGGCGCCGACCTCCTGCCGCAAGCGCAGCGGAGCCGGCCTCCACGAACACCCGATGCACGATCTGGCGAAGCCTGGGTCCGCGAGAAGGCCGGGGGCGTTCCCGCAGAAGTTCGCGCGAGGGGGACGGTTCGCGGGATCGCGCACCGGGTGAAGCCGGAATGGCGGGCTGCGGGCGCTGCGGCGGGAAAGGTGTTCCAGAGAAAAACGCGGATGGCTCCCTGCCGGGCGTCCATCTACCTGCAGTTCCCGACCTCCTGAGGAAAGCCCGGTGTGCCCCGCCCCTGCCGACGCGCAGGACACGGTGGTCGCGCATGGTGAACCCGCCACCGCTTCCCCCCAGGCGTGGCGTGCAACCAAATCCGCGATGAACCTTTTTTCTATGTGGTACGCATGCCGAAACGAGAGGACGCGGACGAAGCTGTCGTCCGCGTCCTCTTCGTACTTTCGTACTTTCGTACTTTCGTACTCCCTCCCTACAGCAGCTTCAGGACCCCGTGGATCAGCTCCGCGGTGGGGCGGGTCACGTCGTCGTCGGTCCAGTACTCCGTGTGCGACAGGGGATTCCATGCGCGCAGAAGCGGCCCCGCATCCACCGCCACGTCCTTCGTCACCGCCTTTGCGAACTTGGGGTCCAGCGAGCGCAGCGGGTACCCCAGCACGTCGTCGGGATCGTACAGGTTGATCCACTGCGCCGCGTTCTCGATGTCCTTTGCCGGGGTGCCTTTGGGGAAGTACGCCTTGAGATTGGGCGTGGGAAAGCGGATGGGCTGCAGGCTGGTGTACGCCAGCGTGAACAGCGGGATGTTGCACCCGAACATCACGATGCCGGCGAGCGTCTGAAAGTCCTCGAACGGGTTGCCGGTGGACTGGGGCTTGTCGGAGTCGCGCACGTCCCAGATGTAGTTGGAGATCATGTGGCACCCCAGTGAGTGCGCGATCACCACCAGCGGCACCTCGGGCGCGGCCGGGTCGGCCCCGGCACGAATGCGCTCGCGCAGCGTTCTGACCGCCTCCCCGATCCTCCTGTGCACCTGCCGGTAGACGTTGATCTGGTCCGGCGACGTCGGGGGGCGGTTGGTGTCCTGGTAGGCGATGGCGTCGGCCAGGGAGTGCATCACGAACCGGCGCAGCGGCATCCACTCCAGGTCATTGCCGTCCGCCATGTTGCGCAGCAGCGTCTCTTCCTTGTCCGCCAGCACGGGCGCCCACCACACCTCCTGGAACGCGATCTGGTGGTCGTCGCCGCCCTTCCGTCGCACCCGCCCCTTGAGCTCCTCGATCATGGGCGCGGCGTATCCGCGCTCCTGGTTTCCCATCCCGTGGATCAGCAGCACTCCCATCTTGAACGGCATGCATCACCTCGCATGGAGGGGGGCGAAAAAAGGCGAACCCCGGGATAGATGTGCAGATCCGCGCCGCTTCGCCATGATCTCGTGGAACGCTCACCCGGCTCCGCCGGCGAAGGATGCCGGACCGGGACGCGCCGCCTACGGGGCTGGCGCGGGTGCGGCAGCGGGCTCCTTGTGGCTCTGGATCGTACGTCCCTCGACCGACGGGAAATATCTTTCCTCGACGCCTTTCGCCACCGCAAGGATCAGCATCACGTCCCCCAGTGGAACGGCCGGTCTGAAGCGGAGGATCAGGAGCACCGTCAGCGAATCGTCCTGAGCCGCCCTCGAGGCTCTGAACCAAGCGGGCGCGATGCCGGTCCGGGCGTCGGGGACCTGCTCGAGCACTTCGCCGGCCGTGATCCGGGCGCGATGTCCGTGAACGAGGGTGGTATCGTCCGCTGCGGTGTCTTTCGGCGAGAGGCATTGCAGGGTAATGGACAAGGTGAGGTCGTTGCCGATGCCGCTCACCTGGTCCGCGATCGTCCGCACCCGCTGGGATCTGTCCGGTTCGGGGAAGAGTTTGGGGAGGTCGATCCCCGTCGGGGCCGTGGCACTCCACTGGTCCAGGAGGCGGATGCGGAAGGCCGCACGCGCAAGGGCTGCGCGAACGCGGCCGGAGTCGCGGCAGAAGCCCAGCAGGGTGTCGGTGGGTGCGGCCGTCCGCTCATCCGATTCATGGAGCAGGGCGTCCACGTAAGACGAATACGACTCCGCATTGTCGACCGCCTCTTCGGGGGACAGCTGGGCGTACATGCGTTCGTGTTCGTAGGCGCGGTCCTTGGGGCCGTCGCGTCGGGAGGGCACGCTGCCGGTGGCCCCCACGCCCGGGAGCCCGGCGTGGGCCGTCTCATGGATCAGGGTGTTCACCGCCGCCACGTCTGCAGCCGCGAGGCTGCGGCAGAAGTGCACGTGGCCGGGCGTTGCGTAGGCCGTCTGGCTCACCAGGGTAGGGCCCGCTCCCAGACGAGAACAGTTGGGGTCGTACGGGTCGACCGCATGGACCGCCAGCGTCCCCTCTCCACTCAGCTCCCCGGCCATGCGCGCAAGGCGGTCCGCCAGGAGCAGGGCGTACCGCGTATCGGTCGTATGGAAGTGGGCCTTGAGCTGCTTGCCGACGCCGTTGTCCAGCATGGGGTTGCCGGCAAACACCCGCGTGCGTCTCTCGGCCTGGCGCAGCCGGTTCACGGCCTCGCCAACGGCCCACTCCACGGCACTCGCCTGGTCCAGCGCCGGCTGGGCGCGCCCCAGCAGCGCGCGGTCGGAGCGCGGTTGAACGGTACCCGTCGCGGGGTCTGGCTCCAGCCGGTACGAGGCTGCCACTACCGCTTTCCGCAGCCGATCGCTGACCTTTTCGGTCAGGTTGAAGGGCGAGAGATTCTTCTCGAGCTGGTCGATCTGGGGCAACACCCGCGCGTGGCGCCGGGCTGAAAGCTCCACCTCCCTTTGCGTGAACGTCGTGCGCCCGGCGGTGGCGGCGGGTGCCGCCGGGTTTCCCTCCAGCCACTGAAGCTGGTTTTCCGCGTAAAGCGCATACTCCTGGACGCGGACCGCGGGCTCCAGGTTTATGGTGTTGACGTCCGCCTCCTTGAGCGCCAGGCCCAGCTGCTCCATCACGCCGGCGTACGCTTCTCCCAACCTGGCCAGCTCGGGGCGTTCCGTGGGGTGGCCCGCGTTCGAACCGGGGCCGCGGCTTGCCTCGAAGACCTGGCGGGCAAGCGTGAGCAGCAGGCCCAGCTGCTTCTGGTTCAGGTACTGATGGACGGCGCGCCCGCGGGCGCTGCGGTCGCCGTCAGGCACCGGGGTCCACGCGCGTGCCAGCGCGGCCATGTTCCGCATGATCTCCACCAGCTGGCCGAGGGCGACGAGCCAGCGGGCGGCGGCATCCACGTCCACGCGCTCGTCCTCTTCCGCAGTCTGGGGAGCTGGCTCAGCCTGGCGCGCGAGCACTTCTGGGGATGCGTCTCGCGAAAGGATGGGGAGGGGCTGAGCGGCCGCCTCGGCCTGCCCCGCTTCGCGCTCGTGCGCGCCGGAGGCTGCGCGGACGGAGGGGATGGGAGGCGCGGAGCCCTGCTGGACCACGTGGGCCAGCTCGTGCGCCAGCAGCTTCTGCCCGGAGGCGGTGTGCGGCGAGAACCGTCCCTCGTCCATCACCACGCTGTGCCCCACGGTGTAGGCCTGCGCGTGCACCGCCCGCGCCGATTCGGCCGCCGTGGCGCCGGTGTGGATGCGCACGCGGCCCAGGTCCACACCCAGGCGGGGCTCGAAGAACGCGCGAGTCTCCGGGTCCAGCGGCCGTCCCGGCGATCGCAGGACGTCATGGACGATCGGGGGCACCCGGTCCGGCGTCTCCTGACCCGTGGCCGTGCGCCGCACGCTTCTCACGGGCACCCGGCTGAAGTCCGAGGGAAGGGCAGGGGGTGCGGGTGCCGCGGCCACACCTGCGGTCGACGCCGCGGGGGGGAGGCCGGGCAATCGCTGGGCGGCTGGATTTTCGACGGCGCGGAGGGTCGCCGAAGGGGCGGGAGGTGTCTTTGGACCCTGCGTCTGTGCAAAGATGCGCATGATGTACACCCTGGTTCGGGGTGTCTTCCCGCCCTGGTCGATCACGCCATTATGGATCCTGCCCAACCATCCCGACCTGCTTGTGTACCGCCCAATCACCCAATCAACACTCTCTTCCGCAAAGTTGCGTCTTTTGAGCGGATGATCAAGGAAAAAAAGCGTCCCACGGATCCGCGGGACGCTCACCTCCACTACAGCGTGGGTGGATGGTTCTCCAGATCGCGCATCAGGTGGTGTGATCTTCCTGTTCCGGTGCGCTGCCGAGCTCATCCGGTGATCCGCATCCTCCCCCCAAAAACGCGGATGGCCCTCTGCCGCGCCTCCATCCCACTCCCGTTCCCGCCAGTCCCAGGGATCATGCCTCGTCGACCGGCGCGCCATGCCTCCGCACGCTACGACCCACCCTTCGAACCGCGATCACAGAGGAACCGGCACGAGAAAACTCCGCTAACTCCGCTAACTCTGCGTGAGGCCCATTGTTTTTCAGGATTCGGCTCACGGCGTCGGAGCCGATGGTGCGGGTGCCGGGACCGAAGGAGCGGGTGCCGGAGCCGGTGGAGCATCGGCGGCCTGGTGCTGTGCGAGCGTGCGGGTGGCGACGGAAGGGTGCGCCTGTTCCTGGATGTGCCGGGCGAGCACCACCAGCCCGCGCACGTCGGCGGCGGGCACGGTGTCGCCGTGGTGCATCACCACGAGCGCGGCGAGCGAGTCCTCCTGCGCCGCCGTCCCCGCGTTGAACCACGTCGGGAGGATGCGGAGCGTGCCGTAGGGGTAGGTGTGGCTCGTGGCCGCCACGCCGTCGGCGGTGGCGCGGGCGGATCTGCCGTACGCCAGCGCTCCGCCGGCCCCCTCGGGGTCGCTGGCAGGGCGGCAGCGGACCTGGAGGGCGTAGTGCAGCCGGGCGCCCAGCGCGCTCATGTGGTTCAGCACCTCCCCCGTCCGTGCCGTGTCGGCGCCGGGAAAGCCCTCCCGCACGATGTCGGTCAGGAACTGCGGCGCCGGCCGCCCCGGGTACTGGCCCGCCCACATGGCCCCCAGGCGGATGCGGTAGATGGCCCGCGCGATGGCGCTGTGCACCGGCGCGGGATCGGCGCACCCCGTCACCGTGTCCTGCGGCGCGGACGTCCGCGTCACCGCCACCCCCAGCAGCGCGTCCACGTACCAGGAGTACGATTCCGCGTTCTGCAGCGCCTCTTCGGTGGACAGGTGCGCGTAGATGCGCTCGAATTCGTACGCCCGGTCGTCGGGCGTGTCGGCCGACGAGGACACGGCGCCCGTGGCGCCCAGGCCGGGGATCACGGCGTGCACCGTCTCGTGGATGACCGTGCTCACCGTGCCGTCGTTGCCGGGCGCGACGGTGCTGCAGAAGTAGAAGCGGTTGGCGTCCGCGTGGGCGGCGGTGATCCCCACGGAGCGCAGCCGGCACGAAGGGTCCCCCGGGTTGCGGGCGTGCACCGTCAGCCTCCCCTCGCCCCGGAGCTCCCGCCCCAGCCGCGCCAGCCGGTCCGCCAGCAGGGTGGCGTACCCCGGGTCGCGGGTGTGGAAGTGCGTTTGCAGCGTGTCGCCCGCGGCCTGGTTGCCGGCCGGGTCCGCGGCAAAGGCCCGCGTGCGCGACTCCGCCCGCCGCAGCCGGTCCACCGCCTGGTCGATCGCCCACTGGATGCCGGCCAGGTTGTCCAGCACCGGCTGGATGGTCGCCTGCAGCGCGGCGTCGGGGCGGGCGTGCACGCCTCCCGTCGCGGGGTCGCGCTCCAGCCGGTAGACCGCGTTCTGCAGCGCCAGCCGCAGCCGGTCCGCGCCGTTCCCCGCCAGGTCGTAGCGGTGCACGTCCGCCACCAGGGTGTTGAGCTCCGCCGACACGCTCTGGTGGCGCCGCGCGGAGATGTCCACCTCCGCCTGGGTAAAGGTGGTGCGGATCCCCGCGTTCAGGGGCATGGCCGGGTTCGCGTCCAGCCAGCGCACGTGGTTGCGCAGGTAGGCCGCCTCTTCCGAGTCCCGGATGGCCGGGGCCATCCCCGCCGCGTTGGCCCGCGCCTCGCTCATCGCCAGGCCGATCTGCTCCATCGCCCGCGCGTACGCCTCTCCCATGCGGGTCTGCTCCGGGCTTTCCGCCGGAAAGTTCACCCCCGGAAGGTCGCTGCGCTGCGCCTGGAACACGGAGACGGCGTTCGCCAGCAGGCGCCCCAGCACCTCCTGGTTCAGCCGCTGGTGAAAGGCGCGGCGCGCGTCCGCGTCCCCCGCTGTGGTCGTGGCGCGCACCGCCGCGGCCGTCGTTCGCATCGTCTCCACGTGGTCGGCCAGCGAGGCGAGCCACCGCGCCGCGATGTCCACCATCGTCCGCCGGTCCTCGTCCGTGGGCGGCCGAACCTCGGGCGTACGCGCCACCACGGGCGCGGCGCTGCGAGACACGCGGGGCAGGGGCGCTCCGCGGCGGACGTCCGCCGCCCCCCGCGCTCCCTGGCGCTCGTGCACGCCGCCGGGGCCGCCGATCACCGCGGACGCGGCGGGGAGCGCGGGCGCGGCGCCCTGCTGGACCGTGTGCGCCAGCTCGTGCGCCAGCAGCCGCTGCCCGGCGGCGGTGTGCGGCGAGAACCGTCCCTCGCCCATCACCACGTCCGGACCCACGGTGTACGCCAGCGCACGGACGGCCCGCGCGGACTCGGCGGCCCGGGCGTCGGTGTGGATGCGCACCCGGCCCAGGTCGGCGCCCAGGCGGGGCTCGAAGAACGCGCGCGTCGCCGGGTCCAGCGGCCGCCCCGGCGATCGCACCACGTCGTGCACGATCGGCGGAGCTCCGTCCGCCGTGCGCGCGCCCGCGGGGGAACGCTGCAGGCTTCGGATGGGGACCCGGCTGAAGTCCTGTGCGGGAGCGGATGGCAAGGGTGCCGCGGCGACCGGCTGCATCGCGGGCCGTGGCGGGAGCGGTATGGCTGGATGCTGGATGGCGCGCGCCGCCGGACCGGGGTGCGCCGAAGGGGCGGGGTGCGTTTTTTCGGCGGGGCCCGGCTTCGGTGCAAAGATGCGCATCACGAACGTCCTGGTGCCGGTGTCTCCTCCTCCCCTTCATCCCCCGCTTACGCAAGGTCGCCTGCGTGGCGGGGATGATCAAGGGAAAATTTTGTTTCCGAGGGCCGGACCGTACGGATGGGCGCCTGCTTCGGCTGAAAGCGGCCGGAGCGTCGCCCGGCCGGTGAGAGAACGTCTGTTTTCCCTCGCGCGCCGGCCCGGCGGAGTGCATCTTTTGCATCACCTCCGGGTTCCAGCGGAACCCCCCGTCCGGATCCCCCTCTCCTCTCCCAAAGGCGGTGCAGATGCATCCATCATCCACCCGTTTCGCGCTCCTTGCACTCTTCGCGGCGGCACTGGCCGGCTGCGCGGACGAGGGACCCACCACACCCTCCGCCGCCCCGCCACGGCACGCCGCGCAGAACGTGCTGGAGCCGTACGCCGGGCGCGTGCGCATCGGCATCGTCCCCGCCGCCACGTCGGTCAAGATCGGCGCGACGGTGGGGTACGACGTGCGCGAGAAGGGGACCAGCGCGTACCTGGTCTCCGGCCTGGCGAACGAGCAGGTGACGGTCACCTGGAGCGCGTCCGTCGCCGTGGCCACCAACAACCGCCGGCTGCAGGTGGTCTGCACCAGCACCACGGCGGACCGCGACCAGCGCGTGGCGGCCGGGGTGGCGGCGGGCTTTCCGTCGGCGTGGGAGCACGTGCCCGCGTCCAGCTGCTGGCGCGTGTACATCGGTGAGCGGCCGCTCCCCATCGACGCGACCGCCGAGGCCACGTACAAGCAGAACGTGATCAACGCCGGCCTGGCGACCTCCGCCGCCATCTGGAAGACGGTGAACACGACGGTGTACGAGCCGCGCTACATCACGACGAAGACGACGGGGACGTCCGCCAGCTCGCGCGCCCAGCCGCGCATCTCGGTGGCGTCCACGGCGCGCGTGCTGATCGGCGGCACCACGCAGTACCGCGGCATCGCCGAGGTCATGCGCAACGCCTCGGGGACGCTGGCCGGCATCAACGACGTGCCGATGGAGGAGTACCTGTACGGCGTGGTGCCGCGCGAGCTGGGGCCGGTGCAGTACCCGGAGGCGGAGGCGCAGAAGGCGCAGGCCGTGGCGGCGCGCACGTACGCGCACGGCAACCTGGGCAAGCACTGGAACAACGGGTACGACCTGCTGGCCACGGTGCAGGACCAGGTGTACGGCGGATCCGCGGCGGAGCACAGCATCAGCACCGCGGCGGTGAACGCGACGGCGGGGACGGTGGCCACCTACAACGGCAACCTGATCAACGCGCTGTTCTACGCCACCAGCGGCGGAAAGACGTCCAACGTGGAGGACGTGTTCACCGGCACCGACGCGTACATGCGCAGCGTGTGGGACGCGCCGGCGGGGCAGGAGCTGCCCTCCGTCAGCGCCCTGCTGACGGACCTGCGGACGCCCGCGTGGACGGGGGCGTACGCGTCGTGGCACACCTACCACCGGTGGAACTACACGTGGACGATGGCGCAGATGAGCTGCGTGGTGGGCGACTTCGCCAACCGGGCGGTGGGGAACGTCACGGCCATCAACATCCTGGCCCGCAGCAGCACCAGCGGACGAGTGACGCAGATCCAGTTCGTCACCGACCAGGGCACGTTCACCGAGACGGGGACGGCCATCCGCTCGGCAATGCCGTACATCAACACCTCCGGCGTGCCCACGCTGCTCCCCAGCACCCTGTTCGTCATCGAGCGGCTGACCAACACCTCGGGGCAGCTCACGGGCTACCGCGCGTACGGCGGCGGCAACGGGCACGGCGCGGGGATGGCGCAGACGGGCGCGGTGGGGATGGCGCGCGCCGGCCACACCTATACGCAGATCCTGCAGAAGTACTACACGGGGATCGTGCTGCAGGTAAAGAACGGCACGCGCGTAAACGGCACCTCGCCCATTCCGCCCGTCACCACGGACCCGTACGACTGCACGTCGGCGTGATGCGCTGACGGAGCGTTGCGGTGGATGAAAACGAAGCGGCGGGCCGAATCACTCGGCCCGCCGCTTTCATCTGCTTCGCCGAAGCGCGGGGTCACCGGCGGCCGCGCGCGCTTCGATAACGGGCGCCAGCAGGTGAACAGGCTGCAGGTAAACCAAATCCGGCAATAGAGTGCATGACTTCCTGAGGGAGGCGCCGCGCTGAACCTTGTCCTGACCGGGAACCCGGCGCGCCGACCGAAGGACCTCGCCGGCAGAACGAAGGGGCTGGTTCCGCGTCCTGATCCGGCCCCTGCGCAGCCGAAAGGAGGTCCTTCGGTCGCGCCGGAGTCGGTGCAGGCGGCAGGATCTGCGCGTGCGCTCCCTGCAGAACTCTTCGAACCATCGTCTCACGCAGAGCAAGCGGAGCCGGCAGAGCA
Source organism: Longimicrobium sp. (assembly GCA_036379135.1). Lineage (GTDB taxonomy): Bacteria > Gemmatimonadota > Gemmatimonadetes > Longimicrobiales > Longimicrobiaceae > Longimicrobium. Next base: position 12,548 of record DASUVG010000121.1, read on the forward strand.
CGAGCTCTGCCGACTCCGCTTGCTCTGCGTGAGGCCGATCTTACAGGATTTCAGGACGAAAAGCCGTCAGTCGAAGTCGAAGATGTCGCCCAGAAAGCCGCGGCGCTTCTTCTTGTAGCCGCCGTGGTAGTCGTCGTCGTACTTCTTGCGGTGCTGGTGCTCGCCGTAGCCGGGCTGCTGCACGTAGCCGGGCTGTGGCGGGTAGCCGGGCTGCTGCTGCGGCGGCGGGGGCGGCCCCGCGGGGGAGGGCTGCGCCGCCGCCCGCTCGATGATCTTGTCCAGCTCGCCGCGGTCCAGCCACACGCCGCGGCACTGCGGGCAGTAGTCGATCTCGATCCCCTGCCGCTCCGACATCACCAGGTCGGGCTGCAGGCACACGGGACACTTCATCGTCATCCTCACG
>DASUVG010000122.1:0-10627 GCA_036379135.1 Longimicrobium sp.
AGCACGCTGCGCAGCCGCTGCGCGTCCTGCTCCGCCGCGCCCAGCGCCGCCACCTGCCCGCGCACCAGCTGCCAGAGCTGCCGCGCATCGGCGTCCATGCGGTCCGACGGCATGCGGTAGCGGCGGCTGGTGCCCTCCGCCCGCGCGCTCACCCACCCTTCGTCGCCCAGCAGCTTGAGGTGGCGGCTCACCGTGGACTGCGGAAGCTGCAGCACCTGGCACAGCTCGCCCACCGTCAGCTCGTGCCGCTCCAGCAGCAGCAGCAGCCGGCTGCGCGTCGCGTCGGCCAGGGCCGACATGCGGTCGAAGATCGCGGGGGCGTTCATCTCTATCCGTTCATCCGGCTGGAAAGATAAAGCAAGTTGCGCGGGGGCGCAAGCATGGATGGAGCCGGAGCACGGGGCGAGGAAAGGCTTGGCGCGGAGCGGAACGCGCGCTAGTGTGCGAACCGGCCCCAGGTACGGTCACCCGCCGTGGACGCAGGGCCGCGTGCCGGCGTCCAGCGGCCGCGTGGCGACCCACCCTCCGGTGAAGGAGATGCAGGATGTCGGCATTGGGCAGGATGCTCAGGAAAGCCTTCGCCTGGTTCATGTTCTTCATGGCGTTTCTGCTGCTGATCCCCGTGGTGAACGCGGAGGAGGGCTGGCCGGCCGCGCTCTTCATGGTCGCGGCCGCGGCACTGGGCGGCGGGATGCTGCTGCGGGGGCTGCGGCGGGAATCGAAGGCGGCGGAGCGCGCGGCGGAGATCGAGCGCCAGCTGGCGGTGCTGCGGCTGGCGGACGCGGGCGACGGCAGCCTGACGGCCACGGAGGTCGCCACCCGCCTGGGCTGGCCGATCGACACGGCGCTTGCCACCCTGCGGGCGCTGGACGACGGCGCGCGGGTGACCTCCACGGTCACGGACGAGGGGATCATCCTCTTCGAGTTCATGGAGCTGATCCACGATCCCACGCGGCCCAGGGACAGCCGCGCCGCCGTCGCGCCGGCGGACGCACCCGCCCCGCGCCCGGCGGCCACCGCGCAGCGAAAAGAGCGGCGCGGCTGAGCGCAGACTTTTTCGAGAAACGCCGGCCGATCCGCGGCGGGCGGACCCGTCGGCATCCCCGCCCCGCCGAGTGCGCCCCGGGAAACGCCCCCGCGCTGAACGGCATCATCCACCCAATGCGGAAGGGCGGCGAGGGAGATCCCCCGCCGCCCTTCTGTCTCCGCCGACCGATGCCGTCAGCCGCCGTACTGCGCGTCGATGGCCTTGCGGATCTGCCGCAGCGACTTGCCCTGCTCGTGCAGATCGAACGCCATCTGCGCGGCGCCGCTGCAGATGCCGCAGGTGCTCCCCATCTCCTCTTCGAAGCACTCCAGCAGCGAGCGCAGCCCCTCGCGCTCGTGGCAGTCGCAGTGGCAGTACAGCCCGTCCAGCACGCTGGGGATGCGCGCCGCCATGGTGTACACCTCGCGCGACTGCTCCCGGACCGAGTCCGGTGACAGCACGCGCTCGGCCGTGATCCCGGGACGCGGCGCGGGGTGCCGCACCCGCTTGGCCGCCGGCCGCGCCTGATGCGCGTGCTCCTGCGCCGCCGCGGTGTCCGGCACGAGCGCGCACAGCAGCAGCGCCGCCAGCAGCACCGGCAGGCGAATCAGGCTGCGGAGAGAGAAGAAAGTCGGCATCGAGACTCGGCGGAAGAGAGCGGGTGACGCGTGCAAGGATCATGGCTCGAGGCCACATCCGCCGGCCACGGGTGCGCGTCACCGGCGCGCGGCCGGTGCGTTGTAGTCATCCCGCGCCCGCAGGTTCCCCGCCCGCCGGTCCGACGCGCATCCAGCCCCCATTTGGAGCCCCGCCCCCCGCCGCGTAGATTCCCCGCCCTGCGCCTCGAAGCGCCCGTACTTTCGTACTCTCGTACTTTCGTACTCTCGTACTTTCGCACTCCCGCACTCTCGCACTTTCGTCATACATGCTCGACGCCATCCTCCGCCCCCGCTCCATCGCCGTCATCGGAGCGAGCCGGAAGCCCAACACCATCGGCTACCAGATCCTGGAGAACCTCGTCCGCCACGGCTACGCGGGCGCGGTGTATCCCGTGAACCCCACCGCGGCGGCCGTCCACTCCATCCGCGCCTACCCGTCCGTGGAAGCGGTGCCGGACGAGGTGGACATGGCCGTGATCGTGGTCCCCAAGCAGCACGTGGTGGAGGCCGCGGAGGCGTGCGGGCGCAAAGGGGTGAAGGGCCTCGTGGTGATCTCCGCGGGGTTCGCGGAGGTGGGCGGCAGCGGCGTGGAGCGGCAGAAGGCGCTGATGGAGATCGTCCGCCGCTACGGGATGCGGCTCGTAGGACCCAACTGCATGGGCGTGCTGAACACGGCGCCGGACCGTTCGATGAACGCCACCTTCGCCCCCACGATGCCGCCCTCCGGCCCCGTGAGCTTCATGAGCCAGTCGGGCGCCATGGGAGTGACGATCCTGGACTACGCCAAGGAGTACGGCATCGGCATCAGCCAGTTCGTCTCCGTGGGCAACAAGCCGGACGTCAGCGGCAACGACCTCATCCAGTACTGGGCCGGCGACGAGCGGACCGGCGTCATCCTCATGTACCTGGAGAACTTCGGCAACCCGCGCAAGTTCACACAGCTGGCGCGGGAGATCACGAAGAAGAAGCCGATCATCGCCGTGAAGTCCGGCCGCACGGGCGCCGGGGCGCGCGCCGCGTCGTCGCACACCGGCGCGCTGGCGGGGACGGACGCCGCGACGGACGCGCTGCTGCGGCAGTGCGGCGTGATCCGCGTGGAGACGGTGGAGGAGATGTTCGACCTGGCGATGGCGTTCAGCCACCAGCCGATCCCGCGCGGCAACCGCGTGGCCATCGTCACCAACGCGGGGGGCCCCGGCATCATCATCGCCGACGCGTGCGAGGCCAACGGGCTGGTGGTGACGGAGCTGTCGCCGGAGACCACGGCGCTGCTGGAGAAGCACTTTCCCGAAGAGGCGTCGCTCGCGAATCCGGTGGACATGATCGCCAGCGCCACGCCGCAGAGCTACCGCATCGCCGTCGAGGCCGTGCTGGCGGATCCCAATGTGGACGCGGTCATCGCCACCTTCGTTCCCCCGCTGGGCATCCGCCAGGAAGACGTGGCCGAGGCCATCGTCTCCGTCGCGGCGGAGTCGGAGAAGCCGGTGATGGCGGTGCTGATGGGGCGCGAGGGGCTGCCGCAGGGGCTGGCGGAGCTGAACGCTGCCGGCATCCCCGGCTACCGCTTTCCCGAGTCCGGCGTCCGCGCGCTGGCGGCCATGTACCGCCACCGCCGCTGGCTGGAGCGCCCGGTGGGCCAGGTCCGCGCCTTCGACGTCGACCGCGACGCGGTGGATCGCATCATCGCCGCCGCGCGCGCCGAGGGGCGCGAGAAGCTGTCGGAAACGGAGGTGATGCGCGTCCTCGAGGCCTACGGCATCCCCGTTGCCCCCTACCGCGTCGCGCGGACGGCGGACGAGGCGGCGCGGGCGGCCGCGGAGCTCGGCTGGCCGGTGGTGATGAAGGTGCTGTCGCCGCGCATCATCCACAAATCCGACGTGGGCGGCGTGATCGTGGGGGTGGAGGACGAAGGCGAGCTGCGCGCCGCGTTCGGGCGCCTGACCACGGAGGTGCCGGCGCGCGCGGGGATCGGCGCGGAGATGGTGGAGGGCGTGCTGGTGCAGAAGATGGTGCCGCGCGGCAAGGAAACCATCATCGGGATGACGCTGGACCCGCAGTTCGGACCGGTGCTGATGTTCGGGCTGGGCGGCATCTACGTGGAGGCGCTCAAGGACGTGGTCTTTCGCGTGCAGCCGGTGACGGACGTGGACGCGTCGGAGATGGTGCGCGCCATCCGCGGCATCCGCCTGCTGGAGGGCGTGCGCGGCGAGCCCGCCAGCGACCTGGGCGCGGTGGAGGAGACGATCGCGCGCATCTCGCAGCTCGTGGGCGACCACGACGCCATCCGCGAGATGGACGTGAACCCGTGGATGGCGTTCGCCGAGGGCGGCGTGGCGGTCGACGGGCGGATCCGGATCGCGATCTGAAAGCTCGCGCGCGGTTCGGAGCCGGATTAAACTCCAGTGACTCGGCTCCGCATTACTTCAACAGCAGGCCTTGGTCGATGATGCCGTCCGATCCCAATGGTGGCGTTTGCCTGATTCGGCGGGTGGTCATCCGCAACTACAAGAGCATCGCGGCGTGCGACGTAGAGCTCGGGCCGCTGACGTTTCTCGTTGGGCCAAACGGGTCGGGCAAAAGCAACTTCCTCGACGCGCTGGCGTTTGTGGGGGACGCGCTCCGGAATTCGCTCGACCATGCGATTCGCTTTCGGGGCGGATTGGTCAACGTTCTCCGGCGGTCCTTTCCCACCGTGCCCGATTTCGGTATCCGCGTTGAGTTCCAATTTCCTTCCGGCACGTACGGTTATCTGGCCTTCAGTGTTGGAACTGAAGCGAATGGTTTCGTCGTCGACCACGAGGAATGTTTCGTTTCCTACCGCTTCCTCGACCGAGTGGAGGACACGCACTTTTACCAGGTTTCACAAGGGAGTGTTGTCGCTTCTTCGCTCGCGATGGAACCGGCGGCTCTGGCCGATCGTCTCTACCTCATCAATGTCTCGGGGACTCCGGCATTCCGTCCGGTCTACGACGTACTCTCCGCGATGGGGTTCTACAGCCTGAACCCCGATGCCATGCGCGATCTTCAACCTCCGCATCCAGGCGAAATTCTTGCGCGGGACGGTGCCAATCTACCGAGCATCCTGGCCAGGCTTTCGGCAAATGTCCCTGCCCTTAAGTCACGGATTGAGGAATATCTTGCCCAGGTAGTCCCTGGGATCAGCGAAGTTGGTACCATCACCCTGGGATCGCGCGAAACGATCGGTGTGTGGCAGGAGGTGGGTGGCATGGGCGAAGCGTTCCAGGCAAGTAGCTTGTCTGACGGAACCCTTCGCGCGCTCGGAATCTTGACTGCGTTGTTTCAAGGCAGTGATGCCGATCGGGGCCCGTTGCTCGTGGGAATCGAAGAACCCGAAACAGCACTTCACCCGGCGGCTACAGCGGTGCTCATTGACGCCATGCGCGATGCAGTGTCGATGCGGCAGGTACTGGTGACCAGCCATAGCCCGGAACTCCTCGACAATCCCTTGATCGGCGATTCCGAGATTCTGGCAGTGGTAACGGAGGACAGTACAACGCGGATTGGGCACCTGGATGAAGCAGGCCGGTCCGTGCTGCGGGATCATCTGTTCACGGCAGGCGATCTGTTGCGCATGAACCAGCTTCGTCCTGACCCATCAGCGCAGTCGCTGACCCCGGACGATGTGGTGTTGTTCGGCACAGGGGCGCCTGCGTGATCCTCCCGATCGTAGAGGGACACGGCGAAGTCACAGCCGTGCCGATTCTGATCCGGCGAATCGTTGCACACTATGCTCCCGACGCATATGTGCAGGTGGGACAGGCGATCCGCACCAAGCGATCCGAACTCGTCCGATCCGGCGGCGTGGAGCGCACCATCGAACTCGCCGCACGCCAGACGAAGCCGACCGACGGCATCCTGATCCTGCTGGATGCGGATGACGACTGTCCGCGGGAGATCGCGGAGGCGCTTCTTGCGCGGGCAAAAGCGGCACGCCCGGACCGGGTGGTCTGCGTAGTCTCGGCCGACCGGGAGTACGAGGCATGGTTCCTTGCCGCGGCCCGATCGCTTCGGGGCAAGCGCGGTCTGGCGGACGACATGGAGCCACCCCCAAACCCGGAATCGATCCGGGACGCCAAAGGCTGGCTGGCGCAGCACACGCCACGTGGTTTCTCGTACAAGCCGACCATCGACCAGCCGGCACTCACCAACATTTTCGATCTCGAGCAGGCATACGCCGCGCGATCCTTCCGCAAGTTCGTGAAGGACGTAGTCGCATTGGCCCGCCTGTCTGAATCACATCATTCGTAACTCACCGGCATGAGCCAGCCCACCACCCCCGACGAGCTGTACCAGTTCATCATCGACACGGCCACGCGCGCGGAGCGGCGCGGCGACTGGCCGGGGCCGGGAAAGATCGTCGAGAGCGTGCAGCGGCACGTCCTGGGCTTTCTGGGCACCCTGGTGCGCACGGACGACGAGATCAACGCCGACGAGGCCGCGTACCTCAGCAAGATGCTGCGCGCCCGGAACATCATCGACACGCCGCCGGAGAAGGTGCGCCAGCTGATGATGCGCCACGGCGAGGCAGGCCCGGAAGCCACGGGCGGATGGGTGCCGGACTACTTTCATGTGCTCATCAAGGGCGACAGGCAGCGCGGGTCGGTGAACGCCATGAACGTGGCGCTCTGCCTGCGCGAGCTGGGGCTGCAGCTGATGGTCTCCGACGGCGACAGCACGCCGCGCGAGGCAGAGATCATCGCGCAGCACGTCATCATGCTGCAGCGCGCCTGCGAGGCGGCGGGCGTGGGGCACGAGCGCGGCCCCGCGGACGCCCCGCCGCAAACGCCCACCGGAGCCGCGCCCCCGACGCCGGCGGGCGGTCCGCAGGGCCCGAGTGGCGCACCCCAGGCTCCGGCGGGTGCGCCGCAGGGCGCGGAGGGCGATCCGCCGCTGGTGAAGGTGCAGGCCGCAGGCGGGGAAAAGGCCGCGGAGCAGGCCCCCGCCGCTCCCGAATCGCCCCCCGCGCCGCCGCCGCTAAGCCTGGACGAGCTGATGGCGAAGCTCCACAAGCTCGTCGGCCTGGAGAAGGTGAAGAAGGAGGTGGAGACGCTCACCAACCTGGTGCGCGTCAACCGGATGCGGCAGGAGCGCAAGCTGCCCGTGCCGCCGCTGTCGCTGCACATGGCCTTCACCGGCAACCCGGGAACGGGCAAAACCACCGTCGCGCGGCTGCTCGCGCAGATCTTTCGCGCCATCGGCGTGCTGGAGAAGGGGCACCTGGTGGAAACGGACCGCTCCGGGCTGGTGGCCGGCTACGTGGGCCAGACCGCCATCAAGGTGCACGAGAAGGTGACGGAGGCGCTGGGCGGCATGCTGTTCATCGACGAGGCCTACGCGCTGGCCACGGGCGACGAGGAGGATTTCGGGCGCGAGGCGGTGGACACGCTGGTCAAGCTGATCGAGGACAGGCGCGACGAGTTCATCGTCGTCGTCGCCGGCTATCCGGCGCCGATGCAGAAGTTCCTGGACAGCAACCCCGGCCTGCGCTCGCGCTTCAACCGCTTCATCCACTTCGACGACTACACGCCGGACGAGCTGTTCGCCATCCTGGGACGGATGTGCGACGAGCACGGCTACAAGCTGGACGAATCGGCGGCCAGGTTCATCCGCGCCCTGCTGGCGGCCATGCACGCGAGGCGCGGCGAGAACTTCGCCAACGGGCGCGACGTGCGGAACCTGTTCGAGCAGGCGCTGGCCAACCAGGCCAACCGCGTGGGCCCCATGCAGAACGTGACCGACGAGGTGCTGTGCACGCTGCAGGCGCAGGACGTGCCCGGCTGGCAGGAGCACCTGGAGGAGCTGAAGCGGCTGGAGGCGACCACGGTGGAGGTCACCTGCAAGTACTGCAAGGAGAAGATGCGCCAGCCGAAGGGCCAGGGAACCATGAAGGTCACCTGCCCCAACTGCGGCGAGGTGACCAAGGTAAAGACCTGAGGGCCGCGCCCGCTGGCAGACGCGGGCCCCGCGCGGTATCTTGTGCGCGCGGCGCGATCAACCGAATCCGAAATCCACGACGAGAGGGACCCAGATGCCTACCGTGGGCAAGCTTTTTTTCAACATGGGCGTCTTCGCCCTGGTCACGTTCCTGATCTACCTGTCGTGCATGGCGATGGTGCGCATCGAAGACCGCAAGCAGGCCCGCCGCCGCCGCAACAGCTGAGCGGCCTCCGGCCCCTGCTCGCGACGAAAGGCCCCGGCTTCACCGCCGGGGCCTTTCCGTTTGCGGGATGATGATGACGCCGCCCGCCGAACCGCCACGGGGGCGATGCATTGGCCACGCGATTCGACGCCACGTCCGCCGCCACGCCACGGGTTGGAACCGGGTTGAAACCCGGGGCTGGGACGGCCATAAGCCCCGCCCTGGGCTCGCGGAGCTCGCCCGGCGGGGCTTCACCTGCTCGGGACGTCCGCGGCCGGCGCGCACCGACGATTCCGCATCTGCGACCGATATCCAGGGCGCTCGTGGCCGGCCGACGCGAGCGGTTGAACCGGTTTTGCGAGGAACGAGCAAAGACCGGGCTTATGGCCTTTCCAGCCGCGGGCTTCAGCCCGTGGCGACCCTCAGAACCACGGCTCGTCGGCGGTGGGGCCGTAGATGGAGGGCACCTTGCCGTCCGCCATCCGCAGGTACACGGAGAACTGGCCCCGGTGGTGAATCTGGTCGTGGAGCAGGAACCAGAGGAACTCCATCATCGGAATGTCGCCCAGCGTCTTGGGGGCGACGAAGAAGCGCGCCGTCCCGCGCAGGTCCTCGTCGCTCATCGCGCGCACCCGCTCCACCAACTGCGCGTGCCCCTGCTCGAACGCGGCGATGATCTCGTCCATCGTCTCCGGCGGCTCCGGCGGGCCGGAGGGTGGGCTGGACCAGTCGAAGCCGGTGGTCAGCGCCTTCTGCGCCAGCGCCTGCTCCATGATGAAGAGGAACGCCAGCTCGCGCGCCGTCTTGCTCCTGGGATGCGGCTTGAGGTCCAGCCTGTCGGCGGGATACGCGCGCAGCACGCGCACCGTCGTGGCGTGCTCGCGCTCCAGCACCTTGAGAAAGGTGTCGCGGGGGTCCGGCGTGGCCTGCGCGGAACCTGCGGCGGGTGCGGCGCTCGTCATCATCAGTCTCCTGTTGCGGGAAACGTGGAGCTGCGCGGACCCTCAGATTGCGCGCGTCCACATCATCGGGCAAGGTCCGCCCACCATCCCGGCCCGTGACCCGCCGAAGCGCGATCGAATTCTCCTTTCCCCCACGCAGCTTGTTGGGGGAGAGGCCGGGAGTGGGGACGGCCGCGGACGCAGCGCGAGCCCTGCCGCAATCGTACAAAAGGAGAGCGGGGCGGAGGACCGTCGAGTCCCCCGCCCGCTCGTTTCCTTCGATTCCGTCCGCCAGAGACCAGTACAGCGTTGTTGACGGTGCTGATGTCGGTGCTGTTCATCCCCGAGCTCTGGCCCAACTGGCTGTCCGGGCCGCGGCGCGAGACGATGGTCGGCACCCCCGCCCCGCACGGGGCGTCCGCTGCGGCCGAGGGCGCCAGCGGATGCCCGTGCGGATCATCCCCACATCGCTTATCCTGTCTGCTCCCGAAGCCGGCCCTTTCGTCCCCGCCGTGACCCAGATGCGTACAGCCGCACTGCTCTTCGCGCTCCTCGCCGCGCCCGCGCTGCCGGCGCAGTCCACCGCCGTCGTGCTGCGCCCGGACCGCGTGTTCGACGGCGAGCGGGTGCACCAGGGATGGGCCGTGCTCGTCCGCGACTCGCTGATCGCCGCCGCCGGGCCGGCCGCCTCGCTGGGCGCGCCCGCGGACGCGCGGGTGATCGAGCTTCCCGGCACCACGCTGATGCCGGGGATGATCGAGGGCCACTCGCACCTGCTGCTGCACCCGTACGACGAGACCTCGTGGGACGACCAGGTGCTCACGGAGTCACAGGCGCTGCGCGTGGCCCGCGGCACCGCGCACGCCCGCGCCACGCTGATGGCCGGCTTTACCACCGTGCGCGACCTGGGGAGCGAGGGCGCGGGATACGCGGACGTGGGGCTCAAGCAGGCGATCGACGAGGGGATCATCCCCGGCCCGCGGATGCTGGTCTCCGGACCCGCCATCGTGGCCACGGGGGCGTACGGGCCGCGCGTGCTGGCGCAGGAGCACCCGTCGCCGCGCGGCGCGCAGGAGGCCGACGGGCCCGACCTGGCGCGCGTGGTGCGCGAGCAGATCGGCGGCGGGGCGGACTGGGTCAAGCTGTACGCCGACTACCGCTGGGGTCCGGACGGTGCCCCGCATCCCACCTTCACGCTGGACGAGCTGCGCCTGGCGGTGGAGGTGGCCGGCGGGGCGAACGCGCCCGTGGTGACCCACGCCTCCACGGCGGAGGGAATGCGGCGCTCGGTGATGGCGGGCGTGGTGACCATCGAGCACGGCGACGGCGGCACGGCGGAGGTGTTCCGGCTGATGCGCGAGCGCGGCGTGGCCCTGTGCCCCACCCTGGCGGCCGGGCACGCCGTCTCGCAGTACCGCGGCTGGCGGCCGGGCGTGGAGCCGGAGCCGGAGCGCGTGGCCGCCAAGCGCGCCAGCTTTCGGGCGGCGCTGGACGCCGGCGTCACCATCTGCTTCGGGAGCGACGTGGGCGTGTTCGCGCACGGCGACAACGCGCGCGAGCTCGAGATGCTCGTCGAGTACGGGATGACGCCGGCCGCCGCGCTCCGCTCGGCCACCTCGGTGGCGGCGAAGGTGCTGCACCGCGAGGCGCAGTTCGGCGCCGTGCGCGCCGGGCTGCTCGCCGACCTCGTCGCCGTGGCCGGCGACCCGACGCGCGACATCCGCGCGCTGCGCCAGGTGCGGTTCGTGATGAAGGGCGGCCAGGTCGTGCGCCCGTCCGCCCCTCGCTGAGTCTCCGTCGCCCGGCGCCGTCGGCTCACCCCTTCGGCGCCGCCCCTCCC
>DASUVG010000123.1:0-9842 GCA_036379135.1 Longimicrobium sp.
CCCCAACGACACCGACGTCCTGCAGCAGATCGCGGTGACCTACACCCGCATCGGCATGACGGACGAGGCCATGAAGACGTACCGCCGCGTGCTGGAGCTCAAGCCCCACGCCGCCGGCGCCCACTACGGGCTGGCCTTTCTGCTCCTGCAGGGGGGAAGCACCGACCAGGCGGTGGCGCACCTGCGCGCCTTTCTGGCCCGCCCGCCCGCCAGCAACGCCGACCGGCACGTGGCCCACGCCCGCGCCACCCTGGCGGAGCTCACGGGCGAGGGCGAAGGCGCGCCGTCGGAGCTTCAGCTGGACCTGTGACGGGGGACGAGAGCGGCGCGTCGGAGCTGGTGCTCGCCCTGTCGACGGCGCCGGACGCGGAGCAGGCGCAGCGCATTGCCCGCGCGCTGGTGGAAGAGCGGCTCATCGCCTGCGCCAGCCTGGTTCCCGGCCTTGTCTCGGTCTATCGATGGGAGGGCGCGGTGCAGGCCGAGGCGGAGGTGCTGCTGGTGATGAAGACGCGGCGCGCCCTGGTGCCGCGCCTCAAGGAGCGTCTGCCGCAGATGCATCCGTACGACGTGCCGGAGCTGGTGGTGGCCGCGGTGGTGGATGGGCTGGACCCGTACTGCCGCTGGGTGCGGGACGAGACGGAGGGGTGAAGGGGCAGGGCAGGACCGGAGGGGCCGGCGCCCGTGGAACTTTGCAGCGGACATGGCTCGGATGATCAAGTCGGAGGACGAAGCCGAGAAGCAGCCCCGGGAGGCCGCCGCCGTACCGGAGGAGGCCCCGCGAAAGCGTGGGTCCCGCAAGTCGGCGGGCGCCGTCGCCGCGGACGGGCCGGACCCCTGGGCCGCCAAGCTGGAGCGCGCCGAGGCGCTGGAGCTCGCGGGGAGCCACGCCGACGCCGCCGAGCTGTTCCAGGCCGTGGCGGCGGCGCAGCCAGACAACCTGCGGGCGGCGCTGGGGCTGGGCTCCGCGCTGGCGGCGCAGGGCCGGTACGATCCCGCCGAGAAGGAGCTGCGGCGGGCGCTCAAGCTGGCCCCCGACGCCACCGAGGTGAACTACCAGCTGGGGTACACGCTCTACAAGAAGGGCGTGTACGCGGCCGCGGCCACGCAGCTTCGCCGCGCGGTGGAGCTGGACCCCGACCACGGCGCCGCGTTCCTGGTGCTGGGCGAGGCGCTGAACCAGATGGCGGAGAGCGACGCCGCCATCGACGCGCTGGAGTCGGCCATCCGCCTGGCGCCGGAGAACGGCAAGGCCTATTACGCCATGGGCATTGCGTACGACCGCAAGGGCAACCACGACCGCGCGGCCGAGATGTACCGTCTTTCCCGCGAGGTCGCCAAAACCTGACGGCGACCGGCCTGTCCGCATCAGCAGAACCGCCCGCGCCGATCCTTCGGTTGCGGGCGGTTTCCATTTGTGGGATCGAGGGGCGCCCCTCAAGCATGGAGCGGGCGGATGGCTCTCCGGATCGCGCATCATGATCATACCAGATCCGGGAAAAGAATGTGACTTCCTGAGGGAGCGCACGCGCAGATCCTGCCGGCTGCACTGACTCCGGTGCGCGACCGAAGGACCTCCTCTCGGCTGCGCAGGGGCCGGACCAGGATGCGGAACCAGCCCCTTCGTTCTGCTGGCGAGGTCCTTCGGTCGGCGCGCCGGGTTCTCGGTCAAGGTACGGTTCAGCGCGGCGCCTCCCTCAGGAAATCATGCACTCTATTGCCGGATCTGGTATCAGATCAGGTGGTGCGATCGACCCGATCCCGTGCGGTCTGGAGACCATCTGCCGATCCACATCCCCTGAAAAAATTCTCATGGCCCCCTGCCGCGTTTCCCTCCCTCTACCGTTCCCGCGGCCCCTCGGGAAGTTCGCGACGCTCCCCACCCGAACAGCCTGCCGACACTGCGGTCGCCCCCGATCGCTAAAAGCCCGGACCCGAAGGCACGTTGCGCGGCACGAGAAAACTCCGCCGGCTCCGGTGACTCTGCGTGAGGCCCATTCTCTTGTTGTTGGGAAGGGGTTCGCGACGCCACGCGTTCGCCTGTTCTGCGCCTCCGTACGGACAATCTGCGGATGGATGCGAGCAGGCCACGTACATGGACCGCGCGTGCAGAACCGGACCGGCGAATCCAGGGCCGATCGCGTCCCGATCGGTGTATCATCCGTCGACAAATCCGAACGAGGAGCAGGACGGTGGATGTGATCGGTGTACTCTGCTGCTTCCGCTTTGCGGTGCAGATTTGCGCCGAATGTTTGCTTGTGCCGGGTGCGGAAGAGGATTAGCGTGCGGAGGACGCCTCGGATAGTTCCCGCCCATTCCTGAGCGGATTCCGGGGCGGCGCACCCCCCTCGCCGGAGGTCCCTCATGACACGAGCCACGCTCCTTCTCGTCGCCGTCCTCGCCCCCGCCATCGCCTCGTGCGACAGCGCGCCCGCGCCCACCGCCAGCCGCAACGCCGGCGACGTCACCATCTCGGAGACGGGCACTGCCAACGCTTCGGCCGTGGGCATCGTGCGCTTTACCTTCGGCGCCACGACGGCGCACCTGGGCGTCATCGTCAACAACAGCTCCACCAGCGTGACCACGGGGCGCGCGGTGTACTACACCTCCGCCGCGGACGTCGTGCTGACCGTCAACGTGACCTGCCTGCACAAGTCCGGCGGCACGGTCACGTTCCTGGGCACCATCGACGAGAGCAGCGACGCCAGCCTGGAGGGCAAGGACGCCTCCTGGCAGATGGTGGACGGCAGCCCCGACCAGTCGTCGCTCATCAACATCGCCGACGCGGGCACCGGCCCCAGCTGCACCACGCCGGGCGAGTTCGACCGGGTCAACGTCTCCGCCGGAAACCTCACCGTCAGCTGAGCTGGATCCCTCTCCCCCCGGCGTCGGCCGGGGGGAGAGGCGGGGGTCACCCGACCCGGTGGACAAACGGGTGGCATCCGGACATCTTTCCCCTGCCCGCCGCATCCGGCACACCCGGACCCGCCGGGCTCCCCATCCACCAGACGAGAGAGACACGCATGCGGCTGATCCTGACCGGTGTTCACCCCACTTTCACCGTCAGGACCGGAGCGTGCTCTTTTGTCTACTCATCCATCCGACGTTCGCGTCGTCGCGGATCGGCTGGCGTATTCGCTGGCTGACGGCCGCACCCTCTTTTCCGGCCTCACACTCGGCTTCGGGCGCGAGCGCACGGGGCTCGTAGGCGCCAACGGCACCGGCAAGAGCACCCTCGTGCGCCTGCTGGTGGGCAGGCTGCGCCCGTCCGCCGGCACCATCACGCGCGCGGGATCCATCGGCTACCTGCCGCAGGACTTCCAGCTCCGCACGGACCATCCGCTCGCCGGCGTGCTGGGCATCGCCGATCGCCTCGCGCGCGTGGACCGCGTGCTGGCGGGCGAGGCGTCCGCCGGGGACCTGGATGCCGTCGGCGCCGACTGGGACCTGCGCGAGCGTGCGGAGGCCGTGCTGGCGCGGCTGGGCCTGTCGCACCTGCCGCTGGACCGCCCCGCGCTGGACGTGAGCGGCGGCGAGGCCACGCGCGTGGCGCTGGCCGGCGTCCTTCTGGCCGATCCCGACTTTCTGCTGCTGGACGAGCCCACCAACAACCTCGACGCCGCCGGGCGCGAAGCGCTGTACGCGTTCGTGGAAGGGTGGACGGGTGGACTGCTGGCCGTGAGCCACGACCGCGGCCTGCTGCGGCGGATGGACCGCATCGTGGAGCTCACGCCGTCGGGCGCGCGCGTCTACGGCGGCGGATACGACCTGTACCACGAGCAGCGCGCGGCCCAGGCGGACGCGGCGGCCCGCGAGCTGGCCGCCGCGGAGTCCGCCCTGCGCGCCGCCCGCCGCGACGCGCAGCAGATGCGCGAGCGGCAGGCCCGGCGCGACCATCGCGGAAAGCGCGTGGCCGGCGAGGGGGGCATCCCCCGGATCATGCTGGGGATGATGAAGGAGCGCGCCGAGGGCACCGGCGCCCGCATTCGCGAGACGGGCGCGCGGCTGGTGGAGGACGGCCGCGCGCGCCTGGACGCGGCCCGCGGGCGGGTGGACGAGCAGGCGCGGCTGGCGCTGGACCTTCCCTCCGCCGCGGTCCCGGCCGGCAAGGTGGTCGTGGAGCTGGATGCGGTCGCCTGCCGCCATCCCGGCGCCGCGTCACCGGCGGTGGAGGGCGTCTCGCTGCGGATCACCGGCCCGGAGCGCGTGGCCCTCGCCGGCCGCAACGGCAGCGGCAAGACGACGCTGCTGCGGCTGATCACCGGCGATCTGCGCCCCGACGCCGGCAGGGTGCGCCTGGGGCTGCCACCGCGCGAGGTCGCCTTCTTCGACCAGCACGCGCGGCGCCTGCGCGACGACGCGTCCGTGCTGGAGAACTACCGCGCGGCCAACCCGGACGTCGACGAGACGGCGGCCCGCCACGCGCTCGCCCGCTTTCTGTTCGAGGGCGATGCCGTGCACCAGTCCGCCGGCTCGCTGAGCGGCGGGCAGCGGCTGCGGGCCGCGCTGGCCTGCGCGCTGAACGGCTGGCATCCGCCGCGCCTGCTGCTGCTGGACGAGCCCACCAACCACCTGGACCTGGACAGCCTGCAGGCGCTGGAGCAGGTGCTGCGCGGCTATGACGGCGCGCTCCTGGTCGTCAGCCACGACGCGGCGTTCCTGGATGCGATCGGGATCGAGCGGCGCATCGAGCTGGGGTGAGGGTGTGCCGCGACGGGCCCTTTCCCCCGACGGGCCTTTCGCTCGTTCCTCGCGACGGCCGTCCACCCCTCCCCAACCTCGGGGGAGGGGTGTGGCGCATTCGCGGTCGATGTGAAGCGGGATCGAATTCTCCCCTCTCCGCGAGGAACGAGCGGGGAGGGGCCGGGGGAGGGGCCCCTTCCTGGTCCTGTCACGTCTCTTGAGCAATTTTCCCCGGAGAAAACGCACGCGGGGCGAATTGCGGCGCCGCACCGCGCCGGTTATCATCCCCCCTCTTTTCATCCCGTGGCGCACGACCTTCTCGCGAAATCGGCAAAGCAAGGCATGGCGGACAACGAACTCATGGACAAGCTCGTCTCCCTGAGCAAGCGCAGGGGGTACGTCTTTCAGTCGTCCGAGATCTACGGCGGCACGGGGAGCGTGTGGGACTACGGCCCGCTGGGCGTGGAGCTCAAGCGCAACGTCAAGGACGCCTGGTGGCGCGCCATGGTGCACGAGCGCGACGACATCGAGGGGCTGGACGCCGCCATCCTGATGCATCCCAAGGTGTGGGAGGCGTCGGGCCACATCGCGGAGTTCACCGACCCGCTGGTGGAGTGCCGCAACTGCCACCGCCGCTACCGCGTGGACACCCTGCTGGCCGAGACGGGGGCAAAGGAGCTGGAGACGGCGCAGTGCCCCAGCTGCGGCAAGCGGGGCGAGTGGACGGAGCCGCGCAACTTCAACCTGATGTTCAAGACGTTCATGGGGCCCGCCGAGGACTCCGCGAACGTGGTGTACCTGCGGCCCGAGACGGCGCAGGGGATCTACGTCAACTTTCTCAACGTGCAGCAGAGCGCCCGGCAGCGCGTGCCCTTTGGCATCGCGCAGATCGGCAAGGCGTTCCGCAACGAGATCACGCCCGGCAACTTTACGTTCCGCACGCGCGAGTTCGAGCAGATGGAGATGCAGTTCTTCGTCAAGCCGGGCACCGACGAGGCGGCGTTCGAGGAGTGGCGTGAGCGGCGGATGGCGTGGCACACCGACGTGATGGGGCTGTCGCCCGACCGCCTGCGCTACCACCCGCACGAAAAGCTGGCCCACTACGCCAGCGCCGCGGGCGACGTGGAGTTCTTCTTCGGCGGCACCATCGGCGACGAGGGGTGGGGCGAGATCGAAGGGATCCACAACCGCACCGACTTCGACCTTACGCGCCACCAGCAGTTCAGCGGCAAGAAGCTGATGTACGTTGATGCCGTCAACAACGAGCGCTACATCCCGTACATCATCGAGACGTCGGTGGGCGCCGACCGGGTGACGCTGGCGGTGCTGGCCAACGCCTACCGCGAAGAGGCGGTGGAGGGCGAGACGCGCGTGGTGCTTTCCATCAAGCCGTCGCTGGCCCCCCTCAAGGCCGGCGTGTTTCCGCTGGTCAAGAAGGACGGCATGCCCGAGCGTGCCACCGCCATCCACGAGGACCTGCGCCGCCGCGGCATCCCCAGCTTCTACGACGAGGCCGGCGCCATCGGACGGCGCTACCGGCGGCAGGACGAGGCCGGCACGCCCTTCTGCATCACGGTGGACGGGGAGACGATGGAGCAGGGCACCGTCACCGTCCGCGACCGCGACACCATGGAGCAGACGCGCCTGTCGCAGGACGAGATCGTCAGCTGGCTGCAGGAGCGGCTTCGGTAGGACGGCAGGTACGAGGGTACGGCAGTACGAAAGTACGAAAGTACGAAAGTACGAAAGTGAGCGCGGCGGCCGATGATCTCGGCCGCCGCTTCTTTTTGTGTATCCAGAAAAGGATGGGGCTCATCCCAGATCCGGCAATAGAGTGCATGACTTCCTGAGTGTGGCGCCGCGCTGAACCTTGCCCTGACCGGGAACCCGCGCCGCCGACCGAAGGACCTCGCCAGCAGAACGAAGGGGCTGGTTCCGCGTCCTGAACCGGCCCCTGGCGCCGCCGAGAGGAGGTCCTTCGGTCGCGCGCCGGAGTCAGCGCAGGCGGCAGGATCTGCGCGTGCGCTCCCTCAGGAAATCATATTTTTTCCCCGAACTTGGGCTCACATCGCTTCGACGGAGCTCGTATCTACCGTATCTGCAGATCCTGCCGTGTCCGCCGATCGAACATTGGAAAGATGCCGAGGGCGAACTCCGTTGGCCCCGCCGGCTTCGCGTGAGGCCGGTCCGTACCGCCGTCACCTTGTGGGGACCTCGCACGTTCGATGGAGGCAGGCCCGTCCGCACCACGCGCCGGCCTACCGCGCCGCCGCATCGGTGCTCATACTAGAGAGAACGGCCGGCGACGCCTGCCGCGCTCGGTCTTTCCGCCCCACTCGCATCGTACGATGAAGCATTGCATCAGCCTTTCCGTCCTTCTGCTCGCATCGGCCGCGCTGGCGGCGTCGGATGCGGGGGCGCAGGCGCGGCCCGGGTTCGTGGGGCCCAGCGCGGAAGAGGTGGCGCGCGGGGCGGCGCGCTTCGAGGTGGTGGGGCGCGGGCCCATCGCCCACACGCGCAGCACCGACCTGTGGGCGTTTCGCGCCGCCAACGGGCGCGACTACGTCTACACCGGCACCTGGGGCGGCTGCGCGGGGTGCCAGGGGAACCGGCTCTTCGTCTGGGACGTGTCCGACCCCGCGCGGCCCGTGCTGACGGACTCGGTGGTGGCGGACGCGCAGAGCATCAACGACGTGGCGGTGAACGAGGCGGGGACCCTGGCCGCGTTCGGGCGCCGCGGGGCGCGCAGCCGGCGCAACGGCGTGGTGCTGCTGGACCTGGCGGACCCCGCGCATCCGCGGCAGGTGGCGGATTACTGGGAGACGGTCACGGGCGGCGTGCAGGCCGTCTTCTTTTCCGGCGGCTACCTGTACGTGGTGGACGCGGGCGCGTCGTCGCTGGTGGTGCTGGACGTCAGCGACCCGGCGGACCCCCGGCCCGTGTCGCGCTTCAGCCTGGACACCGACATGCCCAACCGCTACCTGAGCGACGTGTACGTGCACGACGGGCTGGCGTACCTCTCCTACTGGGACGACGGGCTGGTGATCCTGGACGTGGGCAAGGGGATCAAGGACGGCACCCCGCGGCGCCCGCGCATGCTTAGCCAGGTGCGCTACCGCACCGAGTGGCGCAACCAGCGGTGGGGGCACACCCACTACGCGTTTCCGTACGTGAACCGCGCCGGCCGCCGCTACGTGTTCGTGGGCGACGCCATCCTCCCCCCCGGCGCCGACTTCAACCGGCGGATGGAGATCGGCGGGCTGCTGCACGTGTTCGACGCCACCAACCCCGAGATGCCCGTGGAGGTGGCCACGTACGAGGTGGAAGGGCGCGGCATCAGCAAGTTCTGGGTGCACAGCGACACGCTGTACCTGGGCAGCCACAACGGCGGCCTGCGCGCGGTGGACGTGTCCGGCGAGCTGCGCGGGCGCATCAACCGGCGCGAGCTGGCGGTGCTGGCCACGGCCGACGAGAACGCCTTCATCCCCAACCTGACCTTTACCTGGGCGGCCATGCCGCACAACGGTCTGGTTTTCGCGACGGACTTCAACTCGGGGCTGTGGGTGACGCGTCTGGTCTCCGCCCCCGCGCGGTAGGGCGGCAGGCCCTTTCGCCGGGGGCGGCAGGCTGCTACCCTACGGCGATCAAAAGCCTGCGCCAGACCATCAGGGGGATACCGGGGATGAGGAACCAGGACGAAGAGCACGAGGACGACGAGAAGCAGCCGGGGGACGACCAGAAGGCGCCGCCCAACGCGTTGACGGATACCATCCGCGACCGCCTGTTCAAGTCGCGGACGCTCATCATCAGCGGCGGGATCGACCAGCAGCTGGTCTCCAACGTCATCGGCCAGCTGCTGGCCATGGCGGCGGACAGCGACAAGCCCATCAACATCTTCGTCAACTCGCAGGGCGGGCACGTGGAGAGTGGCGACACCATCCACGACGTGATCCGCTTCATCAAGCCGCGGGTGCGGATGATCGGCACGGGGTGGGTGGCCAGCGCCGGCGCGCTGATCTACGTGGCGGCGCCGCTGGAGGACCGCTACGCACTCCCCAACACGCGCTTTCTGCTGCACCAGCCGGCGGGCGGCGCGGGCGGCACGGCGGCGGACATCGCCATCGAGGCGCACGAGATCATCCGCATGCGCGAGCGCATCAACCGCATCTTTGCGCGCGAGACGGGGCAGCCGTTCGAGCGCATCGAGAACGACACGCACCGCAACTTCTGGCTGGACGTGAACGCGGCCAAGGAGTACGGCCTGGTCGGCAAGGTCATCAACAGCATCGACGAGCTGGACTGACGCGTCCGCCGGTGCACGATCCACGAAGGGCGCGGACGCCTCGGCTCCGCGCCCTTCGCGCGCCCTCGAGTGGAAGTGCGAAAGTGCGGAAGTGCGGAAGTGCGAAAGTGCGGAAGTGCGGAAGTGCGGAAGTGCGGAAGTGCGGAAGTGCGGAAGTACGTACGTGCCTCGTTCCGAAGCCGGCTGAACGTGCCGCCGGTACGCGTCTCATCAACCGAACCTCTCCCGTCCCGAACGACCGCCCGATGACCTTTGCCGAGTTCGAGCGCCGCGCGCACGAGATCTTCGATGCCATTCCGCCCGAGCTGCGCGGCGGGGTGGAGTACGTGGCCGTGTCGGAAGACGCGGTGCCGCACCCGGAGCTGCCGGAGGTCTACACGCTGGGCGAGTGCGCCACCGGCGAGCTGGACCTGGGAATGGATACGCCCGAGACGCTGCGCTCCGGCGTGCACCTGTACTTCGGCTCGTTCGCCGCGCTGGCGGAGCTGGACCCCGAGTTCGACTGGGAGGGCGAGCTGCACGAGACGGTGGTGCACGAGGTGCGGCACCACCGCGAGAGCACGGCGGGCGAGGACGCGCTGGAGGACTTCGACTACGCCGCGGACGAGAACTTCAAGCGCCGCGAGGGCCTGCCGTTCGACCCGCTGTTCTATCGTTCCGGCGAGCCGCTGGACGAGGGCGGGTGGGAGGTGGACGGCGACGTGTTCGCGGAGGTGGAACTGACCGCGGCGGAGTTCGACCGGCTGAAGGGTGAGGTGCAGACGGAGGTCCGTGGCAAGCTCGTGTCACTGCCGCGGCCGGAGCGGCTGGGGGACGTGGCGTTCATGTACCTGGAGGGTTTCGGCGCCGGGCCGGGCGA
>DASUVG010000124.1:0-26230 GCA_036379135.1 Longimicrobium sp.
GAAGCCCTCCACGTAGCGGTCCAGCACGGCGCGCTCCGCCTCCGCGCCGGGGTAGCCGACGACGATCTTCAACAGGAAGCGGTCCAGCTGCGCCTCGGGGAGGGGATAGGTGCCCTCGTACTCCACCGGGTTCTGCGTGGCGAAGACGGTAAAGCCGGCGGGGAGCGGGCGCGTCTGCCCGTCCACCGTCACCTGCCGCTCCTGCATGGCCTCCAGCAGCGCCGCCTGCGTCTTGGCCGGCGCGCGGTTGATCTCGTCCGCCAGCAGCAGGTCGGTAAAGAGGGGGCCCGGGTGGAACGAGAAGTCGCGCTTGAGCTCGTCCAGCACGTTCACGCCGATCAGGTCCGTGGGCATGAGGTCGGGCGTGAACTGCACGCGGCCGAAGCGCAGGTCCAGCGCCATGGACAGCGCGCGGATGGAAAGCGTCTTGGCCGTCCCCGGCACCCCCTCCAGCAGCGCGTGGCCGCCCGCCAGCAGGGCGATCATCATCTGCCGGAGCATCTCCTCCTGCCCCAGCACCACCCCCGCCAGCTCGTCCAGCACCCGGTGCGCGCGGTCGCCCGCCACGCCGTCCTGCATCGTCGTGCTCATCTATCGCCGTACCTCGTCCAGTAGCCGGTCCACGCCGCGGGTGAGCGCCACCAGGTCGCCCGACTGCCCGCGCTTCCACTCCCGCTCCAGCTCCACGGCGGCGTCGCGCCCCGCGGGGCTCTGCCGCGCCATCCGCTCCAGCATCTCGCCCGCCGCGCTCTCGTCCGGCGGTGCGCGCCGCCCCAGCCGCCGCGCCATCCCCGCCAGCAGCAGCCGGCGCACCGTGCGCCGCGCCCCCGCCTGCCGGTACGCCCCGGCCAGCGCCTCCACGTGCTCCAGCGGCGACCGGCGCCGCGCGGGCGGCGGCTGCAGCGGCGCGCCGAAGCGCCGCGCGCCGGCCCACAGCAGCAGCGCCGCCACGGCCAGCAGCTGCAGCGCCATGGGGCCGGAGGCAAAGCGGCGCACCATCTTGACCGTCCCCGCCAGCAGGCTGCCGTCGCCGGTAAAGCCCTGGTGGTACTCGTCGAAGAACACCGTGTCGCGCGCTTCGGCAAAGGCGCGGGCCAGCAGGTGCGCGGCGCCGCTCTCCTTCAGCCGCCCGTTGGCGAGCGGGTGCGCGTCGGCGAACGCGATCACCCGCCCCCGGCCCAGGGGCCAGGTGATGGCGACGGGGATGCTGTCCACCGCCAGCAGCGTCTCCACGCCCTTCTGCCCCAGGGCGGCGGAATTCCTCCGGAAGCCGCGGCGAAAGCCGTCCACCCGCGCCACCCCCTCCGTCCAGCGGTGCGGGCGGGGCGAGGCCGCGCGGTCGTCGCCCATCAGCGGGTTCACCCCGGAAAGGAGGACGGGGCGCAGCCCCAGCGAGTCGTACGCCGGGCCGCCGTAGTCGTAGCCCGTGGCGACGAAGAGCAGGGTGCCGCCGCCGCGCACGTGCTCCACCACGATCGAGGTCTCCTCCTCCGACAGCCCGCGGATGGGGGCGACCACGGCCAGCGTGCCGCGCAGCGAGTCCGCGTGCAGCAGCGGCTCCGTGCGCCGGGCGACGGGCAGGTCCAGCTCCTCCAGCGTCCAGTACAGCGCGGCCAGCCCGCCGGGCGAGCGCACGAAGGTGGAGGCGCGCGGATCGCCGCTGTCGTCGTTCGCCGCCTGGCGTCCCGCCAGCGCGGAAAGGAGGACGATGATGGCCAGCAGCAGCGCCACCAGCCAGGTGTCGCGCCTACCCATGGGCGCCGGCTCCGGCCGCCGCGGCGCGCAGCCGCTCGTACCCCTCGCCGTCCAGCGCCCGCCCGCCGAAGACGGCGGGCTCGAAGCCGCGCAGGAACGCGGCGAGGGCCCCGGAGGCGCGCGGGTCGCGGCGCGCCTCGCGGCGGTAGTCGCCCGGCGTCTTGGCGGGGTCGTAGCGCACGGCGCCGGCGGCCTCCAGCCGCAGCAGCAGCGCCTGGTAGAGCGCCATGGCGGCCTCGCGGTAGCGTCCCGCGGCGGCGGCGCGGCGGGCCTCCTCCTCCCACTCCGCGGCGGTGCGGGCGCGGGCGTTGGGCGCGGCGGCGCGGCCGGCCGGGGAGGGATGCGCCACGGAGCCGCGCTCCGCCATCCCGAGCAGGGTGCTCCACAGCAGGTAGCCGATGATGGCCAGCGCCGCCGCCACCAGCACCCCGATCACCATCCAGTAGACCACGGGGTTGTCGCCGCGCAGGTCCCCGAAGCGGCTCAGCAAGTCGCCCACGCGGCTCCACAGCTGCCGCCACCACGCGCGCAGGCCGTCCAGCGGGCCCGGCTCGCGGGGCGTGAGCTCGGGGCGCGCGTAGGTGCGGCGCAGCGCCTCGTCCACCTGCGCGGCGGTGGGGATGCGGGCCTGCATCACGCCCCCGCCCGCGCCAGCCGCGCGACCGCCAGCGGCACGTCCAGCGCCTCCACGTACGCCCGGAACGGCGGCAGCGCCGCGGCCGCGAAGGCGCGGACGTGCAGCCGAAGGGCGCCGTTCAGGATCTCGCCCGTGTCCATGGGGCGAAGGTGCGGGAGCATCGACAGGCTGGATCGGGAAGGCCGGCCCGCGGCGGCACGCGCGCGGGCGATGGGGAGCGAAAAGCTACGCGGGGCGCGCACGCCGGTCAAACGGCGCGTATTCCGTCACGCATGCGGCGGCGATCCGGAGGGATCGGAGGCGCCGAACACGTCCACGGCCATCCGGCGGATGGCGTGCGGCGTGCGCGGCGATGCGAAGAACCCGGCGCGCAGCCGCTCCAGCACGGCCGGGCTCACGGCGGACGAGCCCTGGCGATCCCATCCGCGGCCAGCTCGCCCAGCCGCTCGGCCGTCCAGCGCTGCACGACGCCGTACGCCACCGCCGTCTCGTGCTGGATGAACGAGTGCTCGCCTGGGACCAGGATGCAGCTGCCGTCGGAGTGCGCGCGCAGCGTCGTCAGGTAGACCGCCAGAAAGGACTGCGCGGCGCCGGCTGGGCCCCAGAGAATGACCCACAGGTGCGGCACCTCGCCGGTGCCGCGGGTGAGCAAGAACGTGTCTCCGGCGCGTGCCACCAGGCAGCCCTCAGCCGAAGAGCGCCTGTGCGTACGCCAGCTCTTCCCACTCCGCCTCGAGATCGGCGATGGCCTCTTCCGAGTATCCTTCGTTGCGAAGGATGTCGGCGGGCTCGATGGGGAGTGAGGAGCCGTGCGGGTCCGTCCACTCCGGCAGCTGGTGCGTGAGGTCCACGAGCTTCCAGCGCGGAAGGTGCCCGTATTTCCGGAACACCTCGTCGATCAGCGCCTCCTCCGCCGCGGACAGCTGGTCGTCGGGGACGGCGGCGGGATCGCGGAGGGTGACGGTGTGGTTGGTCTTGGGCCCGATGTGCCGGTCCCAGTATCCGCCGCGGTAGAACTCTCCCGAATTGATGCGGTCCAGGGTGGCGCTGAGCACCGGCCCGTGCGGAAGGGCGGCGTAGGTGTCGTACGTGAGCGGCAGCCCCAGCCGGATGAGCGACTCCCGCTCCGCCAGGTACAGGAGCTTGATGAGCTTCAGGTGGCTCATCCGGCCGCCGCGCAGCTTCAGCAGCCGTGCGGCGGCCTGGGTGGCCTTGTCTTCGCGGAACCGGTAGCGCCTGCGCTGCATGGATTTCCTCGCTCCTCCGCGCGCCGGAACGGGGCAATGCGGACGCTCCAATCTATCCGAAGACAGGCCGAATATCAACGTTGCCGCGCGGGTGCGCCGACGGCTGGATCACTGGCCGGCGACGGCCAGGGCGTCGGCCATCATCTGCACGTCCAGCGCCTCGGCGCGCACGCGGCGGTCGTGGTACAGCGCCACGCAGACGCATGCCAGGAAGGTGCGGTGAGCAGGTTCGGCACGAAGCCGAGCAGCGCGCTCGCCACCGAGGCTTCGCCCTGCGCAGCCGCGGGATTCAGGAGATCCTGGAACCCGCCCCTCATCGCCTGCACGCCCAGTCGTGCGGTTCAGCGCCGGGACAGCGGGTGGGTGGTGCCGAAAGGCGGCGTGCGGAGCCTTCGCGAGGATCGCCGCGAGTGCAGGGAACGGGAGCGCGGCGGGCGCGCTCCCCGGTTCGATCATTGGCCGGCAACGGCGAGGGAGTCGGTCGCCATCTGCACGTCCAGGGCTTCGGTGCGCACGCGGCGGTCGAAGTACAGCAGCACGATCACCGCCACCAGGAAGGGGGTGGTGAGGATGCCCACGCCCATCCCCAGCACCTGCTGGGTGATGAACTGCCCGGGGCTGGGGATCGCCTTGGGGTTGATGATCTGCGCGAACCCGCCGGTGAGCGCCATCACCGCCATCATGGGAAGGTAGGCGATCAGGACGGCCACCAGGATCACCCCCACCACGTGCCCCAGCGCGCCGCGGGCGAGGGTGAACGAGCGCTCCAGCGCCTCCAGCGGCCCGGCCCCTTCCACGACGACCGCCGGCACCACCGCGAACAGCAGGGCGACGGCGCCCAGGACGAAGGCCACGTACAGGATGCCGGTGATCACCATCCCCACCCCCACCATCACCCCGCCCATCGCGGTGAACACCATCATGATCACCACCAGCACGATGGCCACCCCCATCCCCGCCACCACCAGCGCGAACCAGGCCAGGCACGCCGCGCCCAGCAACGGGAGCAGCACCCGGAAGCCGGCGCGAAAGCCGTCGCCCACGGAGGTGGGCCGGCCGGTGTACGCCTGCACGGCCTCGTGCGTAAGCGCCGGCCACATGGTCAGGGCGCCCACCGTGCCCAGGAGAATCACGATGGCCATGCCGCTCAGGAGCTCCACCGCCATCTCCTCCGGGTTGGTGCTGGTCATGGCCGCCACGAAGCCGTCGCCCAGCATCAGGAACCCGGCAATGACGCCGATGGTGGGGATCAGCGCCGTCAGCGCAAAGGTCGCGAAGTTGCGCCGGTACAGCGTGAAAGCGCCGTCCAGGATCTCGCCGAACGCCAGGGGACGGAATACGGGAAGCGCCATGCGCCTGCTCCTCGGATGGACCGGATGGGGGAGGGGGTGTGCCGCGGGCCCTGAGGGTGGGCCCGTCCCGCTGGGGACACAACACGGTACGCCGGGCCGCCCCCTCCGTCAACTCGCTCGTCTCCGCCGCGGCGCGGACGCCGGTCAGCGCAGGCGCACGGGCACCTGGGCGGAGGCGCCCTGCGGGAGGGTGCGGTGGCGCTCGTCGGACCAGGCCAGGCGCAGCGTGGTCTCGCCGGCGGGGAGGCGGTGCAGCCGCCACCGGTAGCGGGTGCCGCCCGCCGGCTGAAGCTCCGTGGCGGTCGCCATCACCTCAGTGCCGCCGGCGAACAGGTGCAGGTGGCGCCCGTCCGCCGTCCACCCGCTGGGTCCCAGCGCCAGCGCCGCCCCGGCGTCGAGCTCCACCACCATCGGCTGCTCCACCTCCGCGCCGGGGGCGGGGCTCAGGATGCGCAGGGTGGGGATGCCGCCCCCCGCCGGGCCGGCGCCGGTGTCGGAGCCGCCCGGCAGAAAGGAGCGGACGAGAAAGACCAGCCCCAGCAGCAGGAGCACTCCCCCGATCACCCCGAACACCCGGTCCGACGCCAGCCGCTCGCCCCGCTCCGCCCCCTGCTCCGCCGCCATCCCGTTCTCCCGTCCGAGGTTGCGTTCATCCGTGCTGGCGTGGAAGATGCGCCCCCGGGGCCCGCCGCGCGAGGGGGCCGCTTGCCGGCTGGTAGGGGGAGGGGCTATATTGGATGCAATGCGTACGCTGATCTCGATGCTGCTGCTGGCCTGCTTCGCCTGGACCCAGGCGATGGTGGCCGACTGCCCGATGGCTCCCGAGCCGTCGGGGCAGGCGGAGCACGCGGCGGCGTCCGCATCCACCCACCACGGGCACCACGCCCCCGCGCCGGCCGAGCGCCCGGACGACCCGCGCCACCCGCCTTCGCCGGTGCAGCACCTGGGCGGCGGATGCGGCGTGCTCGCGGCGTGCGGCGCCACCGCGGCACCTCCGCGGGCCTCGGCCCTCGCGGCGTTCGACGCCTCCGTGTCCGACGGCGCGACCGCCGGGCACGGCTCCTACGCGTCCCCCTCGCTTTCCACCGATCCACCCCCTCCGCGAACCCTTCTCCGTTCGTAGCCGACGATCGCCCGTCCCTTCCGGACCGGGCGCGTTTCGAACCGGAGAGGGAGTGGTTTCGAGGAGATGAGAAGGATCATGATGGCCGCGGCCCTGTGGATGGGCGCCGCGGCACCGGCCGCGCTTTCCGCGCAGCACCAGCACGCGGAGGCGCGTCCCGACACGTCGCACGACTCCGCGCACCCTGCCCCCGCGCGGATGGACACGGCGGCGCACCGGCGGATGATGCAGGACCCCGCGCACCGCCGGACGATGATGCAGGACACGGCGCATCACCGGGCGATGATGCGGGACACCGCGCAGCTGCGGATGATGATGCGGGACACGGCGCATCACCGGGCGATGATGCAGGACCCCGCGCTTCGGCGGATGATGATGGCGGATACGGTGCATCAGCGGATGATGGAGCAGGAATCCCCGCATCATCCCCCGCACCACGGTGCCGCGCCGGACGGCACGGTTCCCCCGGCGCCGGTGGATCACTCGAACCACGCGCCGTCCGCGCCGCCGCCTCCGCCGCCTTCGCCGACGGACCCGCACGACGGGCACGGCAGAAGCGCGGAGGCGGGGGGGATGCAGGTGGCCGGGGTGCACGCGCACGCGGAGGGTGCGCCGGGCGGGCACCGGATGCTGATGCAGCCGCTGGGCGAGGGGTGGAGCCTGATGGGGATGGCGCAGGCGTACCCCATCGTCACCACGGGGCTGGGGAACGAGTCGTCCCCGCTCTCGGGGACGGAGCCGTACGTCACCCAGCCGGCGCTGATGATCAACCTGGAGAGCCCGGGAAGCGCGTTCGTGCTGCGCTCCACCCTCAACTTCGAGGGGATCACCCAGCCCGGCGGCGAGCTGACGGCCGGCGGCTGGGGCGAGGGATTCATCGACCGGCGCCATCCCCATACGCTGCTGCACGAGCTGATGGTGAGCGCCAACCTGTGGAACGTGGCGGGCGGCGACCTTTCCCTTTCCGTGGGCAAGGGGTTCGCGCCGTACGGCACGGACGATCCCATGTCGCGCCCGGTGGCGAAATATCCCACCAACCACCACCTTTCGCAGATCCTGGAGCGGTGGACGGCCAACGTCGTCTATCTGCGGGGCCCCTGGAGCGTTGAAGCGGGACTGTTCGGCGGCGCGGAGCCGGAGGGGCCGTACGACCTGAGCAACTACACGGCGTTCGGCGACAGCTGGTCGGCGCGCGTCATCCGCCGCTTCGGCGGCGCGGGGACGGCGGCGCGGTGGGAGGTGTCGGGCTCGTACGGCAGCGTGGCCGAGGCGCACCACGACGGCAAGGCGCGCACGGCGCTGGTGAACGGCTACGTGCGCCACGCCGCCACGCACCGCTTCGGCACGCTGTATTCGCTGGCCGAGGCGTCGCGCAGCGAGCCCGAGGGCCAGGCTCGGGGGTACTACGCGCTGCTGGTGGAGTCGATGGCCGGCATAGGCCGCCACCGCCCGTACCTGCGGGTGGAGTACAGCACCCGGCCGGAGTGGGAGCGCGAGAAGGACGACGTCTTCCGCTACCACCACGACGACGAGCCGGTGGGTGCCAGCCGCTGGTTCATCACCTCGGTGGGGTACGGATGGCAGCTGAGCGGCTTTCCGCTCAGCACCATGCCCTTCGTGGAGCTGCAGCACAACCGCGTGTGGAACGAGCGCGGCCAGGCGGACCCGCAGGCGCTGTTCGGCGACGACCGCTTCTGGGGGATCACCGCGGGGGTGCGGCTGTTCCTGGGGAGCGCCGGGCCCATGCGGATGGGGAGCTACGGCGTGCTGGACGACATGACCTCGAATCACCGGCCCGCTCCCGGAAGGGGGATGGGCCACGGCGGAAGCTGATGACGCGGACTCTATCCAAGACCATCTCCCGGGGCCGTCGCGCGCTGCTGCTCGCGGCGGCCCTGGCGTGCGCCCTGCTCCCGGCGCCCGCGGCCGCGCACACGCGGGTGGAATCGTCCCATCCCGCGGACGGCGACACGGCCCACGGCGCCGTGCGCGAGGTGCGGCTGCGCTTCTCGCGCCCGGTGGAGAGCGAGCTGACCACCATCACCCTGTTCCTGGGCGGCGCGCGGGTGGCCGCCGGCGGCGCGAAGGTGGAGGGAGGCGAGGGGCGCGAGTTCCTGCTGACGCTGCCCTCGACGCTGCGGCCGGGGGACTACGTCGCCCGGTGGAAGACGGTGGGCGGCGACGGGCACGTGCTGGAGGGCTCGTGGCGCTTTACGGTGGCGGCCGTCGCGGCGGCCTCGACGGTGCCGGAGGGCACGCCCGCGGCCGCCGGCCTCGCGCAGACGCCGCCCGCGCCCACCACGGACGGGACGGACGACGCGCTGGAGGAGGAGGTGGGCGAGGCGGGGCGGCCGCTGGCGGTGGCGGTGCGCTGGGCCTGGTTCGCGGCGCTGCTGGGGATGATCGGGGCGGTGGCGTTCCGTTTCGGCGTGCTTCCCCGGCTGGACCGCGACCCCCTGCTGCGACCCGTGGCGGCGCGGGCGGAGGGGGCGATCTGGTTCGTGGCGCTGGGGGCGGCGGCGCTCTCGGTGGCCGCCCTGTTCGCGCGGCTGTGGATGCAGGTGGCGGCGCTGGGCGGCGGCGAGGCCGCGTGGGACGGCGCGCGGCTGGACGTGCTGCTGCGCGACACCGGCTGGGGGCTGGCCTGGGTGCTCCAGGCGATCGCCACGCTGGCGTTCGTCATCGGCCTGTTCATCGCCAGGGCGCCGCACGGGCGAAGCGTGGGGTGGATGGGGGCCGGCGCGGGGGCGGTGCTCCTTTCCGCCGTCCCCGCGCTCTCCGGCCACGCGGCCTCGGTGGGGCGGCTGAACGGCGTCGCCATCCTCAGCGACACGGTGCACGTCCTGGGGGCGGGGGTGTGGATGGGGACGCTGGCGGCGCTGCTGGCGGTGGGGATCCCCGCCGCGCTGACGGCGGCGGACGGGGCCGGCGCGGCGGTGGCGGCCATGGTGCGCGCCTTTTCGCCGATGGCGCTGGCGGGGGCGGCGGCGGTGGCGGTCACCGGGCTTACGAGCGTGGTCTTTCAGCTGAGCACGCTCTCGGACGTGTGGACCACGGGGTACGGGCGCGCGCTGCTGCTCAAGCTGGGGCTGCTGGCCGGGGTGGGCGCGCTGGGCTTCTACAACTGGCGCCGCGTGCTCCCCACGCTGGGGGACGACGCCGCGACCCATCGCCTGCGCCGCTCGGCGCGCGCGGAGCTTGGCCTGGGGCTCGTCGTCCTCCTGGTCACCGCCGTCCTGGTCGCGCTGCCGACGCCGTAAAAAAAGGGTTCATCGAGGGTTCATCGCGGATTTCGTTGCACGCCACGCCTGGCGGGAAGCGGTGGCGGGTTCACCATGCGCGACACCGTGTCCTGCGCGTCGGCAGGGGCGGGGCACACCGGGCTTCCCTGAGGACGTCGGGAACTGCGGCAGATGGACGCCCGGCAGGGAGCCATCCGCATTTTTTGCTGGGACACCTTTCCCGCCGCAGCGCCCCACAGCCCACCATTCCGGCTTCACCCGATGCGCGATCCCGCGAACCGTCCCCCTCGCGCGAACTTCTGCGGGAACGCCCCCGGCCTTCTCGCGCACCCAGTCTTCGCCAGATCGCGCATCGGGTGTCCGTGGAGGCCGGCTCATCTCGCCCCTGGAGAGCGCGACCGCAGTTTGCAACCAGATCCGCGATGAACCGAAAAAAGGACGATCACGCGGAGGAAAAGCGAGGACGCGGATGAAGGCTTCATCCGCGTCCTCGCTTCATTCCTCCGCGTCCTTCGCGCGATTCTCCGTTCCTCAGCGGCGGTACTTGCCGTCGGGCCAGCCGCGGTAGGTCATGCAGCTCTTCTGCGCGGCCTCGATGTTGGAGACGGATTCGCAGTGCGCCTTGTCGGCGTCGTACCGGGCGCGACCGGAATCGACGGGCTTGTCGCCGCCGCCTCCTCCGCACGCGCAGAGCAGGACGGCCGCGGCGAGCGCCGGCCGGAGGGGGATCAACGTGGACGGACGACGCGGGACGGCGGCGGTGCTCATCTCCCGTTCCTGTGCTGACGACGCGGGTGGCTCGCGGGTTCGCCTCAATCTACTTCCGCCGCATCCGCCGTGCGAGGGCCGGCCCGGATTGCGGGCAGCGTCGATCGTCCCGATCTCCGCCGGCGGCGCTCCCGCCCGTCCATCCTCATCCTGATCCGGTCGCGAGGCGGGCGAGACGCCGGGATTTGTTCTTCTCCGGAACATGGGATCTCCGCACATCCGCCCCGCGAAGCGCCCGCACGGGGAATCCTTCTTGCGCACCCGGCAGGTCCAGGGATCCCGCGTCTCCCGAGCAGTGCCGCAGACATCATGAAGGGCAGCCACAACGCCGCGCTCGTGGCGTTCTCCATCCTGATCGCCGTCCTGGCATCGTACACCGCGCTGGCGCTTTCGGCGCGGGTGAACGCCGCGTACGGGCGCTTTCGCGTGGCGTGGCTGGCCGGCGGCAGCGTGGCGCTGGGGATCGGCGTCTGGAGCATGCACTTCGTGGGGCTGCTGGCGTACCGGCTCCCCGTCCCCATCAGCTACGCCGTCCCCCTGTGGCTGCTGTCGCTGGCGGTGGCGGTGGGCGCGTCGCTGCTGGCGCTGTGGGTCACCAGCCGCCCCGCCGTCCCCGTCTCGGCGCGCGCGGCGGCGGGGGTGCTGCTGGGGCTGGCGGTGGCGGGGATGCACTACGCGGGGATGGCGGCCATGCGCATCCCCGGCCGCATCGAATACCGCCCCGCGCTGGTGGCGCTCTCCATCGCCTTCGCCATCGCGGCGGGGATCGGGACCATCTGGCTCTTCATGCGCCTTCGCGCCGACGACACCGCGCGCGGGCAGCGGGAGCGGATCGCGGCCGCGGTGGTGATGGGGGGTGCCCTGGCGGCCGTCCACTACACGGGGACGTCCGCCGCGCGCTTCACCCCCCAGGCCGCGGACGCGGTGACGGTGCCCGGCGACCATGTGCTGGGCACCGCGGGGCTGGCGGCGGCGGTGATCGCGGCGACGCTGGCGGTGCTGACGGTGACCCTGCTCACCACCCGCGTGGACCGGCGGCTGCGCGCCCGCGACGAGGAGGCGGAGGCGGTGCGCCGCAGCGAGGCGCGCTTTCGCTCGCTGGTGGTCGCCTCGGCGCAGGTGGTGTGGACGGCCAGCGCGGAGGGGAGCTTCGTAGAGCCGCAGGCCAGCTGGGCCGCGTACACCGGCACCTCGTGGGAGGAGTACGGCAGCGGGGGATGGATCGGCGCGGTGCACCCGGACGACCGGGCGCGCGTGGCGGCGGAGTGGCGCGAGGCGGTGGGCGAGCGGCGGGTGATGGAGGTGGAGTTCCGCCTGCGCCGCGCGGACGGCGCGTGGCGGCACGTCTCCGTGCGCGCGGTGCCGGTGATGGAGCCCGGCGGCCGCGTGCGCGAGTGGGTGGGCGCCGTGACCGACGTCACCGAGCGGCGGCGGACGGAGGAGGCGCGCGAGTTTCTGGCCGAGGCCAGCCGCCTGCTGGCCTCGTCGCTGGACACGGGGACCACGCTGCGCACGGTGGCGCGGCTGGCCGTGCCCACGCTGGCGGACTGGTGCGCGGTGGACGTGCTGACGGAGGACGGCGAGGTGGAGCGGCTGGCGGCGGAGCACGTGGATCCCGACAAGGTGCGCCTGGCCCGGGAGCTGGAGGAGCGCTGGCCCAGCGACCGCTCGGCGCCGCAGGGGGTGCACCAGGTGCTGCGGACGGGACAGGCGGAGATGATGCCCCACATCCCCGAAGAGATGCTGACGGCCGCCGCCCGCGACCCCGAGCACCTGCGGATGATCCGGGCGCTGGGGCTGCGCTCGTACATCTGCATGCCGCTCACCGCGCGCGGGCGGGTGCTGGGCGCGGTCACGCTGGTGCACGCAGAGAGCGGGCGCAGCCACACGCCGGCGGACCTGGCGCTGGCCGAGGAGCTGGCGCGGCGCGCGGCGGTGGCCATCGACAACGCGCGGCTGTACACCGAGACCGAGGAATCTCGCGTGCAGCTGGAGCACCAGACGGCGGAGCTGGAGGAGGCGCAGGCGGAGATGGAGATGGCGCACGACGAGCTGCAGCGCGCCAACGAGGACCTTGCCGAGCGCACCCGCGAGGCGGAGCGCGCCCGCGAGGCGGCGGACGAGGCGAACGCGGCCAAGAGCGCCTTTCTGGCGACGATGAGCCACGAGCTGCGCACGCCGCTGAACGCCATCGCCGGCTACACGCAGCTCATCGACATGGGGATCCACGGCCCCGTGAGCGACGCGCAGCGCGAGGCGCTGGACAAGATCCACCGCAACCAGACGCACCTGCTGGGGCTGATCAACGACGTGCTGAACTTCGCCAAGATCGAGGCGGGGCAGGTGCAGTACGAAGTGGACGACGTGCCGCTGAACGCCACGCTGGCGGCCGTGGAGGCGCTGGTGGAGCCGCAGCTGCGCGCCAAGGGGCTTCGCTACCGCTACGGCGGCGGCGACCCCTGCGTCACCGTGCGCGCGGACCGGGAGCGGATGGAGCAGGTGGTGCTCAACCTGCTCTCCAACGCGGTCAAGTTCACGGATGGGGGCGGGGAGGTGGAGATGGGGTGGGAGGCGCGCGACGGCATGGTGCGCATCCACGTGCGAGACACGGGCCGCGGCATTCCGCCGGACAAGCTTGAGGCGATCTTCGAGCCCTTCGTGCAGGTGGATCCCGCGCTCACCCGCTCGGCGGAGGGCACGGGTCTCGGCCTCGCCATCAGCCGCGACCTGGCCCGTGCGATGAAGGGCGACCTCACCGCCCGCAGCACCGTGGACGAAGGAAGCGTCTTCACCCTCACCCTTCCCGCCGGCCGCCCCGTCGCCCGTTCCGTCGAGAACGCCGCAGACTGATCAAAAGAAGCCTCACACGGAGTCAACGGAGTTAACGGAGTTGAGTTTTCTCGTGCCGTTCCCTCCGGGATCGTCTCGTATTACAAAACTCTAAAGCGAATTCTCACGCAGAGTTAGCGGAGTTAGCGGAGTTTTCTCGTGCCGTTTCCTTGATTCGCGGTGAGTCATCTCGGAACGGATCGGAGCAACTCCGTTGACTCCGTTGACTCCGTGTGAGGCCAATCAGTTGGGATGCTTGTGTTCACGCGGAAGGGCGAGGGGGAGCAGGAGGGCGGCGGCCAGGGCAATGGCGGCGCCCATCCCGAAGGCGGCCTGCGAGCTGAACGCCTGCCAGACGACGCCGAATACCACGCTCGCCGGGAGCGCGGCCAGCCCGATGGCGGCGTGGTACGCGCCGAACGCGCTGCCGCGCAGCCCCGGCGGCGCCAGCCCGGCCACCAGCGCCTTTTCCGGCCCCTCCGTTAGCCCGAAGAACAGGCCGTAGACGACGAACAGCGCCCACACCTGCCACTGCGCGTCCACGAACGCAAAGCCCGCGTACACGGCGGCGTACACCATCCACCCGGTGATGATGGCCGTGCGCGCGCCCACGCGGTCGCTCCACCGCCCGCCCCACACGCTCCACGCGCTCTTGCTCAGGTGCAGCGCGCCCCACAGCAGCGGGATGTACGGCGTGGGCACGCCCACCTGGCTGGCGCGCAGCAGCAGGAACGCGTCCGAGGCGTTGCCCAGGGTGAACAGCACCAGCACGCCCAGGTAGCGCGGCAGCACCGGCCCCAGCTCGCGCAGGCGCGGCAGCGGCGGCGCGGGTGTGTCCGCCGGGCGCGCGGCGGGCGACGTCTCGCGCACCTTCCACGCGACCACGGCCACCGTAAGCAGCCCCGGGACCACGGCCAGCGCGAACACCGTCCGCAGGTCCCCGTCCAGCGCCAGCAGCAGCGCCGAGGCGATCAGCGGCCCCGCCACGGCACCCGCGTGGTCCGCCGCCCGGTGCAGGCCGAACGCGGCGCCGCGCCGGTCCTCGGGGACGGATTCCGCCAGCAGCGCGTCGCGGGGGGCGGTGCGCAGCCCCTTGCCCACGCGGTCCAGCAGCCGCACCGCCAGCACATGCCACCCCACCGCCGCGACCGCAACCAGGGGCCGCCCCAGCGACGCGATCCCGTACCCGATCACGGTGAGCCGCTTGCGGCGGCCGCTGCGGTCGGCCATCCAGCCGCTGGCCAGCTTGAGCAGGCTGGACGCGCTCTCCGCCGCACCCTCCACCAGCCCCACGAACGCCGCGCCGGCCCCCAGCGTCCCCGCCAGAAAGAGCGGGAGCAGGGGATAGATCATCTCGCTGGCGGCGTCGTTCAGGAACGACGCGGCGCTCAGCCACAGCACGTTGCCGCGCATCAATCCCGGCGCGCGCTTCGCTGGCTCCGGCAGACCGGCTCCCGTGAAACTTGTGACAGACGGCAGGCGTTTCGTTAACTTCCAGCATCCGCATCATCCCACCACCACGCCCGAGGGGCAAGATGGCAGTACTTCGCAGATGGATTCTGGCGGCCGCGATCGTCTTCGCCGCGCCGCTGCAGGCACAGGCTCCGGCGGACACGACGCAGTTCGAGCTGGGCCGCCGCTACACCCAGTGGCTCTACCAGGGGCAGGCGGACAGCCTGTGGGGCAAGTTCTCGCCCGAGATGCGCCAGGTCGTCCCCAGCGCGCAGGCGCTGGCCGAGCTGCGCGGGCAGATCCAGACGCAGGCCGGCACCGAGACCGAGGTCGTGTCCGAGCGCATCCTGGACCCGTCCCCCCAGCCGGGGCTGACCGTGTACGTGCGCACCGCCCGCTTCTCCAACGTGCCCATGCTCGTCGACGTCATGGTGGCCACCGACGCCCAGGGGATCATCCAGGGCTTCTCCGTGCGTCCGCAGGCCCCGCCGAACCCGACGGAGTGATTCGGTGATGGGAGTGATGGAGTGATACACGACGCGGCGTCGGCGGGCTGGTTCTCCGCGGGCGCCGTCGATCGTCCAGCATCCTTCGAAAACACGGATGGATGATCGTGACGGGTGGCGGGCGTTCGATTCGCCTGCCGTCGTCCGCATCATCCACCCCAACGTGCGGGAGGCAGGGTGGCAGGTCTTTGCAGATGGATGGTCGCGGCGGCGCTGATGTGCGCGGCGCCGCTCCCGGCCCAGGCCGATTCGGCGCG
This sequence comes from Longimicrobium sp., assembly GCA_036379135.1. Taxonomy (GTDB): domain Bacteria; phylum Gemmatimonadota; class Gemmatimonadetes; order Longimicrobiales; family Longimicrobiaceae; genus Longimicrobium. The sequence goes on from DASUVG010000124.1 coordinate 15,169, forward strand.
GATGGAGCTGGGGCGGCGCTACACGCAGTGGCTGTACGCGGGGCAGACGGACACGCTGTGGGCGCTCTTCTCCCCCGAGATGCGCCGGGTGGTGCCCAGCGCCGAAGCCATGGCGGGGATGCGCCGGCAGATCGACGCGCAGATCGGTACGGAGACGGAGGTGCTGAGCGAGCGCGTCGTGGAGCCGTCGCCGGGGGTGACGGGGTACATCCGCTCCGCCCGGTTCTCCAGGGTGCCGATGGCCATCGACATCACCGTGGTCACGGACGCTTCGGGGATCATCCAGGGGCTGGGCGTGCGCCCGCAGGCGGCGCCGCCCACGCTGGCGCCCACGCAGTTCCTGGACTACCAGACGAAGACGCCGCTGCGCCTTCCCTTCGACGGCGACTGGTACGTCTTCTGGGGCGGCCGCACGCTGGAGCAGAACTACCACGCCGCGCACGCCGACCAGCGCTTCGCGTACGACATCATCATCCGCCGCGACGGCAGCTCGCACAGCGGCGACGGGACGGCGCTGGAGCAGTACTACTGCTGGGCCCAGCCGATCCTGGCCCCCGGCGCGGGGACGGTGGTGACCGCGCTGGACACCCTGCCCGACCAGCGTCCGGGGATGATGGACCCCGCCAACCCGCCGGGGAACCACGTGATCGTGGACCACGGAAACGGTGAGTTCTCGCTGCTGGCGCACCTGCGGCGGGGCAGCGTGGCCGTCCGCCCGGGCCAGCGCGTTGAGCAAGGCCAGAAGCTGGGCGAGTGCGGCAACAGCGGCAACACCAGCGAGCCGCACCTGCACTACCACCTGCAGAACGCCCCCGTCTTCGGCGCCGGCCAGGGCCTCCCCGCGCTGTTCGACGGCTACGTCGCCGACGGCCAGCCCGTCGAGCGCGGCGAGCCGGTGAAAGGGCAGACGGTGCGGCATGGGCGGCCGTGATGGGGTGAACGGGTGAACGGGTGAACGGGTGAACGGGTGAACGGGTGAACGGGTGAACGGGTGATGAGCTGCGCCCGCTGGAACCCTCACCCGCTCGCCCGGGCTCGCACTCTCTCCCGCAGGCGGGAGAGGGTATAAACGTCGCGAATGCTTGCGGTGCGGTACTGCCGGTCCGGACCTCGTCGACGCGCTGGGCCTCGCCGCGCGCGCCGGCCCTTGTCGACCCGAGTGGTTGAAGCCCCGCCGGGCGAGCTCCGCGAGCCCAGGGCGGGGCTTCTGGCCGTTCTACCCGCGGGTTTCCAGCCCGTGGCGAGGCCGGCGGATACGATCGCGCGATCCGCCCACGTCGCCCGCTCATCTACGCGTCGATTCCCACAACACGGAGCCCCGCCGCGACGGATCGCGGCGGGGCTTCGGGTGTGGCATCTCGTCGGTCGGTGTGGCTCAGTCCACCAGCAGAAGCGCGACCAGCACGCCCAGGGCGATCGCCGCCACCAGGTACCAGAAGCTCTGGTTCATCTGGGCGTTCTCGCCGTTGCGCTCCGCTTCCATCGCGGCCACGCGCTGCTGGATCTCCTGGCGGCTCACGAAGATGGAGGGCGCGGGCGCCTGCTGCGCCTCCTGCGGCGCGGCGACCTGCTCGACGACGGCCTGGTCACCCGACGGCGACTGCGCGGCCTGCTGTGCGGTGGCGGGGGCAGCGGCCAGCAGCGCTGCAGCCGCCAGTACGAGGAGCTTCTTCATCTGCACCTCCAACCGGATCTGTGAGGGACGATCCCGTCCACGCCGGACGGACGCCGCGCCCTCCGTGCAATCTTCGTGCGTGCTAGTCCGCAGGCCGCGCGTTCGCCCGTTGGGCCAGCTCGCGAACCACCCGCAGCAGCCGCGGCCGGTCGCCCCGGAAGTGGTGCCCGCCGTCCAGCTCGACCACCGTCATCGGCGCCGTGGCCATGGTGGGGCACGCCGCCTTGTCGTCGCCGCGCCCCCAGACGCAGAGCACCGTAAGTCCCGCCAGCTTCTCCACTTCCGGCCGCGTGGCGAAGCGCGGCGCCGTGGACGTGCGCCACCACTGCTCGATGCGGAACTCGAACACCGCGTCGTGCGCCAGCGCCAGCAGCGCCACGCCGCCGATGCGCGCCCGCGTGTCGTCCGGAAGCCGGTTGATGAGGAACGGCAGCACGTCCGCGCCCATCGAGTAGCCCACCAGGACCACCTTCTCCCGCCCCCACCGGTCGCCGTAGTGGCGGATGACGCGGTCCAGGTCGCGCGCGGACTGCTCCGGCGACCTGGGGAACCAGTAGTAGCGCAGCGAGTGCCAGATCACGGAGGGGATGCCGTGCGCCGCCAGGTCCGCCGCGACCCGCTTGCCCGTCCCGCCGCTGGGCCCGTCGCCCGTGAGCACGATGGCGAAGGCGCGGCCGGTGCCGCCCTCCGCGGCCGGCAGCGCGCGCAGGGGGAGCGACCGCATCCGTCCATCCTCCACGCCCGGGGTTTCGGGGATGCGGACGCGGCTGCACCCCGTGCACCCCGCCGCCGCCAGAAGGAACGCCGCCCATCCCGCGAAGCGGATCATCCCCCGCCCCTGCCGCGCCGGAAGATGCCGCGGTACCCGCCCGCGATGAGCGCCGACACGTCCGCGGTGATGCGCGGCAGCGCCAGCCCGCCAGGATACGCCAGGTAGCGCGGCTCCCACGACGGGTGGAACTTGTCCTTGTAGGTGCGCAGCCCCTGGAAGTTGTACAGCGCCTCGCCGCGCTGGAACAGGAAGTTGCCGATGCGCGTCCACACCGGCGCCACCGGCGAGGGCTCCAGCCCGGAGAGCGGCGCCATCCCCAGGTTGAAGCGGCCGTATCCCTGCGCCCTGCCCCACAGCATCAGGTTCAGGATGAGCGCCTCCATCACGTTGCGCGGCGCGTCGGGGCGGTAGCGCATCAGGTCCACCGAAAGCTCCGACTTCGCGGGCCCCGGCCACACGGTGGCGAACGCGACGATGCGCCCCTCCTCCTCCACCACCGCCACGGGAAAGCGCCGCACGTACTCCGGGGCAAAGAAGCCCAGGGAGAAGCCCTTCTCCGACGCGCGCTTCTCCAGCAGCCACGCGTCAGACACCTCCTGCAGCCGCGGCATCAGCGCGTCCACCTCTTCCACCGGCGCCACGCGGAACGTCATCCCGCTGCGGCCGAAGCGGTTGAGCACCAGGCGGAACGGCTTGTTCTCCGCGCCGTCCAGGGTAAAGCCGTTCAGGTCCACGCACGCCTCCTCGCCCAGCTTGGCGAACGCCAGCCCGAAGTCCGCGTAGTGGTGCAGCTTGTCCTTGCCCACCTGGTAGAAGACGGGGACGCCGCCGTAGTCGTCGCACAGCTCGAAGAAGCGGCGGATGAGCCCCGCCACCGAGCGCGGATCGCCCACGGGATCGCCCATGGCCACCCAGGTGCGGCCGTGCACGGCGTACATCAGGCAGGCGCGCCCGTCCTCGCTGAACAGGAGCGTCTTGTCGCGCAGGTACACCAGGTAGGGGACGGTGGAGGTCTGCGTGTCGATCAGCGGCCGCGCGGCGGCCAGCTCCTCTTCCGTGGGCCGTGTCAGCGTGGGCGGGGCGGGGCGAAGAAAGCGCAGGACGCCAAACGCCAGCATCAGCACCACCGCCAGCATGGTCGCCCGCAGCGCGCGGGGGGCGTCCTGGTTCAGCGCGAACCGCCACCACAGCTCGTCGCTGTACTCCACGTGCTGGAATGCGAAGAATCCCAGCCACACCGCCGCGCCCACCACGGCGACCACCCCGAACGTCCATCCCGGCGAAAAGCGCGCGGCCCAGAAGTCCGCCTTGCGGTCGAACGCCGGCCGGCTGGCGAAGAGGGCCACGAGCAGCGCCCCCAGCAGCGCCGCCTCTTCGTAGTCCGCGCCCTTGAGCAGCGACGCCGCGATCCCCAGCGAAAGCCAGGTGGCCGCGACGATGAACGCGATGTCCAGCCGCCGCGCTACGCCGTGCGAGACGATCAGCAGCCCCACGCCGGCCAGCGAGCCGATGAGGTACCCCGCCTCCACCAGCACCAGCGGCACGTGCCGGTCGATCCACGCCAGCCGGTGCGCCTCCGTGGGGGTGGCGCCGGAGACCAGGAGCAGCGCGCCGGCCAGAAAGATGAACATCGCCAGCACCCGCGGCGCGATCTGCTGCGACAGCGAGCCGAACCAGCTCCCCCACTTCGCGAAGTGGTGGCGCCGCAGGCGCACCTCGTCCGCCACCAGGATGGCCAGCGCGGCGCCCAGGGGAAGGACGTAGTAGATGAGGCGGTAGAGAAAGAGCGACGAGAAGATCTGCCCGGGCGACAGGTAGCCGTCCAGCAGCACCACCATGGTCCCCTCGAACACCCCCACGCCGCCGGGGACGTGGCTCACCAGCCCCAGCAGCTGCGCCGCCAGAAAGGCGCTCAGGAACTCCCAGAAGGTCAGCTGCGTGCGCGGAAGCAGCGCGTACAGGACCCCCGCCGCCAGCGCCCAGTCCAGCGTGGAGAGCGCGTACTGCCACGCCACGATGCGCAGCCGGGGGACGGGGATGGTCCACCTCCCCATCCGCACCGGCGCCGGCCGCACCGCCGCCACCGCCACGTAGGCGAACGCCCCCGCCAGCAGCGCCCATCCCCCGATGGCGATGGTGGCCGGCCCCAGCACCTTTCGCAGCCCGGGGTGCGGGTCCATGGCCAGGCTCCACCCGGCCAGCACCAGGAACCCCAGCCAGAAGGTGCCGGAGTAGAAGACGACGATGCGCGAGATCTCCTGCGCGCTCAGCCCCCACCGCGAGTAGAAGCGGTAGCGCACCGAGGTGCCGGAGATGATGGCGAACCCCACGTTATTGGCCACCGCGTAGCCGATGAACGAGGTGGCCGCCACCTTCCAGTCCGTCAGCCGCCGCCCCACGTAGCGGAACGCCAGCAGGTCGAAGCAGCAGAGGATGGCGTAGTTGGCCGCGGTGAACAGGATGGAGAGGAGTACGGCGGAGGACGGCAGCCCACGCACCGACTGCTGCACCTCCACGTAGCTCACCTTTTCCAGCTCGCCGCGCAGCACCAGCACGGCCGCCACGAACAGCCCCACGCCGATTGCGGGCGAGATCCAGCGCCACGCCCAGTGCAGGGGGGCGCGGGGCATCACCTGTGGCTCGGCGGTGTCGGCGGGTACGGCGGGAACAGTCAAGTTTTCTGGCGAACGGCTGTTGGGGGGCGCCAATGTAGGTGCGGCGCCCGGCCGGGAAAAGGACGCCGGCGGGGTATCGAAAGTTCCGCGCCGTGGGGCGGGCGGTGAACGGGTGAGCGGGTGAGCGGGTGAACGGGTGAGCGGGTGAGCGGGTGAGCGGGTGAGCGGGTGAACGGGTGAGCGGGTGAACGGGTGAACGGGTGAACGGGTGAGCGGGTGAACGGGTGAGCGGGTGAACGGGTGAGCGGGTGAGCGGGTGAGCGGGTGACAAGGGGACAAGGGGACAAGGGGACAAGGGGACAAGGGGACAAGGATAAAGAGGATGCGATACAATCAGGGCGTCGCGGCCCGGGCGGGTGAACCCGCCCCAAGAAGGGGCCTCTAACATGCTCAAAATGAGGCAGAGGACGACGGGGCTGACTCGTATGGGACGCCCCGGTGTGGTTCGGGCGCACCATTCTGGTGCAGCGACGGGCGGGGCCAAGGGTGGTTTGTTTCCGACGTAAGTCTTTTGCTTATATACGCTTGTGGCATATCGGGAGGAAAGGGTCCCGCGATTGCTTAAATACCCTCCACCTCCCGCGGCCCGCCTCGCTATCGCTCACCCCCTCTCACGGGAGCGTGGCGCGGGGCCGCACCGATCCTTCACAACCGAGGAGAACGTCATGCGCCGTAGCTTCCCCATCGCAGCATTCGCCGCCGCCGTCAGCCTGGCAGCCTGCCAGGACGCCGGCTCCGTCGCCGCCCCCGGCGAGGCCTCCCAGGCCGCCAGCGCGAATGCGCCGCTCTACATCGTCACCTTCAAGGACGGTGTGGACGTGAACGCGGCTACGGCCGATCTGGCCCGCGGCAACGGCTTCGCGATCCACTCCACGCGCCATCACGCGGCCCCCGGCTTCACCGCCGCCATCCCCGAGGCGCGCCTGTCGCGCATCGTGGCCGACCCGCGCGTGGAGATCGTGGAGAAGGACTACATCGTCACGCTGGACCTGCCCCGCGCCGCGGCGCCTCCGGGCGGCGGCGGCGGCGGCGCGCAGAGCACGCCGTGGGGCATCACCCGCGTGGGCGGCGCCGGCGACGGCACCGGGCGCACGGCGTGGATCATCGACACCGGCATCGACCTGAATCACACCGACCTGAACACCAGCCGCAACTGCCACGCGGCCTTCGGCTACAACACCCCGGCGGACGGCAACGGGCACGGCACGCACGTGGCCGGCACCGTCGCGGCCAAGAACAACAGCCAGGACGTGGTGGGCGTGGCCGCCAACGCGTACGTCTGCGCGGTGCGCGTGCTGGGCAACAGCGGCAGCGGCAGCTACAGCGGCATTATCAACGGCGTGAACTACGTTGCGGCCAACGGCGGCAGCGGCGACGTGGCCAACATGAGCCTGGGCGGCAGCGGCAGCAACGCCACGCTCGAGAAGGCCGTGAGCGACGCGGCCGGAAAGGGCATCAAGTTCGTGCTGGCCGCCGGCAACAACGGTGACAATGCCAACAACTTCACCCCGGCCCGGGTGAACGGCTCCAACATCCTCACCATCTCGGCCATCGCCAGCAACGGCTGCATGCCGTCGTGGTCCAACTACGGCAACCCGCCGGTGGACTACGCCGCGCCGGGCGTGAGCATCGTCTCCACCCGCAAGGGCGGCGGCACCACCAGCATGAGCGGCACCTCGATGGCCGCCCCGCACGTGGCCGGCATCCTGCTCCTGGGCGGCGTTCGCGCCGACGGCAACGCCACCTGCGATCCCGACGGCAACCCGGACCCGATCGCCCACCGCTAAGGGGCTCCGCGCCGGCCGCCCGAACGCGACCGGATGACGGGATCGGATGACGAAAGAGGCCGGAGCTCCCGATGGGGGCTCCGGCCTCTCATTTCGACCGAATTCACGGCGGCCGATCCGGTGGAACCACCGCGTCCTCCGCACCGGTCGCCGCCCTCCCGCCGACGCGTCGTCTAAGCCGTTGCCAAACCTATGTTTGGCGCACCGTATCGCAGCCGCTGAACCAGAACTGTGCACCGGGGTCGGTACGGAGCGGACACAGATGACGTCATCCGCGCCGCGCATCGCGTTGGCATCCATCGGGCTCCATCTTCCCGGCGGTTACATCTGATTCCGGCGTGCGGATTGCCCTCGATGAGGCCTGCCTTACGGCCAGGAACCCCCATCCGGCCCCCTCGCGCCCGTCCCGCTTTCCTCCGCGCGACGGCCCCCCGCATCCCCCAGTCCGGAGAGTGAACCATGAAGCATTTCCGAGTTTCCGCGGTGCTCGCGCTGGCCACGCTGGCGGCGTGCTCCGATGCCGCGGTGAACACGCCCGCGGCGCCCGCCGAGTCGGCGGCGCCGGCGCCGCTGGCGATGGCGTACGCGGCCGAAGAGGTGGTGCCCGGCGAGGTGCTGGTAAAGGTGCGCGGCGGCGGCACCATGGCGGACCTGGCCGCCTCGCACGGCGCCGTGCTGGACCGCATGGGGCACCGCAACACGTTCGGCGTGGTGCGCGGCCAGCGCGGCGGCGAGCGTGAGCTGGCGGCCCGACTGACCCTGGATCCGCGCGTGGAGTACGCCGAGCCCAACTACCTGCGCCACCCCGACGCCATCGATCCGCGGCTGTGGGCGTTCTTCAACCCGGGCGGGCTGACCATCAAGTTCAGCAGCGGCAGCAGCAAGGGGCAGGTGGTGAACTCCGCCATCTCGCTGGCGGACGCGGACGAGGACAACATCGAGGCGTTCGCGGCGGGCGGCGGCGCCGTGGTCATCGGCAGCATCGACACCGGCGTGAACCTGTCGCACACTGAGTTCCTCCCCGGCCAGCTGATCGCGGGGCGCGACTGGTACAGCAACGACAACAATCCCGCGGACGACAACAACCACGGCACGCACACCACCGGCACCATGGCCGGGCGCACGGTGGGCATCGCGGGCGTGTCGGGCGCGGGCGCCAACGTGAAGGTGTACGTGCAGCGCGTGTGCGGCCGCAACGGCTGCCCCACCTCGGCCATCGTGAGCGCCATCCGCGCGGCGGCGGACTACCCGGGGATGGTGGCGATGAACCTGTCGCTGGGCGGCGCGTCCATCTCGCAGTCCGAGCGCGACGCCATCGCCTACGCCAACAGCAAGAACGTGCTGGTGATCGCCTCGGCCGGCAACGGCAACACGGGGACGGTGAGCTGCCCGGCCTGCGACCCGGGCGCCATCTCGGTGGGGGCCACCGGCTGGCGTGACCAGCGCGCGTACTACAGCAACTGGGGGCCGGGGCTGGACATCACGGCGCCTGGTGGCGAGCTGTACAGCAACACCACGTCGGAGCAGGGCATCTACAGCGCCCTGCGCAACGGCTACGGCTACATGCAGGGCACGTCGATGTCGGCCCCGCAGGTCACCGGCGCTGCGGGCGTCGTCGCGTCGGTCACAGGGCTGCGCGGCGCCGGGCTCCGCAGCCGCCTGGAGAGCACTACCGACGACATCGGCGCGGCCGGGTACGACAACGTCTTCGGCAACGGTCGCCTGAACGTCTACCGCGCCGTCACCGGCTCGTCGCTCCCGGCGGGGCTGTAGGCGCACTCGGATCGATTCCGGAACGCGAGGGGCCGCACCCACCCGGGGTGCGGCCCCTTCGTTTCGCCCTCGCGCCGCCACGGGCTGAAGCCCGCGGCTGGAACGGCCATAAGCCCCGCCCGGGCTCGCGGAGCTCGCCCGGCGGGGCTTCACCTGCTCGTGCTCGCCGATCCACGCGCCGTGGAGGATATGCGGCGGCTGCGGCAGGATCTCGTCCATCCAACCCCATCATGCGCGCCGGTCGTGGCCGGCGGGGGTGAAGCCCGTTCGCCGGTGAGGCGCAGAATGCCCGTCAATCCGCGGCCGGCGCCGCGGTGGGGGGCGCGGCGGTGGCCGGGGTGCCGCCGCTGCGTGCCGCGCCGCGGTCGATGCCGAAGGTGAGGAACAGGCTGGCCAGCACCAGCCCCGCGCTGGTCCAGAACGGAAAGCCGGTCCCCAGCGCGTCGAACATCCACCCCGCCAGCAGCGGCGCCATCACCCGCGCCGCCCCGCCAAAGCTCTGCTGCACCCCCATCACCACGCCGCGCTCCCGCGGGTCGATCACCTTGGAAAGCAGCGCCGTCACGCAGGGAAAGGTAAACGCCGTCCCCAGCGGCACCGTGGTGATCACCACCGCCAGCGCGACGAACTTCCACTCCAGCGGAAAGCGGTCGGCCACGCCAAGGGAAAGCGGCGCGGGCGCGCGCCAGAACAGCACGCCCACCACCGCGGCGACGATGAAGCCCACCATCCCCAGCATCCGCACGCGCTCCTGCCGCTCCATCGCACGCGTGACGCGCGCCAGAAGGCCCAGAAGGAGCAGCGCGACCAGGACGCCCGCGAGCCGCGCATCCACCCGCGTGCTCCACGCGCCGCCGGGCGGGTCGATGGTCATCCCCCCGCCCACGCGCCAGGTGAACGGCATCAGCAGCAGCCCGGCGCCGAGCAGCATCTGCCCCAGCCGCGCCAGCCTGGCCTCGCCCAGCGCGTCCACCATCCGCCCCAGCACCAGCGCGCGCACGATCACCGACACGGTCCCCGTCCACAGGAACGCGTAGCCGATGGTGCTGGCCGTCACCCCGAAGCGCGCGTTCAGAAAGAGCGCCAGGGTGGAGGTGAACCCCGCGAACGCCCCCATGGCGATGGCGTAGATCCAGATCAGGCGCGGCGCCGGCTCGCCGGGGCGGCCCAGCACGCGGCCGGCCATCTCGCGGCCGCGGACGGGCGGCGGAAGGGACGCGTCCAGCTTGCGGTGGGTGTTGGTCTCGGCCAGGAACGCCCAGGCGAACACCATGTTGATGATGCACAGCCCCGCCGCCAGCAGCCCCGGCGCCTGGGTGCCCAGCTGCATGCTGGTGCTCCCCATCACCGGGCCGATGGCCACGCCCGCGTTGGTCGCCGCGGAGAGCCAGCCGAGCGACCTGGCGCGGTCCTGCGGCTCGGTGGCGTCGGCGATGTAGGCCTGCAGCACGCCCACGGTGCCGCCCCCCGCGCCCTGCACCAGGCGGGAGAGGAGGAGGATCCACAGGTTCTGCGCGAAGGCGAACACCACGTACGAGATGGCCGCCGCCCCCAGGCCGATGAGCAGCGCGGGGCGGCGGCCGTGTCTGTCGGAGACGCGCCCCCAGACGGGCGCGCTGAGCAGCTGGGCAAGGGAGAAGGCGGAGACCAGCACGCCCACCCACAGGCCGCCGCCGCCCATGTCCTTGGCGTAGAACGGCAGCAGCGGGATGACCATCAGCACGCCCACCATGTCCACGAAAGCCGTGATCAGCAGGACGGTGAGCTTGCCCAGACGGACCTCTTCTTTCGGTGCGGGTGGTGGTGTTTTCGCGCGCTGGAGAACGTACCGGAGCGCGTGGGGAGCGTCAATGTGGTGAACGGGTGAACGGGTGAACGGTGAACGGGTGAACGGGTGAACGGGTGAACGGGGGGGGCATTCCGTGTTCGGCCGGCCCCGCGGACACCACGGGCTGAAGCCCGCGGCTGGGACGGCCATAAGCCCCGCCCCGGCCGCTGGCGCGTCCGTGCGGGGCTTCACCTGCTCGTGGCATTCGGGCCACGCGGCGCTTCGGCGGTTCCACCGTGTGTCGCCCACGCCACCGAATCCACGCGCGCTGGCCATTGCCGACGCATGCGGGTGAAGCCCCGTTCGCGAGGAACGAGCGAGACGGGGCTTGTGGCCTTTCTAGCCTCGGGTTTCAACCCGGTTTCAACCCGTGGTGTTGCGGGCCGGCCCTCAAACGCGGACATCCCACCGCCGCCCCGTTCACCCGTTCACCCGTTCACCCGTTCACCCGTTCACCCGTTCACCCGTTCACCCGTTCACCCCCGCTCCGTAAACCCCCGCCGCGTCCAGATCACCACCGTGCCGCACTGCACCCACCGCGTGGCGAACTCC
>DASUVG010000125.1:0-12934 GCA_036379135.1 Longimicrobium sp.
GATGTTCCTGCAGCACAGTCAAGCATCTGGTAAAATCCATGTACAACAACTTTTCGGCGAATCCAACGTTTTGATGAGGAAAACCCCAGCAACGACGCCAAGCCGCACTGCCGCATGTAGGCGCGACTGTCGAACGTCTACTGCGTGAGACCCATCTTTTAGTCCGTGGGCCGAAGCTGGACCGTGGGAACCTGGACCGGCTGGGAGCCGGCGGTGGCGGGAACGGCAAAGGTGACGGACGCGGGGTCCGCGACGGCGCGCATGGCCTGAAGGGAGCTGGCGGAGACGGTCACCGTGTAGGTGCCGGCGGGGAGGCGCGGAAAGTAGAACTCGCCGTCGCTGAAGGTGACCACGCGGCGCGGCTGCGCGTCGCCCTCGCGGCGCACCTCGACGGTGATGCCCGCCAGGCCGCGCTGCGCGCCCGTCCACTCCAGCCGGCCGTACGCCTCGCGGGTGCGCACCAGCGGCAGGTCCACGGGCGTGTACAGGTTGGGCGTGGGGCGCAGCAGCGGCTCCGACACGCCGGGCGCCAGGTCCGTCACCGGCAGGTTCAGCGTGTCCACGCCCACGGGGAGCACCGCGTACGGCAGCAGCCCCCACGAGGCGTAGCGCCCCTCGCGGTCCGTGATCGCCCGCTCGCCGCCGACCACCACCGGGATCTGCGGGGCCAGCGGCTCGCCGGGGTCCAGCACGCCGTCGCCGTCCTCGTCCACGAACACGCGCCCGCTCACCCCGCCGCGCCCCAGCGTCTCGAACGGGCTGGCCTCCGTGCCGTGGGCCCCCCACGCCACGCCGCCCCCCGCGGTGACGAAGACGCCCTGCCGGTCGCGCTCCGCAAAGGCGTTGGTCTGAAAGTACGCCGCGGGCGCGCGGGTGATCACGCTGAGCGTGAGGGCGGGCGCGCGCGTGGACGCCTGCCACCCGCCGGCCAGGCTGATGCTGGCCTGCTGCCCCGCGCGAAAGGTGACGCCGAGCAGCGCGTTCTGCACCTTGGCGGCGCCGTAGTCCACCCGCGCGTTCAGGTTCAGGTCGCGCAGCCGGCGAAGCAGGTGGCGCGGCAGATAGGTGTGCACCGTCACCGTGCCCACGTTCACCGGCTGAAAACCGCTCTCGTACGCCAGGCCGAACTGCAGCCGCCCCACCCCGGAGACCACCCCCGTCTGCCACGCGGGCCCGCTCCCGTCCGGCCGCTCGCGCGCCCGCCCCTGCACGATGAGCGTGCGGCCGCGGCCGGGGAGGAACCCGCGGAACGCCGCCGCCCCCTCGCCGAACCAGTAGGGGTCGGAAAGGGCGGCGAACCCCTCCTGCCGCTGCCACCCGCCCGAAAGCCGCCAGCCGCCGTGCCGGTCGTAGCGCGCGAGCGTGCCGTGGACGAGGGCGCCGGCGCGGGCGCGCACCTCCAGCCGCAGGTCCGGCCGCAGGCCGTAGCTCAGCACGCCGTACGGCCGCGTCTCCGCCGCGCCGCTGTCCCGCGCCGTGTGCTCGCCGCCCAGGCCCACCGTCAGCGTGCGGCTCACCCCGTAGCGCACGTCGCCGTAGCCGAACGCGGAGCAGGCGTTGGTGTAGCGGCAGGCGCCCGCGCCGGCGCGGTAGCGCAGCTCGCCGTCCGGCACCTGCGTGGCGGGGACCAGAAAGGTCAGCTCCTCCGTGCGCTCCTGCCCGGCGGGGCCCAGCATGCGGATGCGCACCGGCGTCGCGCCGTACCCCAGCTGCGCCGCCACCGGCTCCGGCGCGTCGCGCGAGCCCACGCCCACCAGCTGCTCGCCCTGGTACACCTCGTACTCCCACCCCGCGGGGACCACGGGGCGGATGAGCGCCTCGCCGAAGTAGCGGGGCGCGTACAGCGGCTCGTTGCTGACGGTAAAGCCGAAGATGGGGCGGCTGACCAGCCCCTCGGTCAGCACGTCGCCCAGGCGCACCTGGCGAAGGGTGCGGCTGCGCGGAAAGGCGCGGGTGTACTGGAGATGCGGATCCACCGGACGGATGCCGGCGGTGTCGAACACGGCCGCGCCGCCGCCCTCCAGCGCCCCGCCCGCCACGGCCGCGCCCAGGACGGTGCGGATGCGCCCGTGGAAGTCCGTGTTCGTCACCGACCCCGCGACGCCCCATCCCGCCGCCATTCCCCCGCTGCGCGAGGGGTACGGCACGTCGGGCTCCGCGGACTCGTCCCCCTCCCCCGCGCGCAGGTTCCCCTGGCGCCGCGCCTGGTTGCGGGCGCGGGCCACCACGGGAAAGTCCTCGCGGCCGGTGACCAGGACGGTGACGTTCTCCCAGTCGATCAGCACCTCCGCGCCCAGGACGCGCTGCAGCCCCGCGGGGGAGAGAAAGACCTCCGGCTCGCGCCGCACCCACTCCGCCTCCGGCACCGCCGCCGTCGCGCCGCCGGAGGAGACCTCGCGGCGCGCCAGGTCCACCCGCGTGCGCCAGACGCCGGGGGGCCACTCCAGCTCCAGCGTGTCGCCCCGCTCCACCACGGGAATCTGCAGGAACTCCAGCACCTGGCGCAGGGGCACCAGCGGCTGGCCGCGCGGGTCCAGCAGCACGGGGACGGTGCGGGCCTCCGCCAGCGCGGTGAGCCGCAGCTCGAACAGCCCTTCCTCCTGCGCACAAAGCGGCGCCGCGCACAGGAGCGCGGCGCCGCACAGGGCCCGGACGGCGGCCCGCGGCCGCCGGCGGAAGGGACGCACCGTCAGTTGAGGACGGAGATGGTCACGGTGAGCGGGGCGGAGTAGACGCCCGGCGCCAGCGAGACGTTGGGCACGATCAGCCGTCCGCCCACGTACACGTCGGCGGCAAAGACGTTGTTCTGCGGCGTGTTGTTGGGCAGGTCCACCATCAGCTCGCTGCCGGCGGCGGTGTGTGAGGTAGGGTTGTACGACACCTGCTGCACGTTGCACGACGCGGGGGTGGAGGTGGTGGTGTTCCACACGCACAGCCACCCGTACTGCGTGCCGCTCCAGGTCACCGGCAGGTTCTGCGTCCCGTTGGTCAGGTTCGCCGGCAGGGTGAAGCGGATGCCGTACGCCACCGTCTTGCGCAGGTTGTTGAAGCGCACCCCGGCGGACCAGGTGCCGGCCGAGTACGGCGGCCGCGCGGGGACGGCCACGTCGCTGCCGGGGCCCACGGAGCCGAAGTACAGGTCGCGCGTGGTCTCCAGCAGGATGGGCGGCGGGGCGACCTTGACCGACGCGCCCACGTGCGCCTTCCACGTGCTCCCCCCCTGCGCGGCGGCGCGCGCGGCCCCGCCCGACGCAAGCAGCGCCGGGATCAGGAGGGCCGTGAGCGCGCCGCGAAGCGTCATGGGGCGACGGGGATCTGCTGCGTGAGGGGCGGCGCCGGAAGGGCTCCGCCCGCGGGAAGGTCGTCCCGCTCGGTGTTGATGGTCAGCCGCAGCTGCAGCGCCCCCGCCGCGCCGTCCGGCACGGGGATGGTCAGCCGCCGCCGCATGGTGCGGTACACCGCCAGGTCGTCGAAGGCGCTTCCCAGCACGGTGCCGCGGGCGTCCACCAGGTCCGCGCGCAGGGAGCCCAGGAACGCGGCGTTCCCCGTGCGCTCCAGGTCCATCTCAAGCGTCACCTCCCCGCCCGTGCGCCGCGCGGCGGCGGAGGTCACGGTGACGCCCGTCCGCACGTCGCCGTTGCGGTAGTTGGCCGCCATCACCAGCGTCGTCTGCACCTCCAGGTGCAGCACCTGGTCGCCCTGCGCCTGCTCGATCGGCGGCTGGCCGCCCCTGGACGTGATCAGCACCCGGGCCCAGTACTCGCCCTCGGCCAGGCCGGCGGGCGCATCCACCATCACCCGCACCACCTGCCGCTGCCCGGGCTGCAGAAGCAGCCGGCGGGGAAAGGCGCGCATCCACCCCAGGGCCGAGGGCTCGCCGGCGGGGGGCTCGCGCGTAAGCGCCACGGCGATGTTGCCGGCGGTGTCGCTCTGCGGGTAGCCGTAGGCGAAGTCGATGGTGACCTCTTCCGGCAGCGCCCCCGGGTTGTGCAGCGTAAGCACGCCGGTGCGCGTACGGCTGTCGATGTACAGCGCCGTGGGCGACACGGAGACGGCCGCCGCCTCGCGCGCGCCCGCCAGCGTGAGCACCAGCGCCAGCGCGGCCGTGCGGAGGAGGGAGATCAGTCGGAAACGGTGCATCGTACTTCCATCCACGTGCGTTCTTCCGGACAGGGTTCCGTCAGGTCGCGGTGTTCGCCACCACCAGAAAGACCGTGATGGCCGCCGTGTACTCCCCCGGCGGCTGGGCGGCGCCCGGCTGCGCGGCCCCGCCCAGGTACACCGTTGCGCTCCCCAGCCCCGGCGGGAGGGTGAACGACACCGGCTCGCCGGGATCGAACACGATCTCGCGGCTGGAGCGCGCGAACACGATCCGCCCGTCGCCGGGGCCGAAGCGCAGGGGCAGGGTGGCCCCCCCGCGAGAAGCGAGCCCGGCGGGAAGCTCGAAGGTGATGGTGACGTGCCCGGACCCCGCCAGTTCCAGGACCGCGCGTCCACCGGCGTCCAGGGGGCTCACCACCACGGGCGCGCCCGCGGAGAGCACGCCGAAGCGCAGCCCCTGCACGGGGATGGCGGAAACGGAGCCCTTTCCCTGCGCCGCGCCCGGAGACGCGACGAGCAGGAGCGCGGCGACGAACCACGCTCCTGCTCCGCGGCGGAACGGTGCCGCGGCCTGCCGCGACCGCTCCGCCGCCTTCACGCGCTGCCTCAGTTGACGGCGGTGAACGTGAACTCGATGTCGCCGGTGAAGTCGCCCACGCCTGCCGCCGCGCTGCCGGTCACGGTGCCGCCGACGAGCACGTAGGTGTTCTGCACGGTGCCCGGGGTGCCCGCGTTGAAGCTGAACGTGGCGCAGCTGGCGGCGGCGGTGCCGGTGCCGCCGCTGGTGCTGGCCGTGGCGCAGGTGGCCGCGAAGCCCAGGGTGCTGCCGGTGACGCTGTTGGTCAGCACGGTCGGGACGGTGGCCGTCACGTTCACGTTGCTGTTGTGGCCCACCTGGATCTGGCCCAGGCCCGCCGTGGCCAGCCCGGAAAGGGCGGCCTGGCTGGCGCCGCTGGAGGCCAGCGTGCTGCTGCTGCCCATGGACAGCGTGCCGAACTTGAGCTGGTGCGTGGTGGAGGCGGTCAGGTTGGCCTCCACGCGGGCCGACGCGTTGACGGTCGCGGTGGCGGTCTGCGCAGCGAGGGGGGCGGCGAACAGCGACAGCGCGGCCACGGCAAGGGCGAGCTTCTTCATTTTCTTCCTCGGGACGATGAGAGTGTTGGGGGGCACTGCGGCGGGGCCTCCGGGAGATCCGGCAGATGGCCCGCGTTGCCGAGCCGGAGAGGGGCAACGCACATGCCATGTGCCGGTTAGCGCTCAATTCCAGTTGTGACAACAATTTAGCTGCATTCAGCCCCGTCGTCCAGCGGGACCGCGTTCCCGATCGGGAACCGATGCGTGTTCCTGAACGGGAACGTGGGGGTCGTCGAGTCCTTCTTGAAGAACGGCAACAGCACGCACACAGAGCAGCAGAGAGGCAGAGCAGCAGAGTGGATCCGGGTCGTCCTCCGCTTCTCTGCCCCTCTGCGTGCCGTTCAATTCAAAGGCTCGGCGGATCAGCAGTTCCGGAGCGCTTCGATGAACATGCGGTTCTCGTCGGGGGTGTTGTAGAAGTGCGGCGAGACGCGCACGTAGCCGGCGCGGTAGTCCACGATGATGTTCTGCTGCGCCAGGCGGTGCACGGCGCCGGCCGCGTCGTCGTGGCGGACCAGGATGATGCCGGAGCGGTGCGCGGGGTCGCGGGCGATCTTCATCTCGAACCCCGCCTCCTCCGCCAGGCCCACGAGGTCCCGGGTGAGGGCGGCGATGCGCTCGTAGACCTTCTGCTCGCCCGCTTCGGCGAAGATCTCCAGGCCCCCCAGCGCGGTGTAGGCGGTGGGGACGGCGGGGGTGCCCATGGAGAAGCGGCCCGCATCCTCCCGGAACTCGAACTCGTCGTTGCGGAAAAGGAACTGGTCGCGCGCGCCGAACCACGACGCGATCGTGGGCCGCAGCTCGGCGATGCGGTCCTGGCGCACCCATAGAAAGGCGATGCCCGGTCCGCCCAGGAGCCACTTGAGGGGGCCGGCGACGTATACGTCCGCGTCCAGCGACCGCGGATCGACGGGGATCTGGCCGGCGGCCTGGTATCCATCCACCAGAAAGAGGGCGCCGGCCCTGCGCGCCGCGGCGGCGGCGCCGGAGAGGTCCTGCACGTAGCCGGTGCCGTAGAAGACGTGGCTGGTGGCGACGATGGCGGTGCGCTCGTCCACGTATTCGGCCCAGCGCTCCGGCGGCACGCCGATCCCGTCGTCGGAGGGGACGCGGACGACCTCGACGTCCGGCCGCGCGAGCCACTGGTAGACCAGGGTGGGGAAGTCCAGGTCGGCGACGACCACCTTGTTGCGCGTGCGGTAGTCGATGGACGAGGCGATGGACGAGAGCGCGCCGCTGACGCTGGGGGTGAGCGCGATCTCCGACTCCCGCGCGTTCCACATCGTCGCGACGGACTGCTTGAGCTGGCCCAGGCGCCCCATCCACAGCTCGTACCAGGCGCTGGCGCCCATGGTGTTCCAGAGGGCCTGGTACTCGCCCAAGTAGCCCATGGACCGGCGCGACAGGGCGCCCAGCGAGCAGGAGTTGAGGTAGGTGCGCGTCTGCAGGATGGGGAACTCGGCGCGCCAGCGCTCCAGCTCCGGGTGCGGGATGCCGCTCATGCGTGGTGCTCCGGGTGGCCGGTGGATTCCGGTGCCTCGCCCGCGTTCAGCCGGTCCAGCATGTCGACCGCGCGCCGCAGGTGGGGGATGACGATGGAGCCGCCGACGATGAGGCCCACGTTGAAGGTCTCGAAGAACTCGGCGTCGGTGACGCCTTCTTCCTTGCAGCGGATGACGTGGTAGGTGACGCAGTCGTCGCAGCGCAGCACCATGGAGGCGACGAGGCCCAGCAGCTCCTTGGTCTTTACGTCGAGCGCGCCTTCTTCGTAGCAGCGCGTGTCGAGCGCGAAGAAGCGCTTGATCTCCAGGTTGCCGGCCTCCAGGATGCGCGCGTTCATGCGCTCCCGGAATGCGCGGAATTCAGACAGGCGGTCGGACATCGTCGCTCCAGGTGAAAGAGAGCGCGCAACTTGCCGTCTGCTCCCTGCCATCGTCAAGAACAGCAACTGATTGGAGGTACAGAGGAACAGAGAACAACCAGAGGAACAGAGGAAAGCAGGGGAACCGGGTCCTCTGTTCCTCTGGCTGTTCTCTGTTCCTCTGTACCTCTCGAAGTTCAGGAAGCGCGTCGGCTCGGGACGATGCTGGTCGCAGCGAGTGAAGATCGCGGGTTCACGATGCGATGCAGTCCTTCGTCCAGCCTCGCTGCGCCAAAATTGATGAGAAGTCCGATCGGGAGATCGAGCAACCTGAGGTAGGTGAGAATCTGTCTGGTGTGCACGGGTGCGAGTCTCTCCAGCGACTTCAACTCCGCGATGACGCAGTTCTCCACGAGCAGGTCCACGCGAAATCCATTTGTGATGGACATCCCTTCATATTCGAACGTGATCTGACTCTCCTGCGCCACGTGCAGACCTCTGTTCTCCAGGTCACGTGCCAGAATCAGCCGATATGCAGACTCCATTAGCCCCGGCCCCAAACAACTATGGAGACGATAGGCGGCATCCACGATCTCTCCAGTGACTTCATTGATTTCTCTCATCCACTCCTCCTCGGCTATCTGTTCTCTATGCGCCTTAACGCTTGATAGGGCACAAATGTACGCCGTGGACACAAAAACGGAAGTGGGGCACGGGAGCCGGACGCGGGTGTACTCGGGCGCATGCTGACGCAAGTGCTTTCGCCGCAGGAGATTTCCGAGCGCATCCGCCGGAAGGCCCGGGAGATGGGCTTCGGGGCGGTGGGCTTCGCGCCCGCGCACGCGAGCGCGTACGGGGACGCGTACGCACGGTGGATCGGCGAGGGGATGCACGGGGAGATGGCGTACCTGGCGCGCGAAGACGCGGTCGCCAAGCGCCGGGAGCCGGCGGTGCTGGTGCCGGGCGCGCGTTCCGCCGTGGTAGTGGCGATGGAGTACTACAACGCCGACGCGGACGCCGCCGCCCCGGCCGATCCGTCACGCGGCATCGTCGCCCGGTACGCACGCAACCACGACTACCACGAGCTGATGAAGGAGCGCCTGATCGCGCTCCAGGACTGGATCAACGCCGAGCTGCTCCCCGTGCAGGGGCGCGCGTACGTGGACACGGGCGCCGTGCTCGAGCGCGAGCTGGCCTCGCGCGCGGGGCTGGGCTGGTTCGGGCGCAACACCATGCTCATCCAGCCGCGCCGGGGCTCCTACTGGTTTCTCGGCACCATCCTGCTGGACGCGGAGCTGGCGTACGACGCGCCGTTCGCGGCGGAGCACTGCGGCACCTGCCAGGCCTGCGTCTCCGCGTGCCCCACCGGCGCCCTCCTGGGCCGCGACCAGTCCGGCGCGCCGCGGATGGACGCGCGGCGGTGCATCAGCTACCTCACCATCGAGCTGCGAGGCCCCATCCCCCGCGAGCTGCGGCCGCTGATCGGCAACCGCATCTACGGCTGCGACATCTGCCAAGAAGTGTGCCCCTGGAACTCGTTCGCCACGCCCTCGTCCGAGGAGGCGTTCCTGGCGCGCGAAGGGCTGGACGGGCCGTCGCTGATCGAGTGGATGACGATGACGCAGGAGGAGTTCAGCGCGCGCTTCAAGGGCTCGCCCATCAAGCGCGCCAAGCGCCGCGGCCTTCTCCGCAACGTGGCCGTCGCGCTTGGCAACTGGGGCTCGCCCGAGGCCCTTCCCGCGCTGGCCGTCGCGCTGAACGACGAGGAGCCGCTGGTGCGCGGGCACGCCGCGTGGGCGCTGGGGCGCATCGGCACGGAGGCGGCGCGGCAGGCGCTGCGGGGGAGGCACGAGGTGGAGGAGGACGCGTGGGTGCGGGAGGAGATCGGCGCGGCGCTGGTGGCGCCGGCACGGTAGCCCGGCCGGCGTCCGCGTCCCGGAACCCGGTGGTGCGCGGCTTCCTCTCGACCGCGGCCGGCGTCATTGTTCTGCTCTCCGCGCATCTCCCACGGAGCTTTCCGCCATGGCGGCGCAGGCGGGAACTCGGGGAGAAGGCACGCGAATTCCGAGCGGTCGGGAGATCTACGTGGCCCGCGGCCACACCGTCAAAGATGGAGTCTCGCATGAACGCACCGTCCTCCGCACCCCACCGGCCCGGTCTCCACTGCGCCCTCGCGCTCCTCCTCGCCGCGGCCGCTCCCCTGGCCGCGCAGCAGGTCATCCCCGGCCTGGATGCGGCCGGGATGGACCACGCCGTCCGCCCGGGCGACGACTTCTACCGCTACGCCAACGGGACGTGGGAGCGGCAGACCCCCATCCCCGCGGACCGGGGCGGCGTCAGCGCATTCGCCATCACGGCGCGGCGCGCGGAGGAGCAGCTTACCGGGCTGGTTCTGGCGGCCGCGGCGGCCGAGGCGCCGGTGGGCTCTGACCTCCGCCGGATCGGCGACTTCTACACCGCCTTCGTGGACACCGCGGCGATCGCGGCGCGGGAGATGGCGCCGGCGCGGCCTCTCCTGGCGCGGATCGAGGCCATCCGGGACCGGACGGACCTCGCCCGCTTCATCGGCGAGACGCTGCGCGCGGACGTGGACGTCATCAACGAAGGCGACCTGTTCACCATCAACGTCTTCGGCCTGTGGGTGGACCAGGACTTCAACCACCCCACCCGGAACTCCGCCGCGCTCCTGCAGGGCGGGCTCGCCATGCCGGACCGGAGCTACTACCTGGACCCGTCGCCGAAGATGGCGGAGATCCGCGACGCCTACCGGCTCCACGTGGCGCGGATGCTGACGCTGGCCGGCATCCCGGGCGCGGCGGAGAAGGCGGACTCCATCCTCGCGCTGGAAACGCGCATCGCCCGGGTCCACGCCACGCGCGAGGACACCTGGGACGTGGGGAAGGGGAACAACCACTGGGCGCGCGCCGACCTCGCGGTCCGGGCGCCGGGGCTGGACTGGGACGCGTTCCTCGCCGCGGCGGAGCTGGCCGCCCTGGACTCCCTCGTGGCGTGGCAGCCGGAGGCGATCCGGGGGATCTCGGCGCTGGTGGCGAGCGAGCCGCTGGAGTCGTGGAAGGCGCTCCTGCTCTACCACGCGGTCGAGCACCGGGCCGCCGTGCTCCCGCCCGCGGTGGACCGGGAGGCGTTCGAGTTCTTTGGAAAGACGCTGAACGGCACGCCGGAGCGCTCCGGCCGCGGCCAGCGCGGGGTGCAGGCCACCAGCGCCGCCCTGGGCTTCGCGGTGGGGCGGGAGTACGTCCGGCGCTACTTCCCCGCCAGCGCCAGGGAGCGCGCGCGGGCGATGGTGGCGGGGATCATCCAGGCGTTCGACCGGCGCATCGATGCACTCGACTGGATGGCGCCGGCCACCAGGGCGGAGGCGAAGGCGAAGCTGCGGACGATCCGTGTCAGCGTGGGGTACCCGGACCGCTGGCCGGGCTACGACGGCCTGGACGTCCGGGCGGACGACGCCTACGGCAACGCGGAGCGGCTGGAGCGCTTCGAGTACCGGCGGGCGCTGGAGAAGCTGCGCGGCCCGGTGGACCGCGACGAGTGGACCCCGACGCCGCAGCAGGTGAACGCGTACAACATGCCCGCCATGAACGCGCTCAACTTTCCCGCGGCCATCCTCCAGCCCCCGTTCTTCGACCCGGCCCGCCCCGACGCCATGAACTACGCCTCCATCGGCGCCATCATCGGCCACGAGGTCAGCCACAGCTTCGACACCATCGGCGCGGCCTTCGACAGCCAGGGTCGGCTGCGCAACTGGTGGACCCCGGAGGACTCCGCCCACTTCAGCGCCTCGACCACCCGTCTGGCCCGGCAGTACGACGCGTATTGGCCGCTCCCGGACGTGGCGATCAACGGCAGTCTCACCCTGGCCGAGAACATCGCCGACCTGGCGGGGCTGGCCGCGGCGTACGATGCCTGGCGGGCCTCCCTCGGCGGCCGCGAGGCGCCGGTGGTGGGCGGGCTCACGGGAGACCAGCAGTTCTTCCTGAGCTTCGCACAGACGTGGCGCGCCAGATATCGCGAGCCCCTGCTTCGCCGGGTCCTCGTCACCGACGGCCACTCCCCCGACCCGTTCCGCGCCCTCACCGTCCGCAACCTGGATCCCTGGTACGACGCGTTCCCGGTGCGGCCGGGCGACGCCCTCTACCTGGCGCCGGCCGACCGGGTGCGGATCTGGTAGGGTCCCACGCCGGATCCCGGGCGCCGCGCGCTCCCGGGCAGCGCGCCCGGCCGTACGCCCCCATTCCGCCGGGCGCCCGAGGGCGCGGGGGGCTACGCGCCGGTGGTCACCTCTTCGTACGCCACGGTAAGGGGGTCGCGCGCGCCCGGCTGCCCGAACGGGCCCCACGCCTCGAAGCCGGCGAGCGGCGCCCGCATCGCGAGGATCTCGTCACGCGAGCGGCCCGCCGCGACGTGCCGCTCCACGAACGCCAGCACGGCGCCCAGGTAGTCCCGGAACTGCAGCAGCTCGGCCGCGCTCCCCGTGACCGGGAGCCCCTCCCCCGCATGCCCGAAGATGTAGATGGTGTCGCGCGCGTGCGCGGCCACGACGTGCTCCAGGACGCGCGCCCAGTTGCGCATGGAGGCGCCGGCGGCGCGGTCCACGACCGGGTGGCGGCGGTGGAAGGCTAGGTCGCCCATGTGCACCACGTTCGCGCGCTCGAAGGTGATGACCGCGTCGCCGCTCGTATGCGCACGCCCGTGGTGTCTGGCGACGATGCGTTCGTCCCCGACCCCGGCGGACCAGCTGTGCGTGAAGGTGATGTCCGGGTAGAGCGGCGCCGGAGGGGGCGGCTGCGTCTGCGGCTGCTGCGGGGCCGGCGGCTGCTGCCCCTGCTGCGCCTGCTGTGGCGGCTGCGGCGCGCGCCGCATGTGCTGGTCTGCCATCCCGTGCGCCACGACGCCCCGCGCCACCCCGCGAAAGACGCCGTTGCCGGACGTGTGGTCGCCGTGATGGTGCGTGTTGAGCAGCACGTCGACGCCGCGGTTGCCCGACCGCTCCTGCAGCCCCGCCAGCAGCGCCTGCGCCTCCGCGGGGAACTGCGTGTCCACCACCGCGACGCCGCCGGGATTCACGAGCCAGCCCACGGTGCCGCCGCGCATGGTGAACGTGCCGACGTTGCCGCGGACCGGCGTGAACTCCGGCGGCATGGACTGCACCGGCTGGGACGTCTGCACCGGCTGGGACGCGAGCACGGGGAGCGGCCGCCCGAGGATGGCGCCGGCCGTCATGGCGGCGGAGGTAGCGAGAAAGTCGCGGCGGCTGGGAGGCATCGGGCCATTCCTGGGTTCGTGGGTTCGCGGGGACGCGATCGAGTGCGCGGCCGCACTGCCCCTCATGCTGCCACAAGAATCGCTCCGCCGCCAGCCGCGGCTCGAACGCCGCCCCGCAGCGCCGTCGCTGCTGCCCGGCTGCCCGGCCTGTAGACTCACCGGTCAGCGGATTGCCCCTGCCGGATCCGGAGCAGGTAGTCGATGAGCGCGCGGAGCGCCGGCGAGGCCTGCCGACGCCGGGGATCGTACAGGGAGCAGCCCGGAAATGGGTTCATCGCGGATTTGGTTGCACGCCACGCCTGGTGGGAAGCGGTGGCGGGTTCACCGTGCGCGGCCACCGTGTCCCGCACGTCGGCCGTGGCGGGGCGCACGAAGCTTCCCTGGGGACGTCGGGAACTGCAGGCGGATGGACGCCCGGCAGGGAGCCATCCGCATTTTTCTCTGGAACACCTTTCCCGCCGCAGCGCCCCGCAGCCCACCATTCCGGCTTCACCCGATGCGCGATCCCGCGAACCGTCCCCCTCGCGCGAACTTCTGCGGGAACGCCCCCGG
>DASUVG010000126.1:0-42728 GCA_036379135.1 Longimicrobium sp.
TGGAGAACCTGGACGAGGACGCGCTGGTGCGCATCCTGACCGAGCCCAAGAACGCGCTGGTCAAGCAGTACCAGAAGATCTTCCAGATGGACCGGGTGGGGATCACCTTCGACCCCGGCGCCATCCGCGCCATCGCGCGGCTGGCCATCGAGCGCGGCACGGGCGCCCGCGGGCTGCGGGCGGTGATCGAGTCGCTGATGCGCGACATCATGTTCGACATCCCCTCGCGCGAGGACGTGCGCGAGGTGGTGGTCACCCCCGAGTGCGTGACGGACGGCGTGCCGCCGCTGCTGGTGCTGGCCCCGGAGGCGCGGCGGAAGGAAGCCTGACCTCGCCAGGGGAAGTACGAAAGTACGAAGTACGAGAGTACGATGATGATGAGCGCGGGGGCGGCCTGGGTGCCGCCCCCGCGTCTTTCGTGGGGCCGTGGGCGCCGGATTGGACGATCCGCCTCCGCCGCCGTAGTTTGCGCCCTCGCCCGACGGTGCCGTTCCGTACTCTCGTACTCCCGTACTTTCGTACTTCCGTGAAGATCAAGTCCGTGGAATTCGCCGGGGCCATCGGGCAGCCGGGGCAGGCAGCGCCCGAATCCGCGCGCGGAATGCCGCAGGTAGCGTTCTCCGGGCGCTCCAACGTGGGCAAGTCGTCGCTCATCAACCGGCTGCTGGGACGAACGCGCACGGCCATCGCACGCGTGTCGGCCACGCCGGGAAAGACGCAGGAGATCAACTTCTACCGCGTCCGCAGCGACCTGGGCGACTTCTTCCTGGTGGACCTTCCCGGCTACGGCTACGCCAAAGCGCCGGAGCCCGCGCGCCGAAAGTGGGAGGCGGTCATCCACGCCTTTCTCTCGTCCAGCACGGACCTGCGCGGGGTGGTGCAGCTGGTGGACCTGCGCACCGGCCCCTCGCCGGACGACCTGCGCTCGGTGGACTACCTGGGCGAGCTGGGGCTGCCGGTCCTCTTCGCCCTCACCAAGTCCGACAAGCTGACGCCCATGAAGCGGCAGGCGGCGTTCGCGTCCACCGTCCGCGACCTGCAGATCCAGCCGGACCAGGCCATCGCCTTCTCGTCGCTCAAGGGCGACGGGCGCGAGGAGCTGCTGGACACCCTGGGCGCGCTCCTCTTTCCCGCGTCGGACGCGGAAGAGGGTGAGGCGGCTCCGGAGGATGCGGAGGCGGCCCCGGAGGCAGATGAGGGGGCCGCGGAGGGTGAAGGCGTAGGGGAACCGGACGTGTGACGTGTCTAATGTTTGGCACAGGCAGTGCTAGACCCCTGTGCCACACATCGACGCGGGAGAGAAACCATGAAGACGATGATGCGCACGGCGTTCGCCGTGCTGGCGGCGCTGGCGGTGGCGGGATGCGCCGGCAACTCCGCGGGCGGCGGTGACGGAGACGGGGGCGAGTTCCTGCGGGTGACGGTGGAGAACGACGGCGCCATCCCCACGCAGGTCCGCGTCTACCTGGTCCCCGGCGCGGGGCAGGAGACCATGCTGGGCTCCATGTCCACGCTGGGGACGGAGACGCTGACGGCCCGGATGCCGATGATCGAGGGCTCGTACCGGCTGCGGGCGGAAGGGGGCACCGGCTACTCGCTCACCTCCCCGCGGGTGAGCCTGCGCGGCAACGAGACCATCACCTGGGACATGCGGCAGAACATCGTCCGGCTGGGGAGCCGGTAGACGCCGCCGCGGAAACGCGAAGCCCCGCCCGGACAGCGCGTCCGGGCGGGGCGTTCTCGTGTCTCCGGATGCGCCCGGTCACGGGCCGCAGGTGACCACCAGGCACCCGGGAAGGGTGAGCAGCGCGGCGAACGCCAGCATGCGCAGCAGGGCTCGTACCTTCATCGTCTCTCCAGCGTGGCGCGGAAACAGGACCGTTCGCAAGCCCGCTCCCGGCAAGCCGCGCGCCGAAGGCCGCTCAGGCCGTGGTCGACGGCGTGAACTGCGTGACGAAGAACAGCTTCTGGTCGTCCCCGCCCGCGTCGTAGTCCACGTTCAGCGCGCTGGGGAACCCGTACTCCTCGTCGTATCCCACCTGCAGCACGTCGGCATCGCGGTCGATAGCGTCGTCCACGATGTCGAACAGCTCGTCCACGGTGTCGTACGGGCCAAAGATGGAGGCCGGTGCCGGCGTGCGCTGCGCGGGGTTCTCGTGGTAGTACTGCAGCGACGCCACCGCGCCGTTCCGCACCGTCACCAGGACGGGCCGCAGCTCCGCGGCCGGCGCGCAGAAGCACTGCAGTTCCAGCACGTAGCTGTACGACGTGACGTTCCTGCTCTCCCAGCGCGTGCGCGCCTCGGTGAGCTTGCGGCTCTGAAAGCTGTCGTCGTCGCCCAGCTCGCAGCCGGCCAGCGCGGCCAGCAGCGCGGGGACCATCATCCACCGGATACGGAACTTCATCTCGGTTCTCCGCTCGGGTGCGGGGGTGCGCCCTGGGGCGCTCACCCCGGCAGGTCGTGGGTCAGGCGGCGCCAGGCGCGCAGGTAGCGGCCCAGCCGCTCCACGTCGCCCTCGGACAACGTCCCGGTGCGCCGCACGTCCATGTTGTCTTCGAGGTCCGCCAGCTTTACCCGGCGGGCGACGGGGTGGGCCGCCGCGCGGGTGACGAACTCGTCGTAGCTCTCGCCTTCGCGGCGGGTCAGGTGGTCCACCGCATCCACCACCTCCGCCGGAAAGCCGCGCTCGCGCAGCGCCTCCAGCGTCCACTCCGTGTCCTCCACCACGTCGTGCAGCACGGCGGCCATGCGCTCCGCCTCCGTCTGCACGCGAAACATCATCCGCAGGGGATGCAGGATGTACGGCGCCCCCCCGCGGTCCTTCTGCCCATGGTGCGCCTGCACCGCGATCCCGATCGCCGCTTCCAGGTCCGCCATTACCGTCCGTCCCGCATCCGGTTCCGTAATCGTTCAGTGGAGATGCGGAGATGCCGCAGGAGCGGGGCCACGACGCCGGACGGGAGACGGTGCGCCCGCATCCATCGTGCAACGCGCCAATCGCTTGCGTTGTGACGGGGCCGATCGGGACGCCGGCGCCTGGATCCCCACGCACTCGCCGGCCACGACACGGCAGAACCGATCGGCATCACAGGCAGCAGAAGCCCGGGCCGGAAACGTCGAAGCCCGTCCCGGATCGCGGACGCTCACCGAACGGGCTCAGCTGCGGAAAAGGATGGGCGGCCTCGACTCACGCACTCACGCACTCACGCACTCACGCACTCACGCACTCACGCACTCCCTCAGTGCAGCCAGGTGCGCTCGGGGCGGCCGCGGGCGTGCGCGGCGTCGCGCAGGTCGAAGAGCTCGCGCGCAAAGGCGGAGGCGGCCGTCTGGAAGGCCTGGCCGCGCAGCTCGGTGGGGGACGCGCCCAGGAAGGTGCGGAGCGTGTTGCGCAGCGCGGTGTCGCTGGAGTAGCCGCAGGCGCGCGCCACGGCCGCCAGGGTGCGCCCGGGGTCGTCCAGCATGTCCGCCGCGAGCAGGATGCGGAGCCACGCCAGCAGCCGGCGGGGCTGCGGCAGGTCCGCGCGTCCGCACCAGCGCAGCACGGTGCGCTCGGTAACGCCCAGCGCCTGCGCCAGGTCCGCGCTGCCGCCCCCGACCGCCGCCGTGTCCGCCGCCACGGCAAGGAGGGCGCGGGTGCGGGTGGGGGTGGAGCGCGGAAGGGCGCGCTCCAGCAGGCGCGCGGCCAGGCGGCCCTGCACCATCCGCAGGCGCCGCCGCAGCGCCACGGGCGTATCCTCGCGCCCCAGGTCGATCACGTCGGCCACGCCCCAGCGCGCCAGCACCTCCACGTGCCGCGCCGTCTGCGCCGTCACCGCGAACGCGGCGACCACGGTGGCGGACGGCATCTGCGTCAGCAGCGCCTCCAGCCGCGGCGAGGGGACAGGCCCGCCCGGGGCGTAGGGGTCCACGATCACCACGGCGGTGGGCGGCACGCGCTCCATCGCCCGCTCCAGCGCGTCCCAGTCGGCCATGGGCCACACGCGCGCGGGATCGCCCGACGCCTCGCGCAGGGCCTGCGAAAGCCCCGGCGCGGAGTGCATCACCAGCAGCGGGCGAGAGGGCGCGAGCATGACGTGTCTGGTTGCATATGGGCTACAAACACAGTTTAATTGACTGCACGCACCAACCCTGTGCACTTTGTTGCCGCCGAGACGCTTCGGCGCATCACTCCATTCACCTCTCCGGAGGCCGCATGAAGAACCTTCGCATCACCGCCGCCCTGCTCGTCGCCCTCGCCGCCGCCGCCTGCACTGGCTCGCCCACGGGTCCCTCGCTGGAGGCATCCGGTGCCGCTGCCCAGATGGACGGAACGGGTTTCTTCGGCGGGGGCACGAGGGCTCCCTAGCCACACCAGGAGCTACGCGACCGTCGCGCGTACCGCGTCCAGGAACGCTGCGGCGTCCTGCTCGATCTGCGGATCCACGGGAGCAAGAGGCGCCACCTCCAGCCGTGCCTTGCCCGCGGCACGCGCGGCGGCAACGGAATGGAGGAGCGCTTCGACCTCCATGCGGATCTGTCCCAACCGCAACGTCCCGGCCAGCGTGAGTGCCTGCTGAGCCGCGGGGACGGCGCGCTCGTAGTCACCGGCCGACGCGGCGGCCCGGGCCAGGTTGAGCCACACCTGGGAGGCGCGTTCGGACGCCGCTGCGCCCTGGTTCAGGAGCTGGACCGCCTCTACGTAACTGCTTTCGTAGGCGGACTGGCACCCGGCCGCGGCCGCGGCACGGGCGAGTGTTCCCAGCGTCAACAGCCGATCGCCGGGCTCGGTGAACCGGGGCAGCACCATCTGGAACGCGTCGCTGGCGCGGGCAAAGCGGCCCTGGAGTATCCAAACGCACCCGACGTCGTGCACGAGCATGGGAAGGCGCGGATGATCCGGGCCGTAGTGCCGGAATGCGCCCAGCGCGTACCGCTGCGCCGGCCCAAAGTCCAGCATCTCGGCGGCGATGGCGAACAGGTTGTGCAGCGCCACGCCCCTCAGCCCCCGAACGCGGCGGCGGACGCTGGTGCGGTAGCCGCGCAGGGCAACGCTGCGCGCGGCGGGAAGGTTGCCCAGCTGCTGGTACAGGGTGCCCAGGCTCAGGTAGGCCAGGGTGTACGTGTGCCAGTCGGTGCCGCGCGCCAGGCGGATGGAGGTGCGCAGCCAGCTTTCGGCGCGCGCGTATTCGCCGCGGTCGCGGGCCAGGCGGCCCACGGAGTAGGCCAGGCGCGGGTGGTCCGGCGCCAGGCACGCCGCCGCCTGCACAAAGGCGAGCTGCACGGCTGAGAAGCCGCGCCGCTCGCCCCAGCGCGCGATGGCCCGGCAGGCGTGCACCAGCCGGGGATGGTTCACGTCGTCCGGGCACGCGACCAGCCGCTGGATGACCAGGAGCGGGCCCCACAGCTCCGGCTCGGCGGCGGCGTCTGCCACCTCGGCGGCGCGGGCGTCCGCGGCGTGGGGGGGAAAGAGGGCCGCGCGCTCGCGGGGCGCGACCGCCGTCCACGCGCACACGTCGCGCAGCGACTTCCACAACACCGCGCCCAGCGCTCCGGGGTGCTCGCGCAGCAGCGCCGCGCCCTCGAAGGGCTCGCTCTCGGAAAGCAGGGGTGGGGCGGCCAGGTACGACGGGCGCGAGCGCCGAGCGGGGTTTCCGGCCGGAGGCGGCATCCGGAGGCTCCGGTGTGCGGGGGTCTGGCGGGCCAGGTCGAAACCGGCCCGCGTCTTTTGACGCCTAATAGTGGCTGCCCCGGCCTCTTGGGGCAACGAGTGCGTTGCGAACGCGCACGTCGCGGCGGGGCCGGTGCGCATCAACTGAACAGCAGAGTACCCCGGGGGGCAAGGGTAACGGGACGAACGGCGGCCATCGGTGCAGCCGGTGACGCATCGGGCGCGGCGCATGTACTAGCGGAGGCGTCAATCGGGAGGGAACGCGATCGCGAAGATCAGCAGCCGTCCATCCACCACCGCCCCCAGCCGCTGGCCCCCGGGAATGCCGTCCACCGGGTGCAGCGTGGTGCCGGCGGGGAGCAGGTCCGAGTCCCCGTGCCGGAACCCGCAGGGGTCCTGGATCTGCCCGCTGCCGGTGTGGATGACGCCGTCGCAGTCGATGCGCCGCAGCACGCGCGCGTACTCGGGCCCCAGCACGGCACCCCCCTGCGCCGGGGCCGGCTGGTCCGACACCAGCAGGTAGAACCAGGGGTCCAGCCGCACCGCGTGCACGGGCTGCGGCTCGGAGGCCGTGACCGGCCCGCAGCAGCAGGCGCCCAGGGCCAGCAGGACGAGCAGGATGGGGATGCGCTTCGGCACGGCAGGCTCCTCGGGGTGGGCGTCCGATGGAGAGAACGTACGGAGCAGGCGTTGATTGGACAGGCGATGCGGGGCCGGGGCCCTCGAAATTCGCGCGGGCTCGCTACTCTCCCACGCGGGAGAAAGGGTATACACGCCGCACGGACTTTCGATGCGCCGCCGCCGCTTCGTCGCTGAAGCCTGGTTCGGGAACGGCAGACGGGGCTCGTCCCGGTTCCGGCAGCGGATCTATCCGCTCATCACCCGCCGCTCATCTCACCCGGTACGCGGCCGACGACCAGGCGCACG
Source organism: Longimicrobium sp. (assembly GCA_036379135.1). GTDB lineage: Bacteria > Gemmatimonadota > Gemmatimonadetes > Longimicrobiales > Longimicrobiaceae > Longimicrobium. The sequence goes on from DASUVG010000126.1 coordinate 6,579, forward strand.
GGGATGCCGCCGTTGCTGGTGCGCAGCGCCTCGTCCAGCGGGATTCCGACCTGGCGCTCCAGGGCGTGATCCGGGGAGAGGAGCGCGAGGGTCCAGCCGGGGCAGCGGTCCCGCAGGGTGCGCCCCAGGGCGGCGTAGAGGTTCCGCAGCGGGTCCCGCTCGCCGACGCGGATGCCGTAGGGCGGGTTGATGACGATCCACCCCGGCCCCGGCGGCGGATCGATGGCGGAGATGGGACGGACGCTGAGCTCCACGTCGTCCGAGACGCCGGCGCGGGCGGCGTTCGAGGCGGCGGCCTCGATGGCGCCCTCGTCGCGGTCGGAGCCGAGGATGGGGACGCCGGCGGCGGGGCGGATCTCCTCGCGGGCACGGTCGACGACGGCGGACCAGCGCGAGGCGTCGAACTCCGGCCAGGCGGCAAAGGCGTAGCGGCGCGGCGCGCGGTCCGGGTTCGCCAGGCCGGGCGCGATGCGGCGGGCGATGAGGGCCGCCTCGATGGGGATGGTCCCGGAGCCGCACATGGGGTCCACCAGCGGCGACGCGCCGTTCCACCCGCTGCCGAGAAGCATCGACGCGGCGAGCGTCTCGCGCAGCGGCGCGCGGGCGAGCGCCTGCCGGTAGCCGCGCAGGTGCAGCAGCGCGCCCGACGCGTCCGCGCGGATGGTGCACGCGTCGCGCACGAAGCGGACGATGAACAGCTGCGCATCCTCCTGGTCTTCCCCGCCCTCCTCGTCGGCGACGACGCCGCTGGCGGCCAGGGGGCCCACGCGGTGCTCGATGGCTTCCAGCACGCGCTGCGCGATGGCGCCCTCGTGATACAGCTTGCTCTTCTTCGACGTTACGCGCAGGCGGACGGCGCCGCCGCGCGGGATCCAGCGCTCCCACGGCACCTTGCGGGCGTGGCGCTCCAGCTCGAAGAAGGTGCGGGCGCGGAACCCGGCGGCCAGCACGGTCACGCGGCTGGCGGTGCGCAGGCGCAGGTTGGCGGCGTACAGGTCGTCCGCGCCGCCCGTCCACGCCACGCCGCCCGGCTCCGCGGCCGCATCGATCCCCATCGCGCGCAGCTCGGCCTGCGCCAGCGGCTCCAGCCCGGGCGCGGTGATGGCGAACAGCGAGTAGCGGTCTTCCTGGCTGGGCATGCGGCGCGGGATCGGGAGCGGCGTGGGATGATCTGCATCATCCTCCCACAAGAAGCGAACCGCCGCGAAAGAACGGAGGCGCCGCGCGAACGTACCGCCAGACGGTGCGGGGGACAATCCACGGCGCGGCAAAGAGTTGCGAGGCGGAGTGCGATGGATTACCCTTCACCTCGATCAAACGCGGCCGGGGACGACCCCGCGCGCTGAACCAGGAACGCTGGGGACGACCCCACACCACCCGGAGGCAGGGATGGCGTGGATCGTCCTTTTTTTCGCGGGACTGCTGGAAGTGGGCTGGGCCCTTGGCCTCAAGTACACGGAAGGCTTTACGCGCTTCTGGCCCACCGTAGGCACGGTGGCGTCGATGGTGCTGAGCATCGGGCTGCTGGGGATCGCGCTGCGGACGCTGCCGCTGGGCACCGCATACGCCGTGTGGACGGGCATCGGCACGATCGGCACGGTGGTGCTGGGGATCGCCCTGTTCGGAGAGCCCGCGGGGGTGCTGCGGCTGGTGTGCGTGGGGTTGATCCTGGCCGGCATCGTCGGGCTGAAGCTGGTCGGGTGATGTAGGGAATAGGGAATATAGGGAATAGGGAATAGCGGACGGATGCGGTTCTCCGCTGATGAACGACAGCCCTCCTCGGCTTGGCCGGGGAGGGCTGTTTCGTTTCCGCGGATGATCGGCGCGTGAGCCGGACGGGCTTTGTCGGGCGATGGTGTGGCCGCAGGTGCTGTGCGGGGCTGCCGCGTCAGCGGTCGAGCAGGCGGAGAGTAGGTCCTTCGGCCCTGCAGCCTGCAGTGCGAGAGGACGGTCCAGGGTTGTCGGGCCTCAGGAAGTCAGGTACGGGGCGCGCGCGATTTCGATCCCGCTGTTCCCTGTTCCCTGTTCCCTGCCCTCCGCCCGTCACACGTCCAGATGATACTCCTTCAGCTTGCGATACAGCGTCCGCTCGCCGATGCCCAGCATCTCGGCGGCGCGGCGGCGGTTGCCGCGGGAGTGGAGCAGCGCGGCGCTGATGGCCTCGCGTTCCATGTCCGCCATCGTCTTGCCGGGGCGAAAGACCACGGTGCCCTCCTCGGGCTCGCGCGCGTCGGGCACGGGCTCGTACGGCAGGGGCAGGGGCGCGCTGATGGCCAGCGGCTGCGAGAACGGCACGTATCCGCCCACGCCCGCGGGGATCCCCAGCTCGTCGCGGTGGCGGGTGCGGTACACCTCGAACTCGCGGCGCAGGTCGTCCATGTCCATCCGCAGGTCGAACAGCGTGCGGAGGATGAACTCCAGCTGCGCCGGCGGCTGGCCGGGGTGCGCCGAATCGCCGTTGGCCTGGTCGCCCGGCCGGCCGTGGCCGATGGTGACGGGCACGGGGAGCAGCGCCTCGCGCCGGCTGCCGAAGCGCACCTCGGCGGGAATGTCTTCGGGGCGGATGATGCGGCCGGGGGCCAGCACCACCATGCTCTCCACCAGGTTGCGCAGCTCGCGCACGTTGCCGGGCCAGTCGTACTCCACCAGCACGCGCAGCGCCTCGGGATCGATCCCCAGGAACGGGCGGTCGTGCTCGGTGCTGAACTGGCGGATGAAGCCGTCGATGAGACGCGGGATGTCCTCGCGGCGCGCGCGCAGCGCGGGAAGGTCGATGCGCAGGATGTTGAGGCGGTGGTACAGGTCGCGGCGAAACGCGCCCAGCATCACCTGCTCGCGCAGGTCGCGGTTGGTGGCGGCGATCACGCGCACGTCCACGCGGATGGACTCCTCGCCGCCCACGCGCCGGAACTCGCGCTCCTCCAGCACGCGCAGCAGCTTGGTCTGCGTGCCCAGCGGCATCTCGCCGATCTCGTCCAGAAAGATGCTGCCGCCGTTGGCCAGCTCGAAAAAGCCCTTGCGGCGGTCGCTGGCGCCGGTGAACGCACCCTTCTCGTGGCCGAACAGCTCGCTCTCCAGCAGCGTGTCCGGCAGCGCGGCCACGTTCACGGCCACGAACGGGCGGTGGCGCCGCGGGGAGAGCGCGTGAAGGCCGCGCGCCACCAGCTCCTTGCCGGTGCCGCTCTCGCCCAGCACCAGCACGGTGGAGTTGACGGGGGCGATCTGGACGACGCGCTCCAGCACCTCCTCCATGGCCTCCGTCTCGCCCACGATGCCGGTGATCTCGCGCAGCTCCTCGCGCTGGATCAGGCGGCGGGCCACCAGGGCCACCTCGTCGGCGTCGATGGGCTTGGGAAAGCACTCGGAAAGGCCCAGCTGGCGGCAGATCTCGCGGCCGGTGGGCTCCGTGGGCTCGGTAAGGCCCACCACGGGCAGCCGCCCACGCTCGCGCGCGGCGGCGATCAGGGCGCGTGCCCGCCGCTCGCGCAGCCCGCCGGTGATCACCACCAGCAGCGGCTCCGCGAGCGCGTCGGCCAGCCCCTCGCCGGGGGCCAGCAGCTCCACCCGTAGCCCGTTCGCCTCGAACGCCGCCCGCAGCCGCACGGCGGGCTCCAGGTCGTCCGTGGTGATGAGTACCGCTTCCGCCAACGTTGCTTCTCTCTGGTGTGACTGTGGTGCTGGCGATGGATGCCGATGGATCGAAGCTCGACGACCTGCAACCAGCTGGCGCCCGAAGCGGCCCCTCTCCCCGGCCCCTCTCCCCCGCTGCACGGGAGAAAGGGGAGAATTCGATCCCGCTTCGAGGAGCCTTCCGCCGTTCTCCCTCCCACGCCGTTTGTGAGGGAGGCCGGGGAAGGGGACGCCCGTCCCTCGCGCTAGTCCTTCCTGACCGTGCCGTTCTTGTGGAACGGCGGGCGCACGACCTCGGCGGGGACGGCGGCGCCGCGGATGACGATGCCGATCTCCGTCCCCGGCTTGCTCGCGGCGGCGGGGACGTACGCCATCCCCACGCCCTCGCCCAGCGTGGGGCTCAGCACGCCGCTGGTCACCACGCCGGACTCCGCGCCGTCCACGCTCACGGGATAGCCGTGGCGGGGAAAGCCGCGCTCCTTGAGGCGAAAGCCCACCAGCTTGCGCGCGATCCCCTGCTCCTTCTGGCGGGCCAGGGCGTCACGCCCCACGAAGTCGCCCTTGTCCAGCTTCACCACCCAGCCGAGCCCCGCCTCCAGCGGCGTGGTGTCCTCGTCCAGGTCGTTGCCGTACAGCGCGTAGCCCATCTCCAGCCGCAGCGAGTCGCGGCAGCCCAGGCCGGCGGGGACCAGCCCGTCGTCCTTCCCCACCTCCAGCAGACGCCGCCAGAGCCGCGAGGCATCCGCCGCGGGGACGTACAGCTCGAAGCCGTCCTCGCCCGTGTAGCCGGTGCGGCTGATGGTGGCGGCGACGCCGTCCACGGTGCCCTCGGCAAAGCGGTAGTAGCGGATGGCGACCAGGTCCGCGTCCGTCAGCCGGGCCAGGATCTCCTGCGCCCTGGGCCCCTGCAGCGCCAGGAGGGCGATGTCGTCCGTGCGGTCCACCAGCTCCACGCCGAACCGGTCCGTGAACTGCCGGATCCAGCGCAGGTCCTTGTCCTTGTTGCTGCCGTTGACCACCAGCATCCAGTGGTCCGGGTAGCGGTAGACGATCAGGTCGTCCAGCAGCTTGCCGTCGTGGTTCAGCAGCGTGCCGTACTGCGCCTGCCCCACCTCCACCTTGGACACGTCGTTGGTGGTGACGTACTGGACGAAGTCCATCGCCCGGTCGCCGCGCACCGTGAGCTCGCCCATGTGCGACACGTCGAACAGGCCGGCGGCGCGGCGGACGGCGTGGTGCTCGGCGGTGATGCCGGTGGGGTACTGCACCGGCATCTCGTACCCGGCGAACGGTACCAGCTTGGCGCCCAGCGCGGCGTGCTCGCCGTGAAGGGGGGTGCGCAGAAGGGTGGCCTCGGCCATCGTGCTTTCGTCCAGTGTGCGGGTCGGCGCGGTACGCGTGCCCGGGAAAGTAATATTCCGGGCCTGAGGGCGCGAGGCGAGCCGCACCGTACGGTGGAGTGCAGAACGCGTTTCGAGGGGACGGGCGGGACCCGGCCGGCCGCGCGAAAGGTCACGAGCCGCTGGCCGAGCGCCGGCCGCGTGGGGTCGCGGCGCGCGATCCGGCTTTCGGGACGGCCGCGGATCGGGCGACGCGATGGGATGAATCTGCGTGAGGGATGCGCGCCCGCAGGGCCGAGAACACGGCGCGCATGCAGGAGCGCCGCGGAAGCGCGCGGAGACGGCGAGCGCCGGGGGCTCGGCGCCGTTGGGCACGGTCGTATCGTGCCCTACGGCGCGCGCAGCCCGACCCGGAGCGCAGCGGAGGGGCACGCCCGACCCCGCCGCTCGCAGCTGCCGAAGGCTCCGGCTGTGAGGAGCTGGCCGACGGGTCAGGCGATCTGCGGCTGCAGCCTGTGGATGGGCGCGTCGCCCCACAGGCGCTCCAGCTGGTAGAACTCGCGCGCCGCGGGGTGAAAGACGTGCACCACGAAGCTGAAGTAGTCGACCAGGATCCACCGTCCGCCGCGCTCGCCCTCCACGTTCAGCGGCCGCGTGCCGGTCTGCTTGAGCTCGTCGACCACGTGGTCGGCGATGGCGGCCACGTGCGTGTCGCTGGTGCCGCTGGCGATGAGAAAGAAGTCGGTGGCGCTGCTGATCTTGCGCAGGTCCATCACCACCACGTCGTTGGCCTTGCGGTCGAAGAGCAGCTCCACGGCGCGGGCCACCTCGTCCGGCAGGTCCTTGACCCCGGTTGCGGGGGTAGTGTCAGTCATCCGATCCTGTCCGAAAAGTCCGTCGCTGTGACGCGAAAGCGCCCTGCGCCGCAACTTGCGGCCCGGCGCCCACGCGGGCAAGTCGGGTGCCGGTGCGCACCCACCGCGCGCGTGAAGGGGCGGCCTCCGCACCGGAAAGCCGCCCCCTCGCCCGTCGTGCCGGAGTCCCGCCGGAGAACTACTCCTCGGCGATGACCCAGACCTTGATCTCCGGGCGCACCTGCGTGTGCAGGCGCACGGGGACGCTGTGAACGCCCAGCGACTTGATGGGCTCTTCCAGCTCGATCTGGCGGCGGTCGATCTGGATCCCCTGCTCCGCCAGCTTGTCGGCGATGTCGCCGTTGGTGATGGAGCCGAAGAGCTTGCCTTCCTGGCCCGCGCGGGCGTTGAAGGTGAGCGACACGCCTTCGAGGGCGCTGGCCTGCTTGCGCGCCTCGCCCAGCGTTTCGGCCTCCTTGCGGCCCTGGGCCGCGCGCTCGGCCTCCATGCGGCGCACGTTGGCCGGCGAGGCCTCGTACGCCAGACCCTTGGGGATCAGGTAGTTGCGGCCGTAGCCGGGCTTCACGTCGACCACGTCGCCCGCGTCGCCCAGGTTCTCGATACGGTCCCTGAGGATGACCTGCATGATGTTATCTCCTCAGCTCTCGTGGCCGGCGATGTACGGCAGCAGGGCCAGGAAGCGTCCGCGCTTGATGGCGGTGCCCACCTGCCGCTGGTGCCGGGCGCACATGCCGCTGATGCGCCGCGGCAGGATCTTGCCGCGCTCGGTGATGAAGCGGCCGAGCGTCTTCTCGTCCTTGTAGTCCACGTTCCGGACCGCGCCCTCGCACATGGGGCAGGTCTTTCGTCCTCCGCGCATGGCTCAGCCCTCCCCTTCTTCGTCGGACTCGTCTTCGCGCTTCTCCACCGGCGGGATGGGCGTCGTGGGCAGGTCGCCCTCGTTCACCACCACCAGGTACCGCAGGACGTCGTCGTCCAGCTTGAGCGCGCGCTCGAACTCGGGTAGCGCCTCACCGGGCGCGCGAAAGTGCTCCACCACGTAGTAGCCGCTGGTCTGGCGCTCCACCTCGTACGCCAGCTGGCGGCGGCCCCAGTGGTCCGTCGCCGTGATCTCGCCGCCGTTGGTGCCCGTAAGCAGCCCGTGGTAGCGGTCGAGCTTCTCGGTCACCTGCGCCTCTTCCAGCGAAGGGGCGAAGATGTACACGATCTCGTAGTCCCTCAAAGGTCACCTGTCCTTTGGACATGAGGCCCCGCGCCGGTGCGCGCGGAGCAGGATGAAAACAAGGCTCCCCCGTTTCCGGGGGAGCAGGAGATTATAGCGGGTGAAGCCCGATCGTGCAACCGCTTGCGGTGAACGGGTGAACGGGTGAGCGGGTGAACGGGTGAACGGGTGATGGCGCAGGAGTACCATTTTCGCTGGGGGCGTTGCCGCGGGCGTTGCCGCCGCGGGATCGCGGCGCTTCGAACCACCTCGAACTGGCGCCCGACGCGCCCCCTCTCCCCCGGCCCCGCCCCCGGCCCCTCTCCCCCGCTGCGCGGGAGAAAGGGGAGAATTCGATCCCGCTACGACGGTTTTCCTGCCGTTCTCCCTCCCCAACGCAGGTTGTGGGACGGGTCGGGGAGGGGGGCGCCCGCCGTCCGCGCCGCGCCTTCGGGTCGGGAGTTCGCCTCAGCCGCCTCCGTCCGCCGTCTTCTTCGCGACCAGGCGCAGCAGGCCCTCCTGCGCGGTAGAGGCGACCATCGTCCCGTCGCGGGTGAAGATGGAGCCGCGGGTAAAGCCGCGGGCGCCGGCGGCGGCGGGGGCGTCGGTGCCGTAGAGCAGCCAGTCGTCCACGCGAAAATCGCGGTGGAACCACACGGCGTGGTCCAGGCTGGCGGCCTGCACGCGGCGCATCAGGAACGACAGGCCGTGCGGCAGCAGCGCCGTGCCCAGCAGGCCGTAGTCCGACGCGTACGCCAGCACCGCCTGGTGCAGGACCGGCTCGTCGGGCATCGTCCCGTCCGCGCGGAACCAGACGTGCTTTACCGGCGGCTGCACCTGCGGCGCGAAGGGATCGATCGGCGCAAAGGGGCGGAAGTCGATGGGCCGGTCCTGCGTGTACACCTCGCGGACGGGCTCGGGGATGCGCTCCGCCATCGCGCGCACCAGGTCCAGCTCGCGCGGCAGCTCCTCCGGCGGCGGCACGTCCGGCAGCGCGGCGCCGTGCTCGATCCCCTGCTCTTCCACGTGAAAGGAGCAGAGCATGGAGAAGATCTCGCGCCCCTCCTGGATGGCCAGCACGCGCCGCGTGGTGAAGCTGCGCCCGTCGCGGATGCGGTCCACCTGGTAGACGATGGGCGTCCGCACGTCGCCCGGCAGCATGAAGTATCCGTGCAGCGAGTGCGCCTGCCGCCCCTCCACCGTGCGTCCCGCCGCCACCAGCGACTGCGCCAGCACCTGTCCCCCGAACACCCGCCCCGAGCCGATGTCGCGGTTCTGCCCGCGGAACAGGTTCAGCTCCAGCCGCTCCAGATCCAGCAGGCGCAGCAGCAGGTCCAGCGGCTGCCCCACGCCGTTCTCGTCGCTCATTCCGTCGTCCTGGAGGAAAGGGTGATTCGGGAGCCGCGCAATCTCCACTCCCCGTCTCCTGAATACAACCACCAGGCCATCCGCGCAGTCCGCCATTCCCCGGCAGATCTCCGTCTCCTCCATCGCCTCCGGCGCCACCGCATCGAAGACCTGAACGGCGTGGCCGGTGGTTGAACACGGGGCCGTCCGCCTGGTCGCGGGCGGCCCGTTCTGCTGCGGATTGCTCGCCGCCATGTATTGCACTACATTTTAGTGCATGACATCCCGATCTCCTTCCTTCCGCTCCGGGTCTGACGATCCCCTGGCGAGGGTGCTGGCGTCCAGCGCGCTGGCGCACCTGATCATGTACTTCATCCTGCATCCGGACGGCGAACCGCACTTCCGGGCGCTTCAACGTGCGACCGGCATCGCCAGCCGGTCACTGCAGCACGAGCTGGCGCGGCTGGACCAGTTGGGAATGATCCAGCGCGAGCGTGATGGGAGACTGGTGAGATTCCAACGCGTGGCGGATCATCCACGCTGGTCCGTGTTCCGCGACCTCGTCCGTGAGTTCGCGGAGCCCAAGGCCTTGCTGCGTACTGCCCTTTCGGAGGTTCCAGGCATCGACGCCGCCTTCATCTACGGGTCGTTCGCGCGTGGAGAGATGGACGAGCATAGCGACATCGACGTGTTCGCGCTGGGTGAGGACCTGTGGGAAGCCGGTCCGGAGCTCGCGCTGGCCGCTGGCACCTCGGAAGCAGCGATCCTGCTCGGTCACGAGGTGAACGTCACCCGGTACACACGCGAAAAGCTCGAGAGTCGGCGCCTCGGCGGCTTTCTGCGCTCGGTTCTCGCCGGGCCGAAGGAGTGGCTGGTGGGCAGTGACGCTGTACTAGAACTTGTCGCCGGGGGTGCCGCGTGAGCAACGCCGAGATAGAGCGGCTGGTACAGGATCGTGGCCTGATTCGCGAATCCTTCGACGACGAGCAGGTTGCCGGCTATTGGACCAAGGCAATGGCTTCGTTGGCCGACGCACAAGCCGATGCGCTGTCCACGGACGGCGCCTACCTGATGGCGTACACGGCTGCGCTGCAGGCGTCGCTGGCGGTGCTTGCCGCGCACAACCTGAAAGTGCGGGGAACGAGCAATCACTACATGACCTTCTACGCGGTACAGAAGCTGAATTCCACGATGGCCGACTGTGGGCGCAGGTTCGATGCTCTTCGGCTGACGCGGCACCAGTCCGTCTACGAGCCCGAGCATGATGAAGTGGATATGGTAAAAAGGCTCGCCCGTGCGATGGACGCGCTTCGGAACGGACTTCCCGCCGTCCACACCGAGATTGTTGCGGTCCGTCCATCCACCGCCACGATGCTTGCGCCGGTCAGGTTCTGATCCACCTGAGGACCTGCATCCCAATGGGCCCGTCCGCATCGTCGCGGACGGGCCCTCCGTAGCTATCTCCCACTCACGCACTCCCGCACTAACGCACTCACGCACTTCCTTACTGCGCGTACAGCAGGATGTCGTAGATGAACCGCGTGCCCCAGCCCAGGTTCTCGATGCTGATGCGCTCGTCGTTGCCGTGCATCATCTTCTGGTGCTCGCTGGACTCCACCTTGAACGGGTCCAGGCCATAGGTGACGATGCCCAGCTTGCGGTACGTGGGGCGGTCGCTGGCGGCGGTGAACATGGGCGTGGTCACCAGCGCGCCGGGGTCGCGGTCGTGCGCGGCGCGCTCGATGGCGCGGAACAGCTCCGTATCCACCGGGTTCTCCAGCGGCGTCTTGGGCGCCATGATGGTCTGCCAGGTGATCGCCGAATCCGCGGCGATCGCCTTGAGCGTGGCCAGCACCGAATCCGGATTGGCCGTCGGCAGCAGGCGGATGTCGATCTCGGCGACGGCTTCGGCGGGGATCACGTTGGTCTTGTTGGACCCGGTCACCACCGTGAGCGAAATGGTGTTGCGCAGGATGGCGTTCCAGTAGACGTCGCTCAGGATCCACTCGCGCGCCGCCGGGTCCGCCAGCGCGGTGCGCACGTCCGCCAGCCAGGCGCGCTGCGGGCCCTGGTAGTTGCGCGAGATGTCGCGGAAGTACTTGTCCACCCCCGCCGTAACCTCCAGCGGCGTCTCGTGCTGCGCGATGCGGGCCAGCGCCGCCACCAGCCGCGGCACCGGGTTCTCGCGCGTGGGACGCGACGCGTGGCTGGGCGTGCCGGCCACGCGCAGCCGCTGCCAGAAGGTCCGCTTCTCCGCCACGCCCACGCCGTAGAACTGCAGCCGCCCGTTCTCGATGGGGATGTCGCCGCCCTCGGTGATCAGGTACTCCACGTCGCGCAGCAGGTCCGGGTGCCGGTCCACGAACGCCACCGCGCCCGTGGAGCCCAGCTCCTCGTCCGCGTTGGCGATGTAGACGATGTCGCGCGTGAGGCGCACGCCGCTGCGCTTGAGGGCGATCATCGCCAGCAGGTGCGCCACGCCGTCGCCCTTCATGTCGATGGCGCCGCGCCCCCACACGTACCCGTCGCGCACCAGCCCCGAGAACGGGTCCACCGTCCAGTGCTGCGGCGACGCCGGCACCACGTCCATGTGGTGCACGAGCGCGATCGCGCGCTTCGATCCGTCGCCGCGCAGCCGGGCGTACAGGTTGGCGCGGCCGGCCCCCAGCACCTCCTCGTCCAGGATCTGCGCCTCGATCCCCTCGCGCTCCAGGATGCGCGCCAGGTACTCCGCGCCCGCCTTTTCGTTGCCCGGCGCGTTGGTGGTGTTGATGCGGATGTACTCCGAGAGGATCTGCACCGCCTCGCCGCGCAGCGCCTCCCAGTCCACCGGCCTCGCCTGCTGCGCGGCGGCGGGCGCGGCGGCCGTCATCGTCAGCGCGATCAGGAGCAGGATCCTGCGCATCTTCGGCATCATCTCGTCTCGATTCGGGTGGATGCGCGAAGATAGCCCGGCGGAGGGGGAGCGGGTAGATGCAGGCGGCCGCCGCGGGTTGCGGACGCGCAGGCGCGTGGGACGCCACATGCCGCCGGGCCGCCGAGTCCGCGCAGGTGCCGCGCAGGTGGACTTTGCGATGTCGTAGCGGCGAATTCATTCGCTCCTGCAGGCGGACGGCACATCAGCCTTGACGGGAACCCGGCGCGCCGACCGAAGGACCTCGCCAGCAGAACGAAGGGGCTGGTGCCGCCTCCTGATCCGGCCCCTGCGCAGCCGAGAGGAGGTCCTTCGGTCGCGCACCGGAGTGAGTGCGGGCGGCAGAATCTGCGCGTGCGCTCCCTCAGGAAGTCATATTTTTCCAGATCTGGTATACGCTGGATACGCAAACGGGGCCGCCCGCATCTCGCGAACGGCCCCGTCTCGATCGTGGCGCACAGGTCTGGATCCACCGGCGAGATCACGCGGGCGTCTGGTCCTCCACCCGCGCTTTCAGCGCCCGCACCAGGCGGGCGTGCCGCGCGCCGCGGATCCACCGCATCGGGGGGAGGTAGGCCCAGACGGTCTGGAACGCGCCCCGCAGCGTGGGACGATACACGTCGTTCCTGCTCGTCATCACCCCCAGCTCGCGCTGCCGCTCCAGCAGCCTGCGCTCGCGGTCGGCGACGTAGTCCAGCAGCCCGCGCTCATCGGGAAGAAAGCCGCTGGCCTCCGCCCCCGTCACATGGCGGACGTGCGCCAGATGCAGCGCGTACAGCCGCGCCAGGTCGCGCTCGCCGGGCATCCGCAGCGTGTGCACCCGCGGATCCGGGAAGGTCTCGGGCATCCCGAAGTTGCTGGTGATGACCTCGTGCCCATCCGCAAAGCGCGTATCGAATACCTGCCAGCGCTGATTGGGCGTCAGGTAGTCCACCCCGTGCACGCCCGTGGAGCGGTTCACCAGGTGCAGCACGTGCGCGGTACGACCGGCGCTGCGGTACGCCGAGATGCGTTCCACCGCCAGCTCGTGCAGCGCAAAGAGCGAGAAGCCGGCCCCGGCAAGCGCCGCCTCCCACTCGGGGATCGCTCGCACGACCGGCTCCGGAGCATGGTCACGCGCCAGGCGCCGCATGGGGATGATGGGAATGCGGTGCGTCGCCCAGAAGACGATCGGCGACCACAGGTAGAAGATTCCCACGACGACCAGGATGAGCAGCCACATGGGAGGGGAGGCTGGAGAGGAGCGGGACCGTACGGCAGGCTGCCGCACGGTCCTGCGGATCAGACGTTGAAGCGGAAGAGCAGGATGTCGCCGTCCTTGACCACGTACTCCTTGCCCTCGGAGCGCATAAGCCCCTGCTCGCGCGCGGCCTTTACGCTCCCCAGCTTCTCGAAGTCCGCGAACGCCACCGTCTCGGCGCGGATGAAGCCGCGCTCGAAGTCGCTGTGGATGACGCCGGCGGCCTCCGGCGCCTTCGCGCCCACCGGGATCTCCCAGGCGCGCACTTCCTTTTCGCCGGCCGTGAAGTACACCTGCAGCCCCAGCAGCCGGTAGCCGGCACGGATGAGCGTGTGCAGGCCGGGCTCCGTGATCCCCAGCGACTCCAGGAACTCCTTCTTCTCCTCGTCGGGCAGCTCCGCCAGCTCGCTCTCGATCTTGCTGCTGATGGGGATGATCTCGGCGGTCTCGCCGCTCTCCTGCACCGCGGCCCGCAGCGCGCGGACGTGCGGGTTGTCGCCCTCCGGCAGGTCGTCTTCGGAGACGTTGGCCAGGTAGAGCACCGGCTTGGCCGTCAGCAGGTTGTACGAGCGCAGGATGCGCTGCTCGTCGTCGTTCGCCTGCACGGTCCGCGCGGCGAAACCCGAACCCAGCGTTTCCACCAGGCGCTCGAGAAGCCCCAGCTCCGCCAGCGCCTCCTTGTCGTTGCCGCGCGCGGACTTGCGGGCCTTCTCCAGCCGCTTCTCCACCAGCCCCAGGTCCGCCAGCGCCAGCTCCAGGTTGATGACCTCGCGGTCGCGCACGGGGTCTACCTCGCCCATCACGTGCACCACGTCGGGGTCGTCGAAGCAGCGGACCACGTGCACGACGGCGTCGGTCTCGCGGATGTTGGCCAGGAACTGGTTGCCCAGCCCCTCGCCCTCCGACGCGCCCTTCACCAGCCCGGCGATGTCGACGAACTGCACGGTGGCGCGCAGCACGCGCTGCGGCTGCACCTTCTCCGCGAGCAGGTCCACGCGCGGGTCCGGCACCTCCACCATCCCCACGTTCGGCTCCACGGTGCAGAACGGGTAGTTGGCCGCGTCCGCGCCCGCCGCGGTGAGCGCGTTGAACAGCGTTGACTTGCCCACGTTCGGCAGCCCTACGATCCCCAGCTTGAGCATATCGACAGACCGAGATTCAGTATCGTCCAAAAACGAAGGAGCCGGGCTCCCACCAGGGGCCCGGCCGTGCGGAAAACGTAGCGGTATCGGCGGATGCAGTCAACCTGGCCACCAGCATCTCCAATCCGGCGTTACTTGTTCCAGTTGCTCCAGTACCTTGTTGATATCATGCCCCTCGCGGAGTTAGATTGCACGCGAGCGACGACGCGCGCACTTGCAAGCACTGCAACCAAGTATGGCTAGAAACACATCAGCAGCAAAGGTCGATGAGGTCATCTCGGACGCCAGGGCGCCGGAGCGTGCCGATTTTGGCAAGCACGCTGCGCTGTCCGAGCGAACCGTTCCGATCTCCGACCACGAACTCGTTACTCATGCCCAGCAGGGTAGTGAGAAGGCGTTCCGTGAGCTGCTAGGGCGTTTTCAGCGCCCTGTGTTCTCCATTATCTACCGAATGGTCCGCGATAGGGAGGCTGCCGAGGACTTGGCGCAAGAAACGTTCATGCGCGTGTTCAACAATATTGACCGCTATGATCCGAAGTACAAATTCAGCAGCTGGATCTTTAAGATCGCCACTAATCTGGCGATCGACTGGATGCGCCATAGAGAACTAGCCGAGTTGCACAACGCGGTTCAACGTGAGGCTACTCCTCCGACGTTGGAGTATCAGGAAAACTCCGATTACTTATTGCAAGCAACAGAACGGGAAGAAGAGCTTCGAGGTGAATCGGTTCACTTCAGAGGAAAAACTGAGTCCGAGACCGTCAGAGACAGCTCTCCGCAACGAAGTACGGGTACTCTCCGTCAGTCTATCGAGGCCTCATTACTCCGGCGAGTAGAGAGTACCATCCATGCCTCGTTGGGACGGATGACGATGCCGGATCTTCTTCGGGCCGTGGAGGCGCCAACAGCGGCAGCTACCATTGCGCAGATCATCAGTGCCGTTCCCGAGGCAGGGTTGGAGGGTGAGTCTGCCTGGACTCGCGCGTTGGCGCGCGGCGCCGCGCGCAAGCAGGAGATGATCCAGCGTGCCGGCGGTGTACTTTCGTCGGCACAGGTCGCGGAGTTGCTGGGCGTCACCGTCTCGGCAGTCAATCAACGGAAGAACCGGCACCACTCCATCCTTGCGGTTCCGCTTTCCGGAGGCGAGTGGGGCTTCCCAGCACGCCAGTTTACGGACGGAGTGGTTCGCGAAGGCGTCGCAGAAGTGGTGCGGGCGGCCCCGGAGATGAACCCGTGGGTGCTCCTGTCGATTCTTCTGGACGACGTTGCCGAGGAAGGGGGGCCCACGCTACTCGACCGGCTGGACGATTCCGCGGTGCGTGCCGACGTGCTGCACCGGGTGGGCAGCTATGGAGAGCACATCGCTGCCTGATGCCGATCGTTCTTCCCAGGCGTATTCCGACCATCACGCTTCCCCGCGGCACCGTTCTCTGGCGGGTGCATCGCAGGGAGCACGGTGCGCTGTGGTTCGGGCCGGCCGCGGGCACGCCGCCGCGAGGCCGCTTCGATGCGCCGACCGGCGAGTTCGGGATCTGCTATTTTGGAGAGTCGCTCGGCGTGGCCATGCTGGAATCGTTGGTCCGCGGCTCTCGGAGGCTGTTGGACCGGGCCGACCTCGAAGCGCGCGCAGCGTCCACCGTCGCACTCCGCGAGCCGGTAAAGCTTCTGCAGTTCGAAGGTCCCGGGCTGGCGAAGCTCGGAATTGGGGCGGAACAGGCGCACACCGCGGATTATGGCGACTGCCAGCGGATGATGCTGGACCTCTCCCAGTCCCCTATGGCCGTGGATGGGGTGCAGTACCGATCCCGCTGGGACACCAGCCTGCTCTGCTGGGGGCTGTTCGACCGCGCGCAGAACAAGTTGGAGGCGCCGCACAAGCCGGAGTGGCTGGGAGATGGTGCGGTGATTGGCCCCACGCTCGACCGATATGAGTTGGAGATCACGTGATCCCGCCGCTGGCGGCGAACACCGCCACCTCCCAGCGCAGTCCGCGACAGCGTTTCACGCCGACAGCGCAGAGACAAACAGGAGGGCGCAAGGCTGACCCGGCCTCTGCGCCCTCATCTATTCTTCTGCGCGCCCTTGCGTGAAGCCGCCGGAGTCCTGACGACACGACGAATCGGTGCCGAAGACCGACTGCATCACAGTATGCGATCAGCCCGGCGAGGCTGCCACTCCGGGATCGTCGTCGTCCGCGTCGCCGACGGCCATGAGCAACACCTCAACCAGGATCCCGCCCAGCAAACCGATGATCCCGCCCGTCACCGGCTCGGGGATGTAGAGCATGCAGTCCGTATCGTCACAGCCGCCGTCCACCAGCATGGGGTAGAGGAAGGCCCCGGCGACCAGCCCCGCCAGCGGCAGCAGCCAGACCGGACGCCCGGAGCGCGCGCGGAGTTCTACGGAAGGTGAGGCGGGAGCCTCCGGCGTCAGCTCCGCGGGCAGCGGCTGCAGGCGAAGCGCGGGCGGCGGATCGGCCGGCGCCTGGGCAGCGCCGGGTGCGGCAGCCAGCGTAACGGCCAGGGCCGCGAGGGCGGAAAGACGGCAGGCGCGGCGCATCTCAGCCCAGCAGCGCCGACACGATCTGCCGCAGGGCTTCCATGTTCTCCGGGTCCAGCACCTGGCGGGTGCCGGCGCCGCGGTTGATGGGAAGGCTCAGCAGCCAGGGGACCAGCGCCAGCGAGACCAGGCTCATCAGCTTGATCAGGATGTTCATCGACGGGCCGGCGGTGTCCTTGAAGGGGTCGCCGATGCTGTCGCCCACGATGGCGGCGCGGTGCGCGTCGCTGCCGCGTCCGCCGCCGGCCAGCGCCGTCTCGACCTGCTGCCGCGCCATGTCCCACGCGCTCCCGGCGTTGGCCATGAACAGCGCCAGCAGCACCCCCGTCACCGTGGCGCCGGCCAGCATCCCGCCCAGCGCCTCCACCCCCAGCCCCGCGCCCACCGCCACCGGCGCCACCACCGCCAGCACGCCCGGCGCGATCATCTCCCGAAGCGCGTAGCGGGTGGCCACGTCCACCGTCCGGTTGGAGTCGGGCGCCACGGTGCCCTCCATGATCCCCGGCGTCTCGGTGAACTGCCGCCGCACCTCCGCGATCACCGCCCCCGCCGCCTTGGTGACCGACGTAATGGTCAGCGCCGCGACGGCAAAGGGGATCGCGCCGCCGATCAGGAAGCCGATCACGACCACGGGATCGATCAGGTTGATCCCCGCGAGCCCCACCCACGACGCGTACGCCGCGTACAGCGCGATGGCCGTGAGCGCCGCCGAGCAGATGGAGAAGGCGGTGATGATGGAGCCCGATTCCTTCCCCGCCGTGTGCAGCGTGTCCGTCACCCGCCGCGCGTCCGGGCCCAGGTGTCCCAGCTGCACGATGCCGCCCGCGTTGTCGGCGATGGGGCCGAACGCGTGCACCGTCATGGTGATCCCCACCGTCGCCAGCATCCCCACGGCCGCCACGGCGATCCCGTACAGCCCGGAGACGGCGTACGACACGCCGATGGCCGCGCACACCACCAGCAGCGCGGGGACGGACGACTGGAAGCCGGCGGAGATCCCGGCCAGCACGTTGGCCGCCGGCCCCGTCGCCGAGGCCTCCGCGATGCGCCGCGCCGCCGCGGGCCCCGTGAACGCCGCCGTCACCGCCCCCACCGCCACCCCCGCCAGCGAGCCGGCCAGCAGCGCCCAGAACGGGCCGAAGTAGCCGTAGACGCGCCCCGTGGCCTCGTCCGCCATGTCGAAGCCCAGCGCGTACACCACGCCCAGCATGATCAACAGAAAGAGCGCCGCGGAGGCCAGCTGCACCATCCGCAGCGCCTGCGCGGGCTTTTCCGGCTTCAGGTAGCGGAGGACGAAGACGCCGGCCAGCGAGGCGATCAGCCCCACGGTGATGGCGAAGAGGGGAAGGGAGACGGCGGCGATGCGGTTCTCGTATCCGCCCAGCGTGGCCTCCGTCATCCCCACCGCGATGGTGGCGATGACGGCCGCGACGCAGCTTTCGAACAGGTCGGCGCCCATCCCCGCCGTATCGCCCGCGCAGTCACCCACCAGGTCGGCGATGGTGGCCGGGTTGCGGGCGTCGTCCTCGGGGATCTCCGTCTCCACCTTGCCGACCAGGTCCGCCCCCATGTCGGCGGCCTTGCTGAAGATGCCGCCGCCCACGCGGGCAAAGAGGGCGATGCTGCTGGCCCCCATGGCGAAGCCGCTGACGATCTCGGCGAACTCGCGAAAGCGGATCTCCTCGTAGACGCCCGGCCGGCGGATGCCCATCAGAAAGAGCAGCCCCGTCCCCAGCACCGCCAGCGACGCGACCGCCAGCCCCGCCACCGCGCCGCCGCTGAACGCCGTCCGCAGCGCCGCGGGAAGCCCGGGGTACCGCGCCGCCTCCGCCGTGCGCACGTTGGCCCGCACCGCGGCAAAAAGGCCGGAGAACGCCGCCAGCATGGCGCACAGCGCCCCGCCCACGAACGCGCCCGCCGTCCGCATCCCGGCGGCCAGGAAGAGGAGGAGCGCGGCGGCGGCGACGAACACCGCCAGCACCACGCCCACGCGCCGGGCAAAGGCCAGCGCGCCGGACTGGATCTGCGCGGCGAGCGCGCGCATCACCTCGTTCCCCGGGGGCAGCTTGCGCAGCCGGTCCCAGATGAAGAAGGTGACGCCGAGCCCCAGCAGGCCCAGGGTCCAGAGCCAGTCGGTAAGGAGAGTCAGGTCCACGGGCGCGCCCCACAGGCAGGAAGTGGGCCGGGAGAGTAGATGCCGCGCCGGGCGAACGCGGATCCGGAGGGTCTAAGTGAAGAGAAGAAAGTGCGTTAGTGCGTGAGTGCGTGAGTGCGTCAGTACGGCGCTACGGCTGGACATCGTGCCGTCCGCCTCCAGGAGCGGACGAGGGATCGCGAATCCGAGCCGGCAACCTGCCATCCGCCTGCAGGAGCGAATGAATTCGCCGCTACAACATCACAAAGTCCACCTTCGTGGCACCTTCGTGGACTCGGCGGCCCGGCCGTGTGCGGCGTCCCATGCGCCTGCGCGTCCGCAACCAGAGGAACCTATCGAACCACTAACGCACTAACGCACTCACGCACTCACGCACTCACGCACTCAGTTGTTGCACGCATCCATCGCGGCCTCGATGCCGTCGCGCATCCAGATCTCCACGCCGCGGATGAGGTCGGGAAAGCGCTCCTCGATGGCCTTGCGGTCCGCGCGCGGCATGGGCGAGAGCACCCAGTCCGCCAGGTCCGCCTGGGGCGGCTTCTGCCCCACGCCGATGCGCAGGCGGGGGTAGTCGCGGGTGCCCAGCATCTGCTCGATGCTCTTGAGCCCGTTGTGGCCGCCCGCGCTGCCGCTGGGGCGAAAGCGCGCGCGGCCGGGGTCCAGCGCCACGTCGTCCACCACCACCAGCAGGTCGCGGGTCAGGTCCATCGCGCCCATCCGCTTGAGCGGCACCAGAACGCTGCCGCTGCGGTTCATGTACGTCAGCGGCTTGATGAGCCGAACCTGGAACGGCTCCACCCGGGTGGTGGCGTTCGCCTGGTTCTTCTCCGCGCGGAACTTCGGGATGCCCCAGCTCTGCGCCAGGGCATCCAGAAGCCACCATCCCGCGTTGTGACGCGTGTTCTCGTACTCGCGGCCGGGGTTTCCCAGCCCCACGATCACCTTGGCCCCGGCCACGTCTTCGTCTCCCCGATTCGCGGAAAGGAGCGCCCGAAGGCGCTCCAGCACGCCGCGGATCAGTCCTCGTCGCCCTTGCGGGCCTTGAGGACCTCGGGCTCCGGCGGGGTCTCGTCCTCGGCCGCCTCGGACTCGCCGCGGGCCGAGCTCACCACCGACGCGATGGCCAGCTCCGCGTCCTGCAGGAACTTGACGCCCTCGCGCGCCGGGATGTCGCCCACGCGCACGGACTCGCCAAGCGCCAGGTTGCTCACGTCGATCTCCACCCCGTCGGGGATGTTGCCGGGCAGGCACTCCACGTCAAGGTCGTACAGCACGTGGTCCAGGATGCCGCCGTCCGTGTGCACTCCCACCGGCGTACCCGTGAGCCGCACCGGGATCTTTACGTGCAGGGTCTCCTTGGCGTTCACGTGAAAGAAGTCCACGTGCAGCGCCTCGGGCTTGTAGGCGTGCATCTGCACCTCGCGCAGCAGCACGTCCTGCATCCCCTCGCCGTCGATGTCCAGGCGTACGAGCGTGTTCTCCACGTTCACCGAGGCGATCAGCAGCCCCAGGTCGTGCGCGTTCACCGCCAGCGGGCGCGGCTTTTCTCCATGACCATAAAGCACGGCGGGAACCTGTCCCGCCGCGCGCAGCTTGCGCGCGGTGCCCTTGCCTGCGCTCGAACGGAGCACGGCCTTCAACGTAGCGGACGAAGCCATCTGGTACCTCCGGTCTGCGGGAGCGGCCCCGCTGGCCATCCGGCCACCGGCAGTCCCGCTCCGCGTCATCACATCCCGACCCGACCTGAACAGCCTACTCGAACAGCGAGCTCACCGACTCGTTGATGTGCGTATAGCGAATCGCGCGCCCGATCAGCTCGCCCACCGAAAGAACGGTGAGCCCCGGAAAGCGCTTTTCCTGCGGCACCGGCACCGTGTCGGTGACCACGATCTCCTTGAACGGCGCGCTGGAGAGCCGCTCCACGGCCGGGCCGGAGAGCAGCGCGTGGGTGGCGCAGGCGTAGATGTCGTTGGCGCCCAGGTTCTTGAGCGCGTGCGCCGCCTCGGCCATCGTCCCCGCGGTGTCGATCATGTCGTCGGAGAGAAGGCAGTCCTTGCCCTCCACCTCGCCGATCACGTTCATCACCTCGGCCACGTTGGCGGCGGGGCGGCGCTTGTCGATGATGCCCATCGTGGCGTCCAGCCGCTTGGCGAACCCGCGCGCCATCTTGGCCGAGCCCACGTCGGGCGAGATCACCACCAGGTTGGTGAGGTGCTTTTCGCGGAAGTAGCGGGTAAAGACGGGCGATGCGTACAGGTGGTCCACGGGGATGTCGAAGAACCCCTGGATCTGGTGCTGGTGAAAGTCGATCGAGAGCACCCGGTCGGCGCCGGCCGACGCGATCATGTTGGCCATCAGCTTGGCGCCGATGGCCACGCGCGGCTGGTCCTTGCGGTCCTGCCGCGCGTAGCCGAAGTACGGCACCACCGCGTGGATGCGTGCGGCCGAGGCGCGGCGGGCGGCATCGATCAGCAGCAGCAGCTCGATGATGTTGTCGCCCGGCGCGGTGGTGCTCTGGATGATGAACAGGTCGCGTCCGCGGACGTTCTCGTCGATGCGGACGAAGATCTCGCCGTCGGCGAACTTCTTGATGGTTACCTCGCCCAGCGGGTACTCCAGCTCCCGGGCGATCTCATCGGCAAGCGGGCGGTTGGCCGTGCCGGCCAGCAGCATGGGGCCACCGCTCGCGAACGGATCCGGCATGTGCGCGGCGTCAGGTTCGAGGGTACGGATGAAGCTGGGTAGAATAGGTTTGCCGGGGGAATGCAGCAAGGGCAGGAAGTGCGTGAGTGCGTCAGTGCGGGAGTGCGGGAGTGGGTCTTTCGCACGGGCACGTGAGGAGCGCGGCGCAGGCTTTTGCTGGGTGGATGATGGAGATTCACGACCGCGGCCGGGCGCGTACCCTCCCGTTTGAGAGCGATTGAAATCGCGGCAACCACGTCACGCTGTCCGCCTGCGCGGACACGGCGGCCGGGCCGCGTGCGGCGCCCCGGGCGCCCCGCGCGTCCGCAGCCGGGAATCATCCGACGAATCCCCCGCGGTTGAAGCCCCGTGCAGCTTGCGGGGCTTTTCGCCGTTGTTGCGGAGGGTTCATCCGCTACCGAGGGGCGGATGAGCCCCCCGCCGTGGCGAATGAATTCGCGGCTGGGAAGACGCGATGTCCGCCTGCGCGGACGGCTCCTGCCGTACGGAGCGTAAGTGCCCACCCGAAGGATCTGTTGAAGCCCCGCGCAGTTTGCCGGGCTTTCCGCCGTTTTTGCGGCGGCTTCATCCGCTACCGAGGGGCGGATGTGCCCCCCGCCGTGGCGAATGAATTCGCGGCTGGGAGGACGCGATGTCCGCCTGCGCGGACGGCTCCTGCCGTACGGAGCGTAAGTGCCCACCCGAAGGATCTGTTGAAGCCCCGCGCAGTTTGCCGGGCTTTCCGCCGTTGTTGCGGCGGCTTCAGCCAATGCGGGCGCCGCTTCAACCCAGCGACGCCCGCACTAACGCACTTACGCACTTACGCACTCCCGCACTTCGCTACCGCACGAACTCCGTCACCTCACGGATCTCCACCGGGCCCACGCCGGCGGCGCGGACGGCGGCCTCCACCACCTGCCGGTCGCCCACCACGACCACCACCGCGCGGTCCGGGCGCACGTATTCGTTGGCCACTCTTCGCAGGTCCTCCGCCGTGACCGCCATCACCCGCTGCACGTAGTCGTCGTAGAACGACGCGTCCAGGCCGTACGTCTCCAGCGTCGCCAGCTGGCCGGCCATGGCGGAGGTGGTCTCCAGCTGGTCGGGCAGGCGCAGCGCCACGAAGTTCTTGATCTTGTCCAGCTCCTGCGGCGTCACCGCCTCGGTGCGGATGCGGTTGATCTCGCGAAAGAACTCCACCAGCGAGCTGTCGGTGGCGTTGGTCTGCACCCCGGCCCGCGCGGTGAACGGCCCTGCGCCGCGCAGCATCGCAAAGCTGCTGCTGGCGCCGTACGCCCAGCCGTGCGTCTCGCGCAGGTTGGTGTTCAGCCGGCTGGTGAAGGTGCCGCCCAGCATGGTGTTCATCACCAGCACCGGAAAGTAGTCCGGGCTGCTGCGCGGCACGCCCGGGTGCCCGATGCGGATCTCCGACTGCGCCGCGCCCGGCTTGTCGATCAGGTACACCACCGTCCGCCCGATGCTGGGCGGCGCCGGCGGCTCGCCGATCGTACCCGCCGCGCCCTGCCCGCGCCACCCGCCGAACGCCTCCGCGACCATCGGCTGCATGGTGGCCGGGTCCACGTCGCCCACCAGGATGAGCGTGGACGATTCCGGGCGGTAGCGGCTGGCGTGAAAGCCCTGCACGCGGCCGCGGTCGAGGCCTTGCGTGCTCTCCACGTTGGCGGTGCGCCCG
The DNA here is from genome assembly GCA_036379135.1 of Longimicrobium sp. GTDB lineage: Bacteria > Gemmatimonadota > Gemmatimonadetes > Longimicrobiales > Longimicrobiaceae > Longimicrobium. Next base: position 29,357 of record DASUVG010000126.1, read on the forward strand.
TACGGGTGCTGGGCGCCGTACACCAGCGAGGCAAAGGCGTTGTTGGCGATGGTGACGGCCTCGTCCTTCGCCCGCGCCAGCGCCGTCAGCCGCTCGTCGCGCAGGCGGTTGACCTCGCGCTCCGGAAAGTCCGGCCGCGTCACCACGTCGGCCATGATGCGCAGCGCCGCGGGAAAGTTCTGCCGCAGCACGTACAGGCTGGTCTGCGCCGCGTCCGTCCCCGAGCCGGTGGAGAGCGACGCGCCCAGCAGGTCCAGCGCGTCGGCCAGGGCCAGCGCGTCGCGGCCGCCGGCGCCCTCGTCCAGCATGCTGGCCGTAAACGAGGCCAGCCCCGTCGCGTCGGCCGGCTCGTCCGCGCTGCCGGCGCCACGCGTCACCAGCACCGCGCTGACCACGGGGAGCTCCGCCTGGCGCACGTACATCACGGTGAGCCCGTTGGGAAGCCGCATGCGCGTGGGCTCCGGCAGGTCTACCCGCGGCGCGCCCGTGGGACGCGGCGGCGTGGTGGGAAAGGGCTGCGCGTCGGCCGCGGGGGCCCCGGCCAGCAGGGCCGCGCCGGCCGCGATCGAAAGAAGGGTACGCTTCATCACTGGTTCTCCTGCGCGGCGAGCTCGGTCTTGCCCTGCGGCACGATGCTGATGTTCACGTGCGGCCGGCCGGCGAGGTACTGTCTGGCCACGCGCTGGATGTCGGCCGGGGTGAGCGCGCGGTAGCGCGCCAGGTCCCGCTCCGAAAAGCCGGGGTTCCCCGCGTAGTACAGGTAGTCGTTCAGCCGATCGGCCTTGCCCTCCACCGTCTCCAGCGCGCCCACGAAGCCCGTCACCAGGCCGTTGATCACGCGGTCCAGCTCCTCGCGCGACGGCGCCGTCTGTGCCAGCTTCGCGATCTCCTCGTCCACGGCGGCTTCGATGCGGTCCAGGTCCACGTCGGGCTTGGCGCGGATGCGGATCATCAGGTCGCCCGAGATCAGCTGGGCGTCGTTGTTGGCGTAGGTGAACGCCGCCACCTGCTCGTCGTACACCAGCCGCTTGTACAGCCGCGAGCTCTTGCCCTCGGTAAGGATGGCCACCAGCGCGTTCAGCGCCGCCTCGTCCTGCGAGAACCTGGGGCCCGTGCGCCAGAACATCGTCAGCTCCGGAAGGGTGACGCGGTCCTCGCGGGTGGTGTAGGTGGTGGCCGCCAGCGCCGGCTGCGCGATCGAGGGCCGCTGCACCGGGGTGCCGCGGGGAATCCAGCCGAAGTAGCGCTCCACCCACTGCCGCACCTGCGCCGGGTCCACGTCGCCCACGATGGCGATGGAGGCGTTGTTGGGCGCGTAATAGGTGCGAAAGAACTGGTTCACGTCGTCCAGCTGCGCCGCGTCCAGGTCGGCCATGGAGCCGATCGTGGTCCACGAGTACGGGTGGCCGGCGGGGTACAGCAGGGGCGGCGCGGCCTCCCACAGCAGCCCGTACGGCTGGTTCTCGTAGCTCTGGCGTCGCTCGTTCTTCACCACGCCGCGCTGCCCCTCGAGCTTGCTGGGGCTCATGGCGTCCAGCAGCCCGCCCATGCGGTCGGCCTCCAGCCACAGGGCCAGCTCCACCGCGTTGCTGGGCATCACCTCGTAGTAGTTGGTGCGGTCGTTGTTGGTGCTGCCGTTGTTGCGGGCACCGGCCGCCTCCAGCCAGTTGTCGAAGTCGCCCTCGGGAACGTTCTTGCTTCCCTCGAACATGATGTGCTCGAACAGGTGCGCGAACCCCGTGCGGCCCGGGCGCTCGTACCCGGAGCCCACGTGGTACCACACGTTCACCGCGGCCAGCGGCGCGGAGTGGTCTTCCGCCACGATCACCCGCAGCCCGTTGGGGAGCGTAAAGGTGGTGTGGGGGATGCTGACCTGCTGCGCGGCGGCCGGAAGCGCCAGCAGGCTCAGCAGCAGAACGAGGCGTTTCATCGTTGCTGCCTCTTTCAGGGTAAAGGTGGTCGATGCAGGGAGTGTACTGCCCCGCGGGTGTTCCCGAAATAGGGGCGGGACGGGACGATGCTAAAATCTTCGCATCGGCGGACGCCGTTGTACCCGTGCGGCGGACAAGGTTCCGGGCCGCGTGGATGTGGATCGTCCTCGGAGCGTGTTGCTGAACCTCCTGGCCGTCCGCACGCGCTCTGGCTTCCTGAGGCTGAGAGGTGTCGCCCACCCTCAGAGTGTGTTTGAGAATGAGCCGAACCGGTTCATTTCCTGAGGCTGAGGGAGGCGCCGCTCCGGACCCGCTGCTGCGCAACCAGTTTGGCGCCGACCGCAGGATCTCGCCGGCAACACCTGGGGGCAGAATCAGTGCCGCGTAGCCACCCCCGCGATAGCCGAGACGAGATCCTTCGGTCGCGCACAACCGCTTGAGTAACTTCAAGTTCCGGAGGCGCGCTCCCTCAGGAAATCAATCCTCGGTATTTCTGAAAGACAAATGAACACACTCTCAAATCCACAACGAGGCGGTGGCTTCCTGAGGGAGCGCCGGCGTGGACCCGGCCGTCTGCACTCACCCGGCGCGCGACCGAAGGACCTCCCCTGGGCCGTGCAGGGGCCAGATCAGGGCACGGAACCAGCCCCCCTCGTTCTGCTGGCGAGGTCCTTCGGTCGGCGCCAGAGTGCAGTGTACGGGCACGTTGCGGGGCGGCACCTCTCTCAGGAAGTCAATTGCGGTGGGGACCGAATCGCCGACACCACCCACCGCAAGATACCGCAGATGCTAAAAATCCAACACTCTTTTGAATCCGCTTGCCGTGCGCAGCCGTAGTCGGCATGTTTCCGAGGCCCGTCCTCTCCTCCACACCCCTTCCCCGAGCCATGACCAATCCAACCATCGTCCGCGCCCTCGCGGCCGCGGGCGCCGTGCTTTTCGCCGCTTTTCCCGCGGCGGCGCAGCGGCCCACCGTGCCCATGGAGTTCTTCGTGGGCCGGCAGGAGTTCGCGGCGGAGCTGCGCGTGCAGGACCAGGACATCGCCGGCGTGCGGCTGGGGCTGGACCTGGCCGACTACGCCGGCATCCGCGGCTTCTACTGGCGCGGGCTGAACGAGGACCACAACGGCGTGGCCCCCATCCAGTCGTACGGCGCCGAGGCGCAGCTCAACCTGAACTCCGGTCGCGGCATCACCCCCTTCCTGGTGGCCGGGGTGGGGCGCGTGGACTTCATGGACGGCTTTCAGGACGTGGACGGCAGCCAGCCGGAGGACAAGGACGCGGCCATCCTGGGCGGCGGCGCGCGGCTGGAACTGGGGCGCGTTGGGGTGATGGCGGCCGCGCGCAGCTACCTGTTCCAGGCCGGCGACTCGCTGAGCGACGACCTGCGCTCCAACCTGCAGCTTACCGCGGGGCTCACCTTCCGCCTGGGCTCCGCCGGCCGCCGCCGCGCCCCCGCCGTGTCGCAGACGGTCGTCCGCGAGACGCCGGACACCGTCTACGTGGCCCGCGACGGCACGGTGCAGCGGACGGAGCGGCGGAGCGAGGACGATCCGCAGACGTTCGTCACCATCCCCATCCCGCGCGAGGGGGAGATCTACCTGCGCTACGGCCCGGTGGACTCCTCCACCGTCAACCGCCGCCCCGACGTGGGCGCGGGGGCCGTGACGGCGGGGCAGATGGAGACGCTGCGCCGGCAGGTGCTGGCGGACCTGGAGCCCCTGCTGCGCAGCCTGATGGCCGCCGAGCGCACCGCGCTGCGCGAGCTGGTGCGCGACGAGCTGCAGCGCATCGGCGCGGCCGGCCTTACGCCGGAGGCCGAGCAGCGCCTGCTGGAGAACCTGGAGGCGCGGGTGGCGCTGCGGGTGCAGGAAAGCGTCGTCCGCACGGACGCGGCGGGCCGGCCGGCGCGCCCGGGCTTTTCGCCGCGGCTGCGCGAGTGGCGGGCGTACACGGGCGGCAACCTGGACCGGCCGCGCCAGTTCCTGCTGGGCGGGCGGGTGGACCTGGGGCCGCTGGACCCGCGCAACCCGTCGCTGCGGGTGATGCCGGAGCTGGCCGTGGGCGGCGGGCAGGGCGGCGTGTCGGTGCTGCTGGCCGGCAACCTTCAGCTGGACCTCTCCTCGTTCCAGCTGGGCGGCGCGCCGCTGCAGCCGTACGTGTACGGCGGCCTGGGCTTTCTGGTGCTCACCGATCCCAACCCCGGCCGCGCCGAGCGCGAGGCCGTGCTGAACCTGGGCTACGGGGTGAACTTTCCCGTCCCCGGCCGCGACGGCGGGCCGCGGCTGTTCCTGGAGCACCAGGGGATCGACTTCTTCGACCTGAACCGCCTGCTCATCGGCATCCGGTTCTGATCTGGAAAAGACGAACTGCGGGAGTACAGAGGGACAGAGAACAGCCAGAGGAACAGAGGAACCGATCTTCCTCTGTTCCTCTGGCTTTTGTCTGTTCCTCTGTACCTCTCGCCGTTTCTGGATCTGACTGATACGAGGATCTCGATGGACCGGATCAACGGCGGGCGGGGACGGTACTTGCAGGCCCGGTCGGCCGCGGATCCTTATCTACCGAAACACAGACTGTGACGATGATCACCACGTCGTTCGTTCGATCCCGACGCTTCGCGATTCTGGCGCTCGCCGCCGCGCTGGGCGGATGCGCGCCCGCCGCCGTCGCGCCCGCCGCGGAGCCCGGACCCGCCGCGCAGCCCGCGCCCGCGGCCAACGCGATGATCCCGCTGCCGCGCGACATCCACTCCTTCGCGCGGCCGGAGGAAGCGCGCGTGACGCACGTCGCGCTGGACCTGCGCGCGGACTTCGCCACGAAGACGCTGGAAGGCACGGCCACGCTGGACGTGCAGGCGGCGCCCGGCGCGGACGAGATCGTGCTGGATACGCGCGGCCTCGACATCCAGCGGGTGACCGACGGCGCCGGCGTGGAGCTGCCATGGGAGTTCGGCGCGGCGGATTCCGTGCTGGGCCGCCCGCTCGTCGTGGGCGTGCCGCAGGGGCGGAAGATCGTCATCCGCTACCGCACCAGCCCGGACGCCGGCGCGCTGCAGTGGCTCACCCCCGAGCAGACGGCGGGGAAGCGGCACCCGTTCCTCTTCTCGCAGGGGCAGGCCATCCTCACGCGGACGTGGATCCCCACGCAGGACTCCCCCGGCATCCGGCAGAGCTACGACGCCCGCATCACCGTCCCCGCCGAGCTGACGGCGGTGATGAGCGCCGACATGCTCACGCCGCAAGGCGAGGCCGCGCCGGGTGGACGCGCCTTTCGCTTCCGCCTGGACACGCCCGTCCCGCCGTACCTGATCGCCCTGGCCGTGGGCGACCTGGCGTTCCGCGCCACCGGCCCGCGCACCGGCGTCTGGACCGAGCCGTCCACCCTGGACCGCGCCGCGTACGAGCTGGCCGAGCTGGAGCGCTTCGTGGACGCGGCGGAAGCGCTGTACGGGCCCTACCGCTGGGGCCGATACGACGTGCTGGTGCTGCCGCCCTCGTTCCCCTTCGGCGGGATGGAGAACCCGCGGCTGACCTTCGCCACGCCCACGATCCTGGCCGGTGACCGGTCGCTGGTGTCGCTGATCGCGCACGAGCTGGCGCACTCGTGGTCCGGCAACCTGGTGACGAACGCCACCTGGTCCGACTTCTGGCTGAACGAGGGATTCACCACCTACTTCGAGAACCGGATCATGGAGGCGCTGTACGGCCCGGAGCGCGCCGCCATGCTGGCCAGCCTGGGCTGGCAGCACCTGCAGACGGCGATCGAGGACGCCGGCGGCCCCGGCGCGGCGGACACGCGGCTGCACATCGACCTGGCCGGCCGCGACCCCGACGCGGGAATGACGGAGATCCCGTACGAGAAGGGCGCCACCTTCCTGCGCACCCTGGAGCAGGCCGTCGGCCGCGCGCGGTGGGACGCGTACCTGCGCTCCTACTTCGACCGCCACGCGTTCCAGCCCATGACCACGGAGCGGTTTCTGGAAGACCTGCGCGCCAACCTGATCCGCGGCGACGCGGAGCTGGAGCGGCGGCTGATGCTGGACGAGTGGGTGGGCGGCACCGGCGTTCCCGCCAACGCCGTGCGGCGCGAGTCCGGCGCGTTCACCCGCGTGGAGGCCCAGGCGCAGCGCTTCGTCGCCGGCACCCCCGCCGCGCAGCTGGCGACGCAGCAGTGGAGCACGCAGGAGTGGCAGCACTTTCTCGGCGCGCTGCCGCAGGGGCTGACCACGGCCCAGCTGGCGGACCTGGACCGCGCCTTCCGCCTGTCGGAGCAGGGGAACAGCGAGATCCTCTTCGCCTGGCTGCAGATGGCGGTCAGGCACCGCTACGAGCCGGCGCTTCCCGCGCTGGAGCGGTTCCTGACCAGCCAGGGCCGGCGCAAGTTCGTCCGCCCGCTCTTCGCCAGCCTGATGGCGCAGGGCGAGTGGGGGCAGGCCCACGCGCGCCGCATCTACCGCATCGCGCGCCCCGGTTACCATCCTGTCACCTCCGGATCGGTGGACGAGATCGTCCGCTAGCCCGACGCCGCGCCTCCACCCGCAAGCGCCCGCCTCCGGCCTGGAGGCGGGCGCTTTTTCGTTGTCCGACCACTTTGCTACCGACGTGGCGGTGTTCGCACGCACCCTGTCATGAACGGAGTGAACACCTCTAGAATCCAGTCCTCACCTGATCAGGGCCGCATCATCGCGGACTTGACGAAGTACGACGTTCGACGTACAATACGGGGGACGCGATGGGCTTCATGGATGTGCGGATGCTGCTGATCGAGGCGTTGCGGAATCGTCGGTATGAGTACGAGGAACGTGAAGATCTCGAGGAGAAAAACCTGCTCGCCGCCAATCGGGTCACCCCGGGCTTCGTCATCCAGCTGCTCTGGCGGTGCAGCGGCCCGGAGTACGAATCCCGGAAGCATCACCTGTATCCGCACCTGCTGTATCACGTCTTCAAACCCGTGCTGGACGGGGAGCGGTGGTACGTGAAGGCGTACCTGGTCTCCACGCGCGCCGTTTTCATCAGCGTACACCGGTAGTGCCATGTATCTGGTCAAGGAAGGCGACGAGTCCGAGGCGATCTGCCCGCACTGCAAGACCCTGGTGACCACCCACTTTCGCACGCGCACCTACCGCCTGGTCTCCAGCGGAGTAGACGTGCCGGGTGCGCTGGTGGCGGTGTGCGACCTGTGCGACAGGGTCGCCGCCATCCCGGCGCAGACGACGCCGCGGATCGGGGAGGCGCTGCAGCGGCGCAAGGAAGAGTCGCTCGAAGCGCGGATCCCCACGCACCTGGAAGACGTGATCCGCCTGATGGCGAACCATTATGAAGCACCGGTGCAGACGTTTCGCCCCGGCCTGCTGCGCTTTTACCTGCGCGAGCTGGCCAGCGATACGCAGTTCGCCGAACGCGTGAACGCCCTTGCGAAGTCGGACATGGCGCGGGGCCCGGCGCGCGCCCGCATCTCGCTGCGTGCGCCCGAGCGGTTGCTGGCCGAAGCGCGCGAACGCGCGCGCAGGGTCGGGATCGCCACGGATGCCGAGATGCTGCGCGGACTGCTGCTGGCGGCCAAGGAGGACGTGCTGGACGGAGGCGATTCGCAGCGCGCCCTGCGGCTGGGCGGCGCGGCGCAGGCAGAGGGTGCCGCGTGCCCCAGGCCGGCTCCCCCGGCTCGTCGCCGCCGCGCCCGGACGCGGTAGAACCGGATCCGGCATAGGGCATGGCTTCCTGAGAGCGTGTTTGAGAATCTCCCAAGAGCTTGATTTCCTGAGGGAGGCGCCGCTCCGAACCTGCTGCTACAGAGGCACTTTGGCGCCGACCAAAGGACCTCGCCAGCAGAACGAAGGGGCTGGTTCCGCGTCCCGATCCGGCCCACGCGCAGCCGAGAGAAGGTCCTTCGGTCGCGCGCAACCGGTTGTGTATCTTCGGGTTCGCCGTGTGCGCTCCCTCAGGAAGTCAAGCGCTTGAGTCAGGAATTCGGAAACTTGAACACACTCTGAGAGATGCGCCGCGCTGAACCTTGCCCTGACCGGGAACCCGGCGCGCCGGAGTCCGTGCAGGCGGCAGGATCTGCGCGTGCGCTCCCTCAGGAAGTCACATTCTTTCCCCGGATCTGGTATAGAACACCGGCGCCGGAGAGAATCATCTCCCCGGCGCCGATATGCGACTCCCGCTCTTCTCCGCGCCTTCGCGTGAGGCCGTTCTGCCCGGTTACGTGCGGACGCGCAGCATCAGGACCAGGCCGGCGACCAGGAAGAGGAGGTTGGGGCCCCAGGCGGCCATCATGGGGTCGATGGCGCCGCTGCTGCCCAGCGCCTTGCCCACGCGGAACATCAGCATGTAGATGATGGTGATCCCCAGGCTTATGCCCACGCCGTACGCCGCGCCGCCGCGGCTGCTGGAGGTGACCAGCGGCGCGCCGAAGAGCACGATCACGATCACCGCCAGCGGCACCGAGAGCTTGAGCGCCTGCTCCACCCGCAGCGGCAGCGCGTCGCCGCCGGACCGCTCGATGGCGCCCACGAAGCGCGCCACCTCGGCGTAGCGCATCTGCTCGGGGTCGCGCGGCTCCGCCATCAGGTCTTCGGGCTCCTCGACGAGCCCCGGGACGGAGAGCGTGTCGAACTTGTCGGCCTCTTCGCGGCCGTCGGCGTGCAGCGTGCGCGCCCAGCCGTCCTCGAAGCGCCAGCCGCCTCGCTGCCGCCAGACGGCCCGCCGCGCGAACAGGTGCTTGCCGGGCATCTTGTCGGTGGCGTTGCGCTCCAGCGACACCTCGTTCAGCTCGCCCGTCGCGGCGTCCAGCCGGCGCGCGGTGAGCACGCCCTCGCGCTCCGTCTGGAAGACGAAGTTGATGCGGGGCCCGCTGGCCGCCGTGGTCACCGCCTCGCCGCGCAGGGCGGCGGCCTTGCGCAGGGTGGCCGGCACCACCTCGCTCAGCCCGAAGGCGCCGGCGCTCAGGACCACTGAAAGCAGGCCGATGGGGATGAACAGCCGCCAGAAGCTCACCCCCCCCGCCTTGGCCGCCGTGATCTCCTGGTGGCGCGTAAGGCCCCCGATGGTGAACACCGTCGCCACCAGGGCCGCGATGGGAAAGGCGTAGACCATGAACTGCGGGAACTGGTACACGTACGCCAGCCCCAGCCGGCGCAGCGCGATCCCGCGGTCCATGTAGGTGTCGATGTTGTCGGTGATGTCGCCGATGATGAACAGCAGCGGCAGCCCCATCACCAGCATGAAGAAGGTGACCAGGAACTGCCGCATCACGTAGCGGTCCAGCAGCTTCATGACGGACGCGCCCTCCGCAGCCGGGCCAGCGCCGCCGCCGCCGCGTCGCGCGCCGCCTGCAGCAGCTGGTCCCACGCGCTGGACCGCGCGGTCGACGTCTCGCGCCCCATGGTGGCCAGGCCGAAGAGGCCCAGCACCGTCATCACCCCGTTCATGATCCACATGGCGAACACGGGGCTCACGATGCCGCGGCCGGCCAGCGACTCGCCGCCGATCAGGCCCACGTAGTACAGCGAGAACACCGCCATGCTGGTGGCGATCACCATGCCGATCCCGCCGCCGCCAAAGCGCAGGGCCAGCGGCGCGCCCACGATCACGAACACCAGCGAGGCCACGGCGATGGAGTACTTCTTGTGGATCTCCACCAGGTAGTTGCGCATGCTCTCTTCCAGCTGCCCCACCTGCCGCCCCGTGTTGGCCAGCATGTCGGCGGTGCGGCGGGTGCGCGTGCGCTGGTTGCGGCGCTCCGCCTCCATGGCCGCGGCCATCTCGGGCTCCATCTGCGCCTGCACGTCCACGCCGCCGGCGGGGCCGGGGAGGTCCGTCTGCGGGTCCTTGCCCGTGAGCGCGAACTCCAGGTCCTCCAGCGCGCCCTGCCGCAGCGTCTTGCGCTCCTCGGCCCGCTGCCTCGCCAGGGTGTCGATCTGCGCCTGCAGCATGCCGATGGTCATCTCGCGGTCGCCGCGGTAGCCGTCGGGGCGGTCGTTGCGCTGCAGCTGGTTGCCCACGTCCGGGACGCCGAAGATCTGCTTCTGGAAGTAGATGCGGCGAAAGGTGCCCGGCTCGCCGGAGCTCACCTCGCGGGTGTGGCCGTCGTACAGCTGCAGGATCATGTCCGTGCCGTTGCCGCTGAACGAGGCGCGCCCGGAGTCGGCGAACACGGTGTGCAGCGTGGCCGGGTTGCTCACGTCGAACATCTGCACGTCCCACATCCGGTTGGTGCCCTGCTCGATGCGGGCCGCGCGCAGGTAGTACACCTTGCCCCCGCTCTGCGGGGTGATGCGGTTGAGGGTCTGCTCGTCGAGCATGAAGGTGGGCGTCTTGCGCCCGATGTCGATGATGAGCTGGCTCCAGCGGTGGTTGGCCTCGGGGAGAACGCGGTCGTTGAAGACGATCATTCCCCCGGTGATGATGCCGGCGGCCACCAGCAGGGGCGCCAGCATGCGGCGCAGGTCCACCCCGCTGGCCTTGAGCGCGGTGATCTCGTTCTCCGCCGTGAGGCTGGAGAAGGTGAAGAGCACCGCCGCCAGCACCGCCATCGGAAAGGTGAGGGCGATGGTGGCCGGCAGCGCCAGGACGAAGAACTCGCCGATCACCCGCGGCGGCAGCCCCTTTCCGGCCAGGTCGGCCAGGCGGCGCGCCAGGGTGTTGATGAGGATCACCCCCGTGAGGGCGAAGAACGAAAAAAGAAACGGGCCAAGGTGCGCCCGCATCAGGTACCGCGTAAGGATCTTCATCCGGGCCGATCGGGACTTGCCGGTGGTGAGGGCCGCCTCGTAGTATACGCGGCGGGCGGGGGCGGTACAACCTCTGCCGTCCACTCCGTCCGCAAACTCCCCTTCCGCGCTTCTGATCCCGTGATACCGATCCGCGGCGCCGTGCGTTCCGCGGCGCTGGCCGGCGCGCTTCTGCTGGCCGCCTGCGCCGACCGTCCGCCCCCCGCGCCGGAGTTCAGCCAGGACCGTGCCTGGTCGCACCTGGTGGGGCAGCTGGCGTTCGGGCCGCGGTACGCGGGGAACCCGGGGCACCGGCGGCAGCTGGCGTGGATGGTGGACCAGCTGGAGTTCCGGGCCGACACGGTGATCCAGCAGAAGTTCACCGTGGCCGACGCGGAGGGAAAGCCGCTGGAGATGACCAGCGTGGTCGCCCGCTTTCGCCCGGAGCTGGCGGACCGCGTGCTTCTCGTCGCCAACTGGGACACGCGCCGCCGCGCGGACGGATCGCCGGAGCCGCTGGACCGCAGGTTTCCCGTCCCCGGCGCCAACCTGAACGCGTCGGGCGTGGCGGTGCTGATGGAGATGGCGCAGCTGTTCAGGCAGCAGCCCCCGCCGGTGGGCGTGGACCTGCTGCTGGCGGACGGGGACGACTACTCGCGCGAGGTGCAGATGATGGGGACGAAGCACTTCATCCGGTCCATGCCGGGGTACCGGCCGCGCTACGCCGTGGTGCTGCAGGGGGTGGCGGACGCCAGCGCCGCCTTTCCCATGGACTCCGCCTCCATCACGACCGCCGCGGAGCCGGCGCGGCGGATGTGGGACGCGGCCAGGGCGCTGGGCTACGACTCCGTCTTCCTCCCCCAGACCGCGTCCGCCGCGGCGAACCAGGGCCCGGTCCTGGCCGCGGCCGGCATCCCCACGGTCGTGGTGGCGGACCGCGAGTACGGGCCGCTGAACATGCGCTGGCACGCCGTGGACGACCTGCCGCGCTTCCTTTCCAAGGAGACGCTGGGGGTGGTGGGGCGCACGCTGGCGGCGGCGATCTACGCCGGAGCCCCGGCGGAGGGGCGCTGATGGCCGCGACGCCGCAGGAACGGCTGGCGCTGGGCGTGGCCGCGCTGCTGCTGGCGGGCGGCGCCGCGGCGCGGGCGGTGCGGACGGAGCCCGTGGACCCGGCGCTCACCGCCCCTCCGGCGGTGGAGGCGTCCGCCAGGGGCCTTGCCGCGCAGGTGGCGGACTCGGTGGAGCGGGCGGAGCGCCGGCGCGCCCCGCTGGCCGCGGGGGAGCGCATCGACCCCAACACGGCGAGCGCCGACGAGCTGGACCGGCTGCCCAAGGTGGGGCCCGCGCTGGCGCAGCGCATCGTCGACTGGCGCGGGAGCCACGGGCGCTTCCGGACGATGGCGGACCTGGACTCCGTCCCCGGCGTGGGCCCCGCCCTGCTGCGCGACGCGGGCCCGCACCTGGCGCTGGCGCCCGCCCCCGCGGCGGCAGGGAACAGGGAACGGGGAACGGAGAATCGCCTGCGAGAGGCTGCCCGGCGCCCGGCGTCCACACGAGACCCTTCCCAATCGGCTGCTTCCGTAGCAGATTGGGGTCGCTCTCGAAACCCATCGGCCGCCGCCGACGCCTCGTCCGCCCCGGTGGACGTGAACCGGGCCACCGCGGACGAGCTGGCCACGCTGCCGGGGATCGGCCCGGCGCTGGCGCGGCGCATCGTGGAGTGGCGCGGGGCGCACGGCCCGTTCGCCACCGTGGACGACCTGGAGCAGGTGCCGGGAATCGGCGCCGGGACGGTGCGGCGCCTGCGTTCGCGGGTGCGCGCTACCCCTTGACACCTCATGCACTTGCGGCGAATCTAGAGTAATCTCCCCGAACTCCGCCGGGCCGCGCACGAACGTCATGCGGCCCGGTCTTTCCGCCCGAAAAACAGGGCTAGATGGCCGTTTCCGCCCCCGCAGACCGGATTGGCGAACAGCTGATCCACGAAGGACTGGTTACCCGCGAGCAGCTGAGCCGCGCCCTGGACGACGCGCGCAGCAACGGCACCCGCGTGGGCTTCAGCCTGGTCAAGCTCGGCTTCATGGGCGAGCAGGACCTGGTGCGCGCGCTCGCCCGCCAGCACCGCATTCCCGCCGTGGACCTGGAGCGGGTCAAGCTGGATCCCAAGATCCTCAGGCTCCTTCCCGCCGAGATCGCCCTCAAGCACCAGGTGCTCCCCCTGCGCCGGGTGGGGCGCACGCTCACCGTGGCGATGGCCAACCCCACGGACCTGGGGGTGCTGGACGACCTGAAGTTCGTCACGCGCCTGGACATCGAGCCGGTGATCGCGGGCGACTTCTCGCTGCGCAAGATCATCGAGAAGGAGTACGAGGGCGGGAGCGACGACCGCATCAACGACCTGCTCAAGCAGATCGAGTCCGAGGACGTGGAGGTCGTCGACGACACCGAAGAGGAGATGTCGGTCGGCGCGCTGACGGCGGCGGTGGAAGAGGCGCCGGTGGTCAAGCTGATCAACGGCATTCTGACCGACGCGGTGCAGAAGGGCGCGTCGGACATCCACTTCGAGTGCTACGAAAAGGACATCCGCGTACGCTACCGCATCGACGGCGTGCTGCAGGAGATCATGCGGCCGCCCATCAAGATGAAGGCGGCGCTCATCTCGCGCTTCAAGATCCTGAGCGACCTGAACATCGCCGAGCGGCGGGTGCCGCAGGACGGGCGCATC
>DASUVG010000127.1:0-2446 GCA_036379135.1 Longimicrobium sp.
ATGGAGAAGCCCGACGTGGACCGCGTCGAGGGCATCTCCCCCGCCGTCGCCATCGAACAGCGCAACCCCACCAAGACCAGCCGCAGCACCGTCGGCACGGCCACGGAGGTGCACGACTACCTGCGCCTGCTGTGGGCGCGCGTGGGCCGCACCTACTGCCCCGGGCCGCACCCGGACCAGCCGTGCGGCCGCGAGATCCGCCCCGACACCGTGCAGTCCGCCGCCGACGCCGTCCTCGCCCTTCCCGAGGGGACGCGGGTGATGGTGTGCTTTCCCCTGCCGCTCTCGCACAAGGTCACGCACGCGCTCGTCGCCGAAAACCTGCGCGCGCTCGGCTTTCTTCGCCTGATGGCGGACGGGCGCGAGATGCACCTGGACGAGCTGCCGGCCGGCGTGGACCTGACGAAGCAGAAGGAGCTGCTCGTCATCGTCGACCGCCTGCGCGCGGACCCGGACGACACCGCGCGGCTGGCGGACTCGCTGCAGACGGCGTTCAGCGAGGGCGAGGGCGAGGCCATCGTCATCCCGGTCGGCCTTCCGCGGATGCGGTTCACGGAGCGCTTCCGCTGCCCGGACCATCCCGAGATCGAGTTCGCCACTCCCTCGCCGCAGCTGTTCAGCTTCAACAACCCGTACGGAAGCTGCCCGGAGTGCACGGGCTTCGGCGCGGTGCTGCGGCTGGACGACTCGCTCATCGTCCCCAACGCCTCGCGGTCGCTGGCCGAGGGCGCGGTGGACCCGTGGAGCAAGCCGCGCTACGACACCCGCCGGGCCAAGCTCGCGCAGCTGGCGGCAAAGGAAGGCGTTTCGCTGGATGCGCCGTGGGGCGACCTGCCGGAGCGGTTCCGGCAGATCGTGCTGCACGGCACGCGCGGGTTCCAGGGCGTCCACCAGTTCTTCGAGGAGCTGGACGAGAAGCGGTACAAGCAGTACATCCGTGTCTTCATCCGCCAGTACCAGAGCGCGCAGGACTGCCCCCTCTGCGGCGGCGCCAAGCTTCGCCCCGAGGCACTGCGGGTGCGCGTGGGCGGACGGAACATCGCGGAGGTGTCGGCGCTGCCGCTGGGGCGGCTGATGCCCTGGCTGCGGGCCATGCGCGACGGGCGCACGGGCGCGGACTGCCCCGATCCGCCGCTCAGCGAGCAGGAGCGCGGGATCGCCGACAGCATCCTCAAGGAGCTGGACTCGCGCGTCGGGTTTCTCGTCGACGTTGGACTGGGATACCTGACGCTGGACCGGCAGACGCGCACGCTCTCGGGCGGCGAGGCGCAGCGGATCACCCTTTCCAACGCGCTGGGCTCGCGGCTGGTGGATACGCTCTACGTGCTGGACGAGCCGACGATCGGCCTCCACCCCGCGGACAACGACCGCCTGCTGCGCCTGCTGGTGCGGCTGCGCGACCAGGGGAACACGGTGATCGTGGTGGAGCACGATCCCGAGGCCATGCGGCTGGCCGATCACCTGGTGGAGCTGGGGCCCGGCAGCGGCGAGCTGGGCGGCCAGCTGATGTTCCAGGGCACGCTGGCGGAGCTGCTGGTCGCCGACACGCTGACGGGGCGCTACCTCTCCGGCCGCGAGCGCATCGAGATCCCCGCGCGCCGGCGGCCGGTGGACGGGCCCAGGCTGCGGCTGGAGGGCGCGCGCGAGCACAACCTGCGCGGCGACCCGGCGGTCTTTCCCCTCGGCGCGATGACGGTGGTGACGGGCGTCAGCGGCTCGGGAAAGAGCACGCTGGTGCACGACGTCCTCTACCGCGCCGTGGAGCGCGAGCTGTCCGGGGGCGAGACCACCGCCAAGCGCCACTTGGGCGAGACGGTGGGCGGCTTCGAGCGGCTGCACGGCGTAAGCCAGCTGCGCGAGGTGGTGCTGGTGGACCAGTCGCCCATCGGCCGCACGCCGCGCAGCAACCCGGTCACCTACATCAAGGCGTACGACGAGGTGCGCCGCATCTTCTCCAGCCTGCCGGACGCCAAGCGGCTGGGGTTCGGGCCGGGGCACTTCTCGTTCAACGTGGCGGGCGGGCGCTGCGAGGCGTGCAAGGGCGAGGGGCAGGTGCAGGTGGAGATGGTGTTCATGGCCGACGTCTTCGTCCCTTGCGAAATCTGTGGCGGCGCGCGGTTCAAGGCCGAGGTGCTGGAGGTGAAGTACCGCGGCCGGTCCATCCGCGACGTGCTGGAGATGACGGTGGACGAGGCCATCCGCTTCTTCCTTCACGAAGACCGGCTGGGCGAGATCCTCTGGCACCTTCAGCAGGTGGGGCTGGGATACCTGCGGCTGGGGCAGCCCGCGCCCACGCTGTCGGGCGGCGAGGCGCAGCGCATCAAGGTGGCGCGCGAGCTGGCGACGGGGGCGCGGCGCGGCGGGCGCAAGCTGTACATCATGGACGAGCCCACCACCGGGCTGCACATGGACGACATCAAGAAGCTGCTGCGCGTGCTGGGCGACC
>DASUVG010000128.1:0-28134 GCA_036379135.1 Longimicrobium sp.
TCCGGATGGTTCTCGGTGATCGCGTTGGCGATCTTCTGCATCAGGATGGTCTTGCCGGCCTTGGGCGGCGCCACGATCAGCCCGCGCTGCCCCTTGCCGATGGGCGCGATCAGGTCCATCACCCGCAGCGACAGGTCGCCGCCCTGCGTTTCCAGGTGAATTCGGTTGTCCGGGTATCGCGGGCGCAGGTTGTCGAACGCCACGCGGTGCTTGGCCCGGTCGGGCTCGTCGCCGTTCACCCGCTCCACCTTCAGCAGCGCCAGGTACCGCTCGCCCTCCTTGGGCGGGCGCACCTGCCCCATCACCGTGTCGCCGGTGCGCAGGTCGAAGCGCTTGATCTGGCTGGGCGACACGTAGATGTCGTCGGGCCCGTACAGGTAGTTCCAGTCCTGCGAGCGCAGGAAGCCGTAGCCCTCGGGAAGGACCTCCAGCACACCCTCGCCCCGCAGCACCACCTCGCTGTCGAGCAGGTTCTGCTCGATGCGGTAGATGAGGTCCTGCTTGCGGAGCCCCGAGTAGTTGGAGATGTTGAGCCCTTCCGCCATCTCGTGGAGCTCGGCGATGCTCTTGGTTTTTATCGTGCTGATGTCCACGACTAGCTCCGAATGTATGTATGCAGACCCGACGGCACGGAGCCCGGGTCCGCTGGATTGTTCCGCTGAGTGGGAAGATAGACCAGGGGAGGGGGCGCGCCGCGCGCCGAGGCGGGCAGGTCTGGCGTCAGGAAACGTGGCCCCAACCTAAGCACGGTATACACTGAGGTCAAGAGAAAAGTGCCGGACGAAGCAGGGCTGTTCGCCGCGTGGCGAGTGGTGGAAGTGCATGACCAACAAGTGTTTCAGGCGCGCCTGCTCCCCGGGCTCTCGCTGGGGGACGCCGACGTGCGCCGGTGGCTGGACCGATGGCCCGGGCGGGTATATTCCCACCCCGGGCCGGATGGCGTGGAAGTCACGCTGGCGCGGCGCATCCGGCCCCGGCCCCGGGAGCGCTGGTGGCTGCACCTGCTGCTGCTGGCGCTCACCGTGCTCACCGCGACCATCGCCGGCGCCGCTCTGGTGGACGGCGACCCCCTTCGTATGCGCGACGCGAGTTTCGGCGGGACCGCGATTCCCGTGCCCACGCGCCTGACACCCCTTTCCGTCGCACCGGGGCTCTGGTTCTCGCTCCCCCTGCTCGTCATCCTGGGCACGCACGAGCTGGGGCACTACGCCATGGCGCGGCGGCACGGCATGGACGTGTCGCCGCCGTTCTTCGTCCCCGCGCCGTGGTTCGCCAGCCTGATCGGCACCTTTGGCGCGTTCATCCGCCTGCGCTCGCCCCTGCTGAACCGCTCCGTGCTGCTGGACGTGGGGGCCGCGGGGCCCGTCGTCAGCTTTCTCCTCTCCATCCCCGCCGTCCTGGTGGGGCTGGCCTGGTCGCAGACGGCGGACGAGGTGCCGGCGTGGGCGCAGGGGGTGCGCGTGGGGATGGTGGTGGACAACCAGATGCTCCCCATGGGGGAGTCGGCCGCCTTCATGCTGCTGCGCGCGCTCTCGCCCGTGGGCGACGCCACCTTCGTGGCGCTGCACCCGCTGGCGTTCGCGGGGTGGCTGGGCTTCTTCTTCACCGCGCTGAACCTGTTCCCCGTAAGCCAGCTGGACGGCGGGCACGTGGTCTTTGCCCTTTCCCGCCGCGCGCACCGCGCGGTGGGCGTGCTGACGGTGGCGCTGCTGCTGGCGCTTTCGTTCGCGTGGCTGGGGTGGCTGGTCTGGGCGGTGATGGTGATGATCATCGGCCGCGGCCGGCTGGCGCATCCGCCCGTCTTCGACCCCGGGCTGCGCCTGGACCCGCTGCGCCGCGCCGTCGGCTGGGCGTGCATCGCCATCTTTCTCCTCACCCTGGTCCCCATCCCCTTTCCCGGGTAGGCGCGGTGGATGACGATGGCCCCGTCCGCGGCCCCATCCACCCCTCGCGAGAGAGACACCGCCCCCCACCGCGGCGTTTGGTGATGGCGGCTCCCGGGACGGGAATGCGGGCGCTCCGATCCGCCCTTCGCCCGCGCTCCGCGGACGATCCCGGGGGGCGGCGGGGCCGGCGAACGGTGCTCGGCGAAGGGATTCGGGAAATCAGCCGAATCGGACAACTCCGCGTCCGCGCACGGAAATCGGCGGATTCACATCCCGCCGCGTTCACACGCGCAAACGTGCGCCTTGACACGCGACCCCGTGCACGGGAGAATTCTTGGGGGAAAATGCGCAGTACGGCTTCAGTCCGGAGGTGGGGATGGCACGCCACAACCGCGAAGGACAGGGCGAGGACCAGCACGGCCGGCAGTACCTGATCGGGTACCAGCCGGACTGGTTCCACCAGATCAAGGTGGCGCGGGGGCTGGACACCGGCCGCCAGTCGACCAAGATCCTGCTCCGCAACCCCGACCCGCCCGCGGCGGACCCGGGCCCGCGCGTCCGCACGCACATCTCGGCGCCGGAGCTGGGGATCGACGTGGAGGTGATGCTGCGCGACTCGCGCCACGTGGTGCGCCGCATCACGGTGGAGTGCGTGGTGCCCGAGGGTGAGGAGAAGGGCGAGACGGTGAGCTTCGTGGTGTCCCGCATCCCCGACTCGCGCCGCTCCGACGGCCGCTCCAGCTGACCCGCCCGCGTTCACTCCGTTCCATCCCGAACCGCGGCCGCCCGGCCGCGGCGCGGCACCTTCCTTTGGGGCCCTTGCAATGACGTTGCTGGCCCAGGCGACGACCCTTCCTGCGGCGGGGCCGGACAACCGCCTGCTCTTTGTCGTCAGTGTGGTGGTGGTGGCAAGCGTGGTGCTGTTCACCGCCGGCGTCATCTTCACCCTGCTGCGCCGCAGCGACCGGCGGCGGGCGGAAGAGGAGAAGCTGGCGGCCATGGGCACGGCCACCGCGCGCATCCTGCACCAGATCAAGAACCCGCTGCAGACCATCGTGCTGCACTCGGACCTGCTGCAGAACGAGAAGATGGTGGCGGACCCGGCGCACCGGCGCGACGTGGCCGAGGCCATCATCGGCGAGTCGCAGCGGCTGGTGGCCATGCTGGACGAGCTGTCCGTGTACGCGTCCGGCGCGCGGCGCGCGCTCAACCGCCAGCCGGTGTACGTGGACGACCTGGTTCGCCAGGTGACCGCGCACGAGGCGCGCGAGGCGGGCGACACCGGGATGCGCGTGGACGCCACCGGCGTTGAGCAGGCGGTGGTGTTCGCCGACGCCTACTACCTGCGCCAGGTGGTGGACAACCTGGTGCGCAACGCCCGCGAGGCCATGTCCAGGCAGGACGACGCCCGCCTGCGCGTGGCGGTGGAGCGCGACGCGGGGCAGGCCGTGGTGCGCGTGGCCGACAACGGCCCCGGCATCCCCGCCGACAAGCTGCCGCACATCTTCGAGCCGTTCGTAAGCACCAAGGGGAAGGGAATGGGACTGGGGCTGGCCATCTGCCGCGAGATCATCGAGGCGCACGCGGGGCGCATCGAGGTGGAGAGCACCGAGGGACAGGGAACCACCTTCACGGTGCGCCTGCCGCTGTACGGCGACGGGATGCGGGCCGAGGGCGCGCTTCCGGGGCTGGCGCCGGAGCCGGCGACGGGGGCCGCGTGGAACTGAGGGGCGTCTTTGCGCCGGCGACGACGCCGTTCGACCCGGTGACGGGCGACGTGGACGTGATCTCGCTGCGCGCCAACGTGCGCCAGTGGCTGCAGGCGCCGCTGCGGGGGATCGTCCTCTTCGGCTCCACGGGCGAAGGGGTGCTGCTGGACGAGGAGGAGAAGGCGCGCCTCACCGGCGCCACCCGCGACCTGATGGACGCGGAGCGGCTGCTCCTCTGCGGCACGGGGGCGGAATCCACCCGCGCCACGATCCGGCAGACGAAGGCGGTGGCGGACGCGGGAGCGGACGCGGTGCTGGTGCAGCCGCCCTCGTTTTACAAGCCGCTGATGACGCCCGCGGCGCTGCGCGACCACTACCTGGCGGTGGCGGAGGCGTCGCCGGTGCCGGTGATCCTGTACCAGGTGCCGCCGCGCTTCAGCGGGGTGGAGCTGGAGCCGGGGCTGGTGGCCGAGGTGGCGCGCCACCCCAACGTGATCGGCCTCAAGGACTCGTCGGGCGACCTGCGGGTGCTGGGGGCGCTGATCGACGGGTGCCGCGGCGGCTGCGACGTGCTGGCGGGGAGCGGCGCCATCCTGTACGCTGCGCTGGAGATGGGCGCGGTGGGCGGCATTCTCGCCGTGGCGCTGATGATGCCGCGGGAGTGCGCCGAGGTGTGCCGCGCCTTCGACGAGGAGCGCTTTGGCGAGGCGGGGCGGCTGCAGGAGCGCATCGCGCCGCTGCACAAGGCGGTGGTGGGGGAGCTGGGGATCCCGGGGGTCAAGGCCGCGCTGGACTCCATCGGCATGCGCGGCGGCGCGCCCCGGCCGCCGATCCAGCCCCTGCGCAACCGCGACTCGGGAAAGCTGGCGGACGCGCTGGCGGCGGCGGGGATCCTGCCGAATCCGGTGGCGGGGTAGAGGAACTGCGGGGAACAGGGAATCGCGGGCGGATCGAGGGCTCGACGACCGGCATCGAGCTGCCACCGGCAGGGCCCCCTCTCCCCCGGCCCTTCTCCCCCGCTGCGCGGGAGAAAGGGGAGAATTCGATCCCGCTCCGGAGGGTTTCGGCTGGTGCCCCCGCCGCGGCGAATGAATCGCGGCTGGGAGTACGCGACGTCCGCCTGCGCGGACGGGCTCGTGCCGCACGGATGGCGAGCGCACACCCGATGGCGCAGTTGAAGCCCCGCGCAGTTTGCGGGGCTTTCCGCTCTGGTTGCGGCGGCTTCAGCCGCTCTCGCGTGGGGGCGCTTCGGACGTTGCCGGGCACCCCCTGCCCTCGTAGCTTGTCGCCGCGCCACTTCCCCGCTCGCGCGCTACGCACTCACGCACTTTCCGCACGTCCCATGGCCGAATACAGCAACGTCACCCTCGAAGTCCAGGACCGCATCGCCACGCTGTCCGTAAACCGGCCGGACAAGCTGAACGCGCTCAACGAGCAGACCATCCGCGAGCTGGGCCAGGCGATGGACGAGATCGCCTCACGCGACGACGTGGGCGGCGTGATCCTGACCGGTGTGGGCGAAAAGGCGTTCGTGGCCGGCGCCGACATTGCCGAGCTGGCGAAGATGGGGCCGGTGGACGGCATCGAGGTAAGCCGCCTGGGACAGCGCGTGTTCCGGCAGATCGAGCTTTCGCGCAAGCCGGTGATCGCGGCGGTGAACGGCTTTGCGCTGGGCGGCGGGTGCGAGCTGGCGCTGGCCTGCCACCTTCGCGTGGCGGGCGAGAACGCGCAGTTCGGGCTGCCGGAGGTAAAGCTGGGCATCATCCCCGGCTACGGCGGCACCCTGCGCCTGCCGCGCATCGTGGGCAAGGGCCGCGCGCTGGAGCTGATGCTCACCGCGCAGTTCATCAAGGCCGACGAGGCGTACCGCATCGGCCTGGTAAACAAGGTGGTCCGCAAGCCCGAGGCGGCGGAGGGGCAGGAGGCGCCCAGCCCCAAGGACGCGCTGATCGCCGAGGCGCGGGCGATGATGCAGGTCATCCTCGCCAACGGCCCCATCGCCGTGGGGCTGGCCATCGAGTGCACCACGCGCGGGATGGAGATGTCGGTGGATGACGGGCTGGCCATGGAGAGCAATCTCTTCGGCCTGCTGGCCGCGACCACCGACATGCGCGAGGGGATGCAGGCGTTCCTGGAGAAGCGCAAGGCGGACTTCACCGGGAGGTGAAAGAGGTTCAAGTGCCCAGGTTCAAGTGCCCAGTCGGTGACCTTGAACCTTGATCCTTGAACCTGGGCACTGATCGCACGGAGAATGTCGATGGCCAGAAGCGCGACCAGGCAGCGCATTTCGCGGACGACGCCGGATTCTACCGTAAAGCGGCTGCTGCTGCCGTCGCCGGTGGGGCCGCTGTTCGTGGAGTACGACGAGGCGGCGGTGCGGTACATCCACTTCTGGCCGCAGGGCGCGCACCCGCCGGCCGGCACCCGCGTGGAGCCCACCCGCGACGACCCGCTGGGGTGGAAGATCGCCGAGCAGCTGCGCGAGTACTTCGCCGGCACGCGGCGAGACTTCGACCTGCCGCTGGCGCCGGAGGGGACGGACTTCCGCAAGCGCGTGTGGTCGGCGCTGCGCGGAATTCCCTACGGGCAGACGCGCTCTTACGGGCAGGTGGCGGACGCCATCGAGTGCCGCGCGCCCCGCGCCGTGGGCCAGGCCAACCGCCACAACCCCATCCCCATCGTCATCCCGTGCCACCGCGTGCTGGCGTTCAACGGCATTGGCGGATACGCGGGCCAGTGGGACGAGGGCGAAGGCCTGGACCGTAAGCGCTGGCTCCTGCGTCACGAGGGGGTGGACGTCTAGCGCGAGCGTCCGCCCACATGTTGCGTGCGTATCGGCGGGTGAGCGTCGCCGGAAAGCGAACTGGGGCGAATAAATTCGCGGCTGGAAAATCACGAAATCCGCCTGCGCGGATTGTTGCCGCGAGGCCGTAGCGCGACGCCCACGTCCGAGCGGGCCGGCAGCGGACGCGCAGGTGCGTGGGGCGCCGTAAACGGTCGGGCCGCCGAGTCCGCGCAGGCGGACTTCGTGCCTTTGTAGCCGCGGTTTCAACCGCCCCGGACCGGTGCCGGTGGAAACATCTCGAGGATTCTGCACGCACACTCTCGCACTTTCGTACTTTCGTACTCCCGCACTCCCGCACTCCCCCGCCTTGCACCTCCACCGCCTGCACCTGCGCAACTACCGGAACTTCGCCGAGCAGGTGCTGGAGTTCCCGGCGCAGGGCGCCGCCATCGTGGGCGACAACGGGCAGGGAAAGACCAACCTGCTCGAGGCCATCTACTACCTGGAGATCTTCCGCTCCTTTCGCGGCGCGCCCGACGAGCAGCTGGTCCGGTTCGGCGAGGAGGTCTTTCGCGTGGAGGGGCGGCTGGCGGACGAGGAGGGGCGGGAGCGCTCCGTATCCGCCGCGTTCGACCGGCGGGCGCGCAAGAAGAAGGTGGCCGTCGACGGGGCGGAGCCGGAGCGGCTGGGGGACGCGCTGGGGCAGGTGGGGGCGGTGATCTTTTCGCCGTCGGACGTGGAGCTGGTGGCGGGCGGGCCGGGCGCGCGGCGGCGTTTTCTGGACATCGTGCTCTCGCTCGCCGAGCCGGGGTACCTGCACGCCATCCAGCGCTACCGGCAGGCGCTCTTTCAGCGCAACACGCTGCTGCGGCAGGGGAGCCCCCGCGCGCTGATCGAGGCGTGGGACGAGGGGCTGGTGCTCGCCGGCAGCCGGGTGGCCGCCGCGCGCGGGGCGTGGGTGGCGGAGCATTCCGACAGCTTCGCGGCGCACTATGCGCGTGTCGCGGGCGGGCAGCCGGGTCGCATGGCGTACGCGCCCTCCGCGCCCGAGATGGGCGAGGGCGTGGGCGAGGCGCAGCTGGCCGTGGCCTTTCGCGAGGCGCTGGGCCGCAGCGCCGACCGCGAGCAGCGCCGCGGGATGACGCTCGTGGGCCCGCACCGCGACGACCTGCGGTTCAGCATCAGCGGCGCGGACGGGGCGGCGCTGGAGCTGCGCACGTACGGCAGCGGCGGGCAGCAGCGCACGGCCGCCATCGCGCTGCGGATGGTGGAGGCCGAGACCATCCACGCCGCGCGCGGCCGTGAGCCCATCATCCTGCTGGACGACGTGTTCGCCGAGTTGGACCCCGGACGCTCGCAGCGCATCGTAGACTGGATCGAGACGGAGGAGGGCGGCCAGGTGATCCTCACCTCCCCCAAGCCCACCGACTTCGAGCTGCGCGGCCAGGTACTCCCCCGCTGGGGGATCCGCGACGGCGTGGTGCTGCCGGCCTGACGGGCATCGTTTCCATCGCTCTGCATCCCCCCGACCTCACGGCTGACGCCTGCGGAGCGGTCCCTTTGGGCGCCTGTGGTGCAGACGCCGCACCCCAACCCGCTGTAGTACGAGGCGGGGGCACGCCCCCACGCAACGTGGTTTCGCGCGCGTGCGTGCGATGCTAAATTGATGCGTCCGCAAACCGTCCCCGCCCAGAAAGCCCGTGAACCGCACCCGCGAACCAGGCACCGGAAAACCGCAGTCGGTGGGCGACGTGCTCGCCCGCTTTCTGGAGCGCACGGGGATGGCTCCGAAGGTGGAGGCCGCGGCCGTCATCCCGGAGTGGGCGGAGTGCGTGGGCCCCGCCATCGCCGCGGTCACCGAGCCGCTGCGGGTGAGCGACGGCACGCTCGTCGTGGCGGTGAGCACGTCGGCGTGGATGATGGAGCTGAACATGATGAAGGCGGAGCTGATGCGGCACCTGAACGCCGGCAAGTCCGCCAACGCCCGCATCAAGGGGATCGCCTTCGTCATGGGCGGCGGGGCGTAGACGGAGGCTGCGGCCACAATCCGCGAAGGCGGATTTCGTGATTTTTCCGCCGCAGTTTCAACCGCCGGACGCGAGGCCCGGCCTCAGCGCTGAAAACACCCCTAACCCGTTGCGGGTGCTGAACTTTCGGCCCGCGTTCGGTGTACGGAGAGCAGCACGAGATCGGCACGTCCAGGCCGGCGAAGAACCAACCAGGCACAACCAGAGGCCATGTCAACGAACGGCGCAGCAGCCAACGATTACAACGCAGGCCAGATCCAGGTGCTCAAGGGCCTGGAGGCGGTCCGCAAGCGCCCGGGCATGTACATCGGCTCCACCAGCGCGCGCGGCCTGCACCACCTGGTGTACGAGGTGGTCGACAACTCCATCGACGAGGCGATGGCGGGCCACGCCAACCGGGTGGACGTCACCATCCACGCGGACGACAGCATCACGGTGGTGGACAACGGCCGCGGCATTCCCGTGGACCTGCACCCCACGGAGAAGGTGCCGGCGGTGGAGCTGGCGCTCACGGTGCTGCACGCCGGCGGCAAGTTCGACAACGAGGGCGAGGGCTCGTACAAGGTGTCCGGCGGCCTGCACGGCGTGGGCGTGAGCGTGGTGAACGCGCTGAGCGAGTGGCTGCGCGTGGCCGTGCGCCGCGACGGCAAGGTGCACGAGATGGCCTTTGCCCGCGGCGACAAGACGCAGGAGCTCACGGTCACCGGGTCCACCAGGGAGCGCGGGACCACGGTCAGCTTCAAGCCCGACAGCCAGATCTTCGAGGAGACCACCTACTCGTTCGACACGCTCAGCAACCGCCTGCGCGAGCTGGCGTTCCTGAACAAGGGCGTGCACATCACGCTCACCGACGAGCGCCCGGCCAGCGAAGAGGGCGGCGAGGTGCGGCGGGACGAGTACCACTACGAGGGCGGCCTTCGCGCGTTCGTGGAGCACCTGCGCGGCACCCGCAAGCCGCTGCACGCCGACGTCATCTACATCGAGGCCACGCGCCCCGAGGCGGACATCGAGATCGCGCTGCAGTACGACGACGGGTACAACGAGAACACGTTCACCTTCGTCAACAACATCAACACCCACGAGGGCGGCACGCACCTCACGGGCTTCAAGGCGGCGCTCACGCGGTCCATCAACGACTACGCGCGCAAGACCGGCCTGTTCAAGAAGGGCGGGCTGGACGCGCTGAGCGGCGACGACGTGCGCGAGGGGCTGACGGCGGTGATCAGCGTGAAGGTGCGCGAGCCGCAGTTCGAGGGGCAGACCAAGACCAAGCTGGGCAACAGCGAGGTCAAGGGCGCGGTGGAGACCGTCGTCAACCAGAAGCTCAGCGAGTTCCTGGACGAGACGCCGGGCGTGGGCCGCGCCATCATCGAAAAGGCCGTGAGCGCCGCCCGCGCCCGCGAGGCCGCCCGCAAGGCGCGCGACCTCACGCGCAAGAAGAGCGCGCTGGAGACGGGCGTGCTGCCGGGCAAGCTGGCGGACTGCTCGTCGAGCAACCCCGAGCTCACCGAACTGTACATCGTGGAGGGCGACAGCGCCGGCGGCAGCGCCAAGCAGGGGCGCAAGCGCGAGTTCCAGGCGATCCTGCCGCTCAAGGGCAAGATCCTGAACGTGGAAAAGGCGCGCTTCGACAAGGTGCTGAGCAACGAGGAGATCCGCGCCATCATCACCGCCATCGGCACGGGGATCGGCGACGACGAGTTCAACCTGGAGAACGCGCGGTACCACAAGGTCATCATCATGACCGACGCCGACGTGGACGGCAGCCACATCCGCACGCTGCTGCTCACCTTCTTCTTCCGGCAGATGCGGCAGCTGCTGGATGAGGGGTACATCTACATCGCGCAGCCGCCGCTGTACCTGGTCAAGAAGGGCAAGCAGGAGCGCTACGCATACAGCGACGCCGAGCGCGACGAGATCCTGGCGGCGTTCCGCGGCCCCGCGACCGACGGCGACGGCAAGAGCGAGCGGGGCATCCACGTGCAGCGCTACAAGGGCCTGGGCGAGATGAACCCCGAGCAGCTGTGGAAGACCACCATGGACCCCGACGTCCGCACGCTGCTGCAGGTGACCATGGAAGACGCGGTGGAGGCTGACGGCGTGTTCACCAAGCTGATGGGTGAAGAGGTGGAGCCCCGCCGCCAGTTCATCGAGCAGAACGCCCGCTACGTCCGCAACCTGGACGTGTGATCCCGCGCTCGTGCGGATGATGGAAGAGAGCCGGTCCCTCGCGGGGCCGGCTCTCTTCGCATCCCGGATCGGCAGCGCGGGGCGGGAGTCATACCAAACCCGGAAGGAATGTGACTTCCTGAGAGGGGGTTGCCAATCCCTCTTATCGCGGCGGTGACTTCCTGAGGGAGCGCCACCCATAACTTCAATCCACACAACTACTTGTGCGCGACCGAAGGACCTCGTCTGCCTCACGCAGGGCTGAGATTCGAGGCTGGAATCCAGCCCCATAGTTCTGCTGGCGAGGTCCTTCAGTCGGCGCGCCGGGTTCCCGGTCAAGACAAGGTCAGCGCGGCGCCTCCCTCAGGAAGTCATGCACTCTATTGCCAGATTTATTCTCACCCGGGACTGCGAATTCCGAGTCCCGATACGGGTGCGGACGCGCAGGCGTTCGGGATGCCGCACACCGCGCGGCCACCGAGTCCGCGCAGGCGGACTTTGTGCCGTTCTAGCCGCGGTTTCCACCGCCCGGGACGGACCTGGCCGAAACGTCTGGAGAGTCGATCGATCTCTCCTAACTTTCGCACTTTCGCACTCCCCCACTCCCGCACTAACGCACTTCCCCGCCTTGCACCTCCACCGCAAGCCGGGGCTGGCTCAGCGGGTTCCGCGCTCGGCCTGCAGCCGCCGTGCGAGCTGCTGGCGTCCCGCGGCCGCATACCGTTCGCACGCCTTGGGGTCGATCAGGCCCGTGGGCCCGCTCTCCAGGCGCTCCCACAGGGAGGAGCCGCCGGGATGCGGGGTGATGAGGATGTCGCAGGGAAGCGCCTCGAGCGTCCTGAAGCCGCGCTCGAAGTCGGCCACGGCCGTGGGATAGGCGGGGCTGTCCGAGTAGCGGAAGCCATCCGCGGAGATCGCCGAGTGGCTGTCCGCGTAGACAATGTCCAGGCAGCCCGCGCCGTCACAGGACCTCCACGTCCAAGTGGTCCCGCCCGGCGTGTGGCCGGGCGTCAGGTGCGCCGTCACGGCGATCGGACCGACGCGAAGAGTCTCCCCGTCCGCGAAGCGCCGCACGTTCCGCACGGGGGGAAAGTCCAGCAGGGCGCCGTGCTGCGGATCGCCCTCCGCCGAGGTGCCCTGTTCCAGGACGGGCGCGCTGGGCACGCTGGCGGCCACCCGGGCGCCCGAGGCCCGCTGCAGCGCCGCGATCCCGCCGGCGTGGTCGAAGTGCACGTGCGAGTTGAGGATGAGCCGGATGTCCTGGACCCTGAATCCCAGCGCGCGGACGTTCTCCAGGATCAGCGGCGCGGAGTTGGGAAGCGCCCCGTCGATGAGCACGTGCCCCTCGGGCGAGGTGATCAGCAGCGCCGTCAGCCCGCGCGTGCCGACGTAGTACGTATTTCCGTGGAGCCTGACCGGCGCGTGGGGCTGGTTCCACCCCGCGCAGCTCGAACACGCCGAAGCCGGATACGGCCGGGTGAGCGGGTCGCCTGTCTGCGCGGCGGCGGGGGCGTTCGGGAGCGCGAGCAGCGCCGCGCTGAGAACGACGAGGGAGCGGATGGAGATGGATCTCATGCTGCGTCGGGGCTGAACGTCATCGTATGGGCCGACTCGACCGGCCCGGAGGTGGATGATAGCGCCCGATCCGGCTTCGGGGCAAAGCGCTGCCGGGGGGGAGCAGTGGCGGAGCAGGGATGAGATGAGGGGGTGCCGGGAGATACGGATCATGTCGTGCATGGAATGTCCAGGAGGGGTTCCGGACCGTCGCACCGCCCCGGTGGAGGGGCTTTCCGGCTCCAAAGCTGGACGGACGGAGCACGGTTCGCGCACAGGGAGACTTGACCGCCCCAGGCCGGGGCTTTACGCTGTGCTCCGCCGTGCGGGTTCGCGGCCGCGACTGAACGATACGGAGATGAAAACGGAATGAGCGATCCAAAGGTGGACCAGCGGTTCGACGAGCTGGTGTCGCAGGTGCACGACTGGGTGGAATCGGCCGTGGCGCTGGACGAGGGGCACTTTCCCAGCGAGCTGCTGAGCGACCTTCGCGACCTGATCGAGGAGCTGAAGGCGTTCATGGAGGACGACGAGAGCAAGGAGTACAGCCGCGCCGACGTGCTGGAGGTCTTCGTCACGCCCGAGATGGGCGAGGTGATGCACCGCTTTCCCAAGGTGCGCCGACTGCTGGAGAGCGCCTGGGGATCGCAGCTCACCGAGCAGATCGACGAAGAGTCGGCCGGCTTTGACCCCGAAGGCGACGACGACGACGACGATTGACGGCGCCGGCCTGTCCCCCGCGGACGGCCGGAGGACCGCGCGCCCACCCCGGGACGGCCGCGCCGTGCCCGCATGAGGGGTAACGGCGCGCGTGCGTCCACGGCGTACCCGGTTGTGAGGGAGCCCTGCCAGATGGCAGGGCTTTTCGCGTCTACTCTGACCCCTTTGGCTCGTTCCCGGGATGGCGACTTCCGTTAACCCGGCCTGACGCCTTGCGTGCAGACGGATTGGCGCGTACAATCCCGAGTGTCCACCCAACGAACCTAGACAAAGTGGCCGGGCCGCCTCGCCTGACGATGCGTGGCGCCATGTGCCCATCGAGACGCTGCGTGCCTTCATGGACCAGCTGGTGCTCGCCACGTCCCTGCGTGACGTGGCGGCACTGGTAGGGCTTGGGCACGAGGCGCTGCGCAAATTCGTAAACGGCACCACCGAGCGCCCGCACCAGCGAAGCCTGCGGGCCATGGGGCAGCTGTACAACGAGCGCCAGGCGCTGCAGGCCAAGGAGCGGGCCACCGTCCCCACGGCCGGCCAGCTCAAGCTGCTGCTGCCGCGGGGGCAGCAGGACGCCAGCGCGGCGGTGCGCGAGGTGTTCGACGCCATCCGCGGCACGCGCAAGGCGGGCGCCTACGCGGACGACCTGGAGCGCTTTCTTCTGCGCCGCCTCGAGGAGGAATACGCCGTGGAGCCCAACTGGGCCCCCTCCCGCAAGCGCAGCCGCAAGTAGCCGCTGCCGAGATGACGACGACGGAAGCCCGTCTCCAGCAGGAGGCGGGCTTTTGCATTCAGCCGATCGATGTCCGCCGGAGCGAACGTGCCGGTGCGACTCGGGCGGCGGGTAATCGCGCACTCCGCGACGGCAGGGGATGATGTCGGCTGTGGATATTGATCCGCGCCGCGCCGCCCGACGAGCGAATCGCGAATGACTCATCAACCATCACCCGTTCACCCGTTCACCCGTTCACCCGTTCACCCCCCGCCGTCTCCCGCGGTCCGCGCCTTGCGCCTGCGTCCGCGCGATCCCGAACCCCCGCGCGTGCCGATGATCCAGCTGCTGACCCGCACCAAAGCCCAGTCCGCCGACCAGGCGCCGCCGTCGTTTCCGCTGCGCGTGGGCGGCATCGACGTGGGCTCCAACGCCATCCGCTTTCTGGCCGCCGAGTTCTCCGCGCCCGACCGGTACCAGGTGCTGGCGGAGTCGCGCGAGCCGGTGCGGCTGGGGCACGAGGTGTTTCTCTCCGGCAAGCTCGCGCGCGGGGCCATGGAGGCGGCGGTGCAGGCCATCGCCGTGTTCCGCCTGCAGATGGAGGCGCTGGAGATCGGCCACTACCGCGCCGTGGCCACCAGCGCCACCCGCGAGAGCCGCAACGGCGAGGAGTTCGTGGCCCGCGTGCGCCGCGAGACGGGGATCGAGCTGGAGGTGATCACCGGCAGCGAAGAGGCGCGCCTGGTCTACGAGGCCGTAAAGGCGCAGGTGCCGTTCGGGCGAAAGAAGTGGCTGCTGGTAGACCTGGGCGGCGGCAGCGTGGAGGTGTCGCTGGTGGACCAGGCCACCATCCTGTGGAGCGAGTCGCACACCATGGGCTCGGTGCGGCTGCTGGAGGAGCTGGCCGTCTCCGGCGAGGAGCCGGGGCGCTTTCAGCGGCTGCTGGAGGAGTACGCGGCCACGCTGCGCATCCCCGTCATCGCCCAGCAGTGGAACCCCGCCGGGCTCATCGCCACCGGCGGCAACATCGAGGCGCTGGCCAAGCTGATCGGCGCGGAGCCGGGGCGCGGCAAGGTGGCGTCGCTGCCGCTTACGGAGCTGCGCGGCGCCATCGAAAAGCTGTCGCGCCTCTCCTTTCGCCAGCGCGTGGAGCAGCTGGGGCTGCGCGAGGACCGCGCGGACGTCATCCTTCCCGCGGCCATGGTCTACGAGCGCGTGGCGTCGCTGGCCGGCGTGGACGCGATCCTGGTGCCCGCCGTGGGGCTGAAGGACGGCCTGCTGGTGGACCTGGTGGACGACCTGACCACCCACGAGGCGCACGAGGTCCGCAAGGAGAAGCAGGCGCTGGCGGGCGCCGTGGCCCTGGGCAAGCGCTACCTGTTCGACGAGGCGCACGCCACGCACGTGGCGCGGCTGGCCGGCTCGCTCTTCGACCAGCTGCAGAAGCTGCACCGGCTGGACTCGGTGGACCGGCGCATCCTGCTGGCGGCCGCCGTGCTGCACGACGTGGGCATCTTCATCGGCCACAAGAAGCACCACAAGCACTCGCTCTACGTGATCTCGCAGTCGGAGATCCCCGAGTTCACGCCGCGCGAGATCGCGGTGATCGCCAACGTGGCGCGCTACCACCGCAAGGGCGTTCCCGCGGTGCACCACGAGCCGTACACGGGGCTGGAGTCGGAAGACCGCGAGCGGGTGGTGAAGCTGGCCAGCCTCCTTCGCATTGCCGACGCGCTGGACCGCGAGCACCTGCAGGCCGTGCGCGGGGTGAAGGCCACCGCGGGCAAGAGCAGGCTCACGCTGGAGCTGGACGGCACGGGCGACCTGCTGCTGGAGCGCTGGGCCCTGCGCCGCAAGGCCGGCCTCTTCGCCGACACCTTCGGCCTGGAGGTAGAGGTCGCCGGCGACCGGGAGGCGTGAGCAGGACCCGCGGCCGTCTCCTTTGCGCCCACTCCGGCTACATAGGGATCGCACCGGATGCGCCAGCGGCGGCACCGGCTTAAGCGGAAGCAGTTTCGGCACTTGCGCGGCTCGCGGACAGCCGTTACTCATCGCTTTGTCCGGCTGCACACGGCTTTCCCTTCCTGTCCCACCCCCCCTCATGACCATTGCGGAGATCCAGGAGCTCGCCTCCGCAGGCGAGTCCGAAACGATCGAGTTCAAGCGTACCACGGGCCAGCGGTCCGACGGAGCGCGGGCCGTCTGCGGAATGCTGAACGGCATCGGCGGCTTCGTCTTCTTCGGTGTGGAAGACGACGGCCGGATCGTGGGGCAGGAGGTGACGGCCAAGACGATCGCCGACCTGGTGTACGAGCTGCGGCGCATAGACCCGCAGCCTGCCCTCACTCCGGAGCGCGTGCCGCTGGACAACGTCCGGGAGGTGCTGGTGGTGTCGGTGCCCGGCCGGACGGGCGGCGCGTTTACCTACGACGGCAGGCCGTACCTGCGGCAGGGGCCGGTCACCGCGGTCATGCCGCAAGACCGGTATCGGCGCCTGCTGCTGGAAGGCGCGCATCCCGCGCACCGATGGGAGATCCTTCCCGCAGCCGGCGTAACGCTGGACGACCTGGACCGCGCGGAGATCGAGCGCACGGTGAAAGAGGCCGTGCGCCGCCTTCGCCTGGACGATCCCGGCACGGCCGATCCCGAGCACCTGCTGCGGGCCATGCAGATGATCCGCAATGGACAGCTGGTCAACGCGGCCGTCGTGCTCTTTTGCCGGCAGAACCGGCTGGCGCCCCTCTATCCCCAGTGCCTGCTGCGGCTGGCCCGCTTTCGCGGCACGGACAAGACCGAGTTCATCGACAACCGGCAGGAGGTGGGCAACGCGTTCGATCTGATGATGCGCGCACAGAACTTCCTGCGGGAGCATCTGCCGGTGGCCGGCCGTATCGTCCCCTCCCTTTTCGAGCGTGTCGACGACCCACTGTACCCGCCCGTGGCACTGCGGGAGGCGCTGGCGAACGCCATCTGCCATCGGGATTACACCATGCCCGGCGGCTCCGTGGGAGTGGCGATCTATGACGACCGTCTGGAGATCACGAGCACCGGCGCACTTCCATTCGGCCTCACACCCGAGACCCTGCTCAAGCCTCACACCTCACAGCCGTGGAACCCGCTCATCGCGAACGTATTCTTTCGCCGTGGTCTGATCGAGCAGTGGGGGCGCGGCACGCTGAAGATGGTCGAGCTCACGGCCGAGGCCGGTCTGGCCGCGCCGGAATTCGAGCAGCGGGGCGGGGAAGTGGTCGTGCGATTCAGGCCGACGCGGTACGTGCCGCCGACGCGTGTGGTTCGCACCGTTACTCCGCTGCAGCAGCAGATTCTGGAGGTGCTCTCGGCCACCGGACCTGCGACACTCGCGCAGGCATCGCAGGGGGTGGGCGAAGCGGCCTCCATCCTCAGTGTGCGAGACAACCTGCAGGCGCTCCGCAGGCTGGACCTCGTCACGGTGGCCGGCCGTGGCCGTGGCGCGCGATGGAAGCTGCAAGGTTGATCGAGACCCTGGACGGGCACGGACATCCGTTCGCTCTGAGCAACCCGGGTCGCTCACCTTCATTCACTTCCAATGCCTTCAATTCGGCTTCAATCCACTTCCAATCGCTTCAATGGACTTCCATTCCAGTCGATGGACTTCAATAACACTTCTATTCCACTTCAATCCACTTCCATTCGACTTCAATCCCACCACCTCCAGTCCGACTTCAATCCACCTGCGTTCGACTTCAATCCACTTTCATTCCGACTTCAATCCACTTCCATTGGACTTTGATTCACTTTCATTCGACTTCAATTCGCTTCCATTCCACTTCAATGCACGTTCATCAGGCTGATCACGGCTCGCGCGGGGGAAAGTAGTCGCGCTGGATGGCGGCGGCGATGTCGGGGGCGGCGTGGGGGCGGCCGATGCGGCGCGCTTCTTCAGACAGGCGGTCCAGCAGGCCGGGCTCGGCAAAGACGCGGTGAAAGGCGTCGCGCATCTCCTGGTCGGTAGACGCGCAGAGGCCGGCGCCCTCCTCCACCACGGCGCGCGTGTTCACCTCCTCGGCGCCGGGGATGGGGCGCGTGAGCAGCAGCGGCCGGCCCACCGCCAGCGTTTCGCTCACCGTCAGCCCGCCGGGCTTGCCGGCCACCACGTCCGCGGCGGCGAGAAAGCGCTCCATCCCGCAGACGGTGCCGTGGACGTGCAGCCGCTCCGGCGGAATGCCGAGCGAGGAGAGCCGGACGCGCGCCGCCTCGTTCTTCGCGCAGATGGTTACGATCTGCACGGCCGGGTGCGTGGCCTGCAGCGCGGCCGCCGTCCCCTCCTCCACGCCGATCCCCAGCCCGCCGCCCATCACCAGCGCCACGGGGCGATCCGGGGCCAGCCCCAGCTCCGCGCGCGCCTCCGCACGCGAGGGCGCGCAGGCGAACGCGGGGGCGATGGGAATGCCGGTCACCTCGATCCGGCCGCGGCGCACGCGGCGGCGCCGAAGGTCCACCGCCATGGTGTCGGTGGCGACGAAGTACTGCGCCACGCCGCGCTGCACCCAGAAGCGGTGCAGGCCGAAGTCGGTGATCACCAGGGAGAGCGGGGGAAGCCCGAAGCGCCCGGCGGCAAGCTGCGCGGGGAGAAAGTGCGTGCACAGGCACACGCGCCACGGGCCGGACTGCAGCAGGCGCCGGAACTCGCGAAAGAGCGTGCGGTGGGCCACGGGGCCCCAGCGCGCGCGGTTGGCGTCGGAACCATCGGTAAAGCGGTAGATCTCCTTCCACAGCCGCGGGGCGCGCGACACCATGGTCTCGAAGAGCGAGCCGTAGAAGGTGCGCACCCACCGCGGTGCGATGGAAAGCAGCTCCACGTGCTCCACGTGCAGGCCGGGGTCCTGCGCGGCGAACGCCTCGCGCACGGCCTCGGCCGCCCGGATGTGGCCGGTGCCGTTGGCGGCGGAAACGATCAGAACGGCCGGCCGGCTCATGGGAGCATTCCCAGCTTCGGGTCACGTGGGCGGGCCCAGGTCTCCCCGGCAGAACGGCTGCGGGCCGGGGAGAGTTTCCGTCTGTGCGCGCGGACAGTCGCAAGGACCGTGCTTTCCATCGCCCCTGGGCATCCGTGAGCCGGAACGGTCTTCATCCTCCTCGTCACGCGATCGAGGACCGGGGATCGCCCGCGCGGCAGCCGGGCGATTTCCGCGGGAGCCGAAGCCCGGCGCCGATCCTGATTCGCCGGATGCTACGAACCCCTCGCGGCCGATACGGGCGGGCGGTTCTTTCGATCGAGGCCAGGTGCCGGCTTACCGAGCCGCTCGCGCCAGGCAATTCTCCTCTCCTCCACGCAGCTCGTGGGAGAGAGGCCGGGAGAGGGAGGCGGCCGGGCGACGCCGTTCGATGTCCACCGGAGGGGCCGTCGCCTTTCCATCGCCGAGCGCGCGCCTCATCTTTACGCGCGCACCCACATCCACCCGCATCTCACGATGACCCTCGATCCCGTGGTCCTGGAGGGGCGCTACGTGCGCCTGGTGCCCATGACGCGTGAGCACGTCCCTGCCCTGTGGCAGGCCGGCAGCGACCCGGAGCTGTGGCGCTGGACCACGTCGCAGGTGCACGGCGAGGACGACATGCGGCGCTACGTGGAGGCCGCCCTCGCGACGCAGGCGCAGGGGACGGCGCTGCCGTTCGTCAGCACGGACGCCGCGACGGGGCAGGTGGTGGGCAGCACGCGCTTCGCCAACGCGGAGGACCGGCGGGTGGAGATCGGGTGGACGTGGATCGCGCGGCCGTGGCAGCGTACGGCGCTGAACACCGAGGCCAAGTACCTCATGCTGCGCCACGCCTTCGAATCGCTGGGCCTGCTGCGCGTGGAGCTGAAGACGGACGTGCTCAACGCGCGTTCGCGGGCCGCCATCCTGCGCATCGGCGCGCGCGAGGAAGGCGTCTTGCGCAAGCACGCGGTGACGGAGGCCGGCCGCGTGCGCGACACCGTCTACTTCTCCGTGCTCGACGACGAGTGGCCGCAGGTAAAGACGCGCCTGGAGCAGATGCTCGCCGGTCCGCGCGCCTGACGCGCTCCGCATCCAACAGAGCCCCATGACGATGCCCATCCGCCGATCCGCCCCCGCGCT
The DNA here is from genome assembly GCA_036379135.1 of Longimicrobium sp. Taxonomy (GTDB): domain Bacteria; phylum Gemmatimonadota; class Gemmatimonadetes; order Longimicrobiales; family Longimicrobiaceae; genus Longimicrobium. The sequence goes on from DASUVG010000128.1 coordinate 19,658, forward strand.
GCTGCTGGCGCTCGCCGCCGCGTGCACCCCCGCGCGCCCGGCCCTGTCGCCCGCGCCCGCGCCGACGCCCGCCGCCGCGCCCGCGCCGCCGGCGATCGCGGCGGCGCTGGACAGCATCTTCAACGACACGGCGTTCGCCAGCGCGCACTGGGGCGTGCTGGTGCGCTCGCTGGAGAGCGGCGAAACGCTGTACGCGCGCAACGCGGGACGCATGTTCGTCCCCGCCAGCAACATGAAGATCGTCACGGCGGCGGGGGCGCTGGAGGCGCTGGGCCCGGAGTACCGCTACGCCACCCGCGTGGCCGCCGCCGGCCCGGTGCGCGACGGCGTGCTGCACGGCGACCTGGTGGTGATCGGCGGCGGCGACCCGACGATCTCGGACCGCTTTCACGGCGAGGTGCGGACGGTGTTTCGCGCCTGGGCGGATTCGCTGCGCGCGCACGGCGTGCGGCGCATCACCGGCGCGGTGATCGGCAACGACGACGTGTTCGACGACGTGGCGCTGGGGCGCGGCTGGGCGTGGGACGACGTGGAGGATTCGTACAGCGCCGAGGTGGGCGGCCTGCAGCTGAACGAGGGGTTCGTCACCGTGCGCGTGGCGCCCGCGCCGGGGCAGCGCGCCGCCGCCGTGACCACGCTCCCCGCGTCGGACGAGTGGGTGCCGGTGCTGGGCAGCGTGTGGATGGCGCCCGCGGACAGCGCGCCGCGGGTAAGGGTGCGCCGCGCCGATTCGCTCAGCGCGGTCACCGTCTCCGGCACGCTGCCGCCGGACACCGTGATCGAGGCGGAGGTCTCCGTCCGCAACAACACCCGCTACTTTGCCTCCGCGCTGCGGCAGGCGCTGCTGGAGGCGGGGATCGGCGTAGGCGGGCCCAGCCTGGACGGGGACGACGACCCCGCGCGCGGCCGCCCGGAATCATCCACCGTCCTCTTTACGCACACCTCGCCGCCCATGCGCGAGATCCTGGCGGCGTTCCTCAAGCCCAGCCAGAACCAGATCGGCGAGATCCTGCTCAAGACGCTGGGGCGGGAGCTGCGCGGGCTGGGGTCGGCCGGCGCGGGGATCGCGGCCATCGACAGCATGGCGGTGGCCTGGGGGCTGCCGCGGCGTCTGCTGGCGCAGGCGGACGGCTCCGGGCTGTCGCGCTACAACCTGGTGGCGCCGGAGTTCCTGGCCGCGCTGCTGGAGCGCGAGGCGCGCAGCCCGCACTTCGCCGTGTTCTACCCCGCCCTGCCCATCGCCGCGCGGGACGGCACGCTGGCCAGCCGCATGCGCGGCACGCCGGCGGAAGCCAACGTCCACGCCAAGACGGGGACGCTTTCCGGCGTGCGGTCGCTCTCCGGCTACTTCACCACGGCCGCGGGGGAGCGGATGGTGTTCTCGATGATGGTGAACCACCACACCCTCAGCTCCCGCGACGCCGACCGCGTGGCCGAGGCCGCGCTGATGCGCCTGATCGCGCTGGACCGCCGTACCGGCCCGCCGCGCGAGTAGATCGGATCCTGAAAGACTTCTTCTCACACGGAGGGCACGGAGGACACAGAAGGATCGAATACTCCGTGCCCACCGTGCCCCCCCTTGAGGCAAGCGGTTTCTGCTTATACCAGATCCGGCAATAGAGTGCATGACTTCCGGAGAGAGGCGCGGCGCTGAACCCGCGCTGAACCTTCCCTTGACTGGGAACCCGGCGCGCCGACCGAAGGACCTCGCCAGCAGAACGCAGGGGCTGGTTCCGCGTCCTGATCCGGCCCCTGCGCAGCCGAGAGGAGGTCCTTCGGTCGCGCGCCGGAGTCCGTGCAGGCGGCAGGATCTGCGCGAGCGCTCCCTCAGGAAGTCACATTCTTTTCCCGGATTCGATATTACATTACACCGGGTGTTCAGCCAGATTCGGGATGATCATGATATCGGCATCGTCGAAGAGACGGGCCGCGGATGCACGGCGGCGGATAAGCGCAGACGGCCGGGGCTCGCGCGGAGCCCTGGCCGTCCTGCGTCTGCCGCCGTGAAACCGGTCCGTTACCGGCTGCGCGAATCCCGGTCCCGGTCGCGCGGGGTGCCGGGCGGGGGCGGAAGCTGCGGGCGCGGGCCGCTCCCGCCGGGGAGCGTGCCGGTGTAGATCTGCTCCAGCCGCTGCACCCGGTTGTTCAGCCGGCCCACCAGGATGCGGGTGGCGCGCAGGTCGTGGTTGCTCTCGATCAGCATGAGCCCCATGTCTGCCGCGCCCCACAGCAGGCCGGCGAACACGATCAGGCGCGTGGCCTCCACCAGCAGCTGCGGAATGGCGCTCTGCCCCTGCTGCACCAGCCCCATGATGATCTCCGCGATCAGCAGCAGGATGAGCAGGATGGAAAGGATCTTGAACATCCGCGCGATGTAGCGAAGCCCGGCGTGCGGCTCCAGGTCCTCGTCGCGCACGTCCATCTGCGGCGGAAGGTGCGCCGTGCGGGACTCCCCGCCCTCGCCGTCCCGCTCGTCCCTGCGCTCCTCGCGGATGCCCGCGTCACGTCCGTCGTCCGCCACCGTTCGCTCCTGGTTCCGGCGTTCTCATCATCCTCCCCCTCCCACAAAACCCTGCGGCGCCCGCCGCCGCTACCAGCGGGCGCGGAACCCCCGCGTGTCGATGTGCACCATTCCCTGGTGCCCGCCGGTGGGCGGATAGTAGTGCATCCCCCCCACCATGGCGGGATACTTCTGCTCCACCCGGTCCACCGCGGTGCCGATGACCCGCGCGTCGGACAGGTTGATGCGCCCGTCGCCGTTCAGGTCGTCCATGATGCCGTTGTTGTCGTTGTCCACGGCAATGTCCATGGCGTCGCCGTACATGTGGCGCGAAAGCTTGCCCCGCCCCGACGTGTTGCCGCCCCCCGCGTTGTACGCCGGCGTGCGGAACCCGCTCACGGCAAAGATGTTCTCCACCGGGTGCCCCATCGCCTCGAGCTCGATGATCACCAGCTCGATCTTGTCCAGGATGCGCGGCTGCACCACCACGTACTTGGGCCACACGTTCTCCTGGCCCTTGGTGATGAAGTCCTTGAGCTGGATGTGCTCCGACAGCCAGGTGTCGCGGTTCTGCGGCGTGACCTCGATCATCCCCGCCGGCGGGCGGTAGATGGGGTTGGTGGCGCCCCCCTGCTCGTTGGGCCAGTTGCCGATGCGGTAGTTGCCGATGCGCCCGCCCCGCTTCTGCGAGAGCGGCACCAGCGTGATCACGCTCACGTCCGACGCCGGGCGCACCGCGTCGCGCATCTGCAGCACCACGTTCCAGATGCCGGAGCGTGCCGGCGCGCCGGTGGCGGGCTGCGTGCCCCCCGCGGCGCCGCTGTCCGCGGGCGCCAGCACGATCTGCGCGCCCTGGGGGAGCGAGCCGGCCTGGCCGGGGAGCGACACGCTGTCCCCTGGCGCCACGATGTCCACCTTTACGGCGCCGCTCAGCCCGCCCACCTGCTTTTCGAAGTCGGCCTCGAAGCTCTGGACGAACTGGTCCACCAGGAACGCCGCGTCGGGCGCCGCGTCCACCGCCAGCGGGCTGCGGATGAGCTGCGTGCTGATGCGCGCCACCGGCGGCGCGTTGGCCATCAGGTCCTTTCGCGGCGCAAAGACGATGGTGTAGATCCACCCGACCAGGAACAGCCCCGTAAGCAGCGTGGCTACGCGGTTGAATGCGCGTTCCTGCTTCTCCGAAAGCCCCGAGCGTTCCCAGCGGGACGAGGGCTCGCGCACCAGCGGAAAGAGAAACGGGTCCTGTGTGTATTCCATAGGTGGGCCGGCTGCTTCATCATCCGTGCCGCCGCACGCCTGCTCCCCGGCGGCCCACGGATGTGGTTCCCTGCCCGGCCGGGCCCCTCCCGGCCGCTCACCGCGCGCCGAACGCAAGGTCTCGGCCAGCCTAACCCGTTGCGCGTGGCGTGCTTCGATGATAAGGGTCCGGGGGGCCGGCACCGGTGCCATTGCAGAGTGCGTGCAGGATCACGCGGAGGAACAGGGGGAGGACGCGCGGGATGATCGTCGGCTTCGCATCCTCGATCCCTTCCTCCACATCCTCCGCGTGATCGTTCTTGGGGGATGCGGAGGGATGCTTCGGGTCGCCTCGAAGGCGAAAGAGGGATCGATACGAAATGTTGCAGACGTGAGACTTTGTTGCAGACTGATTCGGACGCGGAGTGGCGGAGGGGAGAAACGACTGCGGGGCGCGGACGACCCGTTTGGGACATCCGCGCCCCGCGATCGGAGCGCTCTCCGCACCCGCGCGGCGGCTTACATGCCGGCCGCGCGAAGCTGGTCCAGGTCCAGACGGGACGTGGTGGGCGAGTGCTGCGGCCGCTTTTCACCTTCCGGCGCGGGCGCCTCTTCCTGGCGCTGCCGGGCGACGGTTAGGCTTGCCACGATGGCCGCGATGGCAATGAGACTGACACCCAAGGTGCGAATAAGCCCTCCCATCTGGAAGGTTCGTGGCGCGCCGTCCGGTGCGACCTTGCTACCGGAATGGCAGAATTCGTGCCGAACGATCGTTCGTTTCCGCGCACCGGGGCGCGGCGTTACCAGACTGCTGCACAACCTGCCGTCGCTGCTTGCCGTACGAACATAGAACGCGCGAGACATTTGTTTCCGGACAGCGCCCTTTCCGTTCGTTTACGGCGTACGGTGTGTACGGCATCTCCCCGCCTGTCCCTCACCGTGGACAGAGGGCCGCGGGCACGGGTGTCCCGGCCCCGGACGCGTCCGGAAGGCGGGCACCGGCACGTGCCGCGGCGCTTGCCGTGCGCGGGGGCGGCGCGCCACATTGGGCCCCCCCAACCGGAGGCAACTGACGATGAGCGACGCGCAGCGCGTGCGGGACCCCGACGGCCGCTTTACCCTGGTCCCCCCGCCGGGGTGGTCCACCGCCCCCGACGAGGAAGACGGAGGGCTGGAGGTGTGGCCGGCCGAGGGGGCGGGGACCCTTCACCTGATGTCGTTCGACGCCGGCGACGACGACTTTCCAGACCCGGCCGAGGAGCTGTACGCCTTTCTGGACGACCGGAACGTGGAGCTGGAGGAGGACGAGGTGGCCGATGTTCCCCTGGACGACGGCGGCGAGCTCGCCATCGCCGAGTACGAGGCGGAAGACGAGGACGAGGGCGACGTGACCTACTGGCTGGTGGGCGTGGCCACGGGGCCGGGGGCGCTGGTGTTCGCCACCTACCTGTGCCCCGCCGGCGAGCACGAGGCCGAGGCGGAGCTGGTGCGCGCCTCGCTGGCCACGCTGCGCCTGACCGCACGGTCCGGCGGCTGACGGACGATCAACATCCACCGAACCCCACAGGATCCAGCCATGCCGCTGCAGCCCGGCGACGCCGCACCCGACGTTACCCTTCCCGCCACGGACAAAACGCAGGTCTCCCTGGCGGGGCTGTGGAGCGAGCAGCCGCTGGTGCTGATGTTCTTTCCGCTGGCGTTCACCAGCACCTGCACCGAGGAGCTGTGCACCGTGCGCGACGACATCGGCGCGTACACGGGGCTCCGGGGCCGCGTGGTGGCGGTGAGCGTGGACTCGCCCTACGTGCTGGACCGCTACAGGAAGGAGATCGGCGCGGACTACCTGTTCCTCTCCGACTTCAACCGCGAGGCCAGCACCGCCTTCGGCGTGCTGCGCGAGGCGCCGGTGGGGCCGGGGCTGCGCAACGCCTCCGACCGCGCCACCTTCGTCATCGGAACCGACGGCAGGGTGAAGTACACGTGGCACAGCACCAACCCCAGCCTGCTGCCCCCGTTCGACGAGATCAAGCAGGCGCTGGGGAACGGAAGTGCGTGAGTGCGGAAGCGGGAGCGCGGAAGTGCGGAAGTGCGTGAGTGCGGGAGTGCGTCAGTAACCGCCGGCCGGAAGCGCAGCCCCGTACCGATTGCGGGGCTTTCCGCGTTTCCCAGCCGCGGATTCATCCGCTCCGGCACTGCAGCCCCGGCTGACGCAGCGGCCGGGTTCGTGCTCCAAATCTGTCCTCCTGCGCCGCGGCGCGTTACATTATCCGGCTCCACCACAGGGAACGCAGGACGATGTCGACGCTACCGCACAACAAGCTGATCGCCGTGCCCGCGGGCGCTGCGCAGGTGCTCGAGAGCCTGGAGCACGACGAGCACCGCAACCCCGGGACGGCGCTGGACCTGGACTGGGTCGAGGCGGTGCGCGTGAACCGCAGCGCCGTGGAGCGGCGCGCGGCCACGCTCCCCGGGCGCCGGACGGTCAAGAAGCAGTGGCAGGCGGCGTGGCTGCTGCGCGCCATCACGCTGATGGACCTGACCACCCTCTCCGGCGACGACACGCCAGGCACCGTGCGCCGCCTGTGCGCCAAGGCGCGCCAGCCCGTGCGGCCGGACCTGCTGCAGGCGCTGGGCGCGCAGGAGCTGCCCATCCACACGGCCGCGGTCTGCGTGTACCACTCGCTGGTGCCCACCGCGGTGGAGGCGCTGCGCGGATCCGGGATCCCGGTCGCGGCGGTCTCCACGGGCTTTCCCGCTGGCCTTTCGCCCTGGGAGCAGCGCGTGGAGGAGATCCACGCCTCCGTGGACGCGGGCGCGGACGAGATCGACATCGTCATCACCCGCGCGCACGTGCTCACGGGCAACTGGCAGGCCCTGTACGACGAGGTGCGCGCGTTCCGGCAGGCGTGCGGCGCCGCGCACCTCAAGACCATCCTGGCCACCGGCGAGCTGGCGACGCTGCGCAACATCGCCAAGGCGTCGCTGGTGTGCATGATGGCGGGCGCGGACTTCATCAAGACCTCCACGGGCAAGGAGGCGGAGAACGCCACGCTGCCCGTGGGGCTCACCATGGTGCGCGCCATCCGCGAGTACCGCGAGCGCACGGGGCACATCGTGGGCTTCAAGCCGGCGGGCGGCATCAAGACCGCCAAGCAGTCGCTGGACTGGCTGCTGATGATGAAGGAAGAGCTGGGGACGGACTACCTGCGCCCCAACCTGTTCCGCTTTGGCGCCAGCTCGCTGCTGGGCGACATCGAGCGCCAACTGGAGCACCACGCCACCGGCCGCTACAGCGCCGCCCATCGCCACCCCATGGCGTAGGCAGGCTCGGCGGATCCGGACCAGAAAGCCGCGCGGCGCGGAGGATGCTCATCCTCCGCGCCGCGTCTTTTTGCCCCGCATTCGGCGCTTGTGGATCATGGCCGGGGACCGAAAGGAGCGGAATTTCCTGGAAAGTAGGTCCGTCGCGGCTGATTCCGTACGCACTGGACGCGCGGCTTATCCTGCGTTAGCTTTCGGCCAGGAGGTGATCCCATGAGCCGATCTGTCGAGCTGTCCGACGAGGTTTACGAGATACTGGAGCAAACCGCGGCCGCCGGCGGCATTACACCGGCGCAGTGGATCGCGCGCTACCTGGCTGCGTTCGGAGATGAGGCAGAGCCGGACCCCGATACCGGCGCTCCGAGGACAGCGCCGGATGTGCTTGCGGCACACGTGGGCCGGGGCATGTTCTCGGAGAGGCGCAGCGAGATTGTCGCGGACGATCCGGCGGAGAAGGACGGCGCGGCACCCTCCGAAGCGGCCGGCGCCGGAACCGCAACGCCCCGGAACATGGCGGAGCGGCTCGCCGGTCGCCTCGGTACGCTCAGCGGGAGCGGTGGCCGGCCCAGCTTCGATGATGTGCCGCAGTCGTTCACCGCGCCTCTGGAAGCAGAGCAAGGCGCCGGCACGTCATGACGCTTTGCGATGCAGGTCCCATGGTCGCCATGGTGGACCGGGATGATCCACATCACGAAAGTTGTGCGGCAATCCTCGCGAGCGTTCCGCCGGACAGGTTCGTTACCACCTGGCCCTGTCTTACGGAGGCCATGTACCTGCTTGGTCGCAGGTATGGGTATGTGGGGCAGAAGACGTTGTGGGATCACATACTCGACGGCGCGATCACGGTGTACGATCCCGAAGCCGGCGAATGGGAACGCGTCCGGATCCTGATGCAGACCTACAAGGATACACCGATGGATTTCGCCGACGCATCGCTGGTCGTTGCCGCCGAGAAATTGAAGCTGGGCCGGGTGTTCACGACTGATCGGCACTTCTACGCCTATCGCCTCTTTGGGCTGGGTTACTTCGATGTGCTCGCCGCCTGAACGCTCTCTACTCCTGAAACGTACGAAGCCCCGCCGTCTGGCGGGGCTTCGTACGTTGTGGTGAGTGGCTTGATCAGCTGTTCGCGACGCCGGCCATCGCGCCCGCGCTGCCGGCGCGCGACGCGGAGTGGCGGGCGGCGATGCGCTCGGCGACGACGGTGGCCATGGCCATGATCGTTTCCTGCGGGTTCACGCCGGGGGCGGTGGGGACCAGCGAGCCGTCGGCCACGTAGAGGCCGGGGACGCCGTGGCGCTCGCCGTCGGGGGTGCAGCCGCTGGTGGCGGGATCGGTGCCCATGCGGCAGGTGCCGTTGACGTGCGCGGAAAGCACGCCCAGCTGGTTGGGGCCGGCGGGCCGCTGCGCCATGGCGCCC
>DASUVG010000129.1:0-26755 GCA_036379135.1 Longimicrobium sp.
GGTGGATTGGGGGGAGCCGGGCCTCCGTTTGAGGGGGCGGGGGACCCGGAGGTGAGGGGGGGGGTGCAGGGCCCGGTGCCTTTCGTTGGGGGACGAGAGTCCGGGAGCTGGTGAGGGATGAGGGGGGTGTGACAGGGGAAACGGAGCGCTGGGGGGCGCTCCGTTTCCCATTTTTGTTGTGCAGGGTTTTGCAAAAAGGGGCAACGGGGGATGCGGACGCGCCCTCCGCCACGCTTCGGGTCGGGGTTTCGACACGCGGGCGCGCGTCCCTCACGCAGACCGCGGCGTCTGCTCCGGCACCTGCGCCCGCGCGTCGAAGCCCAGGGCGTCCAGCAGGCGGTTGAACTGCGCGCGCGGCAGGTGGCCACCGCTGGCCTGGTCGTGCCCGCGCCCAAAGCTCGCCTCGTCGTCCGCGCCGATGTCGGGAGCGCGCAGCAGGGCGGGAAGCACCAGGTCCGTGCGCTGCGTCCGCGCGCTGAACGCCACCACCCCCGGCATGTAGCCGCGGTTCGCCGCGATCACGGCGAACTTGGGCAGACGCGTGCGCCACTGCTGCGCGATCAGCGGGTGGATCTGGCACCCGCTGTCGATGGGGACCAGCGCCCACGGCTGGTCCACGGAAAACACCGGCGCCTGCCTGCGCGCGATGGCCAGCTCCGCCTGCACCTCCGCGCGGTAGGCGCGCAGCCGGTCCGCCCCCAGCGCGTCGTCCTCGGCGATGGCGCGGGGGCCGCCGGCCTCCATCAGCATCCGCAGCGGCGTGGCCACGTCGAACGCGCTGGCGCGGCGGGCGGCGTTGACGAGCGACACCGCCTCGCGCAGCCACTTGCCGCTCCACTCCTTGCGGATCGCCGGCAGCGCATCCCACGGCGCCTTTTCGCCCAGGTCGCTGATCGTCCCCACCGCCGCGATCCACGCCAGGTCCCCGACGTCCACCAGCGGCGACAGCAGGTCGTACGCAAGCCAGGCGGACGCGGGGATCGGGTCCCACCCGTACGCCAGCACCACGGTGGATGCCCTGTCGTCCGGCTCCCCATCCGGCCGGTGGTGGTCCACGTACAGCGTCGGCACGCCGGGGAGCACGCCGGCGCGTTCCACTCCCAGGTCCGTGACGATCAGCGCGTCCGGCCGCAGCGCCGCCAGCCGCTCGCGCGCGCCGGCGGAGAACGCGTTCTCGCCCCGGCCGGAGTGCACCACCTGCACGTCCGTGAATCCCATCCGCGCCAGCGCGCGCCCGAACAACGCCCCCGCCGCCAGCCCGTCCGCATCGAAGTGGCAGAACACGACGATGCGCGCGTCCGGCTCAAGCGCGCGCAGGAACGCCGCCGCCCGCTCGCGCGCGGGGCCCAGCGCCTGCTCCAGCGGGAGGGGAAGTGAACCGGAGATCGTCATCGTTGGATCGCCCTCATCGGTAGAGGCGCGCCCGAACGCACGGAACGGTCCACCCCGGGAGTGCAGGGTGGACCGTTCCGCATAGGAGAGAGTGCGGTTCGCTGTCGCCCGCTATTCCCTATTTCCTGTTCCCTCCCCTGCCGTTCACCGCGTCGCCCGCAGCTCGCCCGTAAGCAGCGTCATCGGTCCAAAGCTGGGCTGGCCCAGCAGGCCGGCATCGACGCCCACGGTGCCGTTGAGCGAATAGTTGATCGGCTGCCCACCGAGCGCATTGCGCAGGACGTTCGCCAATCCGGGGATGTCGTTGAAGTTGATGGCGATCTCGATGGGAACCACGGTTTCGCCCCCGGCCTGCAGCGGCACGCCGAGCGGAAAGTCCACGCGCGCGGCGTTGTTCCCCTGCAGCTGAAGCTGGCCCACAAGGCGCGTGAGGGTGAGCCCCACCGGGTTGGGATTTCCCACGCGGGCGTACAGCCGCACGGCGGCGCCGCCCAGCGGGTTCTGCATGCTGGGGCCCAGCAGGCGCAGCTGCGCCTGCTGGCTGCCGTCCACCCGGAAGGTGGGCGCCTGCAGCACCTGCTCCAGCCCCAGGCCGGCGCATCCGGAAAGTGCGATCATCATCAACGGCAAAAACGCCGTCCTCAGTGCGGCTTTCATCTCTCCGACTCCTGCAAGTGGTTGTCGCGTCGTACCCTGCGGACGCGCGCGATGATCCGCGCGTCACCCCGTGCAAGGAGGGGGCCTGCTTCGGACGGTTCGGTGCGAAATGGTGGACCGCCCCCTCCCCGGCCCTCCCCCACAACCTGCGTGGGGGAGGGAGAACCGCGGAAAAGCTCGCCGCAGCGGGATCGAATTCTCCCCTCTCCGCGAGGAACGAGCGGGGAGGGGCCGGGGGAGGGGCCCCGTCGCACGCAGCTCGACGCCTTTCGAAGCGCCTCCGCCGCTGCGGCCACCCCTGATCGACCGCCCACATCCACCGTTAAACAAAGCCTTTGCGCCGCACGGCACCCGTTCGCAAAAATCCCGGGAATCCGCCGCCTCCGCGCTGGAACGGTGTGTGCATACCCGCGCCCTCCCCGGACGGATTGCGAGAAACCGGGCAGGCAACGGGAGCACTGACACGCCAAGGAGGGAGCGGTGGACACCGACACGACGCGCCTCGACGCGGGGCACGCGCCGCCGGCCACGGCCGAGATCCTGGAAGGTCTCAACGACCTGCTCCAGCTCGACCACGACGCCATAGGCGCGTACCAGATCGCGATGGAAAAGCTGCACGACCGCGACCACGCCGACCAGATTGCGGGGTTCCGGCGTGACCACGAGCGGCACATCCGCGAGCTGAACGAGCTGATCGCCGAGCTGGGCGGCACCCCTAAGAACCACCCGCACGCCACCGGACCCTTCAAGCTCGCGCTGCAGAGCCTGGGCGGACTGGCCGGCGACAAGGGCGTGCTGATGGCGTTTCGCACCAACGAGCTGCAGGTGCGCACCAAGTACGACTCGTACGCCTCCCGGGCCAACCACTGGCCGGCGAACATCAAGCGCGTCATCGACGCGTGCGCGCTGGACGAGGAGCGCCACTTTCGCTGGGTGAGCGACGTGCTGGGCAAGGACGAGAACGCCACGCTGGACCCCATCGACAGGGCGCGCGAAACGGCGGCCGTGGCGGGGCACAAGCTGGACGCGGCGCGCGAGCGCGTGGCGGACGTGGCTGGCACCGCGCGGGAGCGCGTGGCCGACGCGGCGGGGACGGCCCGCGAGCGGATGGCCGACGTGGCCGGCACCGCGCGCGAGCGCGTGACGGGGGGCGTGGACGCCGTGCGCAACCGCATCGCGGGGCTCACGGAGCGCACCACCGCGCCCACGGCGGGCTACACGGAAGAAGGCTACGACGGCTACCCGGCGGGCGGCCCGTCGCGGACGGCGGAGCTGCGCAACCGGGCGCAGGCGCTGGCGGGGAACGCCGGCGACACCTTCGAGCATAGGTTCAACCAGCAGCCGCTGCAGACGCTGCTGATCGCCGGGATCGCCGGATTCGTCATCGGCCGGCTGCTTCGCTAACGGGAGGACCCATGGCTGAACTGAACGTGACCCGCGACGACGACCTGACTCCCGACACGGCACTGGCCGGGGGCGCGGCGCCGCGGATAACCGAGACCGACCACCTGCTCCCGGAAACCACGCACGCCGCGGCGCCCGGAACCATCGCGCAGGTGGACGACCCCGAGCTGGCGCGCCTGCAGATCGAGCAGACCCGCGCCCGGATGTCCGAGACCATCGGGCAGATCGAGGAAAGCCTGCTCCGCAAGAAGGAGCAGGTGGAGGAGAAGCTGGACGTGATGGCGCCCGTGCGCCGCAAGGCGCGCGAGAACCCGTACCCGGTCATCGGCGGCGTCTTTCTGGCCGGCCTAGTCCTGGGCTTCCTGACCGGTGGGGACGATGAGGACGACGCGCCCACGCCCGCGGTGCGGCGCTACGCGGTGGACTTTGACCGCGAGCGCGCGCACGGCCACCACTGGGAGGAGCGCGCCCGCACCTGGGAGCGCCGCGCCCGGCGGCTGATGGACGTGGCCAACCGCCAGGAGGCGGAGCTGCTGGCCGCCCGCGAGGGCCGTCCGCGCCGGCGCCTGTTCCGCCGCGGCCGCAGCCAGGAGAGCTTCGGCTACGACGACGCGTACGCCGGCGACGAGGCGGGGCTCAACATGCAGGCCGGCGCCGCGTACGACCGCCCGCGCGGCGAGTACGACGGCATGCCGCTGCACGAGGCAGACTCGTATCCGCCGCACGAGGACGAGGGCGGCTACGGCTACGGCCGCGACCCGCTCCCCGCGCCGATCTGATCCCGACGGGTTTTCGGTAGATGTACAACGGGGCGCCGGTCGGGAGATCGGCGCCTCGTCGATTTGGCCTGACAGGGAGCGTTGCCGCCGGTTCCACCCGGTGCGGTTGTGCCGGTCAGCGGTTCGTTCCCAGGTTGTCGTCGCGCCCTGCACTCGCGGCTGCAGTCCGCGCAGGCGGACTTTGCGTTTTCCCAGCGGCGAATTCATTCGCTCCGGGTGCGGACACGGCGGACACGGCGGACGCGGCGGACCCGGCGGACACGGCGGACACGGCGGACGCGGCGGACCCGGCGGACCCGGCGGACCCGGCGGACCCGGCGGACTCGGCCGGCTCGGTGGATCTGACGGATCTGACGGATCTGACGGATCTGACGGACTCGGCGGACTCGGCGAACTCGGCGAACTCGGGGGACTCGGCCGGCTCGGTGGATCTGACGGATCTGACGGATCTGGCGGACTCGACGCCGCACGGATCCCATCCACCGGTGCGTCCGCATCACCGAAGTGCGGTTTTCCTCCCACCCGTGCGTCTGCACCCTGCGGCGTGTGGTTTTCCTCCCCTCTCGAACGTCGTAACTTCCTGCCCGTCCCCTCTTTCCTCTCCTGATCGAAACGGCAGCTACGTGAAGCTCAGCGTTCGCGGCGTGATCGCCGCGACCTTCATCCTGGCGATGTGCGCGCTGTGCGTGCGCCTGGGATTCTGGCAGCTGGACCGGCTGGAGCAGCGCCGCGCCCGCAACGCCGCCATCCGCGCCGCGACCGCCCAGCCGCCGCTGCGCCTGGACGCCGCCGCGCCCGCCGCGCTCGCGTCCGATCCGCAGTCGTTCGCGTGGCGGCGAGCGGAGGCGGCGGGGCGCTACCACCACGCGGGCGACATGGTGGTGCGCGGCCGCTCGCGCGAGGGACGCCCCGGCGTGCACCTGGTGTCGCCGCTGGTGCTGGCGGATGGACGCGTGGTGATGGTGAACCGCGGCTGGGTGCCCTCGCCCGACGGCAACACGGCGGACGTGCGCCCGCTGCGCATCGACGGCCCGGTCCGCGTCTCCGGAGCGCTGCTGCCCATCACCTCGTCGCCCGACCGCGGCCTGCCGGTCACCGGACGCACGGGAACGGACAGCACCTGGCGCCGCGTGGACCTTGCGGCGGCGCGGGCGCGCAGCCCCGGGCCCCTAATCCCCCTCGTCCTGCAGCAGCTTCCGGGGGACGGAAACGACACGGGCTCGCCACCGATCCCGGAGCCGCTGCCGTCGCTCTCCGAGGGCAGCCACCTGAGCTACGCGGTGCAGTGGTTCAGCTTCGCCGCCATCGGCGTCACCGGGCTGCTGATTCTCGTGCTGCGGCGCCGCAAAACGGCGTGACGACAGGAGTTTGCGCGCGCGGCAGGGTATCCATCTTGCACACGCAGCGCCTCCCTTGGCCCAGGAACGAGGGCCGGGTTTGGGCAGGAGAAATCCACTCGAACGGGAGGAAAACATGGCACGCTACGGACGCGACTACGGCCGGGACCGCTGGAGCGGCGGCGGCTACGGCCAGGGCGGCTACGGCGGCAGCGGCTACGGCACGGGGGGCGGCTCCTCGCGCGGCGGCGAGTACGGCGGCATGGGCTCCGATGCCGGCTACGGCGGCGGCAGCCAGTACAACGCCGGCCACACCGGCTTCGGCACCGGCGGCGGCGCCTACGACAACGACTACAACGCCGGCGGATACGGCGGCTACGGCTACGGCGGTGGAGCCTCCGGCGGCGGAATGAATCGCGGCGGCGGCAGCCAGGACTACGGCGGCTACGGCGCCGACACGGGCTTCGCCGGCGGGTACGGCGGCGGCGGGCAGAGCGACTGGAGCCGCGGCAGCCAGCAGCGCGGAGGCTACGGCGGTGGCGGCGGATACGGCGGCGGCGGTGGATACGGCTCGGGCGGCGGTTCCGGCTACGGCGGCGCCGGCTACACCGGCGGCCAGAGCTACGGCGGGTACGGCGGCGGGGGGATGGGCGGCTCCGGCAGCGACACGGGCACCGGCTCGTCGTACGGCGGCTTCGGCGGCTCGTACGGCGGCGGCCAGCAGGGCGGCGACGAGACGCGCCGTCTGCGCGCCGCCGACGTAATGACCGACAACCCGGAGTGCGTGACGGGGGAGACGACGCTGGCCGAGGCCGCGCGCAAGATGCGCGACCTGGACGTGGGCATCATCCCCGTGGTGGAGAGCGACACCAGCAAGCGGCTGCGCGGCGTGCTCACCGACCGCGACATCGCCATCCGTGCCGTGGCCGACGGCAAGGACGCCAACACCACGCGGGTGATGGAGGTGATGACCACGCAGGTGGAGACCTGCAACAAGAACGACTCCCTGCGCGACGTGCTGAGCGTGATGGAGCGCGAGCAGGTGCGCCGCGTGCCCATCACCGACCGCGAGGGGCGCCTGGTGGGCATCATCGCCCAGGCCGACGTGGCGACGGAGATCGACACGCCGCAGGGCCAGCGCCACTTCGCCAACACGGTGGAGAGCATCTCCGAGCCCGGCAACCCGCGCGGCGGACGCTGGGGCGGGCGCGCCAGCCAGGGCCGCGGCGGCGGCGGCGGCGGGCTGATGGGCGCCGTCCGCAGCGCCGTCGGCAACCTGGGCGGCACGGGCCGCGAGTCGTCGTACGGCGGCACGAACGCCGGCGGGATGAACGCCTCCGGCGGATCGGCGGGGAACAACGATCCCCGCGCCATCAACGACCCCGGCAGCGAGAACGTCTGACCGTTCTCCGCGGATCGGCGGAACGCGGCGGGAGGCCCGGGCGACCGGGCCTCCCTTTTCGTTCGATGCGGAACCGTCGATGGACCTGCCGTTCTCACCCTCTCCCGGCGCGGTTCGCCGGGGGAGGGAGCCCGGGAGTGGGGGGAGACTTGCCCCGGCGCCAAACGAACGTGTATCCTCCCGCACCCCGGGACCGCGCCAGCACCGGCGCCGGCCGGTACCGAACCGCACCATGGGATGGAGATGATGAAGCGGATTCTGACGATTGCTGGCGCCGCGGCGCTGGCCGCCTGCGCCACCACCGGGACCGCGGGTGGCGGACCGACGGCGGGCACCGGCACCGCGACGGCGCCGGCCAGCGGGGTGAGCAGCGCGCGCCCGGGCACGGCCGCGGCCGCGGCGGGCACCATCACCGCCGAAGAGATGCGCGAGCACGTGGCGTACCTGGCCTCGGACGCGCTGCGCGGGCGCGACACGCCCAGCCCGGGGCTGGACTCGGCCGCCGCGTACCTGGCCCGCGAGTTCGCGCGGATCGGGCTGCAGGGCGGCGCGGGCGAGGGCGGCTTCATCCAGCGCTACCCGCTGCGGCCCGGCAGCCGGGTGATCGCGCCCAATGTGGTGGCCGTCTTTCCCGGCTCCGATCCCACGCTGCGCAACGAGTACGTGGTGTTTTCCGCCCACATGGACCACGTGGGCGTGGGACGCCCGGTGCGCGGCGACAGCATCTACAACGGCGCCGACGACGACGCGTCGGGCACCTCCGCGCTGCTGGAGGTGGCCGAGGCGTTCGCGGCGCTGGAGACGCGGCCGGCGCGCTCCATCCTGTTCCTGGGCGTGAGCGGCGAGGAGAAGGGGCTGCTGGGGTCGGCGTACTTCAGCGACCATCCCACGGTGCCCATCGCCTCCATCGTCGCCAACCTCAACATCGACATGATCGGCCGGAACGAGCGCGACAACGTGGCGGTGATCGGCAAGGACTACTCGTCGCTGGGCGACGTGGTGCAGCGGGCGGCGGCGGAGAACCGCGCCCTCGTCGGCCTTACCGCGGGCGACGACGTCTGGCCGGACGAGGGCTTCTTCTTTCGCAGCGACCACTTCAACTTCGCGCGCAAGGAGATCCCGGCCATCTTCTTCTTCGCCGGCCCGCACGAGGACTACCACGAGCCGTCGGACGAGGTGGAGCGGCTGGACGTGGACAAGGCCGCCCGCGTGGCACGCCTGGTCTTTCTCACCGGCCACGCCGTGGCCACCAACCCCCAGCGCCCGCAGTGGACCGAGGCCGGGCTGCGCGAGGTGCGGCGGATGATGCGCGGCCGCGACTGATCATCATACCCAATCCGGCTAAACACTTCCCGTTAAGCAGATCGTGGCTTTGTCTCACACGGAGTCAACGGGGTCAACGGAGTGGAGTTTTGCCCTCCGTTGACTCCGTTGACTCCGTGTGAGGCCCATTCTTTTTCAGCGCCTGTAGACGCGGGGCGCCTTCCATCACGCCAGAAACTTGACAGCGGGGCAGGCTGGGGTTTGTAGAATAAGGCGCGCATCCGGGAGCCAAGGCCGGTACAACACTGGTGGTGCTACCCCGTATTTCAGCGTGGCCTGGGGAAGTCTGCGGCCCCATCACTGGTGACACGCCAGTGCCTTGCCCGCACTGGTATGATCCCGTTTAGGAGAATGCTCCCTCCTGCCGCCTCCCCGCTCCCGGATGCGCCATCCTTCGTCTTCAGAATGACAGGAGGCCCCGGTGAAGCGCAATCATCGTTGGACAAAGGGACACAAGCCTCGACAGCACATCTCGCTGCTCAAACGCATCAATCCCGATGTGGCGGGGATTGACTGTGGCTCTGCCGAGCACTTCGTGGCGGTCCCGGTCGGCCGCGATCCCGATCCCGTGCAGTCGTTCCAGACGTTTACGGCCGATCTGCACCGGCTGGCGAACTGGCTCACCGCGTGTGGCGTGCGCAGCGTGGCCATGGAGGCAACCGGAGTCTACTGGATCCCTCTGTTCGAGATCCTCGAGGCGCGCGGCTTCGAGGTTATCCTGACCAATGCGCGCCACGTCAAGAACGTAGCCGGCCGCAAGAGCGACGTGCTGGATTGCGAGTGGCTTCGCGAGCTCCACAGCGTGGGGCTTCTGCGAGGCAGCTTCCGCCCGGCAGAGGCGATCACCGCTCTGCGCGGCTACGTCCGCCATCGTGACACGCTGGTGGCTTCCATGAGCGACGCCATTCGGCGCATGCAGAAGGCACTCGTCCAGATGAACGTGCAGCTTCCGCAGGTGATCACTGACATTACCGGGACCACGGGACTGGCCATCCTGCACGACATCGTCGACGGAAGAACCGATCCCCAGCAGCTCGTTCTTCATCGCGACCCCCGCTGCCACGCCTCTCCTGAGCAGTTCGTGGCAGCCCTGACGGGAAACTACCGTCCCGAGCACGTCTTTGCCCTCAAGCAGAACCTTGCTCTTTTCGAGTACTATCAGGGCATGCTGACCGAGTGCGATGCCGCGATCGAGCGTCACCTACAGACGATTGCCGCCCAGGTCGAGCCCCCGACTGCCCCTCTGCTCCCACGGCGCACCAAAGCTCAGCCGCGCAGCAAGGAGCCGCGCTTCGACATCCGCGGCTATCTCCACCGGCTTACCGGCACCGACCTCTCCCAGATCGACGGGATCGGACCCTACCAGGCACTCCGGCTGGTATCTGAGATCGGAACGGACATGCGGCGCTGGCCAACCGAACAGCACTTCACCGCCTGGCTGGCACTCGCGCCGCAAAACAAGATCTCCGGAGGACGGCTGCTCAGCTCACGCACGCCCGCCTCTGCGAACCGCGCCGCCGCGATGCTGCGTATGGTCGCAATGTGTCTGGCGCGCACTCAGACTGCCCTGGGTGCCTTCTACCGGCGCCTGGCTGCACGCATCGGCAAAGCAAAGGCGATCACCGCCACGGCGCGCAAAGTCGCCATTCTCGTCTACCGGATGCTCAAAGGCGAAATCCAGTACCAGGATCCGGGTCCCGACGCCTACGATGCTCGACAGCGCCAGCGCCTCGTCCGCAAACTGCACAAACGGGCTGAGGCCCTTGGCTTCGCTCTCGTCGCCATCGATACCGGCGAACTCCTACCGGCAGGAGTTTCTTAGGAGGATTCGGTATGAACATGAACCCGCGGATTCGCATGACCAAGAAGGCCCGCCGCCCGGACGATCCGGGCGGCGGGCCTTTCCGCGTCGGCGGAATCCGCGGCTACTGGATCCGCAGTCCCAGCCCGAAGGTCGCGTAGCTCAGCGTCTCGCCCTGGTAGCTGGGGAGCAGCGAGCCACGGACGGAGGCGACGATGGCGGTGTGGAAGAACAGCGGCTTCGCCACGTCCAGACGCCCCTGCACGCCGAAGGTGTCGTCGCCGTCGGCGGCCTGAAAGTACGCCGGCCCGCCCAGCGCCCTCGCCGACAGCCCCGAGCCGATCGACCGCTGCACCCCGGCCACCGCGCCGACGGTGACGAAGGTGGGATAGTTGGGGATGCAGGTGTCGTTCGGCCCCACGTGGCAGATCAGATCGCCCATCATCAGCGGCCCGCTGATGCCGCCCGTCACTCCCGCCACCAGCGTCCCCGACCGCAAATGCCCCAGCGGGATGGCGATGATGCCGTCCAGCGCCGGCCCGCCCCTGTCCATGAAGGTTCCGCCCGCCCCCGCGAACACGCCGAAGCTGACGTCTGCGGACGGTCCGAATGCATCCTGTGCTGCCGCGGGCGCGGCGGCCGCGCAGGCCAGGAAGAGAAGAGCGGAGAGCGTGCGAGTCATCATCGGAGTCAGGGCAGGATGGCGTGGAGGAAACACGGGTCGAAGACCTTCCGCAGAGAACGCCCGTCGCGCTCGAACCGGGACAGCGGGACAATCCGCATCATCCCAGATGCGAAACAGCCCGCAGCCGCGAACGCAGCTGCAGGCTATTCCCTATTCCCTATTCCCTATTCCCTGTTCCCTGTCCCCTAGCCGTCGAACCGCCGCATCACCAGCGTGGTGTTCGCCCCGCCGAAGCCGAACGAGTTGCTGATCACCACGTCCAGCTCCGCCCTGCGCGCGGTGTGCGGCACGTAGTCCAGGTCGCACTCGGGGTCGGGATCGGTCAGGTTGATGGTGGGCGGGATGATGCCCTCCTTGAGCGCAAAAGCGCAGACGCCCGCCTCGATGCTGGCGCTGCCGCCCAGCGCATGGCCGATCATCGACTTGGTGGACGAGATCGCCAGCTTCCGCGCGTGGTCGCCGAAGACGGACTTGATCGCCCGCGTCTCCGCCAGGTCGCCCACCGGCGTGGAGGTGCCGTGCGCGTTGACGTACGTCACCTCCTGGGGGGAGATGCCCGCGCTGCGCAGGCCGCGCTTCATCGCCAGCGCGGCGCCCTCGCCGTTCTCCGGCGGCGCGGTGATGTGGAACGCGTCCGCGCTCATCCCGAAGCCGATGATCTCCGCCAGGATCGGCGCGCCGCGCTGGCGGGCGCTCTCCAGCTCCTCCAGCACCAGCACGCCGCCGCCCTCGCCGTGCACGAAACCGCTGCGCTTTGCGTCGAACGGCCGCGACGCCGTCTCGGGCGAGTCGTACGTGGTGGCCAGCGCGCGCGCCGCCGCGAAGCCCGCGTACGAGATGGGCGTAAGGCACGCCTCGGTGCCGCCGGCCAGCATCATCACCGCGTCGCCGCGCTGGATGGCGTGGAACGCCTCGCCGATCGCGTGGTTGCTGCTGGCGCACGCGCTGACCGGCGCGTAGCTGGGCCCCTGCGCGCCGGTGCGGATGGCGATCTGCCCGCTGGCCAGGTTGATGATGCTGGCGGGGATGAAGAAGGGCGACACGCGGTTGAGCCCCTTCTCGCGCGCCATGTCGGACGTCTCCATGATGGAGATCAGCCCGCCCATCCCGGAGCCGATGATGGTGCCCGTCTCTTCGGGGTTGGGCACCGGCTGAAGACCGCCCAGTCCCGCGCTGCGCATGGCGTCGTCCGCGGCCACCAGCGCGTACTGGATGAACCAGTCCATCCGCCGCGCGTCCTTGTGGTTCAGCACCGGTTCGGGGCTGAAGTTCTTCACTTCCGCCGCGATGCAGATCTCCGGCGCGATCCCCGGGAGCTCGCATTTGGTGAGCGGCCCCACGCCCGAACGGCCGGCCTTTACGCCCTCCCAGGTCTCCGCCGCGGTGTTCCCCAGCGCCGTGACCATCCCCACGCCCGTGATGACGACCCTGCGTGACACCGTTCTATCTTCTTGCTGGTGATGGGCTGGTTGATGCAGAGGGTTGCGGAGCGCTTCGAAAGGTATCGAACTGGCGCCCGACGGGGCCCCCTCTCCCCCGGCCCCTCTCCCCCGCTGCGCGGGAGAAAGGGGAGAACTGCGGCCAACGCCGCCAAACCGCCGCGCCGCGAGCCTTCTCCATACGCCGGACGAGACCGTTCGGTCCGATGGGGCCCCTCCCCCGGCCCCTCCCCGCTCGTTCCTCGCGGAGAGGGGAGAATTCGATCCCGCTTCCGGAAAATCCGGAGCACGCCACCGCCCGTGCAGTTTATCCCCTCTCCCGCGCAGTTGGCGGGAGAGGGCAGGCGAGGAACGAGCCGGGTGAGGCCCCGGGTGAGGGCTACTCCGCCTTCAGCAACCCGCGGCGCAGGGCGAACCGCACCAGCTCGCTGCGGTGGTGCAGGTTCAGCTTTTCCATGATGCGGGCGCGGTAGGTGTCCACCGTCTTGGGGCTGATGAACAGCTTCTTGCCGATCTCGCTGCTGCTGAACCCCTCCACCGTGAACCCCAGCACCTCGCGCTCGCGCTCCGTCAGCTTCTCCAGCGGGTCTTCCTCCCCCGGCTCGGCCTTCTGCTTCAGGCCGCGCAGCAGCAGCTTGGCGCCGCTGGGATACAGAAACACGTCGCCCGAGGCCACCGTCTTGATCGCCTCGATCAATTCCTCGTCGGCGCTGGTCTTGTTCACGTAGCCGCTGCCGCCGGCCTCCAGCACCGGGAGCAGGTGCTCCTCCTCGCCGTGCATCGTAAGGACGAGCACGCGCGCCGTGGTGCCGAGCGCCGCGATCTGCCGGACGGCTTCCAGCCCGCCCATCCCCGGCATCGACAGGTCCATCACCACCACGTCCGGACGCAGCTGCGGCACCTTCATCACCGCCTCCTCGCCCGTCCCCGCCTCGCCGACGACCAGGAACCCGGGCTCCGCCTCCAGCAGCGCGCGCAGGCCGGCGCGCAGCACGGCGTGGTCGTCCACCAGCAGGATGCGGATCTGTTGGGGCATGGTCGCCGAGAGGGAGGGTGGGACGAGAAAAAAGCGCCGCCGCGGGACCGAATCTGCCCCGCGGCGGCGAAAGATGCAAGCGTTTGCGGCCGTGTCAGATCCGGGACGACAGCCACTCCGGCGTCCACCCGGCCATCATCGCCGCCAGCCGGCTGAACTCGCCCGTCAGCATCAGCAGCCCCAGGATCACCAGCATCAGCCCGCTGATGCGGTTGATCCACGGCAGCCAGCGCCGCATGCGCCCGAAGGCGCCCATGAACCGGCCGATGAGCAGCGTGCTGAGCAGAAACGGGATCGCCAGGCCGGCCGAGTACATCGCAAGCAGTCCCATCCCCTCGCCCATCGTCCCGCGCGCCGCCGCCAGCGTAAGGATGCCGCCCAGCACCGGCCCGATGCACGGCGTCCACCCCGCCCCGAAAGTGACGCCCACGAGCACGGTGCCCAGGTAGCCCACCGGCTTCTCCGCCAGGTGCATCCGCCACTCGCGCCCGGCGCCGGGGAGCCGCAGCAAGCCCAGCAGGTACAGGCCGAACAGGATCAGCAGCACGCCGCCCACGCGCTCCACCCAGCGGCTGGCGTAGTTCATCAGCCCGCCCAGAAAGGTGGCCGACGCGCCCAGCAGCAGGAACACCGCGGTGAACCCGGCCACGAACAGAAGGCCGTGCACCATCACCGCGCGCTTCGCCCGCCGCTCCTCCGTCTGCTGCAGCTCGTCCAGGCTCATCCCGGTGATGAACGTGGCGTAGCTGGGCACCAGCGGCAGCACGCACGGCGAAAGAAAGCTGAGCAGCCCGGCGGAAAACGCCACGAACAGGCCGAGGGACTGGGATTCCATGCGGATGTGGATCGGGATACGGATCGGCGAAACGCACGGAAAGCTAACAGGATGCGGCCGCGGTAGCCACCGGCGGCCGTACACCCCCGGTCATTCCGAAGGAGGTGCCGCGCCACCCTCCGTCACGCGAGGAGCATGGGCCTGGGACTCGGTGGCTGGCGGCTCCAGGCTCGGCGGATTTCCGTGCCGGTACGTCCAGCTTTCCGCCCTGTCCTCCTGCTTACCGCACCGCTCGCAAGGGATGGAGGTAAGGTCAAGGGTCAATCTGTCTTTTTTGCTTCCAGGCCCGCCGGTACCTACGTGAATGCCCGCGGCAATCGCGGCCTGGCGCAGCGCCGTTCGCCGGGCAGGCACCTCCGGCAGATCCCCCGCGAGCACCCGGTCGACCAGGGTGGAGATCGTTCCCTGCTCCAGGGCATCCACGATGACCTGGGGGAGGATATCGATGGCGATCGACCTGTCCATTTGCTCCGAGGTCAACACCTGATGGCCGCAGGCGAGACACCGGCGGACCGTCACCGACGCCCCGGACCTGCTGTCCCGATCCATATACGGAACGAAGGTCCCGAAGTGCAACTGGTCGATGAGCATGGGCAGATAGACGAGCAGCATCTCCGCCCAGGGAACCTGCGCCTCGTCGACGCCATGGTAGCCGATGTTCTCGAGCGACGTCGCGCCCCAATCCTTGTGCGGATTTCCCGCGCGCGGGTTCTCGCGCAGCAGATCTGCCCACTCGACCTCGCCAATCCGTCGGGTGAGGTCCGCAAGAGCATTACCGACCTCCCGGAACCGCTGGGGGTCACGGGGCCGCATCATCGCGCCACCCGGCGCAGGAATCCGCTGCCACCGCCCCACGCCAGCGCGCCAGAGATCTTCGCGACCAGGTCTTCGGGATGCGTCCGCTCGTCGGGCATTTCTCACCTTCCACTGGATGTCGATCGGAGCTGCCACGTCTGAATATCGGACTTCGGACCGTTTCCACGCAAAAGTTCGCATCCGAAGCAATGGAGCTCACGACCCGATACAAGGGTGGGCGCGCGGTTCGCCTCCCCCGTCAGCCGCATCGAAATACTTGACGGAGTCAACTATTGGTAGTTGATTGTGTGCCTCTGGACGATTCAGCAAACGGAGGCAGCGGATGACGAACGACGAAACCGGCGAGCGAGTGGATGTAATCCGTCGCTTCAACCGCTTCTACACGCGGCGGATCGGCGCGCTGGGCGAGGGGCACCTGGACACGCCGTTCTCGCTAACCGAGGCGCGCGTGGTCTACGAGCTGGCGCAGCGCGAGACGGCCACCGCGACGGAGCTGGGGCAGGAGCTGGGGCTGGATGCGGGCTACCTGAGCCGCATTCTGCGCGGCTTCCAGGAGCGTGGCCTCATCGACCGACGTCCGTCCGAGACCGACGCCCGCCAGACCCGCCTCTCGCTGACGGATACCGGCCGCGCCGCGTTCGCACAGCTGGATGCCGCCGCCCGCCGCGACGTGGGGGCCATGCTGGACGCGCTCCCCGGCGTGGAGCAGGACCGGCTCGTCCGGGCGATGGGCACCGTCGAGCGCGTGCTGGGCGCCGCGCCGGAGCCCGCGGAGCCGTACCTCCTGCGCGATCCGCGCCCCGGCGACCTGGGGTGGGTGGTGCAGATCCACGGAGAGCTGTACGAGCGCGAGTTCGGCTGGGACGTGCGCTTCGAGGGGCTGATCGCCGACGTGATCGGCGGCTACGTGCGCGGCTTCGACCCCGCGCGCGAGCGCTGCTGGATCGCCGAGCGCGACGGACAGAACGTCGGCAGCGTGTTCGTGATGCGCGGCAGCGACGATGTCGCCAAGCTGCGCCTGCTGATCGTGGACCCCAGCGCCCGCGGCCTGGGCATCGGCGCGCGGCTGGTGGACGAGTGTATCCAGTTCAGCCGCGACGCGGGGTACCGCACGCTGAGCCTGTGGACCAACTCCGTCCTGCTTTCCGCGCGGCGGATCTACGAGGCGAAGGGCTTTCGCCTGGTGCACACGGAGGTGCACAACAGCTTCGGCCCGGACCTCACCGCGGAGACGTGGGAATTGGGGCTGTGAGCCATCGCCGCTCATCGAAGCGGCGGTGAGCTTCGGCTGGCTCCGGGCCGGCCCCCTCCGGAGCGCGATCGAATTCTCCCCTCTCCGCGAGGAACGAGCGGGGAGGGGCCGGGGGAGGGGCCCCGCGCGGACGCAGGTCGACGCCTGTCGGCAACAACAAAATCCTTGACGCCGCACATCCGCGCGTGCATCTTGGGACCGTTCGGTCTCTGACAATCAACGGGAGCAGGCGATGCGGAGCGGAGAGCAGACGCGCGAGAACATCATCCGGCAGGCGGCGGCGCTGTTCAACCAGCAGGGGTTCGCCGGCGCGTCGATGTCCGACATCATGCTGGCCACCGGGCTGCAGAAGGGCGGCATCTACCGCCACTTCGAGAGCAAGGAGGCGCTGGCGCTGGAGGCGTTCGACTACGCCATCGCGCAGATGGGCGGCCGCATCGGCGCTACTCTGGCCGGACGCGAGAACGCCATCGACCGCCTGCACGGCGTGATCGACGTGTTCGCGCGGCTGCACGACGATCCCCCGGTGCCGGGGGGCTGCCCCATGCTGAACACCGCCATCGAGAGCGACGACGGCAACCCCGCCCTGCGCGCCCGCGCCCGCGCGGCGATGGACGGCCTGCGCACGCTCATCCGCCAGACGGTCCGCAAGGGCATTCCGCGCAACGAGGTGCGCGCGGACGTGGACGGCGACGAGCTTGCGACGCTGATGATCTCCACGCTGGAGGGCGGTGTCGCCCTCTCGCGGCTGTACGGCGACGGCGTGCACCTTCAACGCGCGGCGAACGCCATGCGACGGTACCTGGACGAGAGGGTGCGCGCCTGAACCGGCGCCGCCCTCTCTTTTTATTTGACCCTGATGCGACCGTTCGGTCGCGGGCGAAGCCGGAGGCGAGGATGAACGCGAGCGAATACGACGCGATCGTGATCGGCGGCGGGCCGGGGGGATACACGGCCGCCATCCGCCTGGGGCAGCTGGGCGTGCGGACGCTGGTGGTGGAGAAGGAGAACGTGGGCGGCGTGTGCCTGAACTGGGGATGCATTCCGTCCAAGGCACTCATCTCCGCCGCCGGGATGATGGAGAAGATGCGGCACGCCGGCGTGATGGGCATCCGCGTCGCCGAGCCGACCATCGACTTCGCCGCCACGCAGCAGTGGAAGGCCGGCATCGTCCAGCGCCTCACCGGCAGCGTGGCCACCCTCATCCGCGGCAACGGCGGCGAGATCGCGGCCGGCACCGCGCGACTGGTTGGTCCCGGCACGGTGGAGATCGCCGCCGCGGACGGCTCCACGCGGCGCGTCACGGCACGGAAAGCGGTGGTGATCGCCACCGGTGCGCGCGTGGCCACGCTCCCCGGCTTCGAGCCGGACGGCGAGCGCATCCTCACTGCGCGCGAGGCGGTGGACCTGGCGGCGGTGCCGCGCTCGCTCGCCATCATCGGCGGCGGCGTGATCGGGATGGAGCTGGGGATGATGTACCAGCGGCTCGGCACGCGCGCCACCGTGGTGGAGGTCGCCGGGCAGCTGCTCCCCGGCACCGATCCGGACCTGGTGCG
The DNA here is from genome assembly GCA_036379135.1 of Longimicrobium sp. Classification (GTDB taxonomy): domain Bacteria; phylum Gemmatimonadota; class Gemmatimonadetes; order Longimicrobiales; family Longimicrobiaceae; genus Longimicrobium. The sequence continues at coordinate 17,715 of DASUVG010000129.1, forward strand.
CGTGGTGGAGCGCCGCTTCAGGGCCCGCGGCGGCGAGGTGATGACGGGCGCCCGCGCGCAGGGCTGGCAGCCGCGCGGCGACGGCGTGGCGCTCGCGGTGCAGCACGCCGGCGCGGAGAAGACGGTGGAGGCGGAGAAGGTGCTCGTCTCCGTCGGCTTCCAGCCGATCACGGACGGGCTGGGGCTGGCGGAGGCCGGTGTGCGGCTGGACGAGCGCGGGCACGTGTCCGTCGACGGGCAGTACCGCACCTCCGTCCCCGGCGTCTACGCCGTCGGCGACGTGACGGGCGGGCCGTACCTGGCGCACAAGGCGTTCAAGGAGGCCGAGATCGCCGCGGAGGTGATCGCCGGCCACAGGGTGAGCCGCGACTGGTACGCGCTCCCCGCCGCCATCTTCACCGACCCCGAGATCGCCGTGGTGGGGATGACGGAGGCCGAGGCGCGCGCCGCCGGCCACGACGTGAAGATCGGCCGCTTTCCCTTCAGCGCCAGCGGCCGCGCGCTGGCCCTGGGCGAGAACGAGGGGGTGGTGAAGGTGGTGGCGGACGACGAGCGGCTGCTGGGCGTGGGCATTGCCGGGCCGGAAGCGAGCGAGCTGATTGGCGAGGCGGCGCTGGCGCTGGAGATGGTGGCCGCGGCGGAGGACGTGGCACTCACCATCCATCCGCATCCCACGCTGTCGGAAGGGGTGATGGAGGCGTTCAAGCACGCCATGGGCGAGGCCATCCACATCGCCAACCGCAAACCCCGGGCGGCGCCGGCGCAATCGGTGGCGATGGCGGCATAGGGCTCTCCGCCACGGGCGCCACGGTCACCCCGCCACGGGCTTAAGCCCGCGGCTGGAAATGCCATAAGCCCCGCCCTGGGCTCGCGGAGCTCGCCCGGCGGGGCTTCACCTGCTCGTCGGGGCGGGGCCTGCGCGCCCGGCCTGCCACGCGCCAGTCCGCGCAGGCGGACTTCGTGACGTTCCAGCCGCGGTTTCAACCGCCGGGACGGTGCCGGTCGCGCGCTCCCATTGCGGACGCGCGGGCGTATCGGACGCCGCACACCGTCGGACCCACACAACGAAGACGGGCCCCGCGGACGAATCCGCGGGGCCCGTATCGTGTTTCCGGCCGCCGGATCAGTGCGTCGGCACGTTCTGCGTGCGGGGCGCCGGCGCGGACGACATGCTGGGCATTCCACGGGAGATGGTGCGCTTGAGGCCGCTCAGCAGGTAGTCGATCACCTCGCCGGCCGTGTAGCCCGCGCGGTCGGAGCCGATGAAGCGGCGGATGTTCTTGAGCGCGTCGCCGCTGGTGATGAGCGGCGCCTCTTCGGGAAGCCCGCTCTTGCGCACCTGCGGCTGCCCGATGGTGGCGAACAGCGCGTTGCACAGGCACTTGCGGCCTTCGGTGTTCTCGACCACGCCGCCCTTCTTGACGTACGTGTCCACCGGCTCGGCGGCGCAGCGGTAGTCGATGCGGCCGTCCTGCCGGCGGTACGCCTCGCGCAGGTAGCCCAGGTCGCACACCCGCTCGCGCTTGCCGTACATGGCGGGGTCGGACATCGTCCCGCCGATCTGCACCACCTTGAACGGAAAGCCCGTGGGCGACGCGCGTCCGTCCGTCAGCACGTCGATGCGGTCTTCCTGCGCCTGGCGAATGACGTCCTTCTTGAGCTGCGGGTCGATCCCCGACTCTTCGGTGTAGGCGAACAGGGTGCCCACCTGGATCCCCGCAGCGCCGGCGTCCAGCGCCTCGGCCAGGGCCTCGGGGCTGCCCGCGCTGCCGGCCAGCCAGAAGGGGAGCCCGTGCTCCTTCATCTTCTCCAGGTCCACCACGTCGCGCTCGCCGTACTGCGGCTCCCCGCGCTCGTTCAGAATCAGCTCGCCGCGCGGGGGCGCGTTGTGGCCGCCGGCCGTGGGCGCCTCGATCACGAAGCCGTCCACGCGCCCGGTGGCCTTGCGCGTCAGCATGGTCGCCAGCGAGTTGCTGGCGATGATGGGGAGAAAGTACGGCCGCTTTACCGCCACCGGCGGCGTCTCGGAGTGCACGCGCGGGTCGAAGCTCAGGTAGGCCGTATCCGTGCCCATCCCGTCGACCTCGAACTTGATCTGCGCGGGCTCGTGCGCGGCAAAGCGGTCCAGCACGCCCGGGATCTCCTTGGGGATGCCGGCGCCCATCAGCACGTAGTCCACCCCGGCCAGCATGGCGCCGTACAGGGTGGCCAGGTTGGGCATCTGCACCTTGGTGAGCAGGTTGATGCCCACCACGCCGTCGTGCCCCTCCTTGGCTAGCCATACCTCCACGAACGAGGCCAGCACGGTGAGCTGCTCGCGCACCCGCGTGACCACCTGGCGGTACATGGGGATTTCCTTGTACGGCTCGCCCGGGGCGCGGCCCTCGGGGCGAAAGTACTTCATCAGCACGTCGCCCGAGACGTCCGGGAACGGGAACGCCGCCATCGCCCGGCGAACGTCGCCGCCCAGGTCGCCGTCCTGCAGCCGCCGCACCAGCAGGGAGTCCACGCAGGTGCCGGAGACCACGCCCAGCTGGCCGCGAAGCGACACGGCCTTGGCGAGGACCCAGTTGGAGACCCCCACCCCCATGCCGCCCTGGATGATGAGCGGGTGCGTGACGGTTGCTGCAGTCATCTGGCTACGGGAGATAGGGTTGCGTACGACCGCGCACGGCCGCCCCCGGTGTTCTCGGGGCTTCTGGTCCACTCAGGCCAACTGGTTGCGGATCAACGAGTTAGCGGTTTAGGGGACCGTTAAAGATGAGCCGTATTCACCGCGCGCGCAACCCCCGCAGGAGTTGGGCCAGTCACAGGAAGGCTCTTCTGCGTACACCGCGCCGGCACTTTTGTGCGTTGGGCCCACGCGATTTACACGGTTTGATGAAGATGCTGCACGCTAACGAGGCAGCGCCCCGGGCGAAAGGAAACATCGGAAGCGGAGCGCACGATATACCGATTTTCGGCGTGCCGTGAGGCCGGCGCCGGCGGGCTCCCGGCAGGCCCCTCCGGGCGAGCACCACTCGTCCACCTCCCCAGAAACTGCGCGGAGAGGTCGTGGTGTTGCGGTTCTTCGACGTTTTTCGAGTTGCGTCCGGCCCCCTCTCCCGGCCTCTCCCCCGCAAACTGCGCGGGAGAGAGGTGACGCGAGTCCACGGTCCGGCGCGCCTCGGGACGGCTTGCGTGACCACATTCCGCGGAGACACGATCGAATTCTCCCCTTTCTCCCGCGCAGCGGGGGAGAGGGGCCGGGGGAGAGGGGGCCGTTCGGACGCCAGCGTGATTCCTCTCGCCGAGCCGAGATCCCGCGACTGCGTCTCCTCGCCCCCAGCAGTTCGGCCCTGCAGTTCGGGGAGGGGCCGGGAGAGGGGGGCGCCCGCGGGCGCCAGCTCGATCCCATCGACGATCCGTGATCCCGCGGCTCCGCCTCCCTCTCGCGCCGCGCCGCGCCGCCCGGTATCTTCGCAGGACCGTAACGCACTGTACGTTACAGCTGTCAGCCTGCTCCATCGCCACGAAGTCGTCGCACGCATGTCCCAGATCGCACCCGCCACCCTCGAGGGGTGGTACGCGCTGCACCAGGTGTTCTCCACCGACTGGCCCGCCCTGCGCGCCAGGGACGCAGCACACCGGCTGGACGTGGGCGAGGCGGCGTGCGCGCTGTTCAACGACATCGCGAAGGGGCCCGACGGCGGGTGGAGCGCGGCGTTCCGGCTGGTGGGCGGCGGCGGAGACTGGATGTTCGTGCACTTTCGCCCTACGCTGGACGAGCTGGCAGACGTGGAGCTGCGGCTGCGCGACACCGCGCTGGGCGAGCTGCTGCGGCTGGAGTACGACTACCTGTCCGTTACCGAGGCGGGGCTGTACCACGCCACGGCCCAGGCCGCGGGCGAGGCCACGCCCGGCAGCCCGGAGTTCCGCGCGCTGATCGAGCAGGCGCAGGCGGCGGAGGCGGCGTCGGCGCACATCCAGACGCGGCTGTATCCGCAGGTGCCGGAGGGGATGCGCTACGTCTCGTTCTATCCCATGAGCAAGCGCCGCGGCGAGCAGAACAACTGGTACGCGCTCCCCGTGGGCGAGCGCAGCCGGCTGATGCGCGAGCACGGGATGACGGGGCGCACCTTCGCCGGCCGCATCTTCCAGGTGATCACCGGCTCGGTGGGCTTCGACGACTGGGAATGGGGCGTAACGCTGTTCGCCCGCGACCCGCTGGAGTTCAAGCGCATCGTCACCGAGATGCGCTACGACGAGGCCAGCGCGCTGTACGGAGAGTTCGGCCGATTCTTTACCGGCATCCGTTTTGCGCCCGGTGAATGGCCGGCACTGCTGGGCGCGCAGGGGGCCGGCGCCTGACCGCAGGACCTCCGGACGCCCCTGGCGGGCCCGGGCCCGCACGCGGGCCCGGGCTTTTTCGCGCGTTCGGCCCCACGGCACGGCACCGGAGCCCGCATTCACGTGCACCGGAGTGCTGGCCGAACCCTGCCGCGAACCCCTACATTCCCGCATGAACTGGACCCTCCCCCTAACGATCGTCGGCGCAGGCCTGCTGCGGCTGCTGGCCGACTTCGGCCGGTTCAGCCGCTTCGTGGGCGAGAGCGGGCGGTCGCTCGCGGACCTGCGCACCTGGCCCGGCCTTACGGTGATGCAGATGCGCAAGCTGGGGGTGAACTCGCTCCCCATCGCGCTCTTCCTCTCCGCCTTTACCGGCATCGTGCTGGCGCTGCAGGCGTCGTACACCTTTACCGGCGCCATCCCCATGTACTTCGTGGGCGCGCTGGTGGGCAAGACGATGATCCTGGAGCTGGGCCCGGTGCTCACCGGCCTGGCGCTCAGCGGCCGCATCGGCGCCAACATCGCGGCCGAGCTGGGGACCATGCGCGTCTCCGAGCAGATCGACGCGCTGGAGACCATGGCGTACAACCCGGTGTCGTACCTGGTCGTCCCCCGCGTGCTGGCGGGGACGCTGATGGTGCCGGTGATCGTCATCTTCGCCAACGTCATCGGCATCATCTGCGGGTGGGCCACGGCGCTGCAGATGCTGGAGATGAGCACCTCGCAGTTCATCCGCGGGCTGCGCCTGTTCTACGACCCGTTCGACATCACCTACTCGGTGCTCAAGTCGTGCTCGTTCGGCTTCGTGATCACCATCGTGGGGTGCTACCAGGGCTTCAACACGCAGGGCGGCGCCGAGGGCGTGGGCGTGGCCACCACGCGTGCCGTCGTCATCGCCAGCGTGCTGATCCTGGTTCTGGACGCCTTCTGGGCCGCAACGCTGCTGCAACAGTGAGCATTCAGCTTACCGGCATCCACAAGGCGTTCGGGCCCAAGCAGATTCTGCGGGGGCTGGACCTGGACGTGGAAGAGGGCGAGACGGTGTCGCTGGTGGGGTTCTCCGGCGCGGGCAAGTCCGTCACGCTAAAGCACATCGCCGGGCTGCTGATGCCGGACCGCGGCACCGTGGTGGTGGACGGCAAGGAGGTGCCCAAGCTGAGCCGCGACGCGCTTTACAAGATGCGGCTGGACATGGGCTACGTCTTCCAGTTCGCCGCCCTGTTCGATTCCATGACCATCGGCGACAACGTGGCCATGGGGCTGCGGCAGAAGGGCGGGATGTCGGAGAAGGAGATCCACGAACGGATCGCCGAGTCGCTGGGGCGGGTGGGGCTGGAGGGCTTCGAGAAGCGGCTGCCGTCGGAGCTTTCCGGCGGCCAGCGCAAGCGCGCGGGGCTGGCGCGGGCCATCGCGTATCGCCCCAAGTACCTTCTGTACGACGAGCCCACCAGCGGGCTGGACCCGGTCACGACCGAAGTGATCGACCGGCTGATCATCCGGATGAAGGAAGACCTGGGCGTCACCAGCCTGGTGATCACCCACGACATGAAGAGCGCGTACGCCATCAGCGACCGCATCGCCATGCTCTTCGAGGGGCGGGTGGTGGAGGTGGGCACGCCGGACCAGATCCGCAGCACGGACAACCGCATCGTCCGCGGCTTCGTGGAGGGGCGGCCGGAGATGATCGAGGAGGCCGAGGCCAAGGCGGCGGAGGACGAGAAGGCGCTTTCGTCCCGGGCCGCCCAGCGGGATGCGGTACACCAGGCGGACGGACACCACGCGGGGACTTCCCCGCACCGGAGGGATGCATGAGACTCAAGAACGAGGCGCTGGTGGGGCTGGTGGTCATCATGGGCATCATCACCGCCCTGCTGGGCGCGGTGTGGCTCAGCGGCCGCTCCTGGGGCGAGCAGTACAAGACGGTCCAGGCCAGCTTTACCGCCGTGGGGCAGCTGACCGAGGGCAACCCCGTCACCTACCGCGGCGTGAACGTGGGGCGGGTGGCCGCCATCGAGCTCACCCCCGGGGGGCGGGGCGTGTACGTGACGATGTCCATCCGTCCGGACGTGGAGCTGGGGAGCGACGTGGGGGTGCTGCTGGGCAGCGCCTCGCTCTTTGGCGACTGGCAGGCGCAGATCGTCTCCCAGGCCGAGTTCCCCGACCTGTCGTTCACCACCGTGCCGCGCCGCAACATCCTTCCCGGCGCCACGCTCCCCGACATCTCGGAGCTCACGGCGGTGGCGGCGCGCATCGCGGCCGACATCGAGACGCTGTCGGCGCGCATCCAGATCGCGTTCACCCCCGAGACGGCGCTGGAGATCCGCAGCACCATCGAGAACGTGGGCGAGGTGAGCGACCAGCTCAGCGGCTTCATCGACGCGCAGACGCGCACCTACGGGCAGGTGGGCCGCAACGTCCTGGCCTCTACCGAGAACATCCGCCTGGCCACCGCCAGCGCCCAGGCCACGATGAACGAGGTGCGCGGAAGCCTGCAGGGCGGCGACGTGCAGCAGATCATCGCCAACGCGCGCACGGCCACGGAGAACCTGAACGCGCTCACCGCCGAGCTGCGCGGCGCCGCGTCCGGCGTGCCGGGGCTGGTGGCTCGCGCGGACAGCACCATGGGCGCCTTTGGCCGCACGGCGGAGACGCTGAACACCACCATCGCCGGCGTGCAGCCGGGGCTGGCGCAGATCGGGCCGACGGTCACCCAGGCCCGCGAGGCGATGACCAACTTCAACACCCTGCTCACGCAGCTTTCGTCGCAGCAGGGCACCATCGGCCGCCTGATGAGCGACCCGGCGCTGTACGAGGAGTTCCAGCGCCTGGTCACCACCATGCAGCGCCTGATGGCCGACATCCAGGCCAACCCGGCCAAGTACATCGGCGAGCTGCAGGTGTTCTGAGAAGGAGTGCGGGAGTGCGGAAGTGCGGGGAGTGCGGGAGTGCGGGAGTAACGGATTGAGATCCGGGCGAAGGGCGAGGTCCGTGCGACCCCCGCGCCCCCACCCGGGCTCGTAAACCTCGCCCACCCTCCCCCGAAACTGCCGGGGGAGGGTTGCTGTAAGGCGGGGCCCGGTGCGGGCGCAGCTGGAATCCCGTCGAAGCATCCCGAACCCGGCCCCACCCCCAACCTCCCCCAGGTTTTTGGGGGGGAGGTGCGAGCCTGAGCGAGCGGAGGGGGCGCCGCGGACGCAGCTCGATCTCGCTGGATTTGCCTCGAAGCGAGCGCGCCCCTGCCCGCGAGCACGAACCCTGCTATACCGATCCTGCTTGTCGCAGTTGCGGCTGCAACCTGACACCTGTAACCCGTCCCCTGCAGTCATGGCCCTGCTGGTCCAGAAGTACGGAGGCACCTCGGTGGGCACGCCGGAGCGCATCCGCGCGGTAGCCGCGCGCGTGGCGCGGGCGCGCCGCCGCGGCGACCGCGTCGTGGTGGTCGTCAGCGCCATGGGGCACAGCACCGACGAGCTGATCGAGCTGGCGCAGGCCGTCACCGGCACGCGCGATCCCGGCGCGGACCACGCGCGGGAGATGGACATGCTGCTCACCGCCGGCGAGCGCATCTCCATGGCGCTGCTGGCCATGGCCATCTGCCAGGAGGGGGTGGAGGCCCGCTCCCTCACCGGCAGCCAGGCCGCCATCATCACCGACCAGTCGCACACCTCCGCCCGCATCGTGGAGGTGCGCGCGGACCGGGTGCGCGAGACGGTGGAGGAGGGGTGCGTGGCCATCGTCGCCGGCTTCCAGGGGGTGAGCACCGCGCGCGAGATCACCACCCTGGGGCGCGGCGGATCGGACACCACCGCCGTGGCCCTGGCCCGCGCGCTGGGGGCGGACCGCTGCGAGATCTACACGGACGTGGACGGCGTATTCACCTGCGACCCGCGCCGCGTGGCCGACGCCCGCATCATCCCCCGGATCTCGCACGACGAGATGGTGGAGCTGGCCCAGTCCGGCGCGCAGGTGATGCACGCCCGCGCCGTCGATCTCGGCGCGCGCGAGCCGGCGCTGGACATCCGCGTGCTGTCGTCCTTCGTCGAGGGACCCGACGAGGACGATCCAACGCGCGGCACCCTGATCACCGAAAATCCGATGGTACGCGAAGACCAGGTGGTAACCGGGCTTGCGCCCGCGCGCGGCTACGCCAAGCTCATCGTCCACGGCCTGCCGCGCGGAATGCGCACGCCCACCGAAGTGCTCGTCGCCCTTGCCGAGGCGGGGGTGAGCGTGGACATGGTGACCGAGGCGCCCGACGCGGAGGGCGCCGTGCTGCTGCAGCTCACCGTGCGCGAGGACGACCTTCCCCGCGCCCGCGAGATCGCGGGGGAGGTGGCGGCGCGGCTGGGGGGCGGCGGGCGGATGGAGGAGCGCACGGGCCTTTCCCGCATCGCGCTGGTGGGACGGGGGATGAGCGGCCGCCCCGGCGTGTACGCGCAGGCCTACCGCACGCTGATGGAGGCGGAGGTGGACGTGGAGGCGGTGTCGACCTCCTCCATCTCCATCACCCTTCTGGTCCCGACGGAGAAGGAGGACGATGCGCTCCGCGCGCTGCACGACGGCTTTACGCTGGGCCAGCCGGCCGAAGCCGCGGCCGCCGCGGGCGTGGGCTGAGGAGGGCGGACCATGCACATCGCACTGCTGGGCGCCACCGGCGCCGTGGGCCGCACCATGCTGCAGGTGCTGGCGGAGCGAAAGCTCCCCGTCGACCG
>DASUVG010000130.1:0-7215 GCA_036379135.1 Longimicrobium sp.
GCACGGTTTCGCTCCACGCTTCTTTCAGCGCCACCCTCGCGGGTGGTTCGTTTCCTCGCCTTGCGCTTCGCTAGGGTCGCTACGACCAACTCCCCAGAGGACTTTCACCTCCAAGTCTCAGCCCATGCCGGGCACACAAAACGGGCCGGCCCCGGCGTGAATGCCGGGGCCGGCCCGCCGTCGTCATCCGCCTGCCCAGGCTCAGAAGGGCAGGCCCGTGCGCAGGGTGACGCGCCAGCCGTCCTCGCCGTGCGCGGCGAGCAGCGTGGTGGTCCAGGCGTTGTCGAAGGCGGAGAAGTACACGCCCGCGCCGTACGCCGTGTGCCAGCCCCCCGGCGAGTCGCCGTCCATGAACACGCGCCCGGCGTCCGCCAGCAGCAGCGCACCGGCGTTGCCGCGGATCACGCGCAGGTTGGCGCGGCCCAGGCCGGCGCGGATCTCCGCGTTCCCCCACACCGCCGCGTCGCCGGCAAAGCGGGCGCGCGGGTCGCCGCGCAGGCTGCCCATGCCGCCCAGGAACGCCGCCTCCTGCACCGGAAACGCGCCCCACACCCGCTCGCCCCCCGCCCGCACCGCCAGCGTCGCCGCGCGGGCCACGGGGACGTACGCCGCACCCTCGCCGCGCGTGCGGGCGAACGCCTCGTCCACCTGGCCGCTGATCCCCTGGTGCGCCTCGCCCGTCAGCAGCACCCACCCGCCGCGGCGGGGAAAGGCCGGCGCGTCGCGGCGGTCCCAGTGCACCGTGGTCCGGATGCCGCCCGTGGCGTACGCATCGTCCCCCAGCGGCGCGGCAAGGGCGAACGGCGTCCCCGCATCCGCCGAGGCGTCGCGCCAGCGCAGCACCGGGCCCACACCTACCCGCAGACCGGCGGCGACCGGACGGCTCAGCTCCGCCTCCACCGAGACCACGTCCTGCGCCACCAGGTACTCGTCGCGCGCGCCGGAGCCGTCCGTATCGTTCCCGTACCCGTGGAAGCGGAAGCGGTCGATCTGCGAGGCGCGGGCGTGCACCGTCAGCATCGTCCCGTCCGACCGGTGCTGCGTGCGGCGCCAGTCCAGCGCGGCGCCGGACTCCATCGGCGCCACCTCCAGGCGCAGCTGGTCGCGGCTGGCGAAGGGCGCGCGGCGGAACCCGAAGCGCGTCCACGTCGCGCTGGCGCCCACCAGCACGCCGGCGTCGCTGTAGCCCAGCCACGGCTCCACGGACCGGCCGGCGCCGCGGTCGCGCTCCGCGGGAAGGTTGTCCAGGCGCGGACCGGCCGCGGGCGGCGTGTACGGCCGCGCGTCCACCGTGGCGCCCGTGCCGGCGTCGATGGTGTTCGTCCCCTCGCTGTCGTGGAACGCCGTCCGCCGCCCGGCGCGCACACGGGACGCATCCACCATCACGTCGTCCCCCGCCCCGCCGATCACGCGCACCAGCGGCCCGCTCTCCGCGTCGCCGTCCACCCGCGCGTCGTCGTCCCCGCCGTACAGGTGCAGGCGGATCTCCCGCGTCTCGGCGGACATGAAGCGGCGGCGGAAGGAGGAGCCGCCGCCGGAGCCGGAGACGCGGACCTCCACGCTGCCGTCCGCCAGCCGGGCGACGCGCACCGTCTCCGCCGCGTCCGTCCCATGCATGTCCACCACGTCCGCCAGCTCGCGGTAGAACGCGTCCGCCGCCTGCGGCAGCGCGTCGCGGCGCGCGCGCAGGGCCGCGGCCATCCCTGCCCCGATCCGCGCGTGGTACTCGGCGGGAAGGCGGCGCACGGACTCGTCGATCGCCCCGTCCGTCAGCCGCCCGGCCAGCGCCAGGGCGACGGAGTCCCACGCCGCCCGCGGCAGGTCGGAGAGGATCCGGCGGTCCAGCCGCTGCGCGCTCTCGGTGAGCGAAGAGATGGAGGGATACGTCTCGCCGAACGCCACCAGCTTGGGCATCCGCGAGCGCGCCACGGCCAGCAGCGCCCCCTGGTGCACCGCGAACGCGTTGTCGCGGTCCCGGGCGATCGGGCGCCACAGGTGCGATCCGTCCGCCGCGTCGTAGCGGGCCCAGCGCCACTGGTCCGCGTGGCGGTCCCAGTCGCCCATCACCAGGTCCAGCAGCCGCGCGGCCAGGTAGGCGCGGCTGTCCACGCGGTGCTCCGGCCCTTCCTGCAGCCGCTGCAGCAGCGTCTCGCTGCTGGCCACGCGCACCGCGCCCGCGAACGCCGGGCCCTCGTCCGCATCCCCCGGACGCTCTTCGATGGTCCCCAGCAGCCCCGCGAAGTCGCCGCGGAACTCGCCCAGCCGCGCGTCGTCCGGCAGCACGATCAGGCGAGGCGGCGCGTGCAGGATCCCCGCCGCCGACTGCAGCGCCGAGGCGACCAGGACGCCGGACGGCAGCGCCACGCTCACCTGGTCCTGCACCACGCGGTCGGCCAGCGTGTTCCGCAGGTCGGGATGCAGCCCCTGCGTGGCGTCCTTGTCCAGCGAGCGGAACACGTACTCGCGCCCGTCCGCCCCGCGAAAGCGCAGCGCGCGGGTGCTGAAGTCGCCGCCGGTGCGCGTGGGCGTCAATCCGCCGGCAAAGCGGGCCAGGTCCAGCACCTCCACGGCCACCGGCGTCTGCCACAGCTCGCGGTAGCCGTCGCCCAGCAGCGTGCGGTGCAGGCGGCCGGCCGCGTACCCGGCACCGGGCGTGGTGGTGGTGGTGACGGTCGATGCGCCCGGTGCGCCGCGCGAAGGCTGGGCGTTCACGGCGAGCTGCGCGGATAGGGCGGCCGGGGCCAGCGCGGCAAGCACGCCGAATCGGACGAAGGCAGTGCGTGTCATGGTACGCATCCTGGATTTCCGAGGGGGACCGGAACGGTGCCGTGGGGGCACCGGGAGCTTCGCGTCCCAGGATGCGTCCGGAGCCGGCGGAACGCGCGGGTCGGATGACCCGGGTAGGGTGACCCGGGTCGCATTACCCATGTGTCGCGGCCGGCCGAAACGTACTCTGTCGCTCACCGGGGCACGGCGCCCCCTGACCCGATCGACGCCCGACCACGGGCTGAACCACACAAAGGACGGACCCCATGCGCAACACCTACCTGACGACCTTCGCGGCGGCGCTGGTGCTGGCCCAGGCCGCCTGCACGGTGGACAAGGCCGACAAGGAAAGCAGCCGCGGCACCCGCGAGGCGTACGCGCAGACGCCGGCCGCCACGCCCAACCTGGTGACGGTGACCGCCAGCGAGTTCGCCTTCGCCGCGCCGGCCACCATCCCCGCCGGGCTCACGACGGTGCGGCTGGTGAACCAGGGCAGGGAGATGCACCACGTGCAGCTCGTCCGCCTGGACCCCGGCCACACGGTCGCGGAGCTGACGGCGATCGGCCACGACGAGCCGATGCCCGCGTGGGCGCACTTCGTGGGCGGCCCCAACGTCCCCACGCCGGGCGGGCACAGCGAGGCCACCGTGCAGCTGCAAGCCGGGACGTACGCGCTGGTGTGCTTCATCCCCGGCGCCGACGGCGTTCCGCACCTGATGAAGGGGATGATCAAGCCGCTCACGGTGGTGCCGGCCACCGGCGGAGCCCCCCTGCCCGCGGCCGACGTGCGGATGACGCTGACGGACTACGCGTTCGACATCGCGCCCGAGCTCACCGCGGGGCGCCACACCATCCAGGTGGTGAATGCGGCCGCGCAGCCGCACGAGGTGGTGCTGATGCGCCTGGCGCCGGGCAAGACCCCGCAGGACCTGCTCGCCTGGCTGCAGAGCCAGAACGGCCCGCCGCCGGCCATGCCCATGGGCGGCACCTCGTTCCTGAGCCCGGGCGAGAGCAACCAGATCGCGGCGGACTTCGAGCCGGGCGAGTACGCGCTGCTCTGCTTCGTCCCCGACGCGAAGGACGGCGCGCCGCACGTGGCGCACGGGATGGTGCGGCAGATCACCGTCCGCTGATCCGGAATGCGCGCCGCGGGTCCGCCCGCGGCGCGCCGCCGGAGCCGGAAGAGCGGGTCGGAGGACGGATGTCGGATGATGGATGACGGACGCGGATGATGGATGACGGAGTCGGATGATGGATGTTGGACTCGGAGGATGGATGTCGGAGCCGGAGGACGGGACGGAGAAGGTAGATGGATGACGGAGCCGGAACGCGAAACATCAACCACTTACGATCAGGAGCTCGACCTCATGCCTTCCCTGCGCACCCTGTTCCGCGGCTCCCGCCCCGCCCCCGCCCCGGCCGTCGACGCCGAGCCCGATGCCTCCGAAGCGATGCTGGAGATCTCGTCCGCGCTGATGTTCGCGCTGGAGAAGCGCAGCGACGAGCAGGACCTGGCGGGGCACGCCGCGCGCGTGGCGAAGCTGGCGGACCGCCTGGCCGCCAACCAGGGCGTGAGCGGCGAGCTGCGGACGGCGCTGCGGCAGGCCGCGCTGCTGCACGAGGTGGGGATGATCGGCGTGCCGCGCGAGCTGCTGCACAAGCCGGAGCCGCTGACGGCGGAGGAGCTGGCGCGGGTGCACGCGCAGGCGGAGTTCGCGGCGCAGGTCGCGGCGGCCACCTGCGGCGGGCTGGCGGCCACCATCATCCGCCACCAGTACGACGACGAGGCCACCCTGCGCCGCACGCTGGGCGAAGGCTCGGACGCCTACCTGCTGACGCTCTTCCTCCGCGCCGCGGACGTGGCGGACGTCATCTCCCGCGCCGGCGGCATCCGCGAGGCGCCGGCGGACGAGGAGCTGCACCGGGTGCGGCGCGGCGACGCGCTGCGGATGGAGGGCGCCAGCGCCGAGGCCTTTGCGGCGGCGATGGCGGCGTAGCATCCAGCCGAAGGGTCCGCGGCCCGGCGACGGACGTCGAGCTGCGCCCGAGAGGGTCCCCCCAACTCCCCTCTCCCGCTGCGCAGGAGAGGGGAGTTTTTTCGTGGCCCGGCGGCCTGGTTCGAACTGCGTCCGCAGGGGCCCCTCCCCCGGCCCCTCCCCGCTCGTACCTCGCGGAGAGGGGAGAATTCGATGGCGGCGGAACGGTGCGGGGCGCGTCCTCCGGGTTGCGGAACCCGTATCCGCCAAACGCGGACGGCCCCGCGCTCCCGGACGGAGCGCGGGGCCGTCTGGCAGCCCGCGGTGGATCAGGTCACGGCCAGAACGGCGGGCCGTCGAACAGGTCCTGCGGCTTGAGCATGAACCCGGCGAACATGGCCTGCGCGGTTCCCGAGAACGAGCCGCTGCCCACGCAGCAGCCGTCCTCGTCCCTGAACATGTGGTGTGCCGAGCCCCAGTACCACACCACCACGTCCGTGTTGGCCACGCTGCGGCCGGCGCTCACGTACGTGGGCAGGCCGCTGGGACGCATCTGCGAGTAGTCGTACGGCGTGACCCAGAAGTCGTTCTTCGTCCACGCCTCGTTGTGCCGCGCGGTCCCCGTCCGGAACGGGATGAGCATGTACCCGGACTTGTGCCCGCGCGAGTTGGTGAGCAGGGAGTCGAAGATGTGCAGGTGGGTGAACGCCAGGTCGTCCCACACCAGCCCCTGCTCCACGGTTATGGGCGTCTCGGTGTCGTTCGCCGTGGTGCCGATCTCGGCGTGGGTGACGCGGTGCACGTTGTCGCTGGCGGCGCCGTTCATGTCGATGTCCAGCCGCCACATGGCGTTGTGCATGTGCGCCTCGCCGGGCTTGCTGGGCAGGTTGGTGCCCGTGGCGCCCATCTCCCCCAGCACCGTGCCGTCGTCGCGGAAGGTCCAGCGGAACAGGTAGACGTAGTTACCGGCCGCCAGGGCGCTCCACAGCACCACCTCCTGTCCGCGGTACACGGTGCCGTCGCTGTTCTTCCAGCCGATGCCGCGGGTGCGCACCTCGCGGCACACCAGCGCGGGGCTGCCCAGCAGCGTGCCGCCCTGCGCGGCCGGGCAGTCGTCCGCGGTTAGCGGCATCAGCGAGAAACTGAACCCCGAAAGGTCGTAGTAGCGCGGCGACCCGCTGTGGTAGGGGACGAAGATCTCGGTGATCCGCGCGTCGAAGAACACCCGCACCAGCGGCTTGCCGGGCCCCGGACGGAAGTACGCCGAGGTGATGGCCAGCCCGTAGGTGGCGGGCGTGTCCCAGCAGATCTGCCATTCGGTGTTGTACGCGCCCCGGGTAAAGGTCTGCTGCACGTAGTAGGGCGTGGAGCAGGGCTGCGCGGCGGCCGCGCCGGGGGCGGCGGCGGCTGCCAGCAGCGCGCCGGCAAGCAGGCGCAGCGTCAGCGGCGGCCTCATTGCGGCCTCCCACCGCCGCGATAGCGCACGGCACGGCTGGAGATGTCCACCACGGCCGTGGTGGTGCTGTACTCGCGTCCGCGGCGGAACAGCAGCTCCACGCAGCGGCCGGAGGGGCACGTCTCGTCCACCTCGGTGACGGGGAGCACCTCCACCGTCACTTCCTCCGGCGCGGCGCCCACGCGGCTGCGGAACGCGGCGTCGCGCATGGCCAGCCCCCGCGCCAGCGCCACCTCCGCCGGCGAGATGGGCGTGATGTCGGGCCTGCCCGGGGCGGCCTGCGCCTGGGCGCGCGTGGCGGCCACGCGCGCCACGGCGACCACCGTGCCGCGCTCCAGGTCCACGACGGCCCGCACCCCGGTAGCCTGGCCGTCGTACACGCTCACCACCACTTCCGCCTGTCGCACGGGCGTGTCGTCGCGCCCCTTTCCGGGAAGCAGCTCCGCGTACGCCACGTCGAACTGCCGCCCGGTCACCATCTCGCGCGTACGCGCGTCGGCGAACACGGCGCGGATGGCGCGGGCGCACTCCGCCTGGGTCAGCGGGTCCAGCGGCCGCACCTGCGTCTGGGCGCCGCGGTTGCGGCACGTCTCCGTCGACGGATCCGGCTGCGCGGAGGCGTGCGGCGCGGCAAACGCCGCCAGCACCAGCGCGGCCAGCGCGGGTGCCGTCAGGGACCACCAGCTTCGGAATCGATCCGGCATGGGTCCTCCAAGGAAGAGAAGTATGATGGCGGGCTGCGGGATGTCTCGGAGCAATCGACGGGCCTGTCCCAAAATGCTCGCACGAGAAATGTTATTCTCATGGACCACATTGTGTTACGCCGGCGGCGGCGGAATGTTTCCTCCGTCCGGAATGCGGCATGAATGGGTCATCGCGTGGCGCCGTCTCCCCAGCGGGACTCCTCCCCGGCCCCGCGGCTCACCATCATGCTCACTATCCTCCTCGCCGCGCGGCCACCATCACCCGTTCACCCGTTCACCCGTTCACCCGTTCACCCGTTCACCCGTTCACCCT
>DASUVG010000131.1:0-13514 GCA_036379135.1 Longimicrobium sp.
CGGGATCGAATTCTCCTCTCCCCCATGCTGTTTATGGGGGAGAGGCCGGGAGAGGGGGGCGACCCGCGGGCGCAGTTCGATGCCTGCCTGAGCACATACGAATCGGCCCCGACGCTTCGAAAAGCGCCGGGGCCGATCCACATCAACCGATCACGTACTTTCGTACTTTCGTACTCTCGTACTCTCGTTCTTCAGAACGCGGTGCCGTTCGCGCGCTTCCCCCCCGAGGACGTCAGCGAGCTGATCGTCGTGTGCAGCACCCAGCTGCCGGTGGCCGACACGTCGGGGCTGCGGTTCATCGACACGCCGTCGGTGCCGCTGAGCGAGGACGAGTAGGTGTAGCTGGTGACGGTCGTCGTTCCGTTCTTCAGGATCACGGAGTCGCCGCTGTTGCCCAGCGCCAGCGTGCCCGCGGACGCACCGACGGCGTTCGTCAGGCCGGCGGGGATGCCGGAGGCGGCGCCGTAGACCACGATCGCCTTGCCGGGGTTCAGCGTGGTCCCGGCCGCGAAGGTGTGCTTGACACCCGCGCCGTCGCTCAGCGTCCATCCGCCGATCGAGATGGCCGTACCGCCCACGTTCACCAGCTCCACGAACTCCAGCGCCACGTTGCTCCCCGCCTCGTTCGCCATGATCTCGTTCAGGATCACCTGCGCCGGCGTGGACGACACGGTGATGGTGAACGGGGCGTCGCTGGCGTCCGTCAGCGCGGCGTTGGCGGCGTCGCTCACGCGCACCCGGGCCGCGGTGGAGGCGGTGTTGGGCACCGTCCAGGCGTAGCTGCCGGCGGAGGCGGCCGTGCTGGCCGTGATCACGCTCCACGTGGATCCGTTCAGCGTGTACTCCAGCTTGACGTTCGCCACCGCGGACGAGGTCCAGGTGAGGGTCCGCGCGCTGCCGCCCGCCCACGACTCGCCGCCGTTGGGCGCGGTCATCTGCACGGCCGGCGTCGTCCCCCCGCCGCCGCTGCCGAAGGTGTAGCGGCTCAGCACGGGAAAGTGGTCGCTGGTGGACGCGTCGTAGCTGCCGATGAACGAATCCACCCGGTACACCTCGGTCGATGCCGGAACGAGCGTGGCGTTCAGCTCGTTGGTGTTCAGGTGGTGGTCGATCATGTCCGTGTAGCCGGTGGTCGACGAGATGCCGGCCAGCGACAGGGCGCGGGTGGGGAACGCGTAGTCCGCCGCGTCGCTCACGAAGTTCTGGTACGGCGACGCCTGCCCCGCGGTGATGCTGGTGTCCACGTCGTCGTTCCAGTCCCCCACGACGATCACCTTCTGGGTGGGATAGGTGGTGTCCAGGTACGACTTGAGGGCGTTGGACGCGTTCAGCCGACGCTGCCAGCTGGGCACGTCGTCGAAGGCCTTGGCGTGCAGCACGATGACGACCACGTCCTCCGTGACGCCGTTCATCGTCACCCGCAGCGTGGCCTCCAGCGGCGGCCGGCCCGCGAAGTCGGTGTCGTACGCGGTGAGGATGATCCGGGCGCCGACGAGCGTCGCGACGGAGCTCTTGTAGAGGATGCCCACCTTCTGCTCGGTGGCGCCGTAGTAGGTGGAGCCGCTGGTGACCACGGACTCGCCCGCCAGAAAGCCGGTGTAGCCGGTGAGCTGGCTTTCCAGGCTGTTCCACGCCGCCTGGTCGGTGATCTCGGCCACGCCCCACACGTCGAAGTCGGTGCCGCTGATGATGTCGCGGGCGTTGCTCATCTGCAGCGGCTCGTTGGTGGGACCGTTGCCGGTGCTGCCGAACCACTCGATGTTCCAGCCGGCCACGTCCAGGGTGGCGGCGGTCCCCTTGGCGGGCACCACGGCCAGCGCGGGCGCGTCCG
This sequence comes from Longimicrobium sp., assembly GCA_036379135.1. Taxonomy (GTDB): domain Bacteria; phylum Gemmatimonadota; class Gemmatimonadetes; order Longimicrobiales; family Longimicrobiaceae; genus Longimicrobium. The sequence goes on from DASUVG010000131.1 coordinate 1,832, forward strand.
GCGCGGTGATGCCGCCGCGCGCCGCGGTGTGCGCGTCGCAGGCGGCCAGGGTGACGGAGAGAAGCGCGCCGAGCACCGGCGCGGCGCGACAGGAGCGAAGACGGATCATCCGGGCACCTTCAGGTCTGGGGGGCGTGAGGGGAGACGCGCGTACGGGGGGTGCCGCGCGCCTCCGGGGGCGACAAACGGGATAAAAACGCAGAATGGCGGGGAACGTATGTTGTTCCCCGCCACTCCGCCAGAGTCTCGTTGCCGCCGTCAGGTCACGCCGGGTGCGCCGCCCCGTTGCCGTTGGCCGGCCCCACGCGCGACACGAAGACGTGCGCGGGGGGAACGTTCAGCGGCTCGAAGCTCACCTGCATGGTGTCGAACACGCGCTCCAGGTCCGCCCGCACCTTGCTGGAGAACTGGTACACGAGAAAGGCGCCGCCGGGGCGAAGCGCGTTGCGGGTGCTCTGCACGATGGACTCGCGCACCTCGGCCGGCATGGTGCTGAAGGGGATGCCGGAGATGGCGTAGTCGGCCTGCCCCAGGCCGCGTTCGGCCAGCACGCGCGACACGTCCGCCGCCGAGCCGTGCACCACGTCCAGCCGCGGGTCCGGCACGGCGGCGCGCAGGTACTCCACGAAGTCCCTGTTGGTCTCCAGCACCACGACCCGCGCGTCGGGGTGCATGCGCTTGAGGACGTGCCGGGTGATGGTGCCCACGCCGGGCCCGTACTCCACGAACACGCGGGCGCGCTCCCAGTCCACCGGCTTGAGCACCTGCTCGATCAGGAACCGCGAGCTGGGGATGACGGACCCCAGCATCTTGGGATGCTTTATGAAGTTGCGCGAGAACAGCAGGATCGGGTGCTGGCGGTTTACGGGCTGCTTGGTGCGACTGGGCACGGGCTACCTCTCGTGTCTCGTGGATCGGGATTCTGGGCGCGTCGCCGTTGCTCCGCGCGTGCCACGCTGCGTCCGCGCCGGTAACAGCATACCCGTGCCGGGTCTCTGCTGAAGCCGGCCACGGGGCCGCGCGCGACGGAAGGGTACGTTGCGCCGGGCTGCACCGCCACACGTATATTCCGTGCCGCACGCTTTCGGTCCACCCGCGCCGCCGTCCGCCGCGCCTGCCCGATCGCCCGCCGATGCCGCGCACGGCCCGTCTCGACGGCGCGCCAGCGGGGTCTGCCGCGGCGCCCGCCGGCATTCACGGCGGCCGGCCGGTGGGCACATCCTCATCCCCCGCTAACCCGGCGGAGCGGCCGGGTGGCGCCGCGGCTCCTGTACCTGCTTCTGTTCCGGAAGCCGCGATCCATCATCCAACCGCCAGAGTCCACGAGCCGAGCTTCCATGCGACCGATGCCGACGATCCGTATCCTCCCGATCCTTCTCCTCCTGGCCGGGTGCGCCTCGGCGGGGGCGGGGCCGCGGACGTACCACGTCACCTTTCGCGCGGACGCGCCGTCGTCGCGGCACGTGCTGCCGTTTCCGGCGGAGCTGGTGTGGGCGGCGCTGCCGCGTGCGTACGCGGAGCTGCAGCTTCCCGCCGGGCCGGTCACACGCGACCGGCTGGAGTTCACCACGCCGCAGCTCCGCGTGCAGAGCCAGCTGTACGGGCGCAAGAACAGCGACTTCATCGACTGCGGCGTGGCGGACGGCGGCCGGCGGCTGGAGGACCACGGCGAGGTGATGCTGGCGATGATCACTCGCCTGGAGCCGGGGGACGCCGGGACGGTGGTGATGACGCAGGTGGATGCGTACGCGCGGCGGCGGGACGTGGCGGCGGACCCCGTGGTCTGCAGCAGCCGCGGCGTGCTGGAAGAGGCGGTGGTCGCCGCATTGCTCAAGCACCTGCCGGCCGCGTCCGCCGCGCGCTGACGCTTCATCCATCGACCTTCCGACAGAGCGAGCCCCGTGAAGCTGCCCCGCCACGCCGCCATCCTGGAGCTGATCCGCACCCGCCGCATCGCGTCGCAGGAGGCGCTGCGCGAGGCGCTGCTGGAGCGCGGCATCGACGTGGCGCAGGCCACCCTGTCGCGCGACATCCGCGACCTGGGGCTGGTCAAGGCGCCGGACGAGCAGGGGGGGAGCGCGTACGTGATCCCCGCCGGCGGCGCGGAGACGGGGCCCAACCTGCAGCGGCTGCTCCCCGCCCTCTACGTGGGCGCCGACGGGGTGGAAAACCTGCTGATCCTCAAGACGCTGGTGGGCGGCGCACAGCCGATCGCCGTGGCCATCGACGCGGAGGGGTGGCCGGAGATCGTGGGGACCATCGGCGGCGACGACACCATCCTGATCGTTCTTCGCAGCCCTGACCACCGCGAGACGATCGTCTCCCGCATCGAGGCCATCGCCGATCGGCGGGGGGAGTAGGGTTACGCGGGGACGCAGAGGAAAGAGAGACGTGATCGTGATACCAGATCCGCCAATCGAGTGCGTGACTTCCTGAGAGTGTGTTGCTAAACCTCTGGACTTTGCAACACGAGCGTTGACTTCCTGAGGGAGGCGCTGCTCCATAGCCTGCTGGTACGAAACGCTTTGGCGCCGACTGAAGGATCTCGTCAGCAGAACTGTGGGGCCGGATTCCTGCTCGGAAGCTAGCCCGCGCGACGGGCGACGAGGTCCTTCGGTCGCGCGCGGGGGTCCGTGCAGGCGGCAGGATCTGCGCGTGCGCTCCCTCAGGAAGTCACATTCTTTTCCCGTATATGGTATGAATCATCCCGAACCTTCTCGGGGTCCGGCTCAAAGCATGAAGCGAGAAAAACCCTCCGATGGCCGCGTCCATCGGAGGGTTTTCGCATGCAGGCGAGCGCGCGCCGGTCCGCATCCGGATCAGGGCCAGTCGCGCAGCCTGAGCAGCAGCCCCGCCATCAGCAGCCAGAACACGCCGTAGCCGATGGCGAACGCGCTGGCGCCCCAGGCGATCTCGAAGCGGAGCAGCCCGTCGTACACGTCGTTCAGGGCAAGCTGCGGGGGAAGCAGGATGGAGACGGCGTCGTTCACCACGCCCGGCAGCGGCCGCACGCCCAGCGACACGGCGTACAGCCAGAAGTAGTTGAAGAGAAAGAGCACCAGTGCCACCCACGCGTCCCCGCGCGGCAGCGCGACGGAGAGGAACGCGATCATCCCCCCGTACGCCACGGCGGCCAGCAGCGCCAGGTACAGCCCGCTCCATCCCCCCTCGAACTGCCCCCACGCCGCCAGCTGGCCCACCACCAGAAAGGCGGCGGCCGCCGCCATGGCGAGCAGCAGCCCCAGCCCCCAGCGCAGCGCGTAGAACGCGATCGGCCGGGTGGGGTGCGAGAAGTAGAGGCGGTAGTAGCCCTGCCGCCGGTCGTTGGAGATGAAGCCGCCCAGCAGCACCAGCATCGACAGGCCGGCCAGGTTCGCCAGGCTGGCGGCCAGCCCCATGTACCCCAGGTCCAGGCTGAACTCCTCCGACGCCTCGGCTCCGTGGGTGTGAAAGCCGGGTTCGATGAAGAAGAAGGCCACGCACAGCAGCGCCACCAGCACCAGGCGCGGCAGCAGGCCCCGCAGCAGGATGGGGATCACGCGCCCTCCTCCCGCTCCGCCGCGTCTGCCGCGTCCGCCGCGGCGGAATCGACCGCGTCCGCCATCCGTGCCGCGCCCTCCGTCCGACGCGAGAGGCCGTGCCGATAGCGCTCGCGCAGCGTGCCCCCCTCCGGCGCCACGGAGCGGACGATGGCGCCCGACGCGATCAGCGTCTCCAGCCGGCGCGTCAGGTCGCGCGCGCCGCCCGCCTCCACCCGGAACGCGTGCGCCGCGCCCGCCACGGGGAGCGCGCCGGGAAAGGCATCCGCCACGCGGCGGGCGCATTCCGCCCCCTCCACCTCCAGCCGGTACGCCGGATGGGGCCCGCCGCCGCCGCGCAGGTCCACCACCTCGCGCACCCTGCCTTCGGAAAGGACGATGGCCTGGTCCGCCACGCGCTCCACCTCGTCCAGGTCGTGCGAGGCGTAGACGAGCACGCGCTCCGGGTCCGCGCGGCGCCACTCGGCCAGCATCTCGCGCACGCGGGCCACCCACTCCGGGTCCAGCCCGTCCGTCCCCTCGTCCATCACCATCACCTTGCGGTCGCCCAGCAGCGCCTGGGCAATCCCCAGGCGCTGCAGGTTCCCCTTGCTGAGCGCGGAGACGCGGCGCCCGGCCATCTCCGTGAGCCCGAGCTTTCGCATCACCCGCTGGATGCGCTCCGCGGGACGCTCCACCTCGCCCAGCGCGGCGAACGCGTGCAGCGCGCCCCGCACCGTCCACGTGGGGGGAAGGGAGACGCGGTCGGGGACGTACGCCACGCCGCGCCGCTCGGCGAAGTCGCGGGGAAGCATGCCGCCCACCTGCACGCCGCCGCGCGTGGGGGCCAGGTAGCCCAGCAGCAGGCGGATGATGGTGCTCTTGCCCGCCCCGTTGGGCCCCACCAGGCCGACCGCCGAACCGGGGGGCACGTGCAGGGTCACGCCGTCCAGCGCGCGCACCCGTTCGCCCCGCAGGCGCGCCAGCGGGCCGCCGAACTCCTTGACCACCTTCTCTAGCCGGATCATGGGCGGGAGCGTACCGCCCGCACCGGGCGCCCGCAAGTGCGGCATGGAGCGTGCGCCAGGCGTGCGGCATGAGCCCGCGGACCCAGCCACCCGCCTACGATCGCCGGACGCTTCCCCGGGGAGGTCCACTGCGGCCGATGTACGACCTTCTGTACCGGCTGCTGCGGTGGATCGGCGCGCACGTGCAGGGCTTCTACAAGGCCGTGGGCGTGTTCCTGATCATCGGGCTGATGGTGGTGCTGGTGGCGGCGGTGGGGTTCGCCACGCTGGCGGAGCGGGTGATGGCGGGCGACACGCTGCACATGGACGAGACCATCCTTCGCGCGATGGAGCGGATGGGCGCGCCCTGGCTGGACAACGTGGCGCTGGAGGTGACGGCGCTGGGCGCGCGGGTGGTGGTGTGGATGGTGGTGCTGATCGCCAGCGTCTTCCTGTGGTCCAGCCGCCACCACTACTCCGCGGCGCTGCTGTGGGTGTCCATGCTGGGCGCGGGGTTCGTGAACGCGGCGCTCAAGGTCTCGTTCAACCGCCCTCGGCCCGACGTCTTTCCCTGGCGCACGCAGCACGTGGGGCTCGCCTCGTTTCCGTCTGGCCATGCGATGACCTCCATCGTGGTCTACGGCACGCTGGCGTTTCTGATCGCCCGGCTGGCGCCGACGCGCTTGCTGCGGCGGCTCACCTGGATGCTCGCCATCCTGGTCATCCTGCTGATCGGCTGGTCGCGGCTGTACCTGGGCGTGCACTGGCCGTCGGACGTGCTGGCGGGGTTCGTGATGGGCGCGGCGTGGGCGGTGATCTGCGGGCTGGGGATCGAGGCCGTGCGCTACTTCCGCACCCGCCGGCCCATGGTGGTGGTGGAGGAGAAGGACCTGGATACCAAGGGTCCCGTGGCCCCGCCCAACCCCGCCTGACCGCGTCGTTCCAGGCGCCGGTCCGGCGGATGGAGGACGCAGGGAGGGAGGAAAAGCGAGGGGTACAGAGGGACAGAGAAAAGCCAGAGATACAGAGGAAAATTAGTTCTCCGTATCTCTGGCTTTTCTCTGTCCCTCTGTACTTCCGCCGTTGTTGTTTTCGGATACCGGCGCTCCACGCCGCGCGGCGACTGGCACGGAGCGGGGGAGGAAACACGCGCGTTGTATCCCGCGCCGCAATGGTTTACCTTCGGTAGCTCCGCGAAACGTCCGTCCCCCTCCGGAACGGCCCCGCACGTTCTTCCCTACCGCGGCGATGCTCCCACCGCCCGGTGCTCGACCCCGCAAGACCATGCAAGACTCCGCTCCGGCGGCCGGCATCCACCTGCCCAACCTGTCCATCGCCCAGGCGCCCGCGCCGGCCGTGGGGCTGGACGGCGCGCTGGCCGAGGCGCTGTTCACGCAGTCGCCGTTCAGCACGGTGATCTACGATCCCGCGGGCCGCCTGCTGGCGGTCAATCCGGCGTTCGAGCGGATGTGGGGCGCCACGCTGCAGACGGCGCCGCCGGACTACTGCATCCTCACCGATCCCGAGCTGGAGCGGCTGGGCGTGCTCCCCACCATCCGACGCGCCTTCGCGGGGGAGACCGTGGTCACCCCGCCGGTGCGCTACGACATCTCGCGCCTGTCCACGGACGGCGAGGGGCGGGCGCGGTGGTCGCAGGCGCACCTCTACCCCGTGCGCGACGCGGCGGGGACGCTTACGCAGGTGGTGCTCACACACCTGGACCTGACGGAGCAGAAGGAGGGCGAGGCCGCGCTGAGCACGCGCGAGGAGCGGCTGCGGCTGGCCCAGCGCGCCGCCCGCATCGGCACCTTCGACTGGGACGTGCCGAGCGGCCGGGTCACGTGGACGGAGGAGGAGGAGCGGCTGTTCGGCATCCAGCCGGGGACGTTCGCCGGGACCATCGAGGCGTGGGGCACCTTCGTGCATCCCGAGGACCTGCCGCGGATGCAGCGCGCGATGGCGGAGGCGATGGCCCGGCGCGAGCGCGACATGGACTTCGCGTTCCGCATCCGGCGGCCGGACGGCGAGGTGCGCAGCATCCAGGGGAGCGCGGAGTTCTTCTACGCCGACGACGGCACGCCGCTGCGCATGGTGGGCGTGAACCTGGACGTCACCGAGCGGGTGCGGGCGGAAGAGGAGCGCCGCCGCAGCGAGACGCTGCTTCGCGAGATGGAGCGCATCGCCCGCATCGGCAGCTGGGAGTGGAACCTGGAGACGGGCGCGCTCTGGTGGAGCGACGAGCTGTACACGGTCTACGGGGTGGACCCCGATTCCGATCAGCCGCTGACCTTCGAGCGCTTCGCGGACCTTGTGCACCCCGACGACCGCGAGATGGTGCGCGGCGTGGTGACCGACGCGCTGCGCGAGGGAGAGACGTTCGCCTTCGACCACCGCATCGTCCGGCCGGACGGCACCCTTCGCACGCTGCACGGCCGCGGACGCGTGCTGCGCGACGAGACCGGGCGGCCGGTGCGGATGGTGGGAAGCGGGCAGGACATCACCGAGCGCAAGCAGGTGGAAGAGGCGCTGCGCCGCGCCCGCGACGAGGCCGAGGCCGCAAACCGCGCCAAGAGCGACTTTCTGGCCGTGATGAGCCACGAGCTGCGCACCCCGCTGAACGCCATCGGCGGATACGCGGAGCTGGTGGAGCTGGGGGTGCGCGGCCCGGTGACCGAGGCGCAGCGGCAGGACCTGCACCGCATTCAGCAGAGCCAGCGGCACCTGCTGCGGCTGATCAACGAGGTGCTGAGCTACGCGCGGATGGAGGCGGGCGCCGTCACCTACGAGCTGGCGGACGTGAACGTGGCGGAGGTCGTGGGCGCGGCGGAGGCGATGGTGCTGCCGCAGGCCAGCGCGCGCGGCATCACGGTGGAGAAGTGCGCCTGCTCGCCTGACCTGGTGGGGCGGGTGGATGCCGAGCGGCTGCAGCAGATCCTGCTGAACCTGCTGTCCAACGCGGTGAAGTTCACGCAGTCCGGCGGACGCATCGGCATCCGCGTGGAGCCCGCGGGGGGCGACGTGGCCATCCGCGTGTGGGACACCGGCGTCGGCATCGCGCCGGAGAAGCTGCAGACGGCGTTCGAGCCGTTCGTGCAGGTGGGGCGCGGGCTGAACAACCCGATGGACGGGGTCGGCCTGGGGCTGGCCATCAGCCGCGACCTGGCGCGCGGCATGGGCGGCGACCTGATCGCCGAGAGCACCGTCGGCGCCGGCTCCACCTTCACGCTCCTGGTTCCGCGGGCGCAGGCCTGACGTGCGCCGGATACGGCCGGTCGCCGCGGTCCTGAGCCTGGCCTTCGCGGCCGGCTGTGCGCCGCCGCGTCCAGTGACCGCGCCGCTGCCGGCGTGCGCTCCGGCGCCCGCTTCCACGGCGGGGTGGGAGACGAAGACCGAGCCTTTCTTCGCGGTCCGGATCCCGCCCGGCCTGCGCTACGCGATCGTCCGCGGGATCGATTCGGCACCCCGCACCTACACCGGGCGCGGGCTGCGCATCAGCTACGAGACGGGGCCGTACTCCGGGCCCTCGCTCGGGCCCGGGGAGAACGACCTCGACTACGTGGAGTGCACCACGATGATCGGCGGAGTGGAGGCGCACGTCGCATCGTGGAACACGCCGGGCGGCGGCTTCATGCTGCACGCGGCCTGGCGGCGGATCGCGCCCGCCGGCCCCTTCGGCGACACCAACCTGGGGATCTGGATCCGCACGCGGTCGTCGGACCCGCAGAGCCTGGCCATCGCCCACGCCATCATCCACAGCGTGCGATTCCCATCGCCGCCGCCGCAGCCCTGACCTTTCCCTCTACCACCGGAGCCGCTGGATGACCGCCTTCTCCCGCCTTGCCGCCCTCCTGCTGCTGACCGCGCTGAGCGCTTCGTGCGCGGTGAACGTCCAGGTCGATCGCGATCGAAACCCGGAGGCGGAGGCGCGCGCGTTCATGGAGAGCTACGCGCGGGACCTCCGCACCGGCACGCGGGAAGCGATCGTGGCGCGTTACGACCGGCGCGGGGCGTACCGCGTGGGTGGCGGACAGAAGACGCTGGAGCCGCTGGATTCCATCCGCGCGGTCTACACGGGCCGATGGGAGCCGCCGGCGGCGTTCGAGTGGCGCGATTTGTCCTACGAAGTGCTGAGCGACGACGCGGTGATGGTGGTGGGCCGCTTCGAGTGGACGGACGCGCAGGGGAGGATGCTGCCCATGTCCTACACCGGCCTGCTCGTTCGCCAGGAGGGCGAGTGGCGCATCCGCCTGGAAGACGAAGACCCTTCCCTCCGCGCCATCCGCGACCAGCTCTGCGCGACGGACACCGCGCGCAGGTGAGAGCACTACGGCACGATATAAGAGAGGACGCGGATGGCACCCAGCCTCCGCGTCCTCTCTTTTTTGTTCGCGCCCCTCCGCCGAAATTCTAATTTTCTGATGCTTATCCCGGCGTTGCTCCTGCTGGCAAAGAAAACTGTGGGCAGGGATAGATGTCTCGGATGGTTAAGATCGCGCTCCGCAGGCGATTCTAGACGCATCGCGGTCCTCCTCCAAGATTGATCTCGGATCACTCCCGCAAATGCCCTCAGATTGAATTCCACGAACCTGAGAATCAAAAACAGCGAATACCCATAGCACATCGATGAATAATTATTCGTAATCGCAAGGAAATACAACGATTTCCAGATGAATAATCCCGGATTTCTTCCTTGACTTCAAGCGGGTGAAACCGCTAATCTGGTCCAACAACTATGCCCGATGTGGCCACACCGGGCATAGGGGGTGGGAGGGAGCGGAGCCACGCAAGGGTCGCCCACCAAGGAAAGCCCAAGCCAGCGTCGGTTAGCCGCTCCCTCGCATCCATTCTACCACGCGCAGAGCCGAAGGCAAAGACGCACGACCGGTCTTTGCCTTCGGCTCTGGCGTGTTTCCTCTCCTCAGCGGTCGCGGTCCAGCATGCCGCCTTCGTGCACGGCGTGGTCGCGGGCGGCTTCCTGCGTGCTCTCGTTGCGCTCGGACTTTTCGTACTCGTCGCGGATGCGCTGCATCATGGCCTCGCGGCGGTCGTACAGGCGCTTGGGGGTGCGCGGCGCGTGGTTGTCGAACGCGTACGCCGTCAGGATCGGCAGCGCGACGGTGGAGTCCAGGTAGCACACCACCGCGTCCGGCAGGCGGTCCGGGTCGATCTTCCCCCAGCTCACCGCCTCCGCCGGCGTGGCGCCGGAGAGGCCGCCGGTGTCGGGGCGCGCGTCGGTCACCTGCAGAAAGTAGTCGTGGCCGCGCTCGTCGATCCCCATCACCTCCTGGATCTGCGGCTCCGTCTGCAGCGCGAAGTTCTTGGGGCTGCCGCCGCCCAGGATCCAGATGGCCGACTTGCCGCCGCTGCGCTTGGCTTCGAGGACGATGGACGCCGTCTCGTTGACGTCGGCGTTCACGTCGAACATCAGCTTGTTTCCCTGCAGCGCCTTGGCGGCCACGTTCATCCCGATGGACGAGTCGCCGGGCGACGAGGTGTAGATGGGCACCGCGTGCTCGTACGCCGCCGCCAGCAGCGACTTGCGGCCGATGCCCAGCTCCTGCTCGCGCGCGGCGACGTACTTGCCGCACAGGTAGTGGAACTCCGCCGAGGACATCGGCTTCTGGAACTCCGGCGCCGTGATGATCTGACGGAAGAATGCGTCCGTATCCAGCAGCACGGAGTAGTCGAAGAAGATGTCGTAGATGCGGACGACCTCCTCTTCGCGCAGCACGGTGTCGCTGATCTGCGCGCTCCCCTGGCGTAGCTCCAGCCCGATGCCGAAGTGGGTGTCGTGGTACAGGTTGGCGCCCGTGCTGATGATCCAGTCCACGAACCCCGCCTCGATCAGCGGGATCACCGAGCTCATCCCCAGCCCCGCCGGCGTGAGCGCGCCCGTCATCGTCATCCCGACGGTCACGTCCTCGTCCAGCATCTTCTTCGTCAGAAGATGACACGCCTCCCGCAGCCGCGCCGCGTTGTACGCCTGGAAAGTGCCGTCGACCAGATCGGTGACCGAGAGCCCGGCGCCGATCTTCTTCGGCTCGATGCGCTTTCCCGAGAGAAACTTGCTTCGCGACATCCGCTGCGTCCGCGTTGAGAGTACGAAAGTACGAGAGTACGAGAGTACGATACTACGGTTCGACATGCACCGAGCTGCGTCCGCGGGGTGCCCCTCCCCCGGCCCCTCCCCGCTCGTTCCTCGCGGAGAGGGGAGAATTCGATCGCACTCCGGCAGGGTGCGTCGCACCTCCCTCCCCCACGCAGTTTGTGGGGGAGGGCCGGGGAGGGGGGCGGCCCACCATCCCGCGCCCAACTCCACGAAGCATCCCGCAGCCCGTGCCGTGTATCCCCTCTTCCACGCAGTTTGTGGGAGAGGGCAGGCGAGGGACGAGCCGGGTGGGGGCCCTGGCTACTGCGCGTCGCCCTTGGCCGGCTCCGCGGGCGAGTTCGCCGGCGACGCGGGCACCTCATCCGCCTGCACTTCCACCAGTTTCTTCTTCCGGCGGTTGTCCGTGCGCCCGCTGTTCGAGCAGTTGTGCTCGTAGCAGTCGACGATGACTTTCACGGCTTCCTCCAGCGAATCCGTCACCGTGACCAGGTCCACGTCATCGGGCGAGATCTTGCCCTCGGCCAGCAGCGTGGTCCGGATCCACTCCGTCAGCCCGCGCCAGTAGTCGCTGCCGATCAGCACCACCGGAAAGTCGCGCACCTTGCCCGTCTGGATGAGCGTCATTGCCTCGAACAGCTCGTCCAGCGTGCCGAACCCGCCGGGAAAGATGACGAACGCCTCCGCGTACTTTACGAACATCGTCTTGCGGACGAAGAAGTACCGGAAGTTGATCGCCACGTCCACGTAGGGGTTGATCCCCTGCTCGAACGGCAGCTCGATGTTGCAGCCGATGGAGAGCACCCCCGCGTCCCGGGCCCCGCGGTTGGCCGCCTCCATGATCCCCGGCCCCCCGCCGGTGATGATGCCGAACCCAGCCTCGCCCAGCAGCCGCGCCATCTCGCGCGCCGCCGCGTACTGCGGGTGGTCCGCCGGCGTGCGCGCCGAGCCGAAGATGGTGACCGCCGGCCCGATGCGCGCCAGGTTGTCGAACCCCTCCACGAACTCGCCCATGATGCGGAACACCCGCCACGGGTCGCTGCGCGTAAAGT
>DASUVG010000132.1:0-10147 GCA_036379135.1 Longimicrobium sp.
AGAAGGCCGGGGGGCGTTCCCGCAGAAGTTCGCGCGAGGGGGACGGTTCGCGGGATCGCGCATCGGGTGAAGCCGGAATGGTGGGCTGCGGGGCGCTGCGGCGGGAAAGGTGTTCCAGAAAAAAATGCGGATGGCTCCCTGCCGGGCGTACATCTGCCTGCAGTTCCCGACGTCCTCAGGGAAGCCCGGTGTGCCCCGCCCCTGCCGACGCGCCGGACACGGTGGTCGCGCATGGTGAACCCGCCACCGCTTCCCGCCAGGCGTGGCATGCAACCCAATCCGCGATGAACCTCAAAAATCAGTTCAGTTTTTCCGGATCGGGTATGATGATGATACGCCGCTGAAGCCGGCACCGAGCGGCCACTGCCCGGGTGACGGAGCCCCTTGCGTGCACAGTGCGATATGGTTTACTATAACACCATACCACACCGGCCTTGCCGCTCCAGGCAGGGCGGGGTGGCAGACGCGAGGGATGAAGGGACAGGGTACGATGCTGGTTCTGCTCTCCGCGCCGCGCGGCCCCATCTCGGCCGCGCGCATTGCCGCCCGGGTCCGGGAACGCGAGCGCGCGGAGGCGCGGCGCGGCGTCAGGGTGCCGCGCGCGCTGGCGGCGCCCGCCGCGCCCGAGTACCATCCGCGTGCGCTCACCGCTGCCGCCGCGGAGCCGGCGCAGCCGCGGCGGGCGATCGCCCACCCCACTTCATCGTAGGCCAATCCGGAACCCATCGTGGAACGCGAGTGGAATGACGGCCAGCCGATCTATCGGCAGCTTCGCGACCTGGTGGCCGCGATGATCCTGGACGGCGAGCTCAGCGAAGGCGATCCGCTGCCCTCGGTGCGCCAGGTCGCGGCCGAGTACCGCGTAAACCACCTCACCGTGCTCAAGGGCTACCAGCAGCTGGTTGACGAGCAGCTGGTGGAGGCGAAGCGGGGCCGCGGCATGTACGTGAACCCCGGCGCGCGCCACCTTCTGCTGCGCGCCGAGCGCGAGAAGTTTCTCACCGAGCAGTGGCCCCGGATCCACGCGACCATCCAGCGGCTCGGCCTTACGCCGGAGGAGCTGCTGAACGCGGCCGCGGCAGCCGCGCCGGACCCCGCACAGGAGGGCTGAAGCCATGGCATGCATCGAAGCACGCGGCCTCCGCAAATCCTTCGGGAGCACGGTCGCGCTGGACGGCGTGGACTTCCGGGTGGAGGAGGGGCGCATCCTGGGGCTCATCGGCCCCAACGGGGCGGGAAAGACCACCGCGCTCAACGCCATCCTGGGCCTTACCCGGTACGAGGGAGAGCTGAACGTCCTGGGGCACGAGCCATGGACGCAGCGCGACCGGCTGGTGCGCGACGTCTGCTTCATCGCCGACGTGGCCGTGCTGCCGCGCTGGCTGCGGGTCTCGCAGGCGCTGGACTACGTGGCCGGCGTGCATCCGCGGTTCGACCGCGCCAGGGCGGAGGGGTTCCTGGCAAAGACGGACGTCGGGCGCACCAGCAAGGTGCGGGACCTGTCCAAGGGGATGGTGGCGCAGCTGCACCTGGCCCTGGTGATGGCCATCGACGCCCGGCTGCTGGTGCTGGACGAGCCGACGCTGGGCCTGGACATCCTCTACCGCAAGCAGTTCTACGACTCGCTGCTGAACGACTACTTCGACCGCAGCCGGACCATCGTGGTGACCACGCACCAGGTGGAAGAGATCCAGGACGTGCTCACCGACCTGATGTTCATCAACCGCGGCCGCATCGTGCTGGAGTGCAGCATGGAGGAGTTCGAGTCTCGCTACGTGGAGGTGATGGTGCGTCCCGAGCAGCTGGCCTCGGCGCGGGCGCACGGGCCCGTTCACGAGCGGCAGCTGTTCGGCCGCAGCATCCTGCTCTTCGACCGCGCCGACCGGCCCCAGCTGGCCGGGCTGGGCGACGTGCGCACCCCCAGCATCGCCGACGTGTTCGTGGCGGTGATGGGCAGCGAGGCCGCTCCGGACGCGGGGGCGGGCCGATGAAGGCGCCTTCGGTGGAGGTGCCCGAGCCGGACGTGCACGCGCGGGAGCCCGCGCCCGTGACCCTGCCGCCCACCCGGCCGTTCTACTGGTCCGTGCGGCGCGAGCTGTGGGAGAACCGGTCGCTCCACCTGGCGCCGCTGGGCGTGGCCGCGTTCGCGGTGGTGGGGCTGGTGGTGCACGCCATCACCATGCCCAGCCACATGCCCGGCCTGCTGGCCAACGACCCGGCCAGCGCGGGATCGGCCGGCGTCGCCTACCGGGTCGCGGCGATCCTGATGCTGGTGGGCGCGTTCGTCGTGGGGGCGTTCTACTCCCTGGAAGCGCTGAACAGCGAGCGCCGCGACCGCAGCATCCTGTTCTGGAAGTCGCTCCCCGTCTCCGACCTGGCCGCCGTGCTGGCCAAGGCGAGCATTCCGCTGGTGGTTCTGCCGCTGCTCACCTTCGCGGCGCTCCTCGCCATGCAGCTCACCCTGCTGCTGCTGAGCACGGCCGCGCTGCTGGTGCAGGGCCAGAGCGCCGCGCCGCTGTGGGGAGAGGTGCAGCTGTTCCGGATGTGGCTGGCGCTGCTGTACGCGCTGGTGGCCCTCACGCTGTGGCACGCGCCGATCTACGGCTTTCTGCTGCTGGTGTCGGGCTGGGCCCGGCGCACGGCGGCGCTGTGGGCGGTGCTGCCGCTGCTCGCCCTGGGCGTGCTGGAAAAGCTCACCATGGACACCACGCGCGTCGCTTCGATGGTGCAGTACCGGCTGGTGGGCTGGTACGGAAAGGCGTTCGCCGTGCAGGGGCCGGAGAGCGTTCCGCTGGACCCGCTGACGTCGCCGACGCCCGGAAGGTTCCTGGGGATGCCCGATCTCTGGATCGGGCTGGCGCTCGCCGCGCTCTTCGTGGCCGCGGCGGTGCGCCTGCGCCGGTACCGGGAGCCGATCTGATTCTGCCGGCTTTATCAGCCCCGGTGCGCGGGTACTGAGGGGAAGGATCGCGCGGGGGACGCGGAGGAATCATCCTCCGCGTCCTTTCTCTTTTGTACCCGATTTCGGCCAGAGGATCGGTCTCCTCTTATACCGAATCCGCAAAAAGACTGGGTCTCATGCTCCATACCACATCCGGGAAAAGAATGTGACTTCCTGAGGGAGCGCAACGCGCAGATCCTGCCGCCTGCACTGACTCCGGCGCGCGACCGAAGGACCTCCTCTCGGCTACGCACGGGCCGGATCAGGACGCGGAACCAGCCCCTTCGTTCTGCTGGCGAGGTCCTTCGGTCGGCGCGCCGGGTTCCCGGTGGAGGCAAGGTTCAGCGCGGCGCCTCCCTCAGCCTCAGGAAGCCACGCACTCTATTGCCGGATCTGGTATCACGCAGAGTTAACAGAGTGAAGCCTCGGCGCGATGACCGCCCTTCGTGCCGCATCGATCGTTTGCCAGCGATCGGATGAATCGCGGAGTACATCGCGCGGCACGAGAAAACTCCGTTGACTCTGCTAACTCTGTGTGAGGCTTATTCTTTTTGCGGTCGAGACAAGGTTCGGCGCGGCGCCTCCTTTGGAAGTCATGCGCTCTATTGCCGGATCTGGTATGACGATGACAGGTGGTTTCCCGGATGGGGGATGACGATCACAGCCCCCGGGCGCCGGCGCGGGGGCCCGGGATCACGAGACGCTTGCGCGTGCTCTGGTGTTATACTATACTATATCACCAGAGCGGCTGTGCGTCTCCTCGTGACGATCCGGCGCCGGCTGCTCAGGGTTGGATGATCACCAGCGCGTCCCGGTCCGCGCCCGCCGTGAGAAGCGCGCAGGACGGATCGCTTCACTGACCAAGCCCTGGGAAAGAGAGACAGCATGCGTCGAGCGTATCTGCGAATGGCGGCGGCCGCGGCCCTGGCCTTCGCGCAGCCGGCGGCGGCCGACACGGTGTGCGACTGGTGGGAGTTCTCCGGACGCATCTACAACGCCACCACGCCCCGCACCCCCGACCAGGAGCGCGCCATCACCCGCGCCGCGCTGGGGATGTTCGAGGCGCTGAACGCCATCGACCGGCGCTACGAAAGCTACCTGGGCTTTCCCGCCGGCGACGCGTCGGCCTCGCAGGACGCGGCCGCGGCGACGGCGGCGTACCGCGTGCTGCTGCACCACTTTCCGGCGCAGAAGACCACGCTGGACGACACCTACACCCTCTCCATGGCCTCCATCGCCGAGGGGCCGGGCAAAGAGGCGGGGCGTCTGATCGGCGAGGCGGCCGCGGCGGCGGCGGTGACGGCGGGGGGGATCGATCCCGCCATCGTCCAGGAGCCGTACCGTCCCCGCACCGCCCCCGGCGTGTGGATCGCCACGCCGCTGCCGCAGATCGAGTCGTACATGCTGGCGTTCCGCCCGTGGGCCATCCCCAGCGCCGAGGCGCTGCGTCCGCCGCCGCCCCCCGCGCTCACCAGCGCCACCTGGGCGCGCGACTACGACGAGGTGCGGCGGCTGGGCGGCCGCACCAGCACCGAGCGCACGCCGCACCAGACGCTGGTGGCGCGCTACCGGCAGACCTTCGAGGTCGCCCCGTCCATGCGCCTGGCCGCCGACGCGCCGGGACGCACGCCGGTGCAGAATGCGCGGATGTTTGCCGTGTACCAGATGGCGTTCGACGACGCGGTGCTGGCCATGGCCGCCGCCAAGTTCCACTACAACTTCTGGCGGCCCATCACGGCGATCCGCAACGGCGCGGACGACGGCAACGACGCGACCGCGCCCGATCCGGGGTGGCTGCCGCTGCTGGGCACGCCGAACTTCGCGGAGTATCCGTGCGGGCACTGCGCCATGGCCGGCATGGTGGCGGAGGTGATGACGCCCGAGACCGGCGCGCGGCCGGCGGCGGGCGTGCGGGTGAGCTCGTCGTCCATCCCCAACGCGGTGGTGCAGGTGCTCCCCAGCTGGGCCGAGTGGGCGCAGCAGGTGTCCGACTCGCGCATCTACGGCGGCGTGCACTACCGCTTCTCCAACGAGGCCGGCGAAGAGGTGGGCCGCCGCGCCGCCCGCGCGGTGCTGGCAAAGGTGATGCGCCCGCTTCCGCCGCGGAACGCGCGGCGCTGACTTCCGCGCCCGCGGCGCGAATGCTTCCGGGGCCGGCCGCCTGGCCGGCCCCACTCTGCTGACCACCAGCAGCACACCACCCCGGCGGGAGAAGAGCCGTGCAGATGACGCTGCTGGTACACATCCTCGCGGGCCTGCTGGCACTGGCCGCGGGCTACGCCGCGCTCTTCGCGGCCAAGGGGGCGCGCCTCCATCGCAGGAGCGGGATGGTGTTCGTGTACGCGATGGTGGTGATGGGGGTCAGCGCGACGGTGATCTCGGCCGTGCGGGGGCTGCAGGTCACCATGTTCGGCGGGGTGCTGGTGGTGTACCTGGTCCTCACCGCGCTGACCACCGTCCGCCCGCCCACGGCCGCCTCGCGCCGGGTGGATTCCGGTGCCATGGTGCTGGCGATGATGCTCGCCGCGGTCTTCATCTTTCTCGGGCTAAGGGTGCTGGCAAGTCCCGGCGGCACCATGGGCGGGGTGCCGGCTCCCCCGATCTTCATGAACGGCGCGGTCGCGCTGCTGGCGGGCGTGGCGGATCTTCGCGTGCTGCGGGCCGGGGGGATTTGGGGCCCGCGCCGGCTTGCGCGGCACCTGTGGCGCATGTGCTTTGCGCTGTGGATCGCGGCCGGATCGTTCTTCCTGGGCCAGGCAGACGAGTTTCCCCAGGCGCTCCGCATCTATCCGCTGCTCGCCATCCCCGCGCTGGCGCCGCTGGCGGCCATCGCGTACTGGCAGTGGCGCCTCCGCGGCAGGCGTCCGGCGCGCACCCCCGATCCGCTTCGCGCTCCGGCCGGACATCTCGCTCCTGCCGAGTCCTGAAGAAGAACGGGTTCACGCGGAGACGCGGACGAACAAAGAGGGGACGCGGATGACGACTTCATCCGCGTCCTCTTTTGTGGTTCATCGCGGATTTCGTTGCACGCCACGCCTGGCGGGAAGCGGTGGCGGGTTCACCGTGCGCGACCACCGTGTCCTGCGCGTCGGCAGGGGCGGGGCACACCGGGCTTCCCTGAGGACGTCGGGAACTGCAGCCGGATGGACGCCCGGCAGGGAGCCATCCGCATTTTTCTCTGGAACACCTTTCCCGCCGCAGCGCCCCGCAGCCCACCATTCCGGCTTCACCCGATGCGCGATCCCGCGAACCGTCCCCCTCGCGCGAGCTTCTGCGGGAACGCCCCCGGCCTTCTCGCGGACCCAGGCTTCGCCAGATCGCGCATCGGGTG
Source organism: Longimicrobium sp. (assembly GCA_036379135.1). Classification (GTDB taxonomy): domain Bacteria; phylum Gemmatimonadota; class Gemmatimonadetes; order Longimicrobiales; family Longimicrobiaceae; genus Longimicrobium. The sequence goes on from DASUVG010000132.1 coordinate 6,273, forward strand.
TTCGTGGAGGCCGGCTCCGGCGCTTGTGGCAGGTCGGCGCCGGGCTGGGGACGGGGATGGCGGGATAGGTATCTCCCCAAAAATGCGGATGGCCCCCTGCCGCGCTTCCATCCCTCTCCCGTTCCCGATGCTTCCACACACGCGTGGAGCAACCCCTGCCCGCCGCCGTGCCCTGACACCATTCCACTGCATCGCGGGTCATCTCGCCCTTGGAGAGCGGGACGCGCAGGTTGCAGCTAAATCCGCGATGAACCAAATTTTTTGCCGGATTCGGTATTTTGCCGTTGCGGATACGCGAAAGGGCTCCCCGGCCTGTGTCGGGGAGCCCTTCTGCGTCAGCGGAGAGCCGCGGGCGCTACTGGTACTGGATGTACAGCGGCTCCGGCCACAGCTGCAGCAGGTCCTGCGGCGTGGTGAGGGGGTCGCCCTTCTTGGTGTCGTTGTGGTAGAAGTTCTTCCACCCCGTGAACTGCGCCGGATGCCGGACGATGTAGTCCTGGTAGGAATCGTACTTCAGCCACGGCGCGCCCCAGCCGTCCATGTGCATCACCAGCTGCACCTCCGGGCGCAGCCGCACGTTCTGCACGTCGGGCACCATCCCGCGGGTAAAGCGGTGGATGATCAGCACCTTGGGCGGCAGGTTGTTCTGCTGGACGATCTGCGTCAGGTGGTCCATCACCCAGTTGATGTCGGCCGCGTACATCGTCCCGATCTGGCGGCCGGGGGGAACGCCGCCGCGCATGTAGAACTCGGGGTCCACGGCGAAGTGCACGTCCGGCCGCTTGAGGAACTCGTCGAAGCGCGGCATGATGTTGCGGATGTCGTCGAGCCCCACCTGGATGTCGATGAACAGGATGCCGTTGATGGACTTGGCCATCTGGTGGATGGAGTCCACCACCACGTCCCGGATCTGCGTCCGGTACTTCCCCGACGGGCCGGCGGCGCCCTGGGCCACCACCGCGATCAGGTGCAGGCCGGGGATCACCGGGGTGCCCGGGTCCGCCTGCGTCCACTGGTCGGCCTGGCGGCGCAGACGGGAGAGCATCTCGTCGCGGGGATACTGGCCCAGCGCGCCCATGCGGGTGGAGGTGGGGTTGCCGTAGTACACCACGATCCGGTTGCACGGCAACAGCACGCCGTCACGGAACTCCGGCATCCGCGGGTACCACTTCTGCTCCTTGGCGAAGACCGGGTTCCGTGCCGCGCCGGGACGCCGGGCGGTGGAATCCGCCAGCAGCGCGGCCGCCGCGGAGTCGAGCCGCGCCTGGCGCCGCTGCATGCACTGCTGCGCCTCGGCGGCGGTATTGCCCAGCGCGTACTGCGGCGCGGGCCGCGCCGGCGCGGCCTTCTCCGCGCCCTTGCCGGTGTCGGCGGCCGCGGCGGCCTTCCCCTTCGCGCCGCCGTCCTCGGCGCTCGCGCCCCCGCCGCAGGCGGCCAGGGGCAGCGCCAGCAGCGCCGACGCCAGCATCAACGTGCGGATCTCGTTCATCAATCCGGTCTTCACTACCCTCTCCTCCGTTCAGGTGCGGGCCGGCCCGTGGCGGGCCCGCCGCCGGTGACAGCCGTCCAGTGCGCATTGGCCCATGGCAAGGGCCGCGCCGGGTGAGAATCTACGGGCGCACGGGGTGTCCGCGCGCGGCCAGGTAGCGCCGCGCCTCGGCCAGCGTGAACTCGCCGAAGTGGAAGATGGACGCCGCCAGCACGGCGTGCGCGCCCGCGGCGAGCGCCGCGTCCAGGTGCTCCAGCGCCCCCGCGCCCCCCGACGCGATCACGGGGATGCGCACTTCCGCCGCGACGGCGCCCAGCAGCGGCAGGTCGTAGCCGTCGCGCGTGCCGTCCCGGTCCATGGACGTCAGCAGGATCTCGCCGGCGCCCAGCGCCTGTGCCCGCGCGCACCACGCCACCGCGTCCATCCCCGTCGCGTTGCGCCCGCCGTGGGTGTACACCACCCACCCCCGCTCCGTCCGCCGCGCGTCCACCGCGACCACCACGCACTGCGAGCCGAAGTGGTCCGCCGCGCGCCGGACGAGGTCGGGGTCGGCCAGGGCGGCGGTGTTGACGGCCACCTTGTCCGCCCCGGCGCCCAGGATGGCGTTGACGTCGTCGATCGACCGGATCCCCCCGCCCACGGTGAAGGGGATGAAGACGCTGTCCGCCGTGCGCCGGATCACCTCCAGCATGGACGCGCGCCCCTCGTGGCTGGCGGTGATGTCCAGAAAGCAGAGCTCGTCCGCGCGCTCCGCGTCGTAGCGCATCGCCTGCTCCACCGGGTCGCCCGCGTCGCGCAGGTCCGTGAACTGGATGCCCTTGACCACGCGCCCGTCCTTGACGTCCAGGCAGGGGATGATGCGCTTGGCCAGGCTCATCCCAGCGACTCCAGCCGCCGCCGCATCCCCGCGCTGAAGGTGCCGCGGTAGACCGACTCCACAGGGCCGCGCAGGACCAGGCTCCAGTCGTCGCGCACGTGCACGTGCAGCGCGCCGCCGGGCATGCGCACCTCCACCCGCCGCTCGCTCACCATCCCCCGCCGCACCGCCGCCGCGGCGACGGCGCAGGCGCTGCTGCCGGAGGCGCGCGTCTCGCCCGCGCCGCGCTCCCACACCCACGCCTCGATGCCGTCCGGCTCCACGGGGACGGCGAACTGCACGTTCACCCCGCGCGCGAACCGCGGGTGCGTGCTGATCTGCGGTGCGCGGCGGCGCAGCGCCTCCACGTCCAACTCGTCCTGGAAGATCACGCAGTGCGGGTTGCCGATGGAGACCGTGTTGACGTGGACCACGTCGCCGGACTCCAGCTCCAGCGGCTCGTGGTCCGTCTCGCGGTCCGGGCCGGGGAGGCCCACGTCGACGCTGCGAAAAGTGGCCGTGCCCATCTCCACCTCCACGGCCAGCACGCCGTCCTCCGACTGGTGCTGGATCTCCATCCGCACGGTGCCGCCGGGCGTCTGCACGGTGAACGGCGCGTGCAAGGCCACGTGGCCGCCCTCCAGCAGGTACGCGGCAAAGATGCGCAGCCCGTTGCCGCTCTTCTCCGCCTCGCTGCCGTCGGGGTTGAAGATGCGCAGCCCGAAGTCCGCCGCGTCGCCGGGCACGCGCGCCAGGATGCCGTCGGAGCCCACGCCCGTGTGCCGGTCGCAGATCAGCCGCACCGCCGGCGGCGTGAGCTCGATCCCGAGCCCCTCCATCTCCAGCGCGATGTAGTCGTTGCCCAGCCCGTGGCCCTTGAAGAAGTCAGTCATTCCGCCGGAGACCAGGGGTTCAGGACGGGCACGCCGCGATCTTCGAAGTCGCGCTCGTTCCGGGTGACGATCGTAGGCCATGGACGGCGGCCGTCGCGAGCAGGATGCCGTCCGGTGGCTGAAGCACGCGCCCACGCTTCTGGTCGGCCGCGGTGATGTTTCCCCACGCGAGCGCGACGTGCTTGGTCACGGCCAGCACGCGCCCGCCAAACTGCTCCCGCATGGCCAACGTGAGCCATTGCTGAAGCATGGCGCGTCGCTTTCCATACTCGAGCAGCGCAATCCCCTTCTGAGCCTCACCCAGTGAAATGGCACTCACGGCCGTGGAGTCGGCTGGCTGCGAGGCCACCCACTCCAGGACCGCGGGATTCGGACGGGGCTTGGTCGGCTCGGAGAACACGTTCGTGTCCACGAGATAGCGCACCCTCACCGCCCGATCCGGCAGGCCGCATCCCATTCGTCGGGCGTAAAGTCTCCGTCCCGGAACGCCTGGGCCAGCGGCGAGTTCTGCATGAAGTTCAGGAGCTCCAGCCCTGGAAGTTCCGCGAGATCTGCATCCTTGGCCCAGGGCAGGGCCCAGCGCTGCGTCTCCTCATCCCACTCCCAGACCCACTTACGATCCTGATCTGCCTCAGCC
>DASUVG010000133.1:0-46969 GCA_036379135.1 Longimicrobium sp.
TCCCTCCCTCTGCCGTTCCCGACGCGTCCACACACGCGTGGAGCAACCCCCACCCGCCGCCGTGCCCTGACACCCTTCCACTGCATCGCGGGTCATCTCGCCCCTGGAGAGCGCGACCGCAGTTTGCAACCAGATCCGCGACGAACCAAAAATTCTCATGGCCCCCTGCCGCATTCCATCTCTCTCCCGTTCCCGACGCCCTCAGGGATCGTGCCTCGTCGACCGCCGCGCCATGCCTCCGCTCACCACGACCAAGCTTCGCACGATGCGAGCAGAGGAAACGGCACGAGAAGACTCCGCTGACTCCGCTGACTCTGCGTGAGGACCAATCTTCTTGCGGATTCGGGATAATCCCTTCGCCTACATGCGTTTGATCGAACCATCCCCAAGCCGTTGCGCCGGCGCGGCCTGGGGATTTTTTGCCGAACCAGGCGCGGCGTCGGACGTAACGCAAAGCTGGCGCGTGGATACGAAAACGGGCAGCTTGGGGTGGATTCCGCGCCGCATCGGCCGTTGGATGCGGGCGGACCGGGCAGGCCACCCTGGAGGGAGGAGGCACGGATGCGTGTAGCCCTGCAGCGACCCCACCCCACCCACACCGCACGCTCGTTCTCGCCGCGCGGCCGGCTGCCGGCCGCCGCCCTTCCGTCCCCCGCCCGCGTCCCCGGCCCCGCGTCCCGCGCCGGCGCGGCGGGAGGCGCCGCCGCGACGCTGGCGCCCGCGCCGGGACCCGTCCTGCAGCGCTGCGCCTGCGGGGGAACGTGCCCCCGCTGCCGCGCGGCCGCCGCGGACCACGCCGCCGCGCCGCCGGGGGTGCACGAGGTGCTGCGCTCGGGCGGGGAGCCGCTGCCGGCCGACACGCGCAGCTTCATGGAGTCCCGCTTCGCGCACGACTTCTCCGCCGTGCGCGTCCACACCGGCGCGCGCGCCGCCGAGACGGCGCGGGAGATGGACGCCCGCGCCTTTACCGTGGGGCGCGACGTCGTGTTCGGGCCGGGGGAGTACGCGCCCCACACGCCGTCCGGCCGGCACCTGCTGGCGCACGAGCTGGCGCACACCATCCAGCAGCGTTCCCTCTCCACCCCGCCCCTGCAGACCGCCCTGCGCGTGGACGGCCCAGGCGACGCCTCCGAGCACGCCGCCGCCCGCGCCGCCGACGCCGTGATGGGCGGCGGCCCCGCGCCCGCGCTGGCACCCGTCTCCGCGGGCGTGGTGCAGCGGCAGCGGCGGCGAACGTGCACGCGCGGCGCCGAAGCGGACGGCGTCACCACGGTCACCTGCGACGACAACAGCGAGTACCGGGTGCGGAGGGTCGTGATCGAAGGACTGGTGCCGGAAACCCGGGTGAGCGGCACCGGCGGGATGGACGACGGCGGCGTGGTGTTCCTGGAGGTCGAGATCTGCCGCGACACCAACCGGGCCGTCATCCGCACCAGCATGCCCGTGGGGCCTCCCATCCAGCGGGTGATCGAAAACCTTCTCCGGGGCGCGCCGGCGGCCTCGGGGGTGCAGCTGACCCCGGAGATCGAGGTGTCGTTCGATCTGGGCGGTTTTCGGCCCAGGGTGTCCGCCGGGGCCATCCTGGAACAGGGGTCGGATCCGGGGGCTACCGGGCGGGTGCACATCCCCATCGGCGGGGGAAACGAGGTTACCGCCGGGGGAACGCTGGATCCGGGGCGGCCCGGGGAGCCGCGCACGGGCCGGGTGGACATCGACGTGCGCGGGCCCATCGGACGGCCGCCCCCGCGGCCGCGCTGCGTGCGGGTGGAGCGGACGGTCACCTTCCGCTGCGCCGAGGTCACCCACACGGCCGAGGTCCCGCCCGTGCTGGAAGACGACGTCGAGGTGTACGTCTTCTTCGAATACGCCACCGCGACCCCGACCGGGGACCTCGTGTACCGGCGCGGCAGCCTGCCGCTGCCCAGCGCCACGCTCTCGGAGATGGCGCACCGTGGGTACCGGGTGCGCGAGGTCTACGGCTATACGTCGCCGGAGGGGCCCCGTTCGGCTTCGCGCCGGCGCGGCGGGTTCATGGGCAACGACGCCCTGGGGCAGGCGCGGGCCGACGTGGCGGCAGCCCGCGTCCGGACGGAGTGCCCCCAGTGTGTCACCGGGGAGTTCGCCGTCCTCACCCGCAGCGAGCTGTACACGGGCGACCAGCCCGGGGGGCGCGGTGAGCTGGAGCGCGACCCGCTCACCCGCCGGGCGACCGAGGGGTTCCTGGGCAGGGACGACGGCACCCCGGACCCCCTTGCCACGGAGCGGGACCAGGAGGAGCTGGAGCGGCGCTCGCTGGCCGAGCAGCGGGACTACGTATACCCGCGCCTGCGCCGCGCCGTGATCCACCTGCACCGGACGGGGGTGGCGGGCCAGCCCAGCCGCCCGGTGGTCGGTGGACAGGGGATGTGCCCCGAAGACGTGATCCAGGTCGTGCGGTAGCAACGCAGCCCGGGGACGGCCGAGATGGGGACGGGTGGGGAAGCCCGGTCGGCCCCGGGATTCCCTCCCCGTCCTCCGCGGGCGACGAACGCACGTGGGGCGGACCGCGGTGATGCGGTCCGCCCCACACGTTCGGGATGGTTCAGCCGGTCAGGGCGTCGGTCCGTAGCTGCACTGGCAGACGCCGTTCCAGCACGCCCAGTGGGTGTAGCCCTTCTTGAAGCAGGCCGTGCCGCAGGTGCTGGAGGTGCACGCACGCTCCGCCATCTGGGCCTCCGCCGGCGCGGCGAGCACCTGCTGCCCGCCGAACCCCAGCGCCAGCGCGACCGCCGCCGCCCCGGCCGCGTGAACGAGCTTTCGCATCCGTCCTCCCCGTCTAACGAGTGAGCCGCCCGGAGCCGGGTGCGCCGGGCTTGATCTCAGGCTACGGCGGAAAAGGATGCCGTGCAAGGGCGTCCGGACCGCCATTCCGCGATTCCCGTTGATCACGGCGCCGGAGGTGCCTATATTCACGCCAGCTGTTTTCGCTGGTTCTGCGGGCCTATAGCTCAGCGGTTAGAGCAGGGGACTCATAATCCCTTGGTCCCAGGTTCGAATCCTGGTGGGCCCATCTCCCCCAGGTCGCGCGATGCGCGACCTGGGGATTTTTCGTCGGTGCGTCTCCGGGCCCGTTCGCCCCCTCCCCCGGCGGACCGCGCCGGCGGAGGGGGCGAACCCCGGTTCCGCCGTCCGAACCGCCGCCGCCCTACCGCGCGTCGGCCGCGGCGGGCTGGACGTCCGCGCCCGCCCAGGCGGCGCGGAAGCGCGCGTCCGCCTGTGCCGCCTCCGCCGTCTTTCCCTGCGCCTGCAGGGCGGCCGCCAGCCCGTGCAGCGACCAGCCGTTTTCCGGAAAGCGGTCCAGGTCCCGGCGAAAGGCGGCCTCGGCCTCGGCGGGGCGGCCCGCGGCCAGCAGTGCCGCGCCCAGCTCCTGCCGCACCGGGACCGTCCACTCGGGCGGCTCGCCGTAGACGAGCGCGTCTTCCGCCGCCGCGGCGGCCTCCAGGTGCGCCACGGCCGCGTCGTGGCTGCCCCGCGCCGCGTCGATGTGTCCCGCCAGCACGTGCGCGGCGACCGAAAGCACCGGGCGCGCCTGGTTGAACTCCAGCCGCATCCCCTCCGTGGCCGGGCTCGCCGCGGCCGCGCGCAGGTCGGACAGCTGCGCCCGGGCGCCCGCCACGTCGCCGCGCGCCGCCAGCGCGCGGCCCCGGGCGTAGGCCCACATCGCGCGCGCATGCACCAGGTCTTCCGGCGGGGCGGGGACGGCAAGGATCTCGTCCCACATCCCGAACCGCGCCAGCACCTGCAGGTGGCGCGTCAGGTGGTGCTGCATGAAGCTCATCCCGGGCGCCCGCAGCATCTCCTCCGGCAGCAGCGTGGGCATCTTTCGCGCGGCCTGCACCGACTGCTCGCGCCGTCCCGCCATCGACGCGGCAAAGGCGAGAAAGTCGTAGTTGTGCGGATAGTATCCCACCGTGTAGATGCCCGCCCCCGGCCGCTGGTCGGCGATGAAGGCCTCGTCCGCGTGGGTGGCGTGCTCGTTGGCGCGGATGGCGTCGGCGTAGCGGCCCACGCGGATGTAGATGTGCCCCGGCATGTGGACCAGGTGCCCCGCGCCGGGCATCAGCGACGCCAGCCGCTCGGCGCAGGCGACGGCGCGCTCCGGCTGCACCGCCTCGACCGCGTGGATGTAAAAGTGGCAGGCGCCGGGGTGATCGGGGTTGCGCCCGATCACCCGCTCCAGGCTCGCCAGCATGGCCTCCGTTCCCGGCTCCGGGCGGCCGTCGCGCGTCCAGTACTGCCACGGGCGCAGGTCCATCACCGCCTCGGCGTGCAGCGTGGCGATCTCGTCGTCGTCCGGCCAGCGGGCCGCCATCTCGCCCATCGCCCGTGCGTAGGCGCTGTCCAGCGGCGCGCGGTCCGCCCGCGGCACCGCGGCGTGCCGCAGGGCGAGGGCGCGGATCAGGCCGCGCTCCGCTTCGCTCGCGTGCGCCTGGCGCGCCAGGGCCTCGGCCGCGTGGGCGTGCGCCGCGGCGGAGCCGGCGGAGTCGATGGGGGCGTTGATGTTGGGGCCGTACGTCATCGCCACGCCCCAGTGGCAGATGGCGCAGTCGGGGTCCAGCCGCGCCGCCTGGGCGAAGGCGCGCGCGGACTCCGCGTGGTTGAAGGCGTAGTACAGGCGCATCCCCTGGTCGAAGTACGCCTGCACCCCCGGCACGCGGCTGCTGACCGCGTAGTGGTGGGTGCCCAGGTTGTCGTACAGCGGCACGGTGTCGCCCGCGGGGGCATGCGCGGCGCCGTGGTCGTGCTGGGCGGCGGCCGGGGCCGCGAGCAGGGCACAGGCCAGCAGGGTGGCGTGGATGCGGTGCATCATGGTCCTCCTCCGTCGATGAAATCCTTTTCCGCGGTGCCGTCGGGTGGCGGACGCGGTGCGGATGTTCTGGCAGGTCGCTGCGTGGAGGTCCGGGTGCGCCGGCGTACGGCGCCGCGCCGGACGGGTCATGATGCTCGTCTGCCCCGGTATGCGCATGGTGCAGTTGACCCTCTCCCCGTCGGAGGCGACACGGGTGCGGATTACGACGGGCCGGCGGAGAAGCGGCGCGGATGCTCCGCTCCGGAAACATTCACGCCGCACGGCGCCCCGGACGCCCGATCCAGCGCAGCGGCCCGGCCGTCCGCGGCGATCGGAGGAGGACCGGGCGCCGCCGATCCGTCGTGATCTCCGGGGCGCTCCGTTCGCGACCTCCGGAACAGCTGTTCACGCCGTCTTGACGGATTGCCCTCGCGTGGGTTAACCTCCGATCCATCACCTGCGCTTCCCTTTGTGGTCCTCCGGCCGTGCGCCCGGTTCGGGTTCGCGCCTACGTTCATCGCACGCCCCTCCCCATCCACGCTGCCCCGGCAGCTCCGGGCACCCCGGACGCATCCCTCCCCGTTTCCGAATTCTCCATGCTCCGCCTTTCCGCCCTCGGGCGCCTTTCCCGGCGCCTGACGCCGCTGCTGCTCGTCGCCGCGGGGCTGCTGCCCCTGCTGGCCGTCGCGGACGCCGCGGGCCGGCACGTCGCGCCCCCGTCGGCCATCTCCGCGGACACGACCGTCCTCTTTGGACCCAAGCAGTTCAACGCGTCCAGCAGCGGAGCGCTCTACGTGGAGCAGCTCACCACCACGGTGGACCATGCCGCCACGTACGTGCTGGAGGTGACCAACGGCACGGCCAGCGGCACCAACCGGGTGGTGAACGGCCTGGTGAAGCTGAACGGCACCACAGTGGTGACGGCGATGGACCTCCAGAACGGGGGGCACGTGATCGCCCGCGAGGTGTGGGTGGCGGAGGGAACCAACACGGTGTGGGTGGAGGCCAAGGGCAACTCCGCGCTCTACATGAGCGTGCGGCTGCTCCGCATCCTTCCCGAGCGGCGGCCCCTGTACCGGCACGGCTTCCGGAAGACCACCAGCCAGCCTGAAGTCTTTCACGACGCCTTCTCCACCCCGCGCGGGCAGCCCATGCCGGGGCGCCTGTACCTGGAGCAGGTGGGGGTGGCGGATACGGTGTTCCTGAACGGGGTGCGGGTGTACGCCCCGTGCACCTCCACGCTGGCCGTCTGCCCCACCTTCGTGGAGCCCTTCTACGACGTGAGCCTGCAGGCCACCAACGCGGTGCGGGTGGGGATGGGCGGGGCGGCGGGGTCCACGCTGGTGATGCGGGTGGAGGCGGTGGACACCATGGTCCCCGTGCTGTCGCTGAGCGCCCCGGCGGAGGCGCTGGTGACCCGCGAGGGAGCGGTCACCGTCTCGGGCACCGTGACGGACGATACGCCGCCGGTGGTGCTGACCGTCGACGGCGACACGGTGCCGGTGGACGGCGGCACGGGCGCGTTCTCGCACTCCGTGGCGCTGGCGCACGACGGCACGCACACCATCCAGGTCGTCGCCCGCGACGCCGCCACCGGCATCCCTGACGAGATCGAGGGCGGCGGGCCCTCGGCGCCGGCGGGGCCGACGGGGAACGTGGTGCAGCTGGTGCGCACCGTCATCCGCGACAGCGAGCCGCCGGCGCTCTCGCTCACCGCGCCCGCGGACGGGGTGGAGGTGGATGCGCCGGTGGTGCAGGTGTCGGGAACGGTGACGGACGCCACGGCGGTGGCGGTGAACGTCAACGGCGTTCCGCTCACGCCCGGCGCCGCGGGCGCGTTCAGCGCCGAGGTGCCGCTGGCGGAGGGGGTGAACTTCATCACCGTGGCCGCTACGGACCAGGCGGGGAACGCCAGCAGCGTCACCCGCCAGGTCACCCGCGCGCGGCCCCCCGCGCTCACCGTCACCGCGCCGCTGGACGGCGCGGTGACGCAGGCGGCGTCCGTGGCCGTGGAGGGGACGGCCACGGGGACGGCGCCGCTGTCGCTCACCGTGAACGGCGCCCCGGTGGCCCTGGGCGCGGACGGAAGCTTCTCGCACGGCGTGGCGCTGTCCGTGGGCGCGAACACGCTCACCCTGGTGGCCACGGACGGCGGCGGCCGCACGGCCACGGCCACGCGCGGCGTGACCCGCGAGGCCGCGGCCCAGACCCTGCCGCCGGACCCCGCCACCGTGGCGCCGGTGCTGAACCGCACCGTGGCCACCACGCTGCACGCCTCCACCGCCTTTCTGTACACGGGCGCCGCACCCATCCAGACCGGCGTGGCGCCGGGAACCATCCAGCCCGTGCGCGCCAGCGTGCTCCGCGGCCGCGTGCTGACGCGGGAGGGCGAAGCGCTGGGCGGCGTGAAGGTGACCGTCCGGGACCACCCCGAGCTGGGGCAGACGCTCTCCCGGGCGGACGGCGCGTTCGACCTGGCGGTGAACGGCGGCGGGGTGCTTACGCTGGACTACGGGCGCGCGGGGTACCTCTCCGCGCAGCGGCAGGCGCACCCCCTGGGGCAGGACTATGCGCAGGTGGGCGACGTGGCGCTGGTGCCGCTGGACACGGTGGTCTCGCAGGTGACGCTCGCGCCGGCCGGCGGCCAGGTGCAGGTGGCGCGCGGGAGCGTGTCGCAGGACGCGGACGGCGCCCGGCAGCCCACGCTCTTCTTCCGGCCCGGGACCGCGGCGGAGATGGTCTTTCCCGACGGGACCACCCAGCCGCTGAGCACGCTCAGCATCCGCGCCACCGAGGTGACGGTGGGGCCCAACGGCCCCACGGCCATGCCGGGGCCGCTGCCCACCGGGGTGGCCTACACCTACGCGCTGGACATCAGCGTGGACGAGGCCCGGGCCGCCGGCGCCGAGCACGTGCGCTTCAGCACGCCGGTCCCCTTCTACGTCGACAACTTCCTGGAATTTCCGGCCGGGACCGCCGCGCCGCTGGGCTGGTACGACTACACCCGGGCGGCGTGGGTGGGAGAGAAGGACGGCGTGGTGCTGACCGTCCTCTCCGTCGCCGGGGGGATCGCCGAGCTGGACACGGACGGCGACGGGCAGGCGGACGCCGACTCCACCCTGGCGTTCTTCGGGATCGATGCGGCGGAGCGCCAGCGGCTGGCGGCGGTGTACCCCGCCGGAAAGTCGCTGTGGCGGGTGGAGCTTCCGCACTTTTCGGTCTGGGACATCAACTGGATCAGGCGCTGGCTGAACGGCTTCACCAACGAGGACGGCGACCCCCAGCCGCCTCCGGGAGGAGGCGGCGGAGACCGGCCCAACATCGACGAGCCCAGGACCGACGACCGGGACAAGCAGGACGACCCGGCGTGCGAGGACGGCTCCATCATCGAGTGCGAGAACCAGGTGCTGGGCGAGACGATCGGCATCCCGGGAACTCCGTATGTCCTGAGCTACCGGAGCGACCGCGCCCCGGGCTACGGCGTCGGACGCACCATCATGGTTCCGCTGAGCCGCGCCACCGTTCCCGATTCCGTGCGGCGCATCGAGGTCACCATCGAGATCGCGGGGCAGGTGCACCGGCAGACGTTCCCGGCCCAGCCCAACCAGGAGTACGGCTTCGTGTGGGACGGCAAGGACGCCTACGGGCGCCTGGTGCAGGGGCGGCAGCGGGCCACGGTCACCGTGGGGTACGTGTATCCCCGGTACTACCGGGTCTACACCCGCCGCTGCCGGCACGGAGAGAGGGAGCTGCCCGTCACCTGGGCAAGGATGGTGGAGCCCCTGAAGGAGTGTGAGAACACCGGGCAGTTCCGGCGCGTGGACGGGGGCGAGGAAACGAGCCGCGTGACGAACATCATCCGCGTGGACGCGCCCGGGGCCCCCGAGTCGTGGGACGCCCGCTCGCTGGGGTGGGGGGGATGGACGTTCAGCGCGAACCACGGCTACGACCCGGTGGGCAAGGTGCTGCGCCTGGGCAACGGCACCCGGCGCACCACGCAGGGCATCAACAACAGCATCCAGGGCTTCGCCGGCACCGGCACCTGGTGCACCAGCACCGAGCCCTGCGGCGATGGCGGCGCGGCGACCGACGCGTACGTGGGGGCCGAGGCGATCGCCCACGCCCCCGACGGGAGCCTGTACGTGGCCGACCGCTGGCACAACCGGGTGCGCAGGGTGGCGCCCGACGGCGTCATCACCACCATCGCCGGCACGGGGGCCTGGGGGTTCAGCGGCGACGGCGGCCCGGCGCTGCAGGCCCGGCTGGACGAGCCCATGTCCATCGCGCTGGGCCCCGACGGCAGCGTGTACGTGGGCGACTGGAACTTCCGCATCCGCCGCATCGCGCCGGACGGCATCATCACCACCATCGCCGGAACCGGGGTGCGCGGGTTCGGCGGCGACGACGGGCCGGCGACCGCCGCAAAGCTGGGCCTGCCCACGGCGCTCGCCGTCGCTCCCGACGGCGGCATCTACGTGGCCGACTACCTCAACCACCGCGTGCGCAGGATCGGCCCCGACGGGGTGATCTCGACGGTCGCGGGAACCGGCACGCCCGGCTACGGCCGCGAGGGGGAGTACGGGGCCCAGGCGGCCCTGAGCTACCCGTTCTCCATCGCGCTGCACCCGAACGGAGACCTGTACATCTCCGACACGGGCAACCACCGCATCCGGCGGCTGGACGGCGACGGGATCCTCGTGACGGTCGCCGGGAACGGCCTGACCTGCGACTCGTACCAGCTGGGCTGCGTGGGCGACGGGCTGGCGGCCACGGGCGCCCGGGTCACCTATCCCGACGGCATCGCCGTGGGGCGCGACGGCACGCTGTACATCGCGGAGTCGTGGAACGACCGGGTGCGGCAGGTGGCGGCGGACGGGATCATCACCACGGTGGCAGGCGGCGGGCCGTGCTCCGATAACGTCGACCCCACGTGCGGCGACGGCGGGACGGCGACGGCGGCCCGCGTGGGCAGCCCGCGCAGCGTGGCGGTGGGGCGCGACGGGGCCCTGTACGTGGCCGAAGGGTTCCGGAAGCGCATCCGGCGCGTGGCCACGCCCCTTCCCGGATACACGGACCAGGACATCGCCATCGTGTCCCAGGACGGCGAGGAGATCTACTACTTCACGCCCGAGGGCCGGCACCTGCGCACGCGGGACGCGCTGACCGGCGTCATCCGGTACGCCTTCGACTACGACAGCGCGGGGCGGCTGGCCGCCGTGACGGACGTGGACGGCCGCGTGACCACGGTGACGCGGGACGGGAGCACGGGGATGGCCACGGAGGTGCTGTCGCCCGACGGCCACCTCACCACGCTGTCGGCGGATGGCGACGGGTACCTGGCGAGCGTCGCCAACGCCGCGGGGGAGGACGTGGAGCTGGGGTACGCGCCGGGCGGGCTGCTGGCCAGCCTTCGGGACCCGAAGGGGAACGAGCACGCGTATACGTACAACTCGCTGGGGCGGCTGGTGCGCGACGACGGTCCGGCGGGCGGCGCCAAGACCCTGGCGCGCACCGCCCTTGGCAACGGTTCGGAGGTCGCGCTCTCCACGGTGATGGGGCGGACCACCCGGTACGCCGTCACGGAGCTGCCGGAGGGCGGGTCGCGCCGGACGACGACCTCTCCCAGCGGACTTTCGACCGTCACCACCAGCCTGCCCGACGGCACCGCCACGGCACAGTCGCCTGACGGGACGGTCGCCCGCAGCACGGTGCGGCCCGACCCCGTGTTCGGGATGCAGGCGCCGCTTCAGGCCGAGCAGCGGATCACCACCCCCGGCGGCCTGCTGTTCCGGAGCACGCTGGTGCGCCGGGCCGTGCTGGCCGACCTGGGCGATCCGCTCAGCCTGCTGAGCCGCACGGACTCCATCACCGTAAACGGCCGCGTCTCCACGACCGTCTACGACGCGCTGCAGCGCTCCATCACCAGCCGCAGCGCCGCGGGACGGGAGTCGGTGACCCGCATCGACTCCGCGGGCCGCATGGTGGAGCGCAGCGTGGCGGGCATCACCCCCGCGCTCTACAGCTACGACGCGCGCGGCTTCGCGACCGGCGTGACCCAGGGGACCCGCAGCTGGAGCTACGGCTACAACGCCCGGGGCGAGCTGGCCCAGGCCACCGATCCGCTGGGCCGCACGGACCGCTACGAGTACGACCTGGCGGGCCGCATGACGGTGCGGCGGCTGCACAACGGAACGGAGATCCACTACACGTACGACGCGAACGGCAACCTGACGAGCCTTGCTCCGGCGGGGCGGCCGGCGCACCTCTTCGAGTACACGGCCGCGGACCAGGGCGAGGCGTATTCACCGCCTTCGCTGGGCAGCGGTGGCTGGGTGACCCGGTCTCGCTACAACCTGGACGGGCAGCTGGAGCAGGTGATTCGCCCCGACAGCCAGACCATCAGCTTCGGCTACGACGGCGGCGGACGCCTGAGCACCGTCACCACGCCGGACGGCCAGACCGTCTACGGCTACCATGCCCTCACCGGTGTGCTGAGCACCATCACGGCCGGTAGCAACGCGCTCGGCTTGACGTACGATGGACGGCTGCCCCTTTCCATGACGTGGACGGGCGAGGTGAGTGGACAGGTCGGCGTATCCTACGACAACAGCTTCCGGGTGACGGGGCAGACGATCAACGGAAGCCACGCCGTGGACTTTCGCTATGACGCGGACGGCCTGCTGACCGGGATCGGCGCGCTCGGCTTCACCCGGAGCGGGCAGAACGGGCTGCTGCTCGGCAGCACCCTGGGGCAGGTTACGACCGCGCACGGCTACACCGGCTTCGGCGAGCTTTCCGCCGACACGGTGCGATACGGCGGCACGGTGATCTTTGCCCGCGGCTACACGACGGACTCCATCGGCAGGATTCGCGGCCTGACGGAGACGGCGGGCGGCACCACCACGGCTTACGCGTTCGCGTACGACAGCGTGGGCCGCCTGGTGGAGGTCCGGAAAGACGGGGCCCCCGTGGAGAGCTACGAGTACGACACCAACGGCAACCGCATCCGCGCCGTCACGCAGGCCGGTGTGCTGACAGGTGTGGTGGACGCGCAGGACCGGCTGCTGAGCTACGGGGGCGCCGCCTACACCTACGGCGCCGGCGGCGAGCTGGAGACGAAGGTGACCGGCACCGACACCACCCGCTATCGCTACGATGTGCAGGGGAACCTCAAAGAGGTGCGCCTGCCGGGCGGGAACGTGGTCACCTACGTCACAGACCCATCCGACCGCAGGGTGGGCAAGCGGGTGAACGGAGTGCTGGTGCAGGCCTTCCTGTACCAGGACCAGCTGGAGCCGGTAGCCGAGCTGGACGGCGCTGGAAATGTGGTGAGCCGGTTCGTCTATGGCTCGCGGAGCAACGTGCCGGACTACATGGTCAAGGACGGCGTCACGTACCGCATCGTCAGCGACCACCTGGGGTCGGTGCGTCTGGTGGTAAACACCGAGACGGGGGCCGTCGCGCAGCGCCTGGCGTACGACGGCTGGGGCAACGTCACCGAGGACAGCAACCCGGGCTTTCAGCCCTTTGGCTATGCGGGCGGTCTGGCGGATTCGCACACCGGCCTTACCCGCTTCGGGGCGCGCGACTACGACTCACGGGTAGGCCGGTGGACCTCACGCGATCCCTCGGGGTTTGCGGGTGGGGATGCCAACCTCTTTGCGTATGCCTACAACGACCCCGTCAATCTGATCGATCCGGACGGCCGCCTCCCCATCCTGGTTGTGGCTGGAATGGTATGGGCCGGGGTTGAGCTCGCCCTCACCCTCGCGGACCTGCTGGACTTTCTCAACACGCTGGCGGACGAGTGTGCCACCAACGGGGACAAGCTCCAGTCAGGAGGGCTGTTCGTAGCAGGGGCCGTGGGTCCCCTCGGTGGCTACAACACGGCAGGCAAAACGGCAGGCAAATACATCCCCAATACGCCGCTGAGGCAGCAAAACGTCGGAGGCGTTGATATCCCGCTCCCCGATCCACGTGCGCAGGGACCGCACACAACGCTTGGAGGGCGCAATCCCACCACTCCCGGCCAGGATCGTTACCTGCAGTCAGCCGAGTTCCGCGGGAACTCGTGGCCACCTGCGAACGGGCATGAGGTACCGGTGTCGCGGACGGACTGGACGGACCACGGACGTGGCGATCATACCAATCCGCATCAGCACCCGTTTACGTGGAATGGTAAACAATGGGTGCAGGCACCCCGCACTCGTACCGGACCCTGAGCGCCCAGCCAATGTCACATTGTCTTGATCTTCTCCTCCCGGCGGTCCCCGCAATCCGCGGCCTCGACGATCCGGCCGCGGCCTGGGCGCCGGCTACCGATGCGGACGAGCTTCGGCCGTATCGGTGGCAATCCTCGGTGGAGCTCAGGTCGTATTCGATCCCTGCGTCACCCTATCCGTTCTTTGGCCATCTCCCTGACGGGTATGTCGAGAAGAACTGGCGTGTGGTCACCGTGGATGCACCGGAACTGCGCGGCGGCGGGTTTTCGGACGCGAACGATCCACTGGAACTTTTGCTCCGTTCCATTCTGCGGAGCTGCGATCGCTGGGTCCTGAGCTTCGCACTGGAGTGCGAGCAGATCGATGGCGTATATCGGGATACTGTCGAAGGTGCGATCACGCGATTGAGAACTGGGATCGGAGGGCCACAGCGCGAGGGATTCATCTCCTACGCGGGCCCAGCGACGCCGGGTTGACGGGATTGGTGGCGATCATCATGAACTCGGTGTACCTGGCCGTGTTCGCACAGTCCTGGCGGCGGCGGGCGCAATGAGCCGCCTGTCGCGGATCGCGTGGGGCCGATGGCCCGGTTGACCTCCGGGGGGCTCGCGGATGCACGGCGGCGGATCGGCTGGTCGCGGGAGCAGCTTGCCGATTCGCTGAACGTGCCCGTGGACCGGGTGCGGGAGTGGGAGACGGACCGAGTGCCGATCCCGCGGCGCACCGCACGCGAGGTCGAGGGCAGGCTTGCGTGGGCGGAGTACGAAGCCGGCGTGCGAAAGGCCGGCATCCCCGTCTGCGAATGGGCCGAGGCCTGGGATGCCACGCCCTTTCCCGAAGACGACGAAGGGATGCTGAAGTCCCTGGACGAGCTCCGGGCGCACGAGGAGGCGTGCCCGGTGTGCACCGCGCGGCGGCGGTACGCGGAGCTCCACCCGCCGCCGGTGGAAAGGCCGACGCACATCCTGCTGCCGGTAATCTGGATCCTGGACCAGCTGCACCGGGTGCCGGAACGGCCGCGGCCCATCGTCTGGGGCGCGCTGGCGGGGTGCGTGGCGGTCCTGGCGCCGTTCTTCCGCGCGCTGGGGGATGCGCCTTCCGTTCACCGGCTGACGGACGCCCTCCTGGTGCTCGGGGCGGGGATCGTCACCGGCGCGGCGGGAGGGGCGGCGTACGTGGTCGCGCGGCCGCTGTGCGCGCGGCTGCGCAGGGGCGGCCGCTACGTCCTGGGCGTGGTGTGTACGGCGACCGCCATGGGCGTGGCGCTGGCGTTGAGCCGGATGGCCGGACGGACCCTGCCTCGCGGCGCCGACGAGTGGGCCCTGGCCGGCGCCGCGACGCTGGTGCTGGGCCTGTGCGTGGGGTACGGCCTGTCCCGGCCGGGCGGCCCGGAGTAGCCGCCGCACCGCTTCGGGAGGGCGACGGGGGGAGTGGTTCGCGACGCTGGACGAGGCGCAGGAAGGGTGCGTGGGATTCGCGGACGAGCCCGTCGTGGGACTGCGCCGCCGGGACCGACACCGCGTCTTCGTCGCCGCGTACACCGCGCCGGGGGAGGGGACGGTCACCGTGCGCGTCGGCCACCGGTCCATCCTCTGGGATCCGGATCGGCTCGAGATCCGGCGGCAGCGCGTCGCGCCCTTTCTCAAGCGGTTCCGCATCCTGCGCGGGAAGGCCGCCGAAGTGTCCATCTGGTACTGGTACCACGACGACTACGACCAGTGGCCCGGCCCCGAGGCGACGGACATCTTCTTCTTCCTCGCCCGGATGGCCCGGGACCGGGCGTCCGTGGCGCGCTTCGCCTACCTGTGGACCGCGATCGCCCGGGGGCGGCGGACGGTGACGCAGGGGTTCATCGACGAGCTGGAGCGGCACGTCCGGTCGGTGCGGGCGGACGGCCGCGGATGAGGGGATTCAGTGCAGACGCCGTCCGGGAGCGACGCACCTCGCGCGCGCACGGCGGCGAAAATCAAACCGAACGATTCCGGGAGCAGAGATGGTGAAGAGATGGATCCTGGGCCTGGCGCTCTGCGCGGGCGCCCTCGCCGTTCCGCGGACCGCGGCCGCGCAGCACCCGGCCGGCCCCGCCGAGGCCGAGTTCCGGCAGGAGCGCGTGGAGGGCGCGCACCCCGCGGCGCTGCTGCTGGCCAACCGCAGGGCGCTGTCGCTGACGGACGCCCAGGTCGCCGGCCTGGAGGAGATCCGGGCCCGTCTGCGCGCCAGCAACCGCGAGCTGTGGGCGCTGCTGGCCGAGAACGCGCAGCGCGAACGCGCGAGCCAGGACCGCCCGGGCGCGAACGCCGCCTCCGACCGCGAAGCCTGGCGGGCCGCCACCTTCGCCGCCGACGAAGCGCGCTCCCGGATCCGGCAGAACGCGCAACTCGCCACCGAAGAAGCCCTCGCCCTGCTGACGGAAGCCCAGCGGGCGCAGCTGCCGGGCCTGCTCGGCGGGTAGTCGTCGACTCCCGAAAACGAACGATCTCGCGGAGGACGCGGAGGAACGAAAAGAGGACGCGGATGATGCCTGTCATCCGCGTCCTCTCGTTTCCTCCGCGTCCTCCGCGAGATGCTTTTCCGCGGTTCGGGATCAGCCGCGCGTGACGCGGAGCACCTCTTCGGGGGTGGTGACGCCCTGGCGCACCAGGCGGAGCCCGTCCATGCGCAGCGTGCGCATCCCGTCGGCGATGGCCGCGCGGCGCAGGTCACCCGCGTCGCGGTGCTGCAGCAGGCGCGAGCGCAGGTCGTCGTTCATCACCAGCAGCTCGTAGATGCCGGTGCGCCCCCGGTAGCCGGTGCCGCGGCAGTGCGCGCACCCCGCTCCACGCGCCACCGTGTGCAGCGGCGGGGCGCCGCGGTCGAAGTCCGCCAGCAGGGCGGCGGGGGCGGGCTCGTCGCGGCGGCAGGCGGGGCACACCACGCGCACCAGCCGCTGGGCCAGGACGGCCTCCACCGTGCTGGCCACCAGGTACGGCGCCACCCCCAGGTCGAACAGGCGCGTCAGGGCGCCCGGCGCGTCGTTGGTGTGCAGCGTGGAGAGCACCAGGTGCCCCGTGAGGGCGGCGTGCGTGGCGATCTCCGCCGTCTCTTCGTCGCGGATCTCGCCCACCAGCATGATGTCGGGGTCCTGCCGCAGCAGGGCGCGCAGCGCCGTGGCGAAGCTCACGCCCACCTTTTCGTTCACCTGCACCTGCGGCACGCCGTCCAGCTCGTACTCCACCGGGTCCTCCACCGTCAGGATCTTCTCCTGCCCGGTGCGGATGGCGTCCACCGCCGCGTACAGCGTCGTCGTCTTTCCCGACCCCGTGGGCCCCGTGGCCAGCACGATGCCGTGCGGGCGGGCCACGGCGCGCCGAAAGTCCGCCAGCGCGTCCTCCCCCATCCCCAGCTCCACCAGCCCCACCCGCCCGCCGCGCTCCTTGTCCAGCAGGCGCAGCACCACGCTCTCCCCGCCCAGCGTGGGGAGGGTGCTCACGCGCACGTCCACCTGCCGGTCGTGCAGGCGCAGGCGGATGCGGCCGTCCTGCGGCACCCGGCGTTCGGCGATGTCCAGGTCCGCCATGATCTTC
Organism: Longimicrobium sp.; assembly: GCA_036379135.1. Taxonomy (GTDB): domain Bacteria; phylum Gemmatimonadota; class Gemmatimonadetes; order Longimicrobiales; family Longimicrobiaceae; genus Longimicrobium. Next base: position 16,614 of record DASUVG010000133.1, read on the forward strand.
AGGCGGCTGATGACCGCCGGCATCATGGCCGCCGGGGGCGAAGGCACGTCCTGCAGCACGCCGTCCAGCCGGTAGCGCACGCGCAGCCCGCGGGCGTACCCCTCGATGTGGACGTCGCTGGCGCGCGCGTCCAGCGCCTCCAGCAGCAGCAGGTTCACCAGGCGCACCACCGGCGCCTCGTTGGCCTGGTGCACCAGGTCGTCCAGGGCGCGCTCCTCGCCGGCCCCCGCCGCCGCCCCGCCCGCCATGCCGGCGATCAGCGCCCCGGCGGTCACGCCCTCGTCGGCGTACAGCCGGCGCACGGCGGCGCGCACCTCCGGCTCCGGGCCGCGCACCACCCGCAGCGGCGCGCCGAAGCACAGGCGCAGCTCGTCCAGCGCCTGCACGTCCACCGAGGCGCGCCAGGTGGCCACGATCAGCCGCCCCTCCTCCATCCGCAGGGGAAGGACGGCGTTCTCCTCCAGCCAGTCGGCGGAAAGGTCGGCCGTCAGCCGCTCCGCCGCCCGCAGCGCGTCGGCCGGGATCGCCTCGCCGATCTCCGTCACGGCCGGGCGGGGGGGACGGCGGCCGGGGCCGGCGCCGCGGAGTCCGCGGCCGCGGGGGCGGTGAGGACGGCGGGCGCGCCCTGCTCGGGGACGATGGAGCTCTGCGCCTCCACCCGGGCGCGCAGGGCGTCCACGTCCTCGTCGGTGTAGACGATGTGGGGGGTGAGGAAGAGAAAGAGCTCCGTGTTGCGCGCCCGGTCCGAGCGGCTGCCGAAGATCCACCCCAGCAGCGGGATGTCCTTGAGATAGGGGATGCCGCCGCGCGACGACCCCCGCTCGCTGCTGATGAGCCCGCCGATCACCACCGTCTGCCCGTCGCGCACGAACAGGTGCGTGGATGCCTCGCGCGTGCCGATCTGCGGCGCGTTGAGCGGCGGCGCGCTCTCGCCCGTGACGGTGCTGACCTCCTGCGTCACCTGCAGGCTCACGTAGCCGTCGGGGTTGATGGTGGGCGTGATGCTGAGCGAGGTGCCCACGTCGCGGTACTGCACCACCTGGTCGCGCACCGCGTCGGACGTCGGAAGCGTCCGCACCACCTGGAGAAAGGGGACCTCGTCGCCCACCAGGATGCGCGCCTCGCGGTTGTTCTGCGCCATCAGCAGCGGGCGCGAGAGGATGCGCACGTTGCCGGTGGAGGCCAGGGCGTTCAGCGTCACGTCCAGGTCCAGCCCGCCCACGCGAAAGATGCGCAGCGCGATCCCCCCCGCGGTCACCGTGTCGGCCGAGCCGAACAGCCCCTGCAGCGGGCGCGCGCTGGTGGTGCGCCCGCGGCCGCTGGTGCTGAGCTCCATCTCGCGGTTGCGGCTGACCTCGGCGATCAGCACCTCGATCATCACCTGCAGCGGGCGCAGGTCCAGCTGGTCGATGGCCTGGCGGATGACCTCCCAGTCCTCCGCCGAAGCGCGCACCAGCAGCGAGTTGGTGGGCTCGTCCGCGACGATCTGGATGTCGCCCGCCACGTCGCCGGGAAGCCCGGGCACCACCTCCGCCTCCACGACCTCGCCGCGCTCCACGGCCGCCGGGTCCACCGGGGGGATGGCCTGGTCGCGCAGCTGCTGCGACAGGGTGCGCCGCTCCGGCGGGCGCGCCGCCGCGCCGCCCCGTCCGCCGCCGCCGTACAGCGACTGCAGCGTGGCGGCCAGCTGCTGGGCGCGGGCGTGCTTGAGGCGGTAGATGAAGAGCCGCGTCCCCCGCGGGGCGTCGTCGTCCCCCGCCGCGCCGCCGGACGACGGGCCGCCCGCGGCGCTTTCCACGCGCACGAGCCCGTCCTGCTCCACCAGCCGCAGCCCGTTGCTCTGGGCCACGCTGCGCATGAGCGGGAGCATGTTCTGCGGCGGGACGGGCTGGGTGAGCTGCAGCGTCACCAGGCGCGCCGGCAGGTCGCCGAACACCACGTTCACCCCGCCGGCCTCGGCCAGCGCGGAAAGGACCAGCCGCACGTCCACCTGCGAAAAGTCGACGAGCACGCCGGCCGCGGTGGTGCGCACGCCGTCGTCCTGCGCGGCGGCGGGAGGGGCGGCGAGCAGCGGGAGGAGCAGGAAAAGAAGACGGCGGCGCATCAGCTTCCGGGTCGCGCCACGCGAAGCTCCAGGGTCTCGCCGGCCGCGGAGCGCAGCACGGCGCGCCCGGGCTCCACGCGCGTAAGGGTGTGGGTTCCGATCCGCTCGCCCAGGCGAACCATCCGCGCCGGGACGCCGGACTCTTCCAGCAGCGCCACGGGGCGCCCGCCAGGGGTGAGCATCGTCCCCAGCAGCCGCAGCGCGGGGGCGGGGGGGAGCGGCGCCTCGTACGCCGGCGCGGGGGCCTGCGCCTCCGCGGCCGCCAGCGCCGCCGCCTCGCCGGGGAGCACGTACGAGGGGGCGGGGGCGCGCTCCGGGCGGAACGGGTCCGCGGACACGGCCACCGTCAGGTACTCGGCGGGATACACCAGCCGGGCGGTCACGGCGGCCACGGTGTCGGCCTCCGCGGGCGCGCGCGCGGCGGGGAGCGGCTCCACCTCCAGCGCGCGCCGCAGCGCCCCCCCGGCGATCACCAGGGCCAGGGCGGCCGCCGCCAGCGCGGCCTGGACGCGGCCGTCGCGCAGGGGCGCGGTCACGGCGCCTCCTCTCCGCCGTCGTCCACCCTCGCCCCGCCCTCGTCCGCCGGGGCGGAGCCGGACGGCGTCCCGTCCGCGGCCGGGGAATCGTCCACGTCCTCCACCGACATCGCGTACCCCACGGCGGTGAGGGAGAAGGAGAGGGGGGCGTCCTCGCCGGCGCCGCGGGCCTGGATGGCGAGCTGCTCCACGCGCACCAGCCGCGTCCCCGCGTCCAGCGCGCGGAGAAGGGAAAGGATGCCGCGCAGGTCCCCCTCGCCCTGCAGGTCCACCTGCAGCGCGGTGATCCCTTCGCCCACCGGCTCGCCGTCGCGGCTTTCGCTCTGCCGCACGGAGACGCGGTTGCGATCCGCCGCGTCGGAGACGTACTCCTCCAGCGCCGAGGCCGCCGCCAGCCCGTCGATCCCCCGGAACAGGCGCGGCCCCTCGGCCCGCAGCGCCGCCTCGGCGCGGCGCAGCCGCGAGGGGTACTCGGCGGCCTGCGCCACCAGCCCGCGCTCCCGCGCCAGCAGCTCGCGCTGCTCGCGCACCCGCTCGCGCGTCTCGTCCACGCCCCCCGCCAGCGGGCGCACCACCAGGGCGAAGAGGAGCGCCGGCACCAGCACCGCCCCGCCCAGCGTCAGCGCCCTGCGGTCGCGGGGCGACATCTGCGACCACGCGCTCACGGCGCCCCCTCCGGCTTGGCCGCGCCCAGCGCCGCGCGGATCACGAAGCGCTCCATGGGGATCCCCGCGGGGGTGAGCTCGCGGCGCACGGGGGCGGCCACCCGCACCCCGGTGAGCCCGGGGGTGCGGCTGACGGCCTCGAACACGCGCGACGCGCGGCGCGCCTCGCCCTCCAGCGTCACGCTGTCGCCCTCCGCGCGAAAGGCGGTGAGCCAGGCGTCGCGGGGAAGGGTCTGCGCCACGCTGGCCAGGACCAGCGGCCAGGCGGGCGCGCCGCCCTCCAGCGCCCGCAGCGTGGCGAAGCGCGTCCCCAGCGCGTCCAGCCGCCCGCGCACCGACTGCACCTGCGCCACCGCGGGGGCCAGCCGCGCCCGCTCCGCCTCCACCGCGCGCAGCTCGCGGCGCGCACCCCACCCCTCCAGCGCCGCCGCGGCCAGCAGGAGCACGGCGGCGGCCGCCGCCAGCGACGCCGCCCAGCGCCGCGCCGCGGCGGAGCGCCCGGCCTCCAGCCCCGCGGGCACCAGCGCCAGCCCCGCCGCGGGGGCCCAGTCCGCCGCCAGCAGCTCCGGCCGGTCCACCTCGGCCCCCTCCGACCGCGGCGCGGCGATCCGCGCGCCGCGCTCCTCCAGCAGCAGCGAGGCGGCGCTCCGCCATTCGGGCGGCCCCGCCAGCGCCGTGGCGCCGTCCACCTCCAGGTCGTCGCGCTCGGCGCCGGGGGGAAAGCGGCGCACGCCGGCCAGCCGCCCACGCCACAGCTCCACCGCGTGCAGCCGCCCCGCGACGGGGAGCACCAGCCGCCCGCCCTCTTCCCCGCGCCCCAGCCAGGCCGCGGCGGCGGCGGCCCACGCCGCGTCGGCGGGGACCACGCCGCCCAGCCGCCACCCCGCGCGGGGCGCCGCCGCCCACACGGCCTGCACCAGCGCCTCGGGCGCCGCCGCCACCAGCACGGCGATGCGCCCCGCGGCGGCGGGCCCCAGCTTCTGCACCGCCAGCGCCTGCGGCTCGCGCGCGGAGGCGAAGTGGCGGCGGGCGTCGCGGCGCAGCACCGCCTGCACCTCGGCGTCGCGCAGGCGCGGGAGCTCGATGCGCCGCACCTCGGCCAGCGGGGGAAGGAGCGCCAGGTGCAGCGTGGTGCCGCCGGCGGCCTGGCGCAGGGCGCGGAAGGCGTCCTCCAGCGCCGCCTCGCTCCGCTCCTCCAGCGGGTGCGACCAGCCGCTCCCGTCGGGAAGGAGGGCGTGCACCCCGTCCGGTCCCAGCGCGGCGCCCATCCCCGAGCCCATCCACCCCCGGCCCCTCACGGCGCGCCCCGGTCCACCAGGAACACGGCGGTGCCGGCGCGGACGGCCAGCGCCTCCTGCACCGGGCGCATCCGCCCCCCCGACACCCAGCCGCTGGACCGGATCTCCACCTCGCGCGTCTCCGTGGTGGCCCGCGACATCAGCCGCGGCAGGTCGCGCTGGTACAGCGACCGCGCGCCCGGGGACAGGTGCCCGCCCAGCTCGGCGGGGGAGGGAAGGGGCGTCCCGGCGCGCTGCATCCGCAGCAGCAGCGCCACGGACTCCTCCGTCATCCCGGGAAGGGCCAGGAGCACCTCGCGGGGGGCGGCGGACAGGTTCACCTGGCCGGAGCCGCGGATGGTGAGGTACGGGGACACGCGGCGAAAGATCTCGTCCGTCATCCCGCGCACGTGGCGCAGCTCGGCCACGGCGCGAAAGGGCTGGTTGGAGGGAAGGACGGAGGCGCCCTCCCGCAGGTACTCGGCGCGCTCCGCGCCGCGGGGGCGGCGCAGGGCGTCTGCGTCGCGCCAGTCGGCCGCGGCCTGCGCGATGCGGTCCGCGGCGCCCGCGTCCACGCGCAGCGCCTGGAGCAGGCGCCGCAGCTCGTCCTCGCCGGCGCGGTTCAGGTGCAGGGCGGCGCCCGCGTCGCGGAGCTGCACCCGGTAGGCACTCCCGGAGAGGCGCACCGAGTCGGGGATCAGCCGGTCCAGCCCCCGCCACGGGTCCGCCCACCCCGCGTCCGCGGAGCGGGCGGCCATCAGCAGGCGCCGCTCCAGCAGGGCGCGCGCGTGCGCCACGCCGGCCTCGGCGGCGCCGCGGGCGACGGAGGCCTCCTGCACGTTGGCCGCGGAGCGCCGGTGGTCGCGGGCGCGCAGGCTCAGGTCCAGCGCCACCATGGAGATGGCGGCCAGCAGCCAGAGCGCGGCGATGAGCGCGAACCCGCCCCGCCCCGCCGGGCCTCGCCGCCGCCTCATCGCGCGTCCCCCAGGGCGGCGGCGACGGGAAGGGCGAGCAGCGGCGGAAGGGAGTCGGGGGCGGCGTCCACCCGCAGCTCCAGCGCGCGGGGGAGCACGGTGGACGAGATCCACCCCGGCAGCCACACGGGGTCGCGGCTCAGCGCGGAGAGGTAGCGCACCTGCAGCCCCCGCGCCGCCGGGGCCAGCTCCACGCGCTCGCGCGCGGCGCCGCGCCACCCGCCCAGCTCCGCCACCAGCCCCCGCTCCGGCGTCGCCGGGTCGCGGTCCACGAACAGGCGGACCACGGGGACGCCGCCCTCGCGCCCCGCCGCGGCCCCGGTGAGGAAGGTGAGCTCGTCGTCGTCGCGCCCGGCGTCCACCGCGTCCACGCCGCGGAACTCGGGGCCGGTGCCGTCCGGCTCCAGCCGCGCGGCGGCGATCCACTCCGTCAGGGTGCGGCGGATGGCGGCGGCGCGCGCGGCTTCGTCCAGCGCCCCGGCGGCGCGCTGGCGGTGGTCGGAGATGGACGCCAGGGCGCCGTAGCCGGCGGCCAGCACCAGCCCGGTGACGGCCAGCCCCACCAGCAGCTCCAGCAGCGTCATCCCCGCGGTGCCGCGCGGACGGGCGAAGCGGGTCAATCCCCCTACTCCCAGCTGCGGATGTCCGCGTCTTCGCCCTCGCCTCCGGGCTTGCCGTCGGCGCCCAGGGAGAGCAGGTCGTAGTTCCGGGGGTTCACCTGGCCGGGGCTGCGGAACTCGTACGGCTGCCCCCAGGGGTCGTTCGGCACGTCCTTGCGCAGGTAGGGGCCGTCCCAGCGCGTGCCGGCGCCGGGGGGCGCCTGCCGCAGCGCGGCCAGCCCCTCCTCGGTGGTGGGGTAGCGCCCCACGTCCAGCCGGTACGCGTCCAGCGCGGCGCCCAGCATCTCCACCTGCGACCGGGCGGTGCTCTCGCGGGCGCTCCCCAGGTGGCGGAAGACCTCCGGCGCCACCAGGGTGGCCAGCACGGCGATCACCGCGATCACCACCAGGATTTCGATCAGCGTAAAGCCGGCGCGGGCGCCAGGGCGCGCGGCGGCACGCCGCCGGGCGCGCGTGCGAACGGATTGTGACGGCATGGGCGTGCAGGCTGGGATGGGCCGTCCGGACGCGGGCGGCGGGCAGGGAAACCGCAATTTCGTGTGGATGATCGGCGGAAAGATAGCGCGACGGGGGCGCGGAGTGAAGCCCGTGCGGCCCCACCTCCGGCCCGCCCGGGGCCTGCTACGGAGCGGGGAGCAGATCCGGGCGGTAGAGGCGCGTATCCAGCCGCAGCTCCCCCTCCGGACCCTCCACGACGACGGAGACGTCGAAGACGCCGTCCACCCCCGGGACCGGCTTCGCGGCGGCGGTCCATTCGTAGGTGTCGAACGGCGGCGCGAAGTGGCCGCTCTCCAGCGAGTCCGGGAGCAGGCGCAGGGCGTCGGCGGGAAGGAGGCGCAGCGTCTCCATCCGGTGCTCCACCAGCGCCGAGACGGTGAGCGCCTCGCGGGCGCGGCGGCTGGAGCGCAGCTCGCCCGCCAGCGCGGTGAGCGCGGCGACCCCCGCCAGGCTCACCACGGCCACGGCGATCACCGCCTCCAGCAGGCTGAACCCCCGCCTATCCGCCGGAAACACGGGCCTCCCCCGTCCAGCGGTCCACCTCCACCCGCGCCGTCCGCCCCTCGCCGGTCAGCGTGAGAGGAACGCCGGTGGCGCCGCCCAGCGGATGGAAGACGAAGCGCGCGGGCCCCGGCGCGGCGGCCAGCGTCACCCCCTCCGGCAGCGGGATGCGCCCGGCGGCCAGGCTGTCGCCCGCGGGCTCCGCGGCGGCGCGCCAGGTCCCCGCGGCCGGGTTCAGCGTAAGGCTCACCGCCTCGCCGCGGTCCACCGCCAGCCGCCGGGCGGAGGCCAGCATGCGCCCCACCCCGGCCGCGGCCCGGGCGGGGCCCCGCGGCGCCGGGCTCAGCAGCGCGGGGGCCACCGCCGCCGCCGCGACCGCCAGGATCACCAGCACCACGACGACCTCCACCAGGGTGAACCCGCCGCGGCGCCTCACCGGAGCGCGTCCGCGTTCAGGCCGTAGATGGCCTGCAGCAGCGACAGCGCCACGAAGGCGACGATCCCGCCGAAGACCACGATCATCGCCGGCTCGGCGAAGGTGACCAGCCGGCGCAGGGCGCGCTCCGCCCCCGTGTCGAACATCTCCGCCGCGCGGGCCAGAAAGTCGCCCAGGCGGCCGGACTCCTCGCCCACGGCCACCAGCTGCCCCAGCACGGGGGGATACAGCGGCTCCGCTGCGATGGCGGCGTGCAGCGGCGCACCCTCGCGCACCCGGGCGCGCACCCGCCCCGCGGTCTCACGGGCCACGGGATCGTCCAGGCTCTCGATGGTGTCGTCCAGGGCGTACAGCAGCGGCGCGCCGCCGGTCAGCAGCACGCTCAGCAGCCGGGCGAAGCGCGCCGCCAGCACCTGCCGCCGCAGGGCGCCCACGCCGGGGGCGCGCAGCAGCAGCCGCGCCAGCGCCCGCCGCCCGCCCTCGGACCGCCGCGCCGCCGCCATCCCGCTTCCCAGCAGGAGCGCGGCGACCAGGAGAAGGGGCCACGTCCGCCGCAGAAACGCCGACATGGCCAGCAGCGCGGCGGTGGAGCGGGGAAGGGCGGCGCCGGAGCCGTCCAGCAGCTCCACGAAGCGGGGGAGCACCATCACCAGCAGCAGCACCACCGTGGCGCCCCCCATGGTCGCCAGGATGAGCGGGTACGCCATCGCCGAGGTCAGCCGTGCGCGCAGCTCCTCTTCGCGCTCCAGGTGCACCGCCAGCCGGGCAAAGGCGTCGCCCAGGGCGCCGCTGCGCTCGCCCGCCCGCACCATCCCCACGTACAGCGGGCGAAAGAGCCGGGGATGGGCCTGCAGCGCGCCCGCCAGCGGCTCGCCGTGCTCCACCGCCAGCACCACCGCGTTCAGCGCTTCTGCCAGCTCGGGGGTGGCCACGTGCGCGGAGACGCGCAGCGCGCGCGGCAGCGGCAGGCCGGCGTTCAGCAGCGCGGCCACGGCGCGCGTGGCCTCCAGCACCGCCCGCCGCCGCGACGACGCGCCCGAGGGCCGCGCGGGGGCGGCGTCGCGGCTCATGTCCACGACCAGCAGCCCGCGCCCTTCCAGCGCGCGGGCCAGGGCGTCGGCGTTGGCGGCGTGCTCGCGGCCGCGGACGCGGCGGCCGACGGGATCGACCGCGGAATACTGGAAGGTGTCGGCCAACGGAGGGGGGCGCGGGGGTTTCTGCGCGGGGGTCACCCGCAAAATAGCACGTCCGCCGCCGATCCTGAAGGGCCCGCCCCGCGCCGCCGGTTCGGGCCTCGGCTCCGCATCCTGCTTCGTCCCGGGATTTGCCTGGATTTGTGCGCGCACCTTAGACGCCGTCGGGACGATGGAAACGGGGGTTCGCTCCGCGCTCCGTGGTGATGCACATCCTGTGGAAGAGAGACCCGAAAGAGAAGAAAGATTTATCGATAAAGTTTCCCTGAAGGAGCGCGTGCGTGATCGCTGCTGCACGCGCCCAACGAGAAGTCGGTGCAGGCTGATACACCCTATTGCAGCAGATTCTGCGCGGAATCTGCTGCGGAGATGCGCGATGTCTGGCTGATCCATCCGTATCCCGGCGTGGCGGGGAATGGAAGGGTCCGATGGATCGATTCCGCGAGTTCGGGGAACTCGCTGCACCGCAAAACGTTGTGGAAAAGCTACACCGTGGCCGTCGAGAATGTCCTTGACTACGTACGCTACACGACGCTATCTGTATCCCCGTCTCCTGAAGACGCGACTTCCTCCCGGATTGCGGTGGGGCGCGGTCTGTCTCCCGGATCGCTTCACGCCTCGCCGCCCTGGCCGGTGCGCCCCCGTGCGCCGGCATGGTCCCTCCGCCGTCGTCCGCCCTTTCCCGAGACCCGGCTGCACGGTGCCGGCGCGCTGACTTTCCCGGCGCCGCGCGTGCGATCACGCAGCTCCACCCCCCATCCATCGCGACCCCCATGCGAACGAGCACACCCCGTACGCCGCCACCGGCGCGCGCGCGCCGACGAGCGGCAGCGCTCGCGGCGCTGCTGGCCGTGGCGGGCACGCTGGCGGGGTCCGTCCTGGCCAAGGACGGACCGCCCCGCGTCCCCGACCTTCCCGGCCTGGCCGCCGCCGACTCCGTGGTCCTCTTCGGCCCCCGCGTGTTCGACGCCGGGCGAGGCGACGCATTCCACGTGGAGCGCTTTGGCGCCACCCCGGCCGCCGGACGCGTGCAGACGCTGCGGCTGGCCCGCGGCGGCGCGTCGGGCGCCACCGTCAAGCTCAACGGCGTTACCCTGTTCGCCGGCACCCCGCCCGCGCCGGTGCTGGAGCTCCCCGTGACCCTGGCGGAGCTCAACACCCTCGAGGTCGCCGTCACCGGCACCACGGGGACCGGCGTCACCATCTCCGTGCTGGAGACGACGGACGCCACCTTTACCGTCTGGGGGCGCCGCCGCTTCAACCGCTACACGGGCGCGCCGGTCACCGAGACGGAGCGCTTTACCCTGGGCGCCACGGCCGGGGCGCCGTACGCGCTGCACGTGGAGAACGGCGCGCCGGACGGCACGCACCGCGTCTCCAGCGCGCGCGTCTGGGTGAACGGGGTGGAGGTGCTGAGCCCCACGCACCTGAACCAGAGCGTGCCGGGGATGGTGATCCCGGTGGTGCTGCAGCCCGGCGAGAACGTGGTCGCCGCGCAGGTGTCCAGCGTCCCCGAGGCGTACATCAACCTGCGCCTTTCCGCTACGGACGTCACGGCGCCGGTGATCACGGTCACGGCACCGCCGGCGGAGCTGGTCACCCGCGAGACGTCGGTGCAGGTGGCGGGCTCGGTGCAGGACGAGACGGCCACCCGCGTCACGGTGAACGAGGCGGAGGCCGTCCGCACGGGCGCCGCCTTCTCGGCCACCGTTCCGCTCGCGGTGGAGGGCGACAACACCCTCACCATCTCCGCCGTGGACGCGGCAGGGCTGCGGACGGACTCCGTTCGCACCGTCATCCGCGACACGGAGGCGCCGGCCGTCTTTCTCACCGCTCCGGCGGACGGGGCGGTGACGCGCGACAGCGTCGTCACCGTCAGCGGCACCGTCGCCGACCGGACGCTGGCGGGGGTGAACGTCAACGGCATCCCCGTCACCCCGGACGCGGGCGGCGGCTTCACGGCGCAGGTGCCGGTGACCGAGGGCGTGAACTTCGTCAGCGTGACGGCGACGGACCGGGCGGGGAACGCCTCCACCGTCTCGCGGCAGGTCACGCGCGACACGCAGGCGCCCATCATCACCGTCCTGGAGCCGGACGACGGCGCCGTGACGGAGGCGGAGGAGATCGCCGTGCGGGGCGTGGTGCAGGACGCGTCCCCTGTCACGCTCAGCCTGGGGCCCAATGCCGTCCTGGTGGGCCCGGACGGGTCCTTCCAGACGACGGCGCCGCTGGCCGAGGGCGAGAACGAGCTGGTGCTCAAGGCCACGGACGGGGCCGGCAACACGGCCACGGCCACCCGCCGCGTCACCCGCCAGGGAAGCGACCTGCCGCCGGCCCCGCCGGTGGAGCCGGGGGTGGTGACCAACCTGGCCGAGTCCGTCGAGTTCCTGTACACGGGCGAGAACCCGGTGCAGACGGGGGTGGCGCCGGGCGCCATCAACCCCGTCCGCATCTCCGTGCTGCGCGGCCGCGTTACCAGCCGCGACGGGCAGCCGCTGCCGGGCGTGGTGGTGAGCATCCTGGACAACCCGCAGTACGGCCAGAGCACGTCGCGGAGCGACGGGTGGTACGACATCGTGGTCAACGGCGGCGACCGGGTGATCGTGAACCTGGCCCGTGAAGGGTACCTCCCCAGCCAGCGCCACGTGACGGCGGAGTGGCAGGAGTTCGCCTCCGTCCCCGAGGTGGTGCTGGTGCAGCTGGACCCGCAGGTAACCCGCGTGGACCTGGCGGCCGACAGCCTGCAGGTGGCCCGCGGCTCCGTGCAGACGGACGAGGACGGATCGCGCCAGGCCACGCTGATCTTCGAGCCCGGCACCGGCGCCGAGATGGTGCTGGCCGACGGCTCGGTGGTGCCGCTGGGCGCGCTGGACGTGCGGGCGACGGAGTACACGGTGGGCGCCGGCGGGCCCAGCGCCATGCCCGGGCCCCTGCCGGCCACCAGCGCCTACACCTACGCCGTGGAGCTGTCCGTCGACAGCGCCATCGCGGCGGGGGCGACCACGGTGCGCTTCACCCAGCCGGTGGAGCTGTACGTGGAGAACTTCCTGGGCTTTCCCGCCGGCATGCCGGTGCCCGTGGCCACCTACGACTGCATCCGCTGCGGCGCGTGGGTGCCGGAGGACGACGGGCGCACCATCCGCATCCTCTCCGTGAGCGGCGGGGTGGCGATGGTGGACGCCGACGGCGACGGCGCGGCGGACAGCGACGCGGCGCTCGACGCGCTGGGGCTGGACCTGGCGGAGCGGGGCAAGCTGGCCACGCTGTACGCCGACGGCGCCAGCCTGTGGCGCGTGCGGATGAAGCACTTTTCCCCCATCGACCTGAACTACCCCAACGGCCCGCCGGACGACGCGGAGAACCCGGACGGCGACGCCGACGAGGAGCAGGACGACGAGGACGACGACTGCGAGGAGGACGGCTCCGTCATCGGCTGCCACAACCGCACGCTGGGCGAGCGGATCGTGGTGCCGGGGGCGCCGTTCGCCCTGTCGTACACCAGCGCGCGCGCGGCCGGCCGGCTGGCCAACGCGCTCGACATCCCGCTCACCGACGAGTCGGTGCCCGCCAGCATGACGCGGGTGGAGCTGGAGATCACCGTCGCGGGGCGCACCTTCAAACAGAGCTTCGCGCCCGCCCCCAACCTGCGCCACAACTTCCGCTGGGACGGCCTGGACGCGTACGGCCGCCGGCTGGCGGGGCAGCACCCGGCCACGGTGCGGGTGGGGTACGTGTACCCCTTCACCTACCGCGTCCCCGCCTCCACCGCCCGCAGCTTCGGACTCACCTGCACGGGGCCGGTGGACCTGCCCTGGGGCGGGAGCGTGGACTGGCAGGCGTGCGTCATCCCCACCAGCGTCACCAGCGGCGCCCGGCAGGAGGACGTGCTGTGGCGCGCCCAGCGGCTGATGATCACCGCCGGGCCGGACTTCGATGCCCGCAACCTTCGCCTGGGCGGCTGGACGGTGGACGTGCACCACGTGTACGACCCCGGCGCCCGCGTGCTGCACCGCGGCAACGGCACCCGCCGCAGCGCCGAGGTGATGGGGCCGGTGATCACCACCGTGGCCGGCAACGGCCTCTACGGCACCACGGGTGACGGCGGGCGGGCCACGCTGGCCTCGCTGCGCAGCCCGGACCGGGTGACGGTGGCGGCGGACGGCACGGTGTACCTTCCCGACGCCGATGCCTACAAGGTCCGCAAGGTGTCGCCGGAGGGGATCATCACCACCGTGGCCGGCTCGGGGCTGTACGGCTTCGGCGGCGACGGCGGGCCGGCGCTGCAGGCCCGCTTCCGCGAGATCTACGACGTGGCGCTGGGACCGGACGGCGCGCTGTACATCGCCGACTGGGCCAACCACCGCGTGCGGCGGGTGGGGACGGACGGCATCATCACCACCGTGGCCGGCAACGGCGTCAACGGGTGGACGGGCGACGGCGGCCCGGCCACGCAGGCGGCGATCGGCTATCCGTGGGGGCTGGCGGTGGGGCCGGACTGCTCCATCTACATCGCCAGCGACTGGAACGTCATCCGCAAGGTGTCGCCGGACGGCACCATCACCACGGTGGCCGGCAACGGCACCTGGGGGTACTCGGGCGACGGGGGGCCCGCCACCCTGGCGCAGATCGACTACCCCGACGGGGTGGCGCTGGGCCCGGACGGCAGCCTGTACATCGAGGACATCTACAACTACGCCATCCGCAAGGTGACGCCCGACGGCATCATGCACACCTTTGCGGGCGGCGGCGGCTTCGGCGGCGCGGCCGCGGACATGGGCATCCAGTCGACCCAGGCGCCGCGCCCCACCGTCGAAGAGCGGGCAGACGCGCACCGCAAGCGCGGTGCGGGCGAGTCGGACGTGACGGCCGAGGACCCGGCGCCCGAGCCGGCGGCCCCGGGCGAGGGCGGGGTGAGCGCCGCCGCGGACGTGGGCACTTCGGCGTCGCCGGGCGACGGCGGCCCGGCCACGGCGGTGTACCTGAACGTTCCGTACGCGGTGTCGGTGGCGCGTGACGGTACCGTCTACATCTCCGAGGCGGGCGCCAACCGCGTGCGGCAGGTGGCGCCGGATGGCATCATCACCACGGTGACGGGCCAGAACTCGGTATACGGCTACCGCGGCGACGGCGGGCCGGCTGCGGCGGCGTGGCTGCGCGGGCCCTGGGGGGTGACGGTGGCCCCGGACGGCAGCCTGTACATCTCCGACACCAGCAACCGCCGCGTGCGGCGCATCGCCCCGCCCATGCCGGGCTTCTCGGCCACGGACGTGACGGTGGCGTCGGACGACGGGAGCGAGGTGTTCCAGTTCACGGCCACGGGGCGCCACCTGCGCACCCTGGACGCCCGCACGGGCGCCGTGCGCTGGACGTTCGACTACGACTCGGCCGGGCGGCTGGCGCGCGTCACCGACCGCGACGACCGGGTCACCCGCATCGAGCGCGACGGCGGGGGCAACCCCACGGCGCTGGTGCTTCCCGACGGCGGCCGGGCGGGGATGCGGCTGAACGACGCGGGCTACCTGGCCGCGGTGCAGCCGCAGGGCGCCGGCGAGGTGGTGCTGGCGTACGCGCCGGGCGGGCTGCTCACGGGGATGACGGACGCCTCGGGGCGGGCGCACGCGTACCACTACGACCCCAGCGGCATGCTGGAGCGCGACGAGGGCGGACCCGGCGGCACCCGCACCCTGGCCCGCACCCGCGACGCGGACGGCTGGCAGGTGTCGCTGGGCACCGGCGGGGGACGCGCCGCCACGCTGCGGGTGGAAGAGCTGGTGACCGGCGGGCAGCGGCGCACCGACACCGCCCCCGATGGGCGGGTGCGGGTGAGCACGCTCACCCCCGACGGCGTTACCCGCGTGGAGGCGGCGGACGGGACGGTGACCACGCTGGAGGAGGGCCCCGACCCGCGCTGGGGGATGCAGACGCCGCTGCCGCGGCTGGTGCAGGTGGCCACGCCGGGCGGGCGGGTGTCGGTGACCCGCACGTCGCGGACGGTGCAGCTCTCCGCGCCCGGCAACCTGCTGGGGCTGGTCTCGCAGCGTGACTCGGTGGTGGTGAACGGCCGCGTGTACACCAGCGTCTGGAACGCCGCCGCCCGCACGCAGGAGAACCGCACGCCCGAGGGGCGCACCCGGCTGTCGCTGCTGGACGCGGAGGGCCGGACGGTGGAGGTGCGCACCTCCGGGCTGGCGGCCGTGCACACGGAGTACGACGGGGCGGGGCGGCTGCTGGCCACGCGCCAGGGCGGCCGCAGCTGGACGTACGGATACGACGCCGACGGCCGCCAGTCGCGGATCGTGGACCCGCTGGGCGGCGCGACGCGGCTGGAGTACGACGCGCAGGGCCGCATCGCGCGGCGCGTGCTGCAGGACGGGCGCGAGGTGGCGTACACCTACGACGAGGCGGGACGGCTGGCGTCGGTGTCTCCGCCGGGGCGGGGCGCGCACACCTTCGGCTACGACGCGGCGGGGCGGCTGGCCCGCCAGGCGGCGCCCGCGGCCGGCGGCGGCGAGTCGGTGACGCAGTACGAGTACGACGGCGACGGACTGGTCTCGCGCGTGCTGCGTCCGGGCGGCGTGGAGATGTCGCTGGCGTACGACCCGGGCGGGCGGCTGGCGGAGGTGACGGTGCCGGAGACGGTGCTGCGCTACGCCTACGTTCCCGGCACGGGGCAGCTGGAGTCGGTGTCCGGCGAAGGGCGCGGGACGCTGGCCTTTCGCTGGGACGGCGCGCTCCCGCTGGGCACCACCCTGTCCGGCGAGGTGTCGGGCGACGTGGACGTCACCTACGACAACAACTTCCGGGTGACGGGCCAGACGGTGAACGGCGGCCACGCGGTGGACTTCCGCTACGACCGCGACGGCCTGCTGGTGGGCGCGGGCGCGCTGGGCGTAAGCCGCAGCGCGGCGAGCGGCGCACTGCAGGGCACCACCCTGGGCGGGGTGGGCACCCAGGCCCAGTACGACTCGCTGGGGCAGCTGGTGCGCCTGTCCAGCGCCTTTGGCGCCGACAGCCTGTTCCGCGCGGCGTACGAGCGCGACGCGCTGGGGCGGGTGACGCGGCTGTCGGAGCGGGTGGGTACCGAGACGCACGAGTACACGTTCCGGTACGACTCGGCCGGGTTCCTGGCCGCGGTAGAGGTGGACGGCGCGCCCGCCGCCGCGTACGAGTACGACGCCAACGGCAACCGCGTCCGCGCCGTCACCGCCACGGGGGCGGTGGCGGGCGGGTACGACGCGGCGGACCGGCTGGTGGCGTACGGGGCCGCGGCGTACGGCTACACCCCGGCGGGCGACCTGGCCTTCCGCGCGGTGGGCGGCGACACCACCCGGTTCGTCTACGACGCGCTGGGCAGCCTGACGGCGGTGCGCCTGCCGGAGGGCACGCAGGTGGAGTACGTGATCGACGCCGCGGGCCGGCGCATCGGCAAGAAGGTGAACGGCGCGCTGGTGCAGGGCTTCCTGTACGGAACGGGGCTCAACCCGGTGGCGGAGCTGGACCCGGCCGGGAACGTGGTGGCGCGGTTCGTCTACGCCACGCAGGGCAACGTTCCCGACTACGTGGAGCGCGACGGGCGCCGCTACCGGGTGGTCACCGACCAGCTGGGCAGCGTGCGCCTGGTGGTGGACGCCGCCACGGGCCAGGTGGTGCAGCGGCTGGACTACGACGCGTTCGGCCAGGTGGTGCGCGACACCCGCCCCGGCTTCCAGCCGTTCGGCTTCGCGGGCGGGCTCACCGACGGGCACCACGCGCTGGTCCGCTTCGGCGCCCGCGACTACGACCCCCAGGCGGGGCGGTGGACGCGGCCGGATCCGCGCGGGTTCAGCGGGGGGAGCACCAACCTGTACGGGTACGCGGCCAACGACCCGGTGAACCGGGTGGACCCCAACGGGCAGATCGCCTTCATCCCGATCCTCGCCTTCCTGTGGGCGGCGGCGGAGCTCGGGTTCACCATGGCCGACATCATCGACTTCCTGCAGACGCTGGGCGACCCGTGCGCGTCGATCTTCGACAAGTTCGGCTCCGGCGGGCTGCTGCTGGCGGGGATGATCGGGCCGGGCGGGGGATACGGGTCTCTGGACGAGTTTCTGCAGTACGGACAGAAGATCCTGAAGCAGATGAGCAAGCGCGGCTGGGACGAGGCGCTGGTCAAGTCCACGATCAACAACCCGGCCCGCACCGTGCCCACCCGCGACACCCGGCACCTGCCCGGCGGTGGAAACATGGACGACCCGGCGACGGCGTACATCAACGCGGACGGCAGCTACGTGGTGGTCAACGACCGGACGGGCGACATCGTCCAGGTAAGCGACCGCAACGATCCCAACTGGCAGTCGCCATGGGACTGACGTCCGAGGAGCGCGAAGGCGTGCTGCTGGAGCGCTACCGGGACCGCGGCGTCACCCGCGCGTCGGAGCTCCTCCTGCCCCGGGAGGAGGCGCTCCGGTTCGTGGACGACTGCGAGCGGGAGGGGCTGGTGATCCTGGGGATGGACTTCTGGGCGCCGGCGGCCGGGGGCGCGTTCATGCAGACGGGCGCCGCCGACTACTCGTCGCTCTCCGGCCCGGAGCAGGTGGCGAGGAGCGCGGCGGAGGCCCGGGCGCTCCTGGCGGGCGGGGTCCCGGACGGCGGCTCGCACGTCTCCTTCGTCCTGGACTGACCCGCCGCGCGCTGGCGGATGCCGCGGCACCTCCATCGGTGCGCGGCGCACACACTTACCTCAGCCCGTGGCCCGCCGGCTCCGTCCGGCGGGCCACGGCTCGTTCCGACGCCAGCTTTGAAGAACCGCGGGCTCATCTCGAATCCCCAAAAGAATGGGCCTCACGCAGAGTTAGCGGAGTCAGCGGAGTTTTCTCGTGCCGTTTCCCCTGCTCTCCGGGTTGGAGCCTGATCGTGAGCGGAGGCATGGCGCGCCGGTCGACGAGGCACGATCACTGGGGCTGTCGGGAACGGGAGTGGGATGGAAGCGCGGCAGAGGGCCATCCGCGCTTTTGGGTGAGGATGCGGATCGCCGGATGATCTCGGCAGCGGACCGGAACAGGAAGATCACACCACCTGATGCGCGATCTGGAGAAGCATCCGCCGGCTCCACCATAGAGGTGCGCGGGACGCTTCCTGGCTGCTGGTCTTTTTCAGATTCAGGACCATCCTCATCCCGAATCCGCTGAAAGAACGTTGTCTTATGCTTATTCCAAATCCGGCAATAGCGTGCATGACTTCCTGAGGGAGGCGCCGCGCTGAACCTTGCCCTTACCGGGAGCCCGGCGCGCCGACCGAAGGACCTCGCCAGCAGAACGAACGGGCTGGTTCCGCGTCCTGATCCGGCCCCTGCGTAGCCGAGAGAAGGTCCTTCGGTCGCGCGACGGAGTCAGTGCAGGCGGCAGGATCTGCGCGTGCGCTCCCTCAGGAAGTCACAGTCTTTTCCCGGATTTGGATTTACCATTACACGAAAGACGCGGAGAACACGGAGAGAAGCTTCTCTCCGTCCCTCCGCGTCTTTCGCGTGAGACGCTTGGCTTTCGAGGACCCGGCAGCAGGCCGATCTCTACGCGTGGCCGGTCTGCCGGCGCGACGTGGAGCGCCAGGCAAAGTACACGGGGACGCCGACGGCCACGATGCCCGTGGCGAGCAGCGTCGCCGCCGGGCGTTCCAGGAGCGCGTTCACCATCATCGCCACCGTCCCGATCAGAAATACCGCGGGGACCAGCGGATATCCCACCGTCCGGTACGGGCGGGCCAGGTCCGGGCGGCGGCGGCGCAGGACGAACACCGCGGCCACCGTGAGCGCCAGGAACGGGTACAGCAGCAGGACGAACGCCTCCGCCAGCTGCTCGAAGGTCCGCACCGACGCGTTGAGCGCCGTGAGCGCCACCAGCAGCACCACCGCCACGTGCGGCGTGCCGAAGCGCGGGTGCACCGCCGCCACGCGGCGAAAGAACAGGCCGTCCTCCGCCATGGCGTAGTACACCCGCGGTCCCGTCATCAGCCCGGCGTTCAGCCCTCCGAAGGTGGAGAGCATCACCAGCGCGGCAATCAGCGCGGCCCCGCCGGCGCCGGCCACGCGCGTGACCGCGTCCACCGCCACCGCCTTGGACGCCGCCAGGTCCGCCAGCGGAAGCGCGTACAGGTACGCCGCGTTGATGGTCAGGTAGGTGGCCACGATCACGATGGCGCCCCACGTGAGCGCCCGCGGGAGCGCCCTGCCGGGGTCGCGCACCTCCCCCGCGATCAGCGTGGCGGCGATCCAGCCGTCGTACGCAAAGAGCGCCGCCACCAGTGCCACCCCGATCCCGCCCAGCCCGGCCGTCTCGAAGGTGGGCGCCGCCAGCGCGCCGCCCCCCGCCGTGCCCAGCGCGAAGATGGCGGCCGCCGCCACCAGGATCGCCAGCACCTTGGCGACCGTCGACGCGTCCTGGATGGCGGCGCCCAGGCGCACCGAGCGGTAGTTGGCCGCGCCCACCAGCGCGATGAGCGTGACGGCCGCCACGCGCTGGCCCGCGCCGTCCAGCGGCACGAAGGTCCCCAGGTACGCCACGAACACCAGCGCCGTCCCCGCCGAGGCGGCCGAGCGGATGAAGAACCACGACCAGCCGAAGAGGAACGCCGCCAGCGGCCCGTACGCCTCGCGCAGGTACACGTAGATGCCGCCCGCGCGCGGGAACGCCGCCGCCAGCTCGGCGATGGTGAGCGCGCCGCAGAGCGTGATGACGCCCCCCAGCACCCACACCAGCGCGATCGCGCCCACGCTCCCCGACTCGGCCGCCACCGTGGCGGGAACGCGGAAGATCCCGCTGCCGATGGTCAGCCCCACCGCGGCCGCGGCGGCGCTCCACACGCCCAGCCGGCGCGGCAGCCCGTCCCCGTCTCCCGCCGTCGGATGCGCGGAATCGGCCTGCGGATGAACCACGGGTGTCGTTGGCATGTGGGACGATGGAAGGGAGAGCAGGGACGGCGAGGAGCCGCCGGGGATGGAAGGCGGTCACTCGCATGGGGCGCGGACGCTCAAGCTACGCGCCCCCGGCCCGCGCGCCAGAGCCCCGGGCGGGCGATCCGGTCCCTGTCCCGCGCTCTCCGAGCGGATGCCGCCGGCCCGGGCAGGCCGGCGGCATCCGGAATCCGGCACAGGGACAATCGTCACCCGGAGGGAACGGAGGATCGAAGAAATCTCCGACTCCCATTCCCTCCGGGTGAGCAAGGTCTCTCCCGAGCCTGGCACCCGCCGGCCTGACTGTCAGGTGCGCGGGACTCGTTCCGGCGCGCTACGCCGACTGCAGGCCGCGCCGTGCGGACGGCGCGGCGGCCAGGCGGCGGGCGCGGTTGCGGTCCAGCTCGGCCTTGAGGTTGGCGTAGACGGACGGATCGAACGGGAGCATCACCTCGCGGATGCGGTTCAGGGGGCGGCGCACGGTGCGGGCGCCCATGTCGCGCAGCAGATCGTCCACGTAGTGGAAGTTGAAGGGGACGATGCAGGTGCCGCTCGCCACGCCCCGTGGCCGGTTCTGGCGCACCCACGTCCACCGCGCCTCCATCTCCCGCAGCACCGCCTCGCGCGGGGGGAGCCGCAGCTCGCCCATGAACCAGCGCGCCGCCCACCGCGCCCCGATCTCCGACGTGAGCTGGCTGTACAGGCTGGCGTTGTAGCCCACGAACGCCAGCCGCGGCACGTCGGGGTGCACCAGGTTGCGGTGCAGGTGAAAGACGCCCGCCTCGTCCTGCACGACGGAGCGGACGGACGGGTCCAGGAACGGCACCTCCTGCCGGAATCCCGTGCCGAAGACGATCACGTCGGCCCGCACCCGCTTTCCGTTCTCCAGCTCCACCGCGCCGGCGTGCAGCGCGCGGATGCCGGACGGGTGGGCCTCGATCTTCCCGGCGCGCACGGCCTCGTAAAAGCCGTCCGTGGCCAGGCTCAGCATGCAGTTCACCATCTGCTCGATGCGGTCCTGCGGCACCATCCCGCAGTCGCCCAGCCGGTACGTGGCCCGCAGCAGTGTCTCCACCCCGCGCCAGAACAGCCAGACGGCGGGTTTGCCGGCCGTGTGCAGCACCTTCTCCGCGCCCCGCAGCTCCCGGTCGCGGAACAGCATCTCGCTGAAGCGCGTGGTCAGCACGTACCGCAGCGGCACCACGCCGGCGAACTTCTTGGGCATCTTCCACCCCGCGTTCCGAAAGACGATCGCCGTCCGCTTCGCCGCGCCCAGCGCCGCCATCGCCCCGTCGCACGCGGACTTGCCGGCGCCCACCACGACCACGTGCCGCCCGCGCACCTGCTCCACGCTGTTGAACTGCGTGGAGTGCAGCACGGTGCCTCCCGCCTCGCGGAACGCGTCCTCGCCCGGGATCTCCGGGATGGACGGTGCGCTGAAGGTGCCGTTGCAGACGGCCAGAAAGTCGAACGTCTCCGCCCGCACGGTCCCGTCGTCCAGCGAGCGCGAGCGCACCGTCCACCCCTCGCCGCGCGGGGCCGCGTGCTGCACCGCGGTGCGAAAGCGCACGTGCTCCGTCACCCCGAAGCGGTCGGCGTACGCGGCCAGGTACGCCTGCACCTGCTCGCCGGAGGGGAACTCCGGGTAGGAGCGGGGCATGGGAAAGTCGGAGAAGGCGTAGGTGTCGCGCGGGTTCTGCGTCGTCACCCCCGGGTAGCGCCGGGCGCGGGCCCACACGCCGCCCACCTCGTCCTCCGTCTCGAACAGCGTGACCTCGAAGCCTTCTTCCAGGAGCGTCTTGGCGGTCACCAGCCCGCTCAGCCCCGCTCCGATGATTCCGACGCGCCGCATTCGTCCCTCCGCCGGTGATGGTCAGTGGGGATCTGTCCCTCCACGGCTGAACGCATCAGCCGCCACGTTTCGTACGAGATTGGGACGAACGGTGAGCCGCTGGTGACGAGCGGCGATCAGGTGTGATCCCGGACCCGGGTCCGATCACCTGAACCGGCGCGCCTTCACCGGGGATGTGGATGAACCGCGGGGCGACGAAAAAGCCCCGCGTCCGGGAGGGTGGACAGGGGGCCTTCGTATTCGGTCGATGGAACGATCCGGACCATGCCGATGGAACGATATGGATCAGTCCGGGAAGGTGATGCCTCCACCCAGGTCCGGGCGGCCGCCGGTGATCAGGTCCACCATGGCCTCCATCTCCGCGCCGATCAGGTCCAGCCGGTGCAGCACGGAGCGCGAGTGGCCGTAGTCGAAGTACAGCGTCACCGCGTCTTCGTGCGCGGGGTTGAACTCGATGATGGTCTGGTCCAGCCGGGAGTGCAGGTCGTTCACGATCACGCTGACGGCGTGGCGCACGCGGCGCTGGTCGTCCAGCGTATCGATGCTGAAGTCACCGGTCAGGCGCGGCAGGAGCATCTCCACCTTGGCCACGCCCTCGGCCGGCGCCGACACGGCACCCGCGGACGCGGCTTCGGCGGTGGACACCACCGTTTCGCCGGCCGAAGCCAGCGCGCGCAGCTCTTCGAAGTTGCAGTGGAGAATCATCGGGACCTCCCTCCCGGGGCTCTTTCCATCGAACGGAAGCAAAGCAATCGCCGGGCCACGATCGGCCCGTTCGCCAAGCCCTTCCGTCATCTCTGCTTACGCCGGCGGGCGCATTTTGTTTCAGTGGCGCCTGCCGCAAAGTGGGACATGCGCGGGCGTTCTGCGGGGCGGCGGGTCCCCGGACCGGCAGAGGGTCCGCCAGCTGGAGGTGTTGGGCGCGGCACCGAACATGGTGCGGTGCTCCTACAATTGCACCACAAGATGTAGGAGCGCAAGAGTCTTGTCGCTCAGCCCCCGCCCGCAATCCGTTTCCAGGCTTCCAGCGCCCGCCGCGCCGCCTCGTCGGCCGTGTCGGCCAGCACCGTGAGGTGGCCCATCTTGCGCCCGGCGCGCGCCTCCTTCTTTCCGTACAGGTGCAGCGCCGTCCCCGGAACCGCCAGCGCCTGCGCCACTCCCGGCTCCCCCAGCCCCGTCCCCGCGTCCTCGCCCATCAGGTTCACCATCGCCGCGGGGCGCAGCAGGGCGGGGTCCCCCAGCGGCAGCCCGCAGACGGCGCGCAGCTGCTGCTCGAACTGGCTTACGGCGCACGCTTCCCAGGTGTGGTGGCCGCTGTTGTGGGGGCGCGGGGCGATCTCGTTCATCAGGATTCGCCCGTCCCCGTCCACGAACATCTCCACCGCGAGAAGCCCGACGACGCCCAGCCCCTCCGCCAGCGCGGTGGCCACCCGCCGCGCCTCCTCGGCCACGTCGTCCGGCACCCGCGCCGGCGCTACCGTAAGATGTAGAATGCCACGGCGGTGCTCATTCTCAGCCACCGGAAAGCAGGCTGTCTCGCCGGACGCGGATCGCGCGCAGATCACGCTCACCTCCATCCGGAACGGCACCTTCGCTTCCAGGATGAAGTCGTCCCCCTGGCCGGACAGCGCGTCCCACGCTCCGGCCGCGTCCGCGGCGTCGCGGAGGGTCGCCTGCCCCTTGCCGTCGTACCCCATCCGCGCGGTCTTGAGGATGGCCGGCGCGCCGATCTGGCGCAGCGCCTCGTCCAGCTCCTCCCGGGACCGCACCGCGCGGTAGTCGGCGGTGCGGACGCCCAGGCGCCGGGCCGCGTCTTTTTCGCGCACGCGGTGCTGTGCTACCTCGAGAACGTCCGGGGAGGGGTGGATTGGGACGTGCTCCGCCATGGAGCGCAGCGTGGACACGTCCGCGTTCTCCCACTCCAGCGTGACCACGTTGCTCATCCGGGCCAGCCGCAGGCACGCCTGCACGTCCTCGAAGGGCGCGCGGATGTGCTCGTCGCAGAACTGCGCGGCGGGCGTCGCGTCGCCGGGATCCAGGACGACCAGGCGGTAGCCCATGCGCCGGGCCTCCAGCGCGAACATGCGCCCCAGCTGTCCGCCGCCCACCATGCCGATGGTGGCGCCGGGAAGGATCGGCGGATTCACGGCTTTGCATCCACGGTCTCGGGACGGAGCGCGTCCTCGGCCATCCGCTCCGCGTACGCCCTGAGCCGCTCGCGCATCGCCGGCTCGTGGCTGCCGATGATGCGGGCCGCCAGCAGCCCCGCATTGGCCGCCCCCGCCTTGCCGATCGCCACCGTGGCGACGGGCACGCCCTTCGGCATCTGGACGATGGAAAGAAGGGAGTCCAGCCCGTTGAGCGTGGACGAGAGCACGGGGACGCCGATGACGGGGAGGACGGTCTTGGCGGCCGTCATCCCGGGCAGGTGCGCCGCGCCGCCCGCGCCCGCGACGATGACCTCGATGCCGCGGCCCTCGGCCTCCTGGGCGTAGCGGAACATGCGGTCGGGGGTGCGGTGCGCGGAGACGATCTCCATCTCGTACGCGATCCCCAGCTCGTCCAGGACGCGGGCGGCCTCCTGCATGGTCTCGCGGTCCGAGCGGCTGCCCATGATGATGCCGACGCGCGGCTTGTTTTCGCTCACCTGATTGCCTGTACGGGCGTGCGGGATGGGTTGGATTGATGATCGGCGGGAATGTAGGGGATACTCAGGTACCATACAACGTGGGGTGAGTGTGGCGCGACCCGCGAGCGCCCCCTCCGGGCTCGTAAACCTCGCCCACCTCCCCCAAAAAACCCTGGGGGAGGTTGGAGTGGCCGAGGGATTGGGGATCGACGACGAGCTTTGAACTGCGTCCGGGGGCCCCTCCCCCGGCCCCTCCCCGCTCGTTCCTCGCGGAGAGGGGAGAGTTTGGTCCCATCACGAAAAGGTGCATCGAACCTCCCTCCCCCACGCTGTTTTTGGGGGAGGGCCGGGGAGGGGGGCGCCGGCGGACGCAGTAGCTCCTTGTTTCCATTTGGGAACACGCCTACCTTGTCGCCACACCCCCGCTCGAACCCCCAGGCGACGACACGGCATGGAGCTCCGCGAAATCCAGCAGCAGGTAGACGCGTACATCGGCCAGTTCAAGGAAGGCTACTTTCCGCCGCTGGTGAACCTGGCGCGGCTTACGGAAGAGGTGGGCGAGCTGGCGCGCGAGATCAACCACGCGTACGGACCCAAGACCAAGAAGCACGACGAGCCCGAGGGCGACATCGCGCTGGAGCTGGGCGACATCCTGTTCGTCGTGGTGGTGCTGGCCAACCAGCTGGGGATCGATCTTTCCGACGCGGCGGCGCGCACGCTCTCCAAGTACCAGGTGCGCGACGCCAACCGCTGGGAGCGCAAGCGCGATGGCGTGGAGCTGTAGGGGCGCCCGATTGATCAGCATGGTGTGAAGGGCAGAGCCCGGCGCGACCCGCGGCGCCCCCTCCGGGCTCGTAAACCTCGCCCACCTCCCCCGAAAACTGCCGGGGGAGGTTGATCCGGGCCGCGGGCGCGGGCGTTTCGACGGGGATCGAACTGGCGTCCGCGAGCGCCCCCCTCTCCCGGCCTCTCCCCCGCAAACTGCGCGGGGGAGAGGTGACGCGCACCGCCAGTGGGGAGCGCTCCGACAGGCGCGGAAGAGGCCGACGAGAGATTCCTCGGTCGCGCCAGGGTGCGGCGCCTTCCGACGGTGCCGCGCGGCGCTCCCTCGGAATGACAGATTGACACTGATGGTCCGTCGAAGCGGGATCGAATTCTCCTCTCCCCCAGGGTTTTTTGGGGGAGAGGCCGAGAGAGGGGGCGCCCCGCGGACGCAGCTCGATGCCTGTCAGCCTCGAACTTCCGCACTCACGCACTCACGCACTTCCGCACTCTCGCACTCTCGCACTCCTTCATGAATCCCACCGTCTTCATCATCGACGACGACGCCGACCAGGTGGCGCTGGTGACCGCGCAGATCGAGCGCGGGCGCCGGTTCGCCACCAAGGGGTTCACGCGCCCCGAGAGCGCCATCGAAGAGATCCGCGCCGATCCCCCCGACGCCGTGGTGTGCGACCTGGTGATGCCGGGGATGGACGGCATCGCCTTCGTCCGGCGCGTGCGGGAGATCGACGGATCGCTCCCCATCATCATCGCCACGGCGCGGGGGACGGAGGGCGACGCGGAGCGGGCGCTGGAGGCGGGGGCCACGGACTTCGTCACCAAGCCCATCGAGCCGCGCGCGCTGGAGACGCGCATTCGCCGCGCGCTGGAGCAGGCGCCGCGCGAAGAGCTGCTGCAGACGCTCACCCAGGCCAAGTTCGACCCCCACGCCATCATCGGCCGGCACCCGCTGATCGAGGAGGTGCGCGAGTTCATCGCGAACGTGGGCTCGGTGCCGCAGGTGTCGTCGCTCCTGCTGGGCGAGTCGGGGACGGGAAAGAACCTGGTGGCGCGCGCCATCCACGCGGCCAGCCGGGCGGCCGGGCACCGCTTCGTGGAGGTGAACTGCGCGGCGCTGCCGGCCAGCCTTCTGGAGGCGGAGCTGTTCGGGTACGAGAAGGGGGCGTTCACCGACGCCAAGCAGGCCAAGAAGGGGCTGGTGGAGGTGGCGGACGGGGGCACGCTGTTCCTGGACGAGATCGGCTCCATGCCGCTGGAGCTGCAGGCCAAGCTGCTCACCTTTCTGGAGGGCCGCGCCTTTCGCCGCATCGGCTCCACGCGCGAGCAGAGCGTGACCCTGCGCGTGGTGGCGGCGACGAACACGGACCTGCTGGCCGAGGTGGCGCGCGGCGGCTTTCGCGAGGACCTGTACTACCGGCTGAACGTGGCCAGCCAGGTGCTGCCGCCGCTGCGCGCCATCCGCAGCGACATCCCCGAGATCGCGCGGCACTTCACCAAGCGGGCGGCGGAGTACTTCGCCAAGCCGCTGCCGGAGATCGAGCCGGAGAGCGAGGAGCGGCTGCAGCGCTACGACTGGCCGGGGAACGCGCGCGAGCTGCGCAACGTCATCGAGCGGTCGATGATCTTCAGCCGCGGGCCGCGGCTGCGCATCGTGGAGCTGGCGCCCTTCGCCGCGCCCGCGGCCGCCGCGCCGGTGGTGGACGGCCTCGTGCTGCCGAACGGGTTGACGCTGGACGAGGTGGAGGCGCGCTACATCGACGAGACGCTTACGCGGCTGGGCGGCAACGTGACGGCGGCGGCGGAGCAGCTGGGGGTGAGCCGCAAGGTGCTGTGGCAGCGCCGCAAGCGCCACGGCCTGCTCACCGGGAGGGAGTAGGTGCCGCCGCGCCGCCGGAGCCCCGCGACGGAGCTGGACGAGCTGCGGGCGCGGCTGGAGGACGCGGAGCGCTCCAGCGAGGAAAAGACGCGCTTCATCCGCCACGTGAGCCACGAGTTCCGCACCCCCCTCAGCTCCATCATCGGCTTTGGCGCGCTGCTGCAGCGCGAGGGCGAGCAGCTGGACCCCGCCGTCCGCGCGGAGTACCTGGACATCGTTCTGCGCAACGCCCGCCATCTTCTCCACGTCGTCAACGACCTGCTGAACATCTCCAAGGTCGAGGCGGGAAAGCTGGAGGTGACGCTGGCGCCGGTGCGCGTTCCCGACGTCGTGGGCGCGGTGGTGACGGCGCTGGGGCCGGCGGCGGAGGAGCGCGACATCCGCCTGCGGCTGGAGGATGCGGGAGCGCCGCCCGCGCTGGCGGATTCCGGACGGCTTCGGCAGGTGCTGTTCAACCTGCTGGAGAACGCCGTCAAGTACTCGCCCCGTGGGGCGGAGGTGGTGGTACGCTCGCGCGCGGCGGAGGGCGGGGTGCGGGTGGAGGTGGAGGACCGCGGCCCCGGCATCTCGCGGCGCGATCAGGCGCGGCTGTTCAAGGAGTTCTCGCGGGTGAACCCGCCGGGGATGCGCGTGGTGGGCGCGGGGCTGGGGCTGGCGCTGTCGCGGATGCTGGCGGAGGCGATGGGCGGCCGCATCGGCGTGGAGTCGGTGCCGGGGCGGGGGAGCACCTTCTGGATCGCGCTCCCCGCGGCCATCGGCGCCGTGGGGGCGGCGGCGGCCCCCGCGCGTGCGGCGGCGGGGCGCGCGCGGACGGAGACTGTGGGGATCGTGGACGACGATCCGGACCTGCGCGCGTACGCGGGCGCCGTGCTGGAGCACGCCGGCTACCGCGTGGCGGTGGACGACGGCGCGCCGGGGCTGGCGGGGCGGCTGGCGGAGGCGCGGCCGGCCATCATCCTGCTGGACATGAACCTGGCGGGGCGCACGGGGATGGAGGCGCTGGCCGAGCTGCGCGCCATCCGCGCGCTGGACGCCGTTCCCGTGCTGGCGTTCACGGCCGCGTCCGTGGCGGCCTCGCCCATGGAGGGGTTCGCGGGGCGGATCACCAAGCCGGTGGAGCCGGATGCGCTGCTGGCGCAGGTGGACGCGGCCGTGGAGTCGCTGGTGCGTCCCCGTGTTCCCGAAGCGGAACGGGGAGAGGAGGAGGACGACTTTCTGGCCCCGCTGCGCGCCCGCTTTCGCGCGGGGCTGGGCTCCCGGCGGCTGGCGATCGAGTCCGCGGCGGGGCAGGGGGACCGCGAGGCGCTGCGGCGCGAGCTGCACAAGCTGCGCGGGACGGCGGGGGGATACGGATACGACGTGCTGGCCGCCGCGGCGGGCACGGCCGAAGAGGCGGTGCGGGCGGGCGAGGGCGCGGCGGAGGTGGCCCGGCTGGTGGCCCTGCTGCGCGCGGAGGCGGAGGAGGGATGAGGGGCGCGTTCCCGTTCGGGAGCGCGCGTTCCCGCGACGGAACGCGGATGCGCCCTCCCGCGCGGCGTCGCGAAAGGGCAAAGCGTTGCAGGAAGGCAGGATAGGGATAGGCGGGGGGGTGGGCCGATCCTTGCCATGTCCGCACCCGTGTTCGACGATGCCTATCTGCCCATGACCGATCCTCCCATGCTGGCGCTCGCGGACGACGACGAGCTGCACGCGGAGCTGGTGTGCACCTGGCTGGAGCACCAGGGCTTCCGCGTGGTGCACTTTCCCTCCGGCGACGACCTGCTTTCGTGGGCCTCCACCGGCGAACGCCACGTGGACGCCTTCGTGCTGGACATCGACATGCCCGGCCGCGACGGAATCCAGAGCAGCCGCGAGCTGCGCGCGCTGGATGGCTACGCGCGCGTGCCGACCGTCTTCGTCAGCTCCACCTCGCCGCGCGCGGTGGCGGAAGCGGCGGCGGATTCCGGACGCCTGGAGTTCATCCGCAAGGACGGCCAGATGTTCGTGCGGCTGGCGGAATGGCTCTCACAGAACCTGTACGCGTCGCCCTGACGGCTGGATCGAAGAAGGCGGATTCATACTCACCCTCGGCTGCGCATCGCAGGCGAGGGTTTTTTGCGTGCTTCTGTGGGGCTAAACCGCTGGACTTTCCAGCACGAGCGTGACTTCCTGAGGGAGGCGCCGCTACGAAACCTGCTGGTACGAAAAGTCCTGGCGCCGACCGAAGGATCTCGCCAGCAGAACGGTGGGGCTGGTTTGCATGCCCGGCAGCCGGCCCGCGCGTGGGGCAGACGAGGTCCTTCGGTCGCGCGCAAGCGATTGTGCTGGTTCAGGTTCCGGGTGGCGCTCCCTCAGGAAGTCACCATTGCCGGTTTGGATCAGCAAAATCCGGCTCAGAGTGTGTTCAAGAATGAGCCGAACGGGTTGATTTCCTGAGGGAGGCGCCGCTCCTAACCCGCTGCTGCGCAACCAGTTTGGCGCCGACCGAAGGATCTCGCCGGCAGCACCCGGGGGCTGAATCAGTGCCGCGTAGCCAGCCCCGCGATAGCCGAGACGAGATCCTTCGGTCGCGCACAACCGCTTGAGTAACTTCAAGTTCCCGAGGCGCGCTCCCTCAGGAAATCAATCCTCGGTATTTCTGAAAGACAAAACCTTAAACACACTCTCAGAAACAGAATGGCCTCACGCAGAGTTAGCGGAGTCAGCGGAGTTTTCTCGTGCCGTTCCCGTCAGTTCACGGTGGCGACCAGGTAGGTGAGGACGGTCGGGTCTGCCTGGGCTGGGGCGGGGATGCGCGCGCGGACGTCGCACGCTGCGGCCTGCACCTGCGGATCGGCGGCGGGCGGGCAGGCGGGGCGCAGCTGGGCGGAGACGGGACGCGCGCGCGCGCCATCCACCACCTGCACCACGCGCGGCGCGGAGCCGCGGATGGAGAGCGGCGTCGTCACGTCCAGCGTGCCCCCGTTGGCCTGCGCGACCGCCGTGACGCCCGCGGTGACGCCGATCGCCTCGACGATGGTGACCGAGGCAGCCACCTGCGCGCGCGACTGCTGCGCGTCGGCAGGGCGGGCGGCGAAGAGGGCGAGGAGGCAGAGTGCGAGCGCGGCTTTCATCGATCCCACGAGTTCGGGTTGCCCATGGAGAAGGCATGGCCCGCACCGGATGGAATCGGCGGCTAAATGTATGATTTACAACAGCTTATCGTTTTAGAGGATGTCGGCATGTGCGTACGAAAACACTACAGTATAGCCGAATGAACTGCGGATTCCGCCCCGCAATCATTGAGATATTCAATTAGTGTGTTCGAAAATCGGGCAGTCACGATCCGTAGCGGCACGAGCTAACTCCGCTAACTCCGCTAACTCTGCGTAGACGTTCGACAGCGTCATCTGACACACTGCACGTAAGCGATTGTGACATAATAGGATATGGAAAGGCCGCTCTGGGCGCGTGTACAACACGCCCGGGGCGGCCTCTTATTACTTAATGTCTTACGCTGCTGTGACTTG
>DASUVG010000134.1:0-4798 GCA_036379135.1 Longimicrobium sp.
CCCCTCCCCCGCTGCGCGGGAGAGGGGGAGAATTCGATCCCGCTCCGGCACGACGATCGTGCGCACCGCCCGCGCCCCCCATCCCCGGCCCTTCCCCCACAAACAGCGTGGGGGAAGGGAGAATTCGATCCCGCTTCGGCACGATGATCGTGCGCACCGCCCGCGCCTCCCATCCCCTGCGCTTCCCCCCACAAACACCGTGGGCGAATTCGATCCCGCTCCGGCACGCTCCAAACCGTCCATGCGCGTCCCCTCTCCCCCAGGGTTTTTTGTGGGTTTTTTGGGGGAGAGGCCGGGAGAGGGGGCGCCTCCCGGACGCAGCTCGATCCCGTTCGTCGAGCCTCCACCGCATCGGCTCGCGTCACCCCTCCCCCGGGGTTGGGGGAGGGGTCGACCGCCGTTGCGAGGAACGAGCAAAAAGGCCGGTCGGGGGAGAGGGCCCCCGCGGGTCGCTCTGCCTCCGGCTCCTTCACCCGTTCACCCGTTCACCCGTTCACCCGTTCACTCCTTCACCCGTTCACCCGTTCACGACAAGGTCCGCCCAACGTTTCCGGCGCGCCGCGGGTCACCCCTGCGGACGGTGCCTATCGGGCGGCGCGCGACGTGCGAAGCCCGGCCGTCCAGCAAAAAATCGCGGCCCGCAGGGGGCCGCGGCCCGTACCCGACCGATGCAGGATTGCCAATGCGGTTGCTGAAGTCATATCCCGGATCTTTCGCCGCGCTGGCCGCGGCGCTGGCCTTTGCCGCCCCCGCGGCGGCGCAGAACGGAACCGTCACCGGCACGGTGGTGGAGTCGCCGTCGGGCAGGCCGCTCCCCGCCGTCAACGTGACCCTGCGCGCCGCGGGAGACACGTCGGCCGTGGCGGGGGCCAACACCGACGCGGCGGGGCGCTTCCGCATCTCGGCCGCGCCGGGAACGTACACGCTGCAGGCGTCGCGGCTGGGGTACGGCAGCGCGCGCCGGCCGGGCGTTACCCTCTCCGCCGGCGCGGCGACGGACGTGGGCAGCATCGAGCTGGCCGCGGCCACGCTGCTGCTGCAAGAGGTGCAGGTGGTGACGGAGGCGGCCACCGCCATTGTCGCCGCCGACCGCACCATCTACAGCACACGCGACATGCCCGTGGCGTCGGGAGGGATGGCGACGGACGTGCTGCGCAGCGTGCCCGAGCTGGAGGTGGACGTGAACGGCGGCGTGCAGCTGCGCGGCACCGCGGCGCAGATCTACCTCAACGGCCGCCCCGCGCCCATGCAGGGCGAGTCGCTGGAGCTGTTCCTTCAGCAGTTCCCCGCAGACCGCATCGACCGGGTGGAGGTGATCCCCAACCCCTCCGCGCGCTTCGAGGCCGAGGGGGCGGGCGGCATCGTCAACATCGTCCTCAAGAAGAACGTGGACCTGGGGCTCAGCGGCAGCGTGTTCGCCAACACCTCCAGCCGCGGCGAGATCGGCTCGGGCGGCCGGCTTACCTACCAGCGCGGACGGCTGACGCTGTTCGGCGGCGGGTTCCTGCGCCGCTCGGACCGCCGCACCACCAGCTACGACCTGCGGCAGAACCTGCTCACCCAGCCCGTCACGCTGCTGCAGCAGGACGCGTGGAACGACCGCGAGGGGCTGTCGGGCAACTTCGACATGACGTCCGAGTTCGCCCTGACGGAGCGCACCACCCTGCGCGCGGAGATCGGCATGTTCCGCAACGGCTGGGACGCGGACGGCGTGACGCTGTACACCGAGATGGACGAGGCCCGCATCGCCACCGAGCTGTACGACCGCGCCTCGGAGAACCGCAACACCCGCACGTCGACGGAGCTTTCCGCCGGCTTTCGCCACAGCTTTGCCCCCACCGAGGAGGAGCGGCGCGAGCAGCGGCGGCGGGAAGGCGGCGAGGGCGGCAACCCCGCGGGCGGACGCCCCGGCGGACCGGGTGGACCGGGCGGGCCCGGCGGGCCGGGACGGATGGGCGGCGGAGGCCCCGGCGGCGGCGGGCCGGGCGGCTTTGGCGGGGGTGGGGGCGGTGGAGGCGGCGCGGGCGGCGGCAGCGACCACGAGCTTTCGGTGGACGTGGAGTACGAGATGGCCGACGGCGACAACTGGAGCCGCATCGTGCGCCGCACACTGGAGCTGGACGGCGATCCCGCCGACCTGCCGCAGCAGCTGACGCTGGACGACAACGACGAGGGCGAGCGCGAGGCGCAGCTCCGCGCCGACTACGTGCGCCCGTGGGGCGCGGGCGGCAGCCTGGAGATCGGCTACCAGGCCCGCCTGCAGGACACCGACGAGGACCGGGTGCTGGAGGTGTTCGGCAACGGGGACGAGACGATCCCCGGCATCAGCACCCTCACGGGCTTCGGCTACCGCGAGACCTTCCACTCGCTGTACGGCACCGCCTCGCGGATGATCGGCAAGCTGAGCGCGCAGGTGGGGCTGCGGGCGGAGCGGGCCGACACGCGGCTGACCGTGCCGGAGACGGACGAGGAGTTCGAGAACGGCTACTTCAGCCTCTTTCCCAGCGCCAACCTGCGCTGGGACCTGGGCGGCGGGCGCGACATCCGTCTGTCGTATTCGCGCCGCGTGCGCCGGCCCCAGCCGGGGATCCTGAACCCGGTGGACCGGTCCAACGACCCGCTCAACCGGTACGTGGGCAACCCCGACATCGATCCGCAGTACACCAACTCGCTCAGCCTGGAGACCAGCTGGACGTCCACCTTCGGCACGCTGCGCTTTTCGCCGTACTACCGCCGCACCACGGACGACTGGACGCAGATCAAGACGGTGGACGCGCAGGGCGTCAGCACGGTGACGTGGGAGAACCTGGCCTCGGTGGAGTCGTACGGCACCTCGCTCACGGGCTCGTTCCGCCCCATCCACGGCATCAGCGGCAACGTGAGCGTCAGCGGGTCGCGCGAGATCCGCAACGCCAGCAACCTTTCCACGGACTACTCGGGGGATGCCATGCGGTGGAGCGCGCGCGGCAACCTGAGCGCGCGGGTCACGGAAAAGCTGGCGCTGCAGGCCATGGGCTACTACACGCCGGCCCGCGACGTTCCGCAGGGCCGCATCAGCAGCTCGCTGATGACGCACGTGGGCGTGCGACAGTCGTTCCTCAAGGACCGCGCGACGCTGAACCTGATGGTGACGGACCCGTTCAACCTGTACCGCTCGTCGTTCGAGACGCGCGATCCCACGCACGTGCAGATCGGCCGCAGCCGGTGGAGCGCGCGCTCGGCGGTGCTCAGCTTCTCGTACAGCTTCGGCAGCCCCCCGCGCGACCGCCGCAACGCCGATGACGAGGAGCAGGCGGACGAGCAGGTCATCCGCTGACGGATTCGCCTCGAACAGAGGCGCATGGAGAGAGGGCGCGGATGATGGCCATCCGCGCCCTCTCTCGTTTATACCACATCCGGGAAAAGAATGTGACTTCCTGAGGGAGCGCACGCGCAGATCCTGGCCGTCTGCACTGACTCCGGCGCGCGACCGAAGGGCCTCCTCTCGGCTACGCACGGGCCGGATCAGGACGCGGAACCAGCCCCTTCGTTCTGCTGGCGAGGTCCTTCGGTCGGCGCGCCGGGTTCAGTGCAAGGCAAGGTTCAGCGCGGCGCCTCCCTCAGGAAGTCACGCACTCTATTGCCGGATCTGGTAATTATTCGCCCTCGCCGTGGACGAGAATAGAGGCTTGACCGGTCGAAAACATCTGCTTATTGTCGCGTTGCGCGGGGATGGAAGAGGCAGAAACATTCTTTCCGGAGAACTCCAGATGGCAGCCGGCAAAGTCTCGCAGAAGCTGTATCTGACAAGCGTTCCGGCGGGGGGCGTGTTCACCGTCACGTCCGTGACGACTCCCCAGACGGAGGATTTCTACACGTACTTCAACAAGACGGCGCCTTTTTCCGTCACCGGCACCCAGGCACAGCCCGGCTTGATCGGAGAGTCCGTCATCCAGACTCAGGGCGTTACCGATAGCGGCACACCCCCGTACGTCACCCTGGCGTACAGCCTGCAGGTTCCCCGTGGCGGACAGGCGGTTACCAAGACGGGCTACCTGAACATCAACACGACCGAATTCGGAACTTTCGAGCGGGCGGACGAGTCGCTGCTGACCTTCAACATCGAAGGCCAGCCGCCGCAGAACGTGAGGCAGCACATTCCCACCCTTCAGGCGCCAGATCCGATCTATGTCGGGTTCGCGACCAGCAAAGATCAGATCATCATTGCCGCGAGCCCGCAAAACGTGCTGACCACGCAGGTGCTCGAGAAGATGATCGACGGCGTGATCGAGATCCACAAAGAGCTGGCCGAGTGGGTGATCGGGCTTTTGTAGCGCCCGAGGTGCAGCGATTTCCCTTGAGCGGTAACGGGGAGCAGAGAACTGCGAGTTCTCTGCTCTTCTCCTTTTTCATCCGGATCTGTACGTCTTCACGAGGCTCCTCCGCGTAGCCCTTGCGCACTCGGTCGATTCGGCTTTTATTCGGAAGCGAAGGAAAGCCGAAGCACCGGGAGGATGCCGTGGACACCATGACGCTGGACCAGAAGCTGGACCTGCTGATCACGCTGGCGGGCGACGATCACGACGGCGCGGGCGGCAGATCGCGCACGCTGCCGCCGCGGCTGCGGCACACGAAGGACGTGGGGGCGCTGCGGCCGCTGAACATCCGCGACCTGCGGGTGCCGGGAAAGGGGCAGATGTCGCTGCTGCGCATCCTGATGACCAACGCGTGCAGCTTCAACTGCCACTACTGCCCCATGCGCCGCGACCGCGACATGCCGCGCACCCTGCTCAAGCCCGAGGAGCTGGTGCGCATCTTC
>DASUVG010000135.1:0-14561 GCA_036379135.1 Longimicrobium sp.
GTGCCGGGAAAGGGGCAGATGTCGCTGCTGCGCATCCTGATGACCAACGCGTGCAGCTTCAACTGCCACTACTGCCCCATGCGCCGCGACCGCGACATGCCGCGCACCCTGCTCAAGCCCGAGGAGCTGGTGCGCATCTTCATGGAGGCGCACCGCCGCGGCTGGTGCAGCGGGCTGTTCATCACCACCGGCATTCCCGGCAAACCGGTCAAGGTGATGGACGACCTGATCGCCGTGCTGGAGCTGCTGCGCAGCCGCGAGGGGTTCCGCGGCTACGTGCACGTAAAGATGGTGCCCGGCGGCCAGCCCGCGCAGATCGAGCGGCTGACCGCCCTCGCCAGCCGCGTCTCGCTGAACCTGGAGGCACCCTGCGGGCAGAGCCTGGCGCAGATCGCCCCGGAAAAGAGCCTGGAGACGGCGCTCACCAGCCTGCACACCGCGCAGAAGCTGGTGCGGCGCGAGCAGGCGGAGCGGCGCGAGGGCAGGCCGGCGGACCCGCTGCGCCCCGGCGGCGCGTCGGGAATGACGATGCAGTTCGTCGTGGGTGCCACGCCCGACACGGACCGCACGCTCATCGGCAAGGTGACGGAGCTGTATTCCGCGGGCGGCATTCACCACGCCCACTTCAGCGCGTTCCGCCCCATCCGCGAGACGCCGATGGAGAACGCCCCGGAGACGCCGGTGCTGCGCGAGCAGCGGCTGTACCAGGCGGACTACCTGCTGCGGCAGTACGGCTTTGGCGCGGACGAGGTGGTGTTCGATGGAAAGGGCAACCTGCCGCTGGCCAACGACCCCAAGACCACCTGGGCCCTCGCCCACCCGGAGTACTTTCCCGTGGAGGTGAAGACCGCCCCGTACCTCACGCTGCTCCGCGTCCCCGGCATCGGCCCCGGCGCCGCGAAGCGCATCGTCGCCGAGCGCGCGACGACGGCGTTCCGCGGGCTGGCGGACCTGCGCAAGCTGGGCGTGGTCACCACGCGCGCGGCCGGCTTTCTCACGCTCGGCGGCAGGCGGCTGCAGAGCGTCCTGTGGTCCGAGCAGCTGGGCTTCTGGGGCCCGGACGACGACGCCGGCAAGTACCACCTGACGTACAGCGTGAGCCCGGGGACGTTTCGGTGAGCGGGCGAGCGGGTGAGCGGGTGAGCGGGTGAACGGGTGAGCGGGTGAGCGGGTGAGCGGGTGAGCGGGTGAACGGGTGAACGGGTGAACGGGTGAACGGGTGAACGGGTGAGCGGGTGAACGGGTGAACGGGTGAACGGGTGAGCGACGGGCCGCGTGATGATGACCCGACTCCGACGGGCATCGAACTGCGCCCGAGACGCCCCCTCTCCCCCTGCCCCTCTCCCCCGCTGCGCGGGAGAAAGGGGAGAATTCGATCCCGCTCCGACAGGCTGCGTTCGTGGAGAACTCTCCGAAGCGCTCCGGACGTTCGGCGCGCGTCACCTCTCCCGCGCCGTTTGCGGGGGAGAGGCCGGGAGAGGGGGCCGCCCGCGGACGCAGCCCGAAATCTCCCGAAACACACCGTTGTTCGTCCCATATCCAACCTTCCCCGGCAGGTTTCGGGGGAGGTGGGCGAGTGGTGCTCGCCCGGAGGGGCGGCCGCCGGGCCTTCCGGAGCGTCCCTACGCCGTCGCCATCGCCGCGTCCGCCGCCTCCCCTGCCCCCTCGCCGGCGCCCCCCGCCTCCACCAGCGCCCAGCGCCGCCCCGTCTGCGGATCCGCGTTGGCCATCTGCGGAAAGTTCTCGGCGAAGTATCGGCCCCAGTGCGGGCGCTCGCCGTTTACGTCGGTGAAGCCGTACTCCTCCGAGAGCGCCCACGAGCCGTAGATTCCACCCGACTTCCGGATCACGCCCGGGTCCGCGGCCAGCGCGGCGATGGCGCGGCCGACGAAGCACGGCGTCTCCGATCCCGCGAATCCGAAGTCCTGCGCCTGCTTGCTGGTGCGCGCCACCTCGCGCCAATCCTCCTCCGTCGCCCCCAGCGTGGCGAGCACCTCTTCCGTACGCATGAAGCCCGGCGCGATGGCCAGCGCGGCCACGCCGTGCGGCGCCAGCTCCTCCGCCAGGCCGTACATCAGCCGCTTGAGCAGGGTCGGGCCCAGGTCGTAGAACATGGACCCGCCGTAGCCCAGCGTGTGGCTTTCCTGGATGGTGGCGATCAGGCCGCTCTTTCCTTCCATCATCAGCGGGACCGCGTGGCGGCAGGTGATCAGGTGCGGCCACACGTACGCCTGCAGCCCGGGCAGGTCCTTCGACAGGTCCGCCTTCCAGAGCGGCTCGAACGCCTCCACGTTGGGACTGCCGAGCACGTTCACCTGCACGTCCAGCCGCCCCTGCTCCTTCTTGATCCGCGCGTACAGCGCCTGCACCTCGGCTTCCACCGAGTGGTCCACGCGCACGGGGATGCCGATGCCGCCGGCGGCGGTCACCATCTCCGCCGTCTCCTCCACCGTCTCCGGACGCCCCGCGTGCCGCCCGCCGGACGGCGTGCCCGCGGCGCCGCGGCCGGTGCAGTAGACGGTGGCGCCCGCCTCGCCCAGCATGCGCGCGATGCCGCGCCCCGCCCCGCGCGTGGCGCCCGCGACCACCGCGACCCTGCCCGTGAGTGGCTTCATTGCTCGCCTCCTGGTTCCGTTCCCCATCGCGAAACGTGGCGCCGCCGCCAGCGCCGCGTTAAACTAAACGAGATGCAGAAACCATTCTAAATCATCTTTAGAAACTGTCAAGAGGGATGAGTCCGCGACCCCGGAAGGCGAGCGACGAGGAGATTCTCGCGGCCACGCACCGCGTGATGCAGCAGGTGGGGCCGGCGCAGGTCACGCTGGGCCGCATCGCCGCGGAGGCGGGGGTGACGGCGGGGGCGCTGGTGCAGCGCTTCGGGTCGCGGCGGGGGCTGATGCTGGCGCTGATGGCGGAGTTCTCCACCAGCGCGCCGGTCTTCTTCGGGCAGATCCGCGCGGCGCATCCCGGGCCGCTGGCGGCGCTGCGGGCGTACGCGGAGTGCATGGCGCGGATGGGGGAGACGCCGCAGGCGCTGGCGCATCATCTCGCGTACCTGCAGATCGACCTCACCGATCCAGACTATCACCAGCACATGCGCGTGCAGGCGGCCGACACGCGCCGGGAGCTTCGCGCGCTGATCTCGGACGCCGTCGCCGCGGGCGAGCTGGTGCCGGGGACGGACGTGGACCTGCTCACGCGCGCGGTGCAGGCGGCGCTCAACGGCTCGCTCTTCGTCTGGGCGATGCTGCGTGAAGGCACCGCCGCCGAATCCGTCCGCGGCGACGTGGATGCCGTGCTGGCGCCGTATCTGTCTCCGCAGGCGGGATGATCCCGGCCGGATGAGCGGATGATGCCGATCCGGGATCTGGTCCGGCACCGTGCCGCCCGCCAGCAGAAGCGAAAGTTCCACGCACCTGCGCGTCCGCAACAGGGGGCTCCAGCGGTAACGCCGCGGACGCGTTTGCGACGTTCCTAGGCGAGCGGGTGAGGATCCTCCCACGCCGCCCGGCGCAGCTCGCCGAAAAGGCGGCCGAAGTCGGCGGGGCGGTAGCTGGCGTTCAGGCCCGATGGATTCGGCAGGACCCAGACGCGCGCGCCGCCGATGGTCTCCTCCTGCGGCCCCAGCGTCGCCTTCGGGTGCGCGAAGGCGGTGCGGTAGGCGCCCAGGCCCAGCACGGCCAGCCAGCGCGGATGGAACCGCCGCACCTTCTCCTCCAGGCTGCGCCCGCCTTCGATCAGCTCCGCGCGCGACAGCTCGTCGGCGGCGGTGCTGGGGCGGTCTGCCACGTTGGTGATGCCGCAGCCGTACTCCAGCAGCAGCTGCTCTTCCGACGGGTCCAGCACGCGCGGGGTGAACCCGCCGTCGTGCAGCGCCTTCCAGAAGCGGTTTCCCGGCCGCGCGAAGTGGT
The DNA here is from genome assembly GCA_036379135.1 of Longimicrobium sp. Lineage (GTDB taxonomy): Bacteria > Gemmatimonadota > Gemmatimonadetes > Longimicrobiales > Longimicrobiaceae > Longimicrobium. The sequence continues at coordinate 3,912 of DASUVG010000135.1, forward strand.
GCCCCACGGCGGCCGTGTACAGGCCCGGGTTGATCCCGCAGAACAGCACCCGCAGCCCCGGCGCGATCACGTCCGGCAGCGTGCGCCCGCCTGCCGCCAGCAGCTCCTCCTTCGTCGGCCTGCGCGTCTTCATCCGCCCTCCCCTTCCCCATCGTTCGATCCCGCCGGACGCAGCGCCGCCGCGATCTCGTCCACCGTGGCGCGCGCGCTGCGCCCCACGCCGATGAGCGTGGCCGACGCGAAGCCGGTCCAGTTGCCGTATCCCACCAGCCAGAGCATCGGCTCGCGGACCGAGCGCGTCCCCTCCACCCGCACGCGGCCGTCCGGCTCCACCACCCCCAGTGGACGCAGGTGGTCCAGCGCCGGGCGAAAGCCGGTGCACCACACCACCGCATCCACCGGCTCCTCGCGCCCGTCCGGCCAGACGACGCCGCGCTCCGTCATCCGCACGAACGGGCGCACGGCGCGCAGCACGCCGCGGTCGCGCGCCTCGCGCACGGGCGGCACCATCACGATGTCGCCCAGGTCGGCCACCGGCGGCGGCGGGCGGCCCTCCTTCTTCGCCCGGTACAGCTCCGTCGCCTGGTCGAACAGGTAGCGGCCGTCCACGTGGTCGGGGAGGAACGTCGGGTCCGCCAGCGTGACCCACGTCGTCTCCGCGGCCAGCGAAAGCTCCGCCAGGACCTGCGCGCCGGAGTTGCCGCCACCCACCACCAGCACGCGCTTGCCGGCGAGCTCGTCCGGCGAGCGGTAGTCCGCCGAGTGGAGCTGGATGCCGCGGAACGTCCCGCGGCCGGCGACCTCCGGCACGTACGGCTGCGCCCAGCTTCCCGTCGCGCTCACCACCGCGGCCGCGCGCCACCCGCCGCGGTCCGAGTCCAGCACGAACCCGCCGTCCTCGCGGCGGACGGAGCGGACGTGCACGGGACGTTCGATGGGAAAGCCGTAGCGCGCCTCGTACTGCGCCAGGTAGTCCACCGCCGCGTCGCGGGTGGGATACTCGTCCTTGCCGCTCGGCATCAGCCAGCCGGGAAGCGAGCTGAAGCGCGCGGGCGAGAACAGGCGCAGGCTGTCCCACGTGCGCGGCCAGGCGCCGCCGGGGCCCTGCTGCGCGTCCAGGATGGCCCACGACAGCCCCGTTCGCCGCAGATAGAAGCCGACGGCCAGCCCCGCCTGCCCTCCCCCGATCACCACCACGTCCAGGTTGCGCATGCGCGCCAGTCTATCGGGCGCGGCGGGATACGGCCAGTAGGGATTGAAGCCAGGATTTCGGGCGGAGGAAAGATCGCGGACGCGGCGCGTGATTCTCGAAGAGGTACGGGCCTGAACGACGGAGGGGGCGCCGACGATCTCTCGCCGACGCCCCCATCCGTGCGCCTGCCGCCTCAGTACACGCGCGCCTCCCAGTACGACTCCACGCTGTCGGGAAGCTTGTCGAGAAAGTTGTACTTGGTGTAGTACTCGATGTTGTCCACCGTCGTCTTGTAGCTGGTCCACGCGGCGCCCAGGATGCCGGTGGTGTTGGGCATCATCACCGCGATCACCTGCACGCTGCCGGTGCTGGTGGCCTGCGCCAGCCCCTGCCCGTACGGCATCACCACGGCGATCTTCCAGGTGTGCGTGGGGATGACCACCTTGCCCACCCCCAGCAGCGTTCCCGCGTTGCCGCGCGGGCCGCTGATCACGAACAGCTCCTTGTTGGAGTTCTGCGCCAGCCCCTGCAGGTAGTTCTCGAAGCCCAGCCACGGCCCGCCGTTCAGGTCGTGCCGCTGCGGCACCACGTTGGTCATCACGAACGTCGCCTGGTTGTCGCCGGACGACCAGGTGCGCTCCTCGCTGCGCACCATGTGCCCGCGGTCGAAGCCGCTGTTGGTGTAGTCGCTGTTCACCACGCGGTAGCACCCGCTGGGCAGCCCGGCGTCGGAGGTGAACGTGGTGCTGCGCGGGGCGTCGCCAAAGTGGGTCTTGTTCAGGTTCCAGCTCACCCAGTTGGGAATGCCCTGCGTGCAGTTGTGCGACAGGCTGTGCGTGCGGCGGTGGATGACGTAGTCGTTGGCCGTGCTGCCGTCGTACGGCGTGCCGAACTCCACGTGGCTGCGGTAGATGGCGGAGGGGTAGGTGTAGAACGACGGCTCCTGCGGCGGCGCGGTGGGCGCCACGGCGTCGGGCGCGCAGGCCGCCAGCACGGCGGGCGCCAGGACCAACAGCAGGGGGATGCGGGGAAACTGCGGGACAGCCATGCGGGCGCTCCGATGCACAAGGTAAAGGATGTCGGGAAGAGACAGCCCACAACCTAATGCGGATTCGCAGAAAAGAAAGAACATGCGATTCGATCACCGCGGCGGCCGCGCCCCCGCAGCACTCCGCAACCATCACCCTCCCCCTCCGCGTGAGACCGAATCCTGAAAGGGACTTCTCATACCGTATCCGCTAAAAGAATAAGCCTCACACAGAGTTAGCAGAGTCAACAGAGTTTTCTCGTGCCGCGCGATGTACTCCGTGATTCATCCGATCGCTGGTACACGATCGATGCGGCACGAAGGGCGGTCATCTCGCCGAGGCTTCACTCTGTTAGCTCTGTTGACTCTGTGTGAGACCCAGTCTTTTTGCGGATTCGGTATCACACGCAGAGAAGCAGAGAAGGAACGGGGGTCCTCTGCTGCTCTGCCGCTCTGCTGCTCTGTGTGATCAAGATCAGTTCAGTTTTCCGGATTGGGTATTACGATTACGCCGCCGCGCCCCGCGCCGCTGGTGGAGAACAAAAAGGCGCCCCCGCCGGAGCGGGGGCGCCTTCTTTGAGAACCGTCCCGACTGCGTCCGCGTTAGAACGTGTAGCGGATGCCGGCGGCGATCTGGTAGCGCGACCCGATGTCGCTCACCACGTACGGGCTGGTGCGCGGGCCAAAGCCGCCCAGCAGCACCCGCTCGCCCACCAGCGTGTTGCCCGAGCGGCGCAGCGCCTGGTCGGCCTGGTTGCCCACGAACTCGCTGCGGCCCCACTCGCGGTTGAGCAGGTTGGCGAAGTTCAGCACGTCGATGGTCAGCTGCGCGCCCTGCCCACGGAAGGTGGGCAGCACCTGGGCCAGGCGCACGTCGAAGCGGTTGCTCCACGGCGTGCGGCAGGCGTTGCGCTCGATCACCGACCCGCGGGCCTCACGCAGGCACTCCACCGAGTTGATGAAGGCGTCGAGGTTGGCCCACGAAGCCTCGGGCGTGAACGGGTTGGTGGCGCTCACCGGCTCGAACCGCGCCTCGGCCTGCGTGGCCGGGACGTAGATCAGGTCGTTGCCGTCCTGCGAGTCGCCGTTCACGTCGCCCAGGTACGTGTAGCTGTACGCGCGGCCGCTCTCGCCCACGTAGATGAGCGAGATGTCCGTCGCGGCGCGGCCCAGCACGTCGAACTTGAACTGGCGGCTGAAGCTGCCCACCACGCGGTGCGGCACGTCGTTGTTGCTGGTGCGCAGCTCCGGATCGTTGGGGTTCCCCGCGATCGGGTTGAAGCGGTAGTTGCTGCGCGCCGTGCTGGACGTAAGGCTGTTCACGTCCTCGGACTTGCTGAACGTGTAGGCGAGCATGGCCTCCCACCCGTCCAGGAACGGACGCTGCAGCTGCGCCGTAAGGCTGTAGCTGAAGTTCTTGTCCGTGTTGTACACGTCGTACACGTTGCCGAAGCCCGGCGTGGTCAGGCGCGTCCACGCCTGGCGGCCCTCCACCATCGTCTGCCCCGTGGTCACCGGCACCAGGGTCAGGTCGCGGTAGGCGGGGTCGTTGCGGGCGCTGGTGTACAGGCCCTCCAGCGTGCCCACCAGGCCGAACGGCAGCTGGTGGTCGACGGCCGCCGAGAACCGCAGCACCTGCGGCATCTTGAAGTCGGGGTCGACCGTGTTGATCTCGTTGGCCAGCGCGCTCACCGGCTGCGGAACGCCCGCGGAGTTCACGCAGTAGCGGGGCTGGTTGTTGGGGTTGGCCACGAACGCGGGCGCGCGGTTGGTCGCGTTGGCGGCCGTGCCCGTGCAGGTGAAGCGCGTGTAGTCCAGCCCCGTGTTGCCGTAGGCGTTGCTGATCCACACGTACGGGGTGCGGCCCGAGAACAGGCCCACGCCGCCGCGCACCTGCGTGGTCTGGTTGCCGGTGACATCCCAGTTGAACCCGATGCGCGGGTTCACCTGCAGGTTGCTCTCCGGGATCTGGTCCGTGCGGCGGTCGAAGGTGCCCAGGCCGGCCGCCGTGTACGCCGACTGGAACGCCGTCTCGAAGCGCGGGTTGCGACCCGGGTTGTCGGGGAAGCGCGTCAGGTCGAAGCGGATGCCCGGCGTGAGCGTGAAGCGCGCGCCCAGCGACATGCGGTCCTGCGCGTAGAACGACAGCGACTGCACGGCGAACTCGGCGCGCTCCTTGGCCCCCGTCACCGTGTCGTTGAAGAACGCGTACGAGTACTGGGTGGGCGTGCCCGCCGCCAGCGCCTGCAGGTTGCTGAACCGGTACAGGCCGTAGATGTTCTGCGCGAACAGGTTGCTGAAGTCGAAGAACTGGTTCGTGGTACCCACGGTGATGCTGTGGATGCCGCGCGACAGGCTCACGTCGTTGGTGATCTCCAGGACGTCCTGGTCCAGCGCGTTGGCCACCGACGAGTTCTCCGACCCGGCCAGGATGCGGCACGAGGTGCCGGCGCACGAGCCCGCGGGAAGGTCGATCTCCAGGCGCGGGAAGACGTCCGACGGGATGTCGCGGCTGTCGCGGATGGTGGTGTACCCCACCCGCAGCTCGTTGAACACCTGGTTGCCCAGGGTGGTGTTCAGCTGCGCCACGCTGGCGTTGGTGGTGCTGTTGAACACGTAACCGCCCAGCGACAGCGGGAACGCCGCGTCGCTGCGCGAGAAGTTGTCGTCCCAGGCGTCCACGTAGTTGTGGCGCACCGTCAGGCGGTTGTTGGCGCCCAGGTTGAAGTCCAGGCGGGCGAACAGGTTGTCGCTCTGGCGCTGCAGCGGCACCTCGCCGATGTCGCCGGCGTCGTAGCCGTACACCGTCTGCAGGATGCTGCGCGCCGAGTCCACGCGGGCGCCGTTGATGGTGGCGCCGCCGGTGGCCCGCAGGTCGCTGCCGATGAACACGCCGCCCGGCGCCTCGCGGCGGGACAGCTCGCCCGCCAGGAAGAAGAAGGCGCGGTCACGCACGATGGGGCCGCCCAGCGAGAAGGCCAGCTCGTTCTGCGTGAAGTCGGCGATGTCGCTGGAGCGGATGGTGTTGCCGCCCTGGTCGAACTGGTAGTTGCCCACCAGGTTCTCGTTGCGGCCGAAGAAGGCGAACGAGCCCTCGAAGTCGTTGCTCCCGGAGCGCGTCACCACGTTGATGCCGGCGCCGGTAAAGCCGCCCTGGCGCACGTCGAACGGGGCCAGCACCACCTGGTACTCCTGGATGGCCTCCAGGGTGATGGCCTTGGCGCCGGCCTGGCCGCCCGGGGTGCCGCTGGACGCAAGGCCGAACAGGTCGTTGTTGGCCGCGCCGTCGATCTGGATGCTGTTGAAGCGGAAGTTGCGCCCGCCGCCGCTGGTTCCGCTCCCCTGGGTGCTGATCTGCGGCACCAGGCGAACGAAGTCGGTGAAGTCGCGGCTGATGGTGGGCAGGCGGCTGATGGACGAGTCGCTGATGACCATGGCCGCGCCCGTGCGTCCGGGCGAGATGACCGCTCCCTCGTCCTCGGCCGTCACGGCGATCGCCTCCAGCAGCACCGCCTGGGCCGCCAGGGTGAAGTCCACCGACTCCGTCTGGCTGAGCGCCAGCTGCAGGCCGGCGCGCGACTGCGTGGCCAGGCCCACGCGAGAGGCCTGCACGCGATAGGGCCCGCCGGGCTGCAGGCCCTGCAGCAGAAAGCGCCCATCCCCGCGCGTCACGGCGCGGTACTCCGCCCCGGTGCGCGTGTTGGTGGCCACAACGGCCGCCCCTTCGATGGGCTCACCCTGCTCGTTGGTGACCCGGCCGGTGACTGCCGATGTGGTCACGCCCTGCGCCGCCGCCGGGGCTGTCCAGCCCAGCAACGCAAGGAGCGCCCACAGCAGCGCAGCCGCCGCGTGCGAACGTCGAATCATCAAGTTTCCTCGGGGGAGTTGGAGGTTTACCGCCGGACAGCCTCGTCCGGTGCGTAACGGTAGCACGCCCGGGTTGCACGAGACAGCCATCAATGTAACAAGTTCGGAACGAGCGTCAACGGAGTCGCCGTTTCGAACGCGTGTACGAAAACGCCTCGCAGGAAACAGAATACGCGAGGTCACAGGGCGGCGCGCGCCTCAGAACCCATGCCGTGCCTGCTCCAGCGTGCCGTATCAGCCACTCTCCGGCCACCGCGCGTCCACCGTTCCGCCAAGCCGCCGCCGCGCAGTCGTTCGGATCCCAGACCGTCCCCCTCACACCGGCGCCGGCAATAGAGCGTATGACTTCCTGAGAGAGGCGCCGCGCTGAACCCTGCCCTGACCGGGAACCCGGCGCGCCGACTGAAGGACCTCGCCAGCAGAACGAAGGGGCTGGTTCCGAGTCCTGATCCGGCCCCTGCGCAGCCGAGAGGAGGTCCTTCGGTCGCGCGCCCGAGTCAGTGCAGGCGGGAGGATCTGCGCGTGCGCTCCCTCAGGAAGTCACGTTCTTTTCCCCGGATTTAGTATCACCGGCGCCGGCCCGCCCCCGATCGAAATCCCCCTCTCCCCCGCGTTCGTCGGGGGAAAAGCCGGGAGCGGGCGCTCGCGTCCGGTGCAGACCGATCGAAAGCCGCCGCGCCGCGATCTCAGCGCTCCACCCAACCTCCCCCAGGGTTTTTTGGGGGAGGTGGGCGAGGTTTACGAGCCCGGAGGGGGCGTGCCCTTCGCGCGGACCCCCTGCCGCACCCCTGTCCGTCTGCGGTCGCCGCGGGCCCGGACGCAGATCGGCCCCGGCGCGTGGGGCCGGGGCCGATTCCGATCGACCGGTTCGGTCCGCCGGTCAGCGGTGGTCGGTGATGTAGCGGAGCGCGTCGTAGCGGGTGATGATCCCGGCCAGGCGGCCGCCGCGGCGCACCAGCACCGCCGGGTTCTGCCGCGAGAGCAGGCGGGTAAGGCCGGGCATGTCCACGTGGGCGTCCACCACCGGCAGCGGCGCGTCCATCACGTGCTGGACGGACTGGTCCAGCACGCTGGTGTCCTCGATCACCCGCGCCATCAGCGAGCTCTCCGCCAGGTGGCCCACGCAGTCGCCCTCCACGATCACCGGCAGCTGGCTCACGTTGTGGGTGGTGATCAGCCCCAGCGCCTGCCGCACCGGCGTCTCGGGGGCCACGAACACCAGCTCCCGCGGCGCGCCGTTCTCCTTCCCCGACAGCGCGTCGCCGGCGGAGATGCGCGCCGGGTCCAGCAGCTGGTTCTCCTGCATCCACTCGTCGCTGAACACCTTGGACAGGTAGCGCTCCCCCGTGTCGCACAGGACGAAGACGATGCAGGCGTCCGGATCGTCCACCTCGCGGGCGATCTCCAGCGCCACGTGCGCGATCAGCCCGGTGGATCCGCCGACGAACAGCCCCTCCTCGCGCGTGAGCCGGCGGGCCATCCCCATGGACGTGCGGTCGTCCACCGTGCGCCACTCGTCCACGACGGACATGTCCAGCGTCCCGGGGATCTTGTCCTGGCCGATCCCCTCCACCTTGTACGGCGCGGACTCCGGCTTCACCCCCGTCCGGGAGTATTCCGCCAGGATGGAGCCCTGCGGGTCGCCGCCGATGATGCGGACGTCCGGCTTGCGCTCCTTGAGGTAGCGGCCCACGCCCGTGATCGTGCCGCCCGTCCCCGCCGCGGAGACGAAGTGGGTGATGCGCCCCTCCGTCTGCTCCCACAGCTCCGGGCCCGTGGTCCGGTAGTGGGCCAGCGGATTGGCCTGGTTGTAGAACTGGTTGGCCAGGATGGCGTTGGGCGTGTCGTGGGCGATCTGCTTGGCCCGCATCACGTAGTTGTCGGGATGGTCGGGCGCCACCGCGCTGGGGGTGACGATGACCTCCGCCCCGAACGCCTTGAGCAGGCGCACCTTCTCCTGGCTCATCTTGTCGGGGATGGTGAAGATGCAGCGGTACCCCTTGATGGCCGCGGCCAGGGCCAGCCCGAGCCCCGTGTTGCCGGAGGTGCCCTCCACCACGGTGCCGCCGGGGCGCAGCGTGCCGTCCGCCTCTGCCGCCTCGATGATGGCGGGGCCGATGCGGTCCTTTACGCTGGCACCGGGGTTGAAGAACTCGGCCTTGGCGTAGATGGGGGTGCGGATCCCCGCGTTCACGCGGTTCAGGCGGATGAGGGGGGTCCAGCCGATGGTGCCCAGCACGTTGTCGTACGGGCGCTGGTGGCGGGGCCGCGAAAAGGCGACGTCGAGCGCGGACTGCGTCATTGGGGCGTGCTCTCCTGCGCGGCCGCGGGCTTTGCCGAGTCGGCCGGGGTGATGTCGAATTCCACGGGGAGCAGCACCCACTTGCGGATGGGGGTGCCGTCCCGCTTTGCCGGGTCGAAGCGCAGCGCCCCGGTCCCCGCCAGCGCCGCGCTGTCGAACGCCGCGTAGCCGCTGGGCGTCTCCACGCGGGCGCTGTCCACGCCGCCCTGCTCGGTGATCAGAATCCGCAGCACCGTCTTGCCCTCCACCCCCGCGTCCCACAGCTCTTCGGGGTACTGAAAGGCGGGCGGGGTAAGCGCCACGGGCTCGGTTTCCACCACGGGCTTGCGCTGGCACGCGGCCGTGGCGGCAACGGCCAGGGCCAGCGCGGCAAGGGTGCGCGTCGGGTTCATGGAATGGATGGGGGCGGGGATCGCCTGCTGCATTTTCCTTGCGCCGAAGATCGTCGCTCGCGCGGCGATTCGCAACCGTGCGCGTCGAAGACAGGACGACAACGTCGGGAAAGGAATGTGGATGGGGCCGGCGGGAAGCAGGCGCGGCGACGAGCCTCGAGCTGCGTCCGCCGGGCGCGCTCTCTGCTCGCCCAGGCTCGCACCTCCCCCAAAAAACCCCGGAGGGAGGTTGGGGCTGGTGACGACGAGGCGGTTCGAAACGTATCGAACTGCGTCCGACGGAGCCCCCTCCCCCCGGCCCCCTCCCCCGCTGCGCGGGAGAGGGGGAGAATTCGATCGCGCTTCGGCTGCCCGTCGAGCGGATTGCCCATACGCCGAGCCGTCGATGCGCGTCACCTCTCCCCCAGGGGTTTTTGGGGGAGAGGCCGGGAGAGGGGGCGCCCCGCGGACGCAGACCGATGCCGTTCGCAGCGCAACTCGGGCGAGGCCCAGCGGCCTATCGGCCGCCGAGCGGCGAAAGCCGGGCGTGCAGCTTCTTCGTGCCCACGTGGCACCCGAGGTCCGGCGCCACCACGCCCGCCGTCTCCCACGTGGCGTATCCGGGCGCGCGCACCTCCAGCGCGTACGTCCCTGGCCGCTCGCCCGCCGCCATCGCCGGAGGGCCCCACGTCTCCCGCAGCGTGTCGACCCACGCCCCCTCGCGCACGAGGCCCGAGACGCTGTCCAGCGCCTCGCCGGTACGCGCGTCGCTCGCGGTGACGTGGATGCCGTAGACGTACTCCGCCGTGCACCCCTCCGCTTCTTCGCCCCCGTAGCACATCCCCATCGACGCGAAGAGGAGAAGCGCCGCGCCTCCCGGAAGCAGGAAGACCGGGACCAGGGGTACGCCGGAGGAAGGATGCCTGCGGGCCATGCGGATGCGTCAGGATCGTGTGTCTCGTCGAAATGGAGCGGCCGGGACACCGCGCGAGCAGAAACGGCGCATCACTCCATCACCCGTTCACCCGTTCACCCGTTCACCCGTTCACCCGTTCACCCGTTCACCCGTTCACCCGTTCACCCGTTCACCCCTTCACCCGTTCACCCCTTCGCCGCCTTCTTCAGCTCCGCCAGCAGGTTCAGCGCCTGCAGCGGCGTAAGGCCGTCCACGTCCATCACGCGCAGGCGCTCGACCACGGGGTGCGGCAGGCCGATCTCGAACAGGCCCAGCTGCACGTCGGGCGGGGGGGCGGCACGGCCCTGGGCCGCGGACTGCTCCTCCAGCTCGCGCAGAATCTGCCGCGCGCGGTCCACCACCGTCTCCGGCAGCCCCGCCAGCCGCGCCACCTCCACGCCGTACGAGCGGTCCGCCCCGCCCTCCACCAGCCGGCGGAGAAAGACGATGTCCTCGCCCACCTCGCGCACGGCCACGCTGAAGTTCACCACCCCGTCCAGCCGCTCGTCCAGCCGCGTGAGCTCGTGGTAGTGCGTGGCGAAGATGGTCTTGCACCCCACCTGGTCGTGCAGGTGCTCCGTCGTCGCCGTCGCCACCGAAAGCCCGTCCCAGGTGGACGTCCCGCGGCCGATCTCGTCCAGCAGCACCAGCGAGCGGGGCGTGGCGGCGTGCAGGATGGCCGCCGTCTCGTTCATCTCCACCATGAAGGTGGACTGCCCGCGCACCAGGTTGTCCGACGCGCCCACGCGGGTGAAGATGCGGTCCGCGATCCCCACCCGCGCCGCCCGCGCGGGGACGAACGAGCCCACCTGCGCCAGCAGCTGGATCAATCCCACCTGCCGCAGGACGGTGGACTTGCCCGCCATGTTGGGCCCGGTGAGGATCATCACCCGCGCCTCGCCGTCCAGCTTTACGTCGTTGGGGATGAACTCCTCG